>CAYUPI010000027.1:0-77807 GCA_964446585.1 uncultured Verrucomicrobiota bacterium
AACAACGCTCCGCCGCCGGCCATCACGATGCCGCGATCGACAAGATCGGCGGACAATTCAGGCGGGCAACGTTCGAGTGTGATGCGTACAGATTCCAAAATGCTGGAAAGCGGCTCCTGCAAGGCCTCGCGAATCTCTTCCGAGCGAATGGTCAGGGTCTTCGGCAACCCTGCGCTCAAGTCGCGTCCCTTAACTTCCATGGTTAGTTCCTGCTCCAGCGGAAAAGCCGAGCCTATTCGTATTTTAATCTCTTCCGCGGTGCGTTCGCCTATCATCAGGTTATAGGCCCGTTTCATGTGCGCTACGACGGTCTCATCGAATTCGTCTCCACCCACCCTCAGGCTGCGGCTGAAGACGATTCCGGCAAGGGAAATGATGGCAATTTCACAAGTCCCACCGCCGATATCGACGATCATATTTCCGGCCGGTTCGTGCACGGGTAAGCCCACGCCGATCGCCGAGGCCATCGGCTGCTCAATCAGATAGACTTCCCGCGCGCCGGCATGGGTAGCCGAATCCTTTACCGCACGTTTTTCCACTTCGGTAATTCCTGAGGGCACCGCGACGACTACCCGTGGCGCAATCAGTTTTCGATGATGCACCTTTTGGATGAAATGGCGCAGCATCGCTTCCGTGATTTCAAAATCTGCGATGACGCCATCCTTCATCGGCCGAATGGCCACGATATTCCCTGGTGTGCGTCCCAGCATCCGTTTGGCTTCCTCGCCGACGGCCAGGACGTTGGTCGTGCCTGCCTGAATTGCAACCACCGATGGTTCCCGCAAGACGATTCCTCTATCGCGCACGTACACCAGGGAGTTCGCCGTCCCAAGGTCTATTCCGATATCGTTGGAAAAGAGGCTTTTAAATTGCGCTAGCATGAATTCGCCTAAACGAACGCAAGCATTAAAAGGCGGGTAACTTTAACGGTCAAGACTAATAAAGGAAAAGGCGACTCAGCTACGCCGAGTCGCCTATCCTAACCAACCTAACAACCACCACAATAACCCCGACTCAATATACAACAATTCGACGTAAGCGCAAATAACAAGTCTCTGCGCCCGATCCTGTTGGCGGACAACGGGCTGCGTTACTCCTCTGTGCCTTACGGCTTGTTTCCCAGAGCTTTCAGTTGGTTCGTGCTCACCAACACGATTTGGGGCTGGTCGCGGTATTCAGTTATCTTGCCGCTGATTTCGACGTCCTGACCCTTGAGCTTGTCGAAATCAGAAAAAAGATTGGTTTTGTTGGCAAAAATAACCGCGGTGAATGGTTGATTAGGAAATGGTTCGTCAAGATTCAGCCGGATCAGGCGGTCCGTCTTGTGCATCTCGACGACTTTGCCGAAAACCGTTGCTTCGGAGTTGAGGTGCTGTTTCGCCTCTTTGGCAGGGATTCTTGCCGGCGCATTGGTATTTGTCTCCTGCCCGAGCACCGGGACGCAAATCAGGGTTAGCAGACCAAGGCGGAAAGTGGCGAGCAAATTCATAGCCTGCTGATAGTCAAGGCCCGCCAGATTGGCAAGCGCGGACTCGTCAATCACAAATTTAGTTTGCAATTTACCGTGGGGCGTTGGAGTCTCGCTTTACCAGGAATCATTATGGCCCACGTTGTTACCGATAAATGTAAGGGGTGCAAGTTCACCGATTGCGTTGAAGTGTGTCCGGTGGCGTGCTTTTACGAATTGGACAATCAATTGATTATTCACCCGGAGGATTGCATTGACTGCACCGCGTGCGTGGCGGAATGCCCCGTGGAAGCGATTTACGCCGAGGCGGACGTGCCGTCTGAATTCCAGTCAAGCATCGAATTCAATACGGCGGAGGCCCACCGGGTGAAGGACTCCGGCCAGGCGGCCATCCTCAAGAAAAAGGACGCCTTGCCTACGGCTGAGCAGCGGAAGGCCGAGTTGGGCTATTGACCTTGGCGCCGCAGCACGTTCCCGCATAACTTCTGCCGCGCCCTTGGCAGGCATTCGGTTTCGCATCGCATAAGAAAAGTGTTGGAACTGGCTGGTTTGCCGGTTTTTGGTCTCCGGTCGGCGTTTCACGCTTGCTGCAAGGTGAAAAAGAAGGTCGCGCCTTTCCCGATTTGGCTGGTCGCCCATACCTTGCCGCCGTGGTTCTGAATGATGTGCTTCACAATCGCCAGGCCCAGGCCGGTCCCCCCTTGTTCTCGGGAGCGCGCCTTGTCCACACGATAAAACCGCTCAAACAACCGGTCGAGGGCCTCGGCTGGAATGCCGGGACCATCGTCCAGAACGAAGGCTTCGATCTGCGCCCCATCCATCGCCCGGCCGCCGACGGTGACGCTCCCTCCTTCGCGGCCGTACTTTATGGCGTTGTCAATGAGGTTGCCCAACACTTGTTCCAGCCGGCTGCTATCGGCGCGCACCGTGACGTCGGGCGCGCGGTTCACCAGCCGGATGTTTTTGGGATCTGCGCGGGCCTTGAGATCTCCGAAGACCTTTTCGACGAGTGGTGGCAAGGCAATGGGCTGCAAGTCCAGCGTCATGCGGCCCGATTCCAGTTCGGAAATGGTCAATAGATCCTCGATCAAAAGGCGAAGCCGCTCCGCGTTACGGTTGATAGTCTGCAGGAACTTGCCCGCCACCTCCGGCTTGCCCATAGCGCCGTCCAGCAGTGTCTCGACGTATCCCTTGATCAGGGACAGGGGCGTGCGCAATTCGTGGCTGACATTGGCCACGAATTCTTCGCGGGCGCGCTCGAGTTTTTTGAGGCGAGTCAGATCGTGGAAGACCAGAAGTGTTCCCTCCCGGGCGCCGCGCCCGTTGAGAATTGCTGTCCCATTAACCTGCACCCAGCGCTCGCCGGGCCGGGGGATCTTCAACAGATGGCCGACCACCTCTCCCCCGGCGCCGAGCGACTCCACCAGCTCCGCCAGTTCGTAGAGCCGCAACGCTTCAAGGATGGTCTTACCCCTAATGTCGATCGACAAATCGAACAGAGCATTGAAGGCATGATTGGCCATTCGGATGCGGCCGGACTGATTGAGAAACAGCAATCCCTCGATCATGCTATTGAATAGCGCTTCTTGTTGGGTCTGAATTTGAAGGCTTGCCAGGCGATGGGCCTCGTTCAGCCTCTCGGCTTCGGCCCGAGCCTCTGTTTGGGCCCGCAGAAATCTGCGGCGCCAGGAGTAATGCAGGATCGCTAAAGCGAGCGCCGCCGACAGAATAAGGAGCGGCCAGAGCATACCGCGAATGAATTATGTTTCGACGAACCGATAGCCCACGCCATGGACCGTGTCGAGGTGCCTGGCCCCGGCACCGAGCTTGTGCCGCAAGCGGCGCATGTGGGTATCGACGGTGCGCGTGTCAATGAGGCTGTGATACTCCCAAACGTCGCGCAGAAGCTGCTCGCGGGACTGGACGCGGCCACGTCGTTGGGCGAGCACGGTGAGTAGTTTGAATTCCGTCGCAGTCAGCTCAATGGCCTGGCCGCGCCAGCTTACTCGATGGCGCGGTGGGTCGATCAGCAACTCGCCGAATTGCATTGTTTCCTGACGAGGTTCGGCCGCGCGGCCGCGTTCGAGAATCTTTTTCACGCGCAGCACCAATTCGCGCGGGCTGAAAGGTTTGGTGAGGTAATCGTCCGCGCCCAGCTCCAGTCCCAAGACGCGGTCAATCTCCGCTGCTTTGGCGGTGAGCATGATGATAGGGATGGAAGCAGTGGCAGGATCGCGCCGCAACATCTTGCAAACCTCCAGCCCGTCCATTTCCGGAAGCATCAGGTCCAAAACGATCAGCCCCGGCAGCAGTGAGCGGGCTTTCTTGAGCGCCTCCGCCCCATCGGCGGCAGAAACTACACTGAAGCCGGCTTGTTTGAGATTGAATTCCACCAATTCGACGGCTTCCGGTTCGTCATCCACCACCAGAATCTTCGCTCTCACTTCCCAGCGGGATACCATGATTGAATTCCTCAGACAACCGGGGTGTTGTGACAACGATGTGACGGTTTAGTGACAGTCCCTATCACCGCAACTCTTTCCGAATCATCAGCTTCAGTCCTGACCAGACCTCGTCCACGGCGCAGACTTTGATATCGACCAGGCCCAGCGGCAAGGCGATCTCGCGTATCACACCTTCTGTTATATCAGTGGCAACACCCGAACTCTTTTTCGGCCACGACACCCAAATGACTCCATCCGGATTAATCGCCCCTCGAATGACCGGCAATCTCGATTTCACCATCGATTTCGATGAAGTGAACAAATGAACGAAGCTAATCGAATTGCTCAGGCGCGCCGCCCATTGCACCGGTATCTCGTTCGGCAGGGCCAGCATGGAATGGTAGTCAGTGGGCGCGCCTTCCACAAAGGCGGTCGAGCCGGCTTTATAGCCGAGCTTCTTCCAAAGCGGTGTTCCGGAATATCCAGCCATGATCGTAGCCAAATGTTCAGTGCCAGCGCCAGCCGCAAGCGCCTTCTAGTGTGTTTGTAAGCGAATTCTGCGCCTGCCGCTCGCTCCACGCACTGCTTCGACGGAAAGTCCTATTTGGTCAACCATATTTCTCACGCGGTCTGGTACAAATCCGTGCTCAGATATCGGAGTCCGGAATCAACCAGGATAGTGACGACCGTTGCCTGAGGCCCGAGACGCTCAGCCACGCGGAGCGCCGCCACGACGTTCGCGCCGGAAGAAGTGCCCGCGAACAGCCCCTCCTCACAAGCAAGCCGTCGCGCCATCACTTTGGCCTCTTGCGTGCTAACTCCGATGACCTCATTTACCAATGCTGGATCCCATAGCGGCGGAATGAATCCTATGCCAATCCCTTCTATCTGGTGAGCGCCTGACGGTCCGCCCGACAGGACAGCGGATTCGGCCGGCTCAACGGCGGCGATATGGACCTCTGGATTATGCTTCGCGAGCACTTGCGTAACGCCGCGAAGACAATGCGCGGTGCCGACGGATTGAACGAAGGCGTCAACATTTCCATCAGATTGCGACCAAATTTCTTTGCCTAAAGGGTAATAACCGGTCACGGCGTCGCGGTTGTTGAGTTGATCTGCCCACCAATGACCCGGTTGCTGGCTGATGCGCTGTGACGTCGCAATCATCTCTTTGATGAGTTGTTCGGTGATCTTCTTGTCGATGCTCGGGACATCCGTGATTTGCGCGCCGTAGGCCTTCATGGTGACTCTTTTTTCCTCAGTGAAGGCATCAGAGAACACAGCGTGGAACTGGTACCCTTTTGCGGCGCATGCCAGGGCCAACGATATGCCAGTTGTTCCTCCCGTGTACTCGACGACGGTGCCGCCGGGTTTGAGGCGGCCATCGCCCTCGCTTCGCTCGATGATCGCTTTCGCCATCCGGTCTTTCATGCTGCCGGTCGGGTTCGCCCATTCCAGTTTCACTAATAGCCGGGCGGCGTTGGGCGAAACTACTTTCCGAAGCTGAACCAAGGGTGTGTTCCCGATGGATTCAAGCACATTAGTCGGCATAGACATAAAGGATGCAGCGCACTGGGTGAGGACATTTTTGGTCAAGGCAAAAACTTGCCGCCTCGGCGCTAAGACCGTCCCATCAACTTACTTGGACGCACGCTGCGCGCGGAGCGTTTGGAGTGCGCCCAGCTTGCTGGCGCGCTTTGAATGCTTAAGCGCTGCAGATAAGCGGGAGCAAGCTCCTCGCACGCCAAACGCCTCGCGGAATCCGGTCGCCGTCAAGATGCTCCAACCATGACCGCCATCGTTCGTCTTTCAGGGCACGAGCCGGACCCTATAAAACCGGCTTGCATCGGTCGCTGTGGGATCGGTCCCGGTGGCTAACGGTCCTGTGGCCGAGATATCTGGCGTCAAATCGATCCAGGTGGCATCGCTCAGGTTCACCTTGTATTGGAGGCGGTAAGTTTGGCCGGCGATAGCGCTCCAATTCATGGTAACGACATCGTTACTGAGGAGGATCGACTGAATCGAGGGGCGAGCTACAACAAAGACGTCGAATACCTTTGAGTCGCTCAACGGGGGCGTTCCATTGTCGGTCACCTGCACAGTGACCGGGTTGGTAGTGTTGATGAAGGAGTCGTCGGGCGTCCAGGTGAACAGGCCGGTGTTCGGGTTGATTGTGGCGGTGGCGGGAGAGCTAGCACCAAGACTGTAAGTCAAAGTATTTGGCGGCACATCGGGGTCAGTGGCGGAGTTGGTGACGTAAAGCGTGCGGCCAGCATGGACGGTGCGGTTCGATTGCGCGGTCAAGACCAGTGGGTGGTTGGTCGGGCCAAGGCTCGTAATGTCGAGAATCGCTGAGGAGCTGGTGGCGCTTTGACCGTCCGGGTTGGTCACCGTGACGGTTCGCGATCCGCCGGCGGCGTTGCTGGCCACGGTCAATTTCAGCGTCAGATGCGTGGGATTGCTGTAGGTGACGCTGCTGACGGTGACGCCGCCGCCGCTGACACTGGCCGAGATCCGATTCGAAAAGCCTGAGCCCGGGTCATAGAAACCGGTGTCCCCGTTCGAAGTTCCCGTGAGCTGCACCGTGATGTTCGTCGTTCCGTTAGTGAGCGTGGATGGGGAGCAGCCCGAAGGCGTTGCTGGAGGCGGCGCGAGCAGTCTTACGACCTGCACACCATAAGAATCCGTGTCATTGCAAAACTCCTGGATGGTCCACATGGTCATGTCGTCGGAAGGATCGAGGCTTGTGAAAGAAAAATCGCCCCAACGGCGGCCGTTGGAGCTTCCGGGGTCGTCGGGCGGATTGTAGGCAGTGCTGCTGGCAGTGTACAAGTCGGGTGTGCGCATCGTGCCGAGAGGATCGTTGGCCAGCCGACCGACCGTGCCGGCGTTGGCATATTCATTGGCGCCGGCAACGCTGAAGCCCACGGCGGCGTGACCCTGGCCGGAAACCATGATCGTGCCAAACCAATAGGAGCGTTGATCGCTTGTGTTGCTGGCGGATGGTTGAAAAACCGTGCCCGACTGATTCACGGCGGGTGTTTGGCCCGAAGCAATCCCGGTCAAGTCGTACCAACGAACCCCCATGCGAGTGTCCGTGCCACTTGGAGCGCCCGTGTTGTCCACGGCGATATTGGCCGTTGTCCATAAATGGCCATCGCGATAGTGCGCCATTAGCAACCGGTAGTCGCCGCTGTCCAGGTAGCCGTTGGCGCCGCCGGTGTTGCCTAGGTGCGGCACATTGATCGTGCCGCCGTTCAGCGGGATGGTGATGGTAATGTCACTGGAAATCGAGGGCGTCCCACCCGGATCGGTCACACGCCGAAGTTGCAAGATGCCATAAAAGCCAGCATCCACACCGATGATGTAGCCTTCTGCGGCGGCGGGATCGTAATTGTCCGCCCCCTGAGGTGAGTAAGGGCCGCTAGCGTGCCCTTGCACCTTGCCGATTAGATTAGCAAAGGTCGTGACCACAATCGGGCCCGCGCCCAGTACAGAACTTTTTCGCACGACAAAGGCCGTCGTGCCGCCAAAGGAAGTCCTCAGGCCGCGGCTGGAGAAAAGATTGACACCGATATAGAGCGCGTTGGCGTCGATGCCGAGCGTGTCATAATCGCCGAACTTCGAGCTGTCCGCCTGAAAGAAAAAGAAAGTCCAGACGGTGCTGGGAGTAATAGTGCTGGAGTTGCTGACGGCAATCAGGACGCGGTTCGGCTGTGTGCCGAGAAAGCCAGGGACATCGAGAATAGTGATGAACCATCGGCCAGACAAGCGGTCATAGCGGATGCGGGGGTCGCTGGTGAAGTTGTTGTTGACCGGCGGCGTCATAACCGAGCTGAACATGACATCGGGGTTGGCATCGATGCCGCCGTCGGCCACGCCGGTAAACTTGTTGAAGCTGCGGATGCGGCCATTGACAGCAACAACAAACTGACTCGGGCCAGCCGCGCCCATGCTGTCCGGGGGAAAGGAAGCCGTGTCGGCCAGGGTCGCGCCAAGGAAACTGACAGAAGGAACCTGCGGAGTTTGGGGCACAGGCGATGGGCCCGGACCGGAAGGCGGCCAACTAACCACCTTCGGAGAATCCGGGTTCGACGGCAGATTCTGGACATCCGGCAGTAAGACCAGATGGCTCCTCGGTGGATGAGTTTTGCGCGGCGTCTGGCGATCGCGCTCCACGATTTCGCGCGAGGTTTCGCGGACGCCTATCGCTCCTTGAACTGATGTGCCAACTGTGAAGCCTGCGCTGTCGGCCCGGGCGACGGGCACGCCGCTGCCTCCAACCCATGCAGCCAGAATCCAAATTACAACTCGCGACTTCACGCAAACTGGGCCGTCACCTTGCCATTATGCGAGACTTAGTGGGCAAAGTCAATCACAGCTCTTGGTTCTCATTACTGTGACGAACGGAGCCGACGGTTCAAGACAACGCGGTGAGTCTGCTCTCTTTGGGTTGGCGCCTGTTTCTCAATCTCGCCCCGTTCATCGCCCAACACTTCCTCTGACTAGCCCGGCTCTTCTCTTCTCTGCTTTCTGCTTTCTACTTTGTCTTTACCGTTCTACTAACAGAGCAAAACCGATACAGATGGCAACAGTGAAACGTGCCGTTTGCCTCTTGCGAACCTGGGTGTCGCTGGGAGCACTAGCGCTTCCGCTGGTTAGCTCGGCTCACCCCGGAAATGGTATCGTGGCGCTTACCGAAAACTCGGTCCTTACCGGAGACGCCGTCCACAATGGCCTCTGGCGATTCGAAAGGAACAAAGCAGCCGTCAAGGTCACCGGAGGCGTTCGATTCCATTGCCATTGGGTGACTCAAGGGCTCGACGGAAAATTTTATGCCGAAACGCTCAGCAACCGGGGAAGCACCTGGACGGACACGGTCTATCGCGTGGACCCCGGGGGAACAAACTTGAGCGAGATCACCTCCGGAACGGAAGGCACTTTCGGAATTTTTGCCATCGGGAAGTCGAGCGAAATCATCCACCGCTCCGGCTCAAGAATCGTCGCATGGGCATGGGGCAGCGATTCGGCGTTTCGCGGTGCAGGCAAAGTGGCGGCAGGCGAGCCCTCCTTGGGTGATGTTCGCGCCTATGCCTGGGGGCCCGGCGACTACCTGTACTTGGCGGACGGACCGCGCGTCAGGCGGATTGGCGCTGATGGAATTGCCCAACTGGTCGCGACGATTGGCGGCAAGGTGACGGATGCTCTCTATGCCGGCCCGAGCAATGCTCCCTGTATTTGGGGTCTGGCTGTAAGCTCACGAGGCGAGGTCTTGGTCACGATGCCCTCCAACGGATACGTCCTTCTGCTCGACCTGGACAGCTCAGAGAAAGTAATTGCACACAGTGCCGAGGGGTGGGCCGCAACCGGAGTCGCGGAGTGCGGCGGCCGCATCTTTCTCCTTGAAACCAAGACCCAGGGCAACAGGAACTACGGTCCACGAGTGCGGATGCTGCGGCCAGATGGCGTGATTGAGACGCTGGGAGAGGCCCATGACTAGTGCCAAGGCATCATCCTTGCTGATCTGTGGGACGCTAATTGGAACTCCGTAAAAACAAGCTCCATAGCGAGTTGGCCGAGTTCACGTCCCACCAAGGAATGCGCGAACTCTTTTATAGGCCCGCAAGATGGCGGGCAGATATAGCGAAATCAGAATCAGAAGGATCGCCATGACGCACAGGAGCTCTGTCAAAGTGAGCGCGGTCAGTCGCTTCCAGCTTTTGTTCATACTTTGGTTCCACTTAATTGGACCGTATAACCCTCCATTCCTCACGGCCGCGACAGGAAATCCAGGTAGTCGGAGTTTGACTTAGAGCGAGGGGGCGATCGGGAAGCAGTGTCCCCCTCACCATTCGGGCTTTCGCATTTTTCGCATAGTTCGCTTGGGCCAGGGCGGGAATCGCGAATGCGGGCAGCTCGCAGTTCTGGTACCTTAACTTGTCACCCCTTCGACGAGCTGAGCACGAAAGAGTTTTCTTCGCTGTCCTTGAAAGTCGCGAATGTCCCCCAAGGCTCTTCTTTGGGAGGCGCGTCAAAGGCTACCCCTCGTCCGGAAAGTTCTTTGTAGGTTTGGTCAATGTCCTCGCAATGATATGAAACCCCGGAAAACGAGCCGATGCGGTCCTCCTGCCCTTCGGGGGTGAAAAGAACAACGCGGGTCTCCGCCTTTGGGATGCGGAGCTCAATCCAGCGCTGTTTGCCATTGAAGGGCTGGTCGGTGATGATCGTAAAGCAGAGTTTCTCGGTGTAAAAATCCAATGCGCGCTTTTGGTCGCGCACAGGAATGGACACGAATTTAATTTGTTTGATCATAGTGATGGCACTTTCGGACAGGGCGCCAGCGCTGTCGAGCCGCAAGGTGTGAAGATTCACAAAAGTCTTGTCCATTTAAAAGGATAGGTGAGGTTTGCTGGATGAATCGTCAACAAGACATCGTGCCGGTGGACGCTTACGTGCTCGACGTTTTGCTCCGCGACCTCGTCGGTCATAACAAACGGCCGGCTGCGTTTCTGGTTTATCTTTATCTTTATGGAGCAGCGGCGCGATCTCGCTGGCGGCCCGTAAGAGCGAGCCTGCGCGATATAGCCGAAGCTACCGGCTTGTCGAAGAGCGCGGCGGAGACGGCAATGAAGATTCTTCGACGCCGGCATCTGATAGCATCACGAGCCAGCTCCCGCACCGCCCGCCCGCGGCACCGGGTCCTTCGGCACTGGCGTTCAGGTTAGAGCCCGGCGAGCTTGATGGCTTCTACCAGCGGTCGGATGAGCAAATTGGGCGCACAACCGAGCAAAAGAACAGCCAGCGCCAAGAGGCAGAGAATGCACTGGCTCGCGATCGGCGTCGGTGAGCGCGGAGCGTCAGCGGGCGCGTCTGCCACATAAATTTGCTTGAGGACCTGGAGATAGTAATAGAGAGAAACCGCACTCAGGGCGAGTGCCAGGATCACGAGCCAGAGCAGGCCAAGGTTTTGTGGTCCGCCGGCCAGCACGGAGGAGAAGACGTAAAACTTGCCGAAGAAGCCGGCCAGGGGCGGGATGCCGGCCAATGATAGCATAAAGATCATCATGCAAAATGAGAGGATCGGGGCGCGCCGACTCAAGCCGGCAAAATCCACGAGCCGTTCACCCCCGCCCTGCTGCTGGACGACGGAGACAACGCCGAAAGCGCCAAGCGTCGTCAACCCGTAGGTCACAGCATAATAAACGAGTGAGGCCAGGCTCGGTCCGCTATGCGCCAGCACGCCGAGCAGCATGTAGCCGGCATGAGCAATAGCGGAGTAGGCCAGCAAACGCCGGACACTGGTTTGCACGATTGCCACCAGGTTGCCCAGCAGCATGGAGGCCGCGGCGACTATAGCCACGACCGGCACCCAGCCGGGGGCAGTCGCGCGAAACGCACCACTGCCCTCCGCGCCGGCAAAACCTAGCATCATCACTTTCGCGAAGACAAAGAAGCTGGCGACTTTAGAGCCGGAGGCGATGAAAGCGGCGCTGGGCGTTGGCGCGCCTTCGTAGGCGTCCGGTGCCCAAAGATGGAATGGAACAGCCGCGACTTTGAAGCCGAACCCGATCACAGTCATGACGATGGCGACGACGAAGAGCGGATCGATCGCCAAGTAGGAAGCTCCGTCGGCGCCGGTGACGCTGTGAACGGCCCTGCTGCCCGCAGCCTTTGCGATTTCCCCAAGGTTTGTCGAGCCGCCCACGCCATACAGCAGGCTCAGACCGAACAATGTGAAGGCGGCACACATTCCACCGAAGAGAAAGTACTTCAGAGCTGCCTCTGCGGATTTGAGATTTCGTTTATTGAAAGCCGTAAGGATGTAAAGGGACAAACTGGTGAGTTCGAGTGAGATGAAGATCATCAGAATGTCTTCCGAGCTGACCAGGAACATCATCCCGACCGCCGCCAGCAGGATCAGGGCAAAATACTCGCCGACGTGGCTGGTGAAATCGGTAACAATGGAAATCAGCAGAGTGAAGATGGCAAGGATCAGCACGACTATTTTGACAAGCCGGGTCAGTGGATCGACCACGAGCATGCCTTGGAGGTAATTCGCGTGCTCGGGCATGACCAGCATCCAGGCGATGGCCGCCACGCAACCGACGCAGGCAATGAGCGCGCCGATCAGGAGTCGGATGCGAAGCTCCAATTCGCGCATTGCCAACAGATCAGCGGCCAGGACGACCAGGGCGGCGATGACGACGATGGTCTCGGGTGCGGCGAGTTTGAGCAGATCAAGGTAGCTCACATCAAACCTGCCTTTCTGAGACCTTCAAAGAGCGGCGAGTCGAAGCTCGGCACGATCCAATCCAGCAACAGCCGCGGATACAACCCAATAACGAGCGACGCGCCAATGAGCAGGACCGCGCCGAGGCGCTCCGAAATGGTGATGGGGTTCAGATCCGGGTGAGCGGGGCCATCCGCCAGGGCCGGCATCGCTTGCGGGCCGTGCTCAGGGAAGAAGGCCTGGAGAAGAGCGCGGAGCGTGTACGCGACGCCAATCAGAATTCCGACTCCAGCCACCACAGCGAGCGTGGGCGAAGCGTCCCATGCGCCGATGAGCACTTGCAGCTCAGCCACGAATCCGCTGAAGCCAGGCAGACCCATAGACGCGACACCGGCGATGGTGAACGTGACGGCAGCGAAAGGCAGGGCCTGGCTCAGATTCATTTCGTGGAGTTCGGCAAATTGCCGGGTGTGAGTGCGGTCATAAACCATTCGGCCGACGACCGCGAACAGGAGGCCGGCGATGATGCCGTGCGAAAACATCTGGAGCACCGCGCCGTGCAGTCCGGTGAGGTTGAGCGTCATAAGGCCCAGCAACACGAAGCCCATGTGGCTGACGCTCGAATACCCGATGACGAATTTGAAATCTTTCTGCACCAGCGCCACCATCGCTCCGTAAACGATGCCGATGACGGCGAGCAGACTGAAGACCTCACGCCAGGAGACCAAGCCCAGCACCTGGAATCCCCACGGGTCCAGCCCGTGCGGAAAGAGTGTCATCGCCACGCGCAGGCAGCCGTAGGCGCCGAGCTTCATGACGACACCGGCCAGCAGCATCGAAGCGGCCGTGGGCGCAGCTACGTGACCGGTGGGCGCCCAGGTGTGGAAAGGCCAGAGACCGGCCAGGATGGCGAAGCCGACAAACACCAGCGGGAAGGCCCACATTTGAAAACTCTGCGAGAAAGAGAATTTGGCCAATTCCTCGACGTTCATCGTATGTCCACCGGCCACGACGTAGGCGGCAATGAGGCCGATGAGCACCATGGCGCTGCCGACAAACGAATAGAGCGCCAGCTTCATGGCACCGTATTCACGCCGGGTGGAACCCCAAATCGCGATGATGAAATATTTTGGGATGATCGCGATTTCGTAGAAGACGAAGAAAAGCAACAGGTCAAAGCTGAGGAAGACGCCATACACGCCGCCGATCAGGGCCAGGTAAAAGGCGAAAAATTCCTTGGCGCGAATTTCGATGTTCCACGAAAACAGGATGCCGGCGATGGCGGCCAGGCCGGTCAAGAGAATCAGGGTGAGGCTGATACCGTCCGCTGCAAGGTGGTATTCGAGGCCGAGAGCAGGAACCCAAGGAACTTTGGTGATAGTCTGAATCTCGCCTGGTTTCGAGTGTAAAGTGCCTGCCAGGCCAAACACGAAGCTTGCGAGGGCGGTCAGCAGGGCAACCGTGCGTGCAGCTCGAGCGTTGCCTTTCGGTAGGATCATCAGCACCGTCGCACCGAGGAACGAGATATAGATCGTCCAGGCGAGCATCAGAATTTTAGGTGATCCACCATCTGCACGACGGTGTTGTTGATAGTCCCCAGCACAATTTGCGGATAAACGCCGAGCACGAACATCAAGGCGATGGCCGGCAGCACCATGATTCGTTCGGCGAGCGTCAGATCGGGTAGCCGCGACCATTTTTCATTCAACGGTCCGCTAAAAACGCGCTGCACAATCGTCAGGACGAAGATTGCAGTCACGAGCAGGCCGATGACCGAGAGCGCCGTGGCCCACGTCGCCAGCGCGAAGGCGCCCTTGAAAATCAGGAATTCGCCGATGAACCCGTTAAGCCCGGGCAGGCCGAGCGAGGAAAATAGCGCGATACCCATCAGGCCGCAGAAGACAGGCGCGATCTTGCGCAAGCCGCCGAAATCGTTCAGGCCGCGCACGCCGCCTCGCTGCTCGAGGAAACCGAGAAACCAGAACAGTGTCGAAGCAGTCAAGCCGTGATTGAACATTTGCAGGAACACGCCGTTCATGACTGCGGCTTTTTCCCGCGCGGACGCGGCGTCGCCGCTGGTCACCTGCGCGACGGCAAAGACGCCGAGCAGGCAATAGCCGAGGTGGTTGATGGATGAGTAGGCAAGGACGCGCTTGAGATCGCGCTGGGCGAAGGCGGCGCAGGCGGAAAAAATGATCGTAATGACCGCCAGCCAGAGCAGCGGCGTTAGCATCGCCCGCATCTGCTCGGGAAAGATTGGCAGGAGGATGCGAAGGAAGCCATAAACGCCCATCTTCGACATCACGCCCGTGAGCAGCATCGTCGTGCCCGTGGGCGCTTCGGCATAGGCTGAAGGCAGCCAGGTGTGGAACGGCATCAGCGGCACCTTGACGGCGAAGCCGAGGAATGCGCCGGCAAAAATGACGCCGGCCAGCACCTCCTGTGTCTTCAAACCAGGCCAACCCAGTTTCACAGACAGAGCGGAAGCCAATGTCTTGTTGCGCCCTAACTCGGCCAGGTCGGTGAAATCAAATTTATTGGTCGCCAGGTAAATGGCGAGAAATGCCATTAGCAAGGCGACGCTTCCGACCATCGTGTAAATGAAAAACTGCAGCGCAGCCGGCGTCCGAAGCGGCCCACCCCAGAGTTTTATCAGGAAAAATGCGGGAATGAGGCTCAGCTCCCAAAAAATGAACCAGTGGAAAAAATTGAGGGCTGTGAACGTGCCGAAGAGGCCAGCTTGAAGAAAGAGAACGAGTCCAAAATAAATCTGAACTCTCTCCTCGATTTTCCACGAAGCCAGCATTGCCATGGGCACAACGATGGCCGAGAGCAGCACCATCAGCAGCCCGAGGCCATCCACGCCGACGTGGTACTGAACAGCCAGTGACGTGATCCAGTTATGTTGCTCTTCGAATTGGAGTTCGCTCGAAGATGAGTCGAACCGCACCCACAACATCACCGTCAATGCCAGCGCCGCGAGGCTGAAGGCCAGCGACAACCGGCGCGGCAACTCCTTTTTGTCCGCGCCCAACCCGACGACCATTAGCCCGCCAATGAGCGGCAGCAGCGTTAGAACAGAAAGGAAGGGGAAATGGCTCATGACGCGTGGCACCCCCAAATCAGGACGAGAACCAGTACGGCCAGGGCGATGCCGATCAAGCGCAGATAATTCTGAACGCGCCCGTCCTGCAACCGCGACATAAGCCCGCCACCCCCGCGGATGCTTCGACACCCCTGATCGAAGCCAAGGTTGACGACCCACTCATCGATGAACGAGTTGACCCAGGAGAAGCCGATGACGAGGGACGAAATCAGTTGGACTGCGCCATGCCAGACCCAGGAATCCAGCCAGTCGCAAACCCTGGCCCACCAGGCGTTGAGCCACACGACAGAGTGCTCATAGATTTCATCGACGTAATATTTGTTCCGGAGAAGACCAAAAATGTCGGGCCGAAACCGTTCGAGGAGGTCGAGGTCTTCGGCGCGGGCCATTGGCCGTCGGCCATAGAGCCACCAACCGAGGCCGATGCCGAGCAGGACGACCACGCTGGAAAGCAGCATCAGGCCCATGACTTCACTTTCGAACAGTTTGCTGAGAGCCGACGCGGCGCGGTGTCCGCTCAGAAATTGCTGGAACCAGGGCCAAGCCGGCGTGCCGATAAAACCGAGCAGCAGTGAGAACAGCGCAAGTACAATGAGCGGCAGCGTCATGACGCGCGGGCTTTCGTGGGGGGCGGCGCCACTGTGGTTAGCCGAGTGACTTGAGGCTGAAGACTGTTCGGACCCGCCAGCCCTTGATGAACCAAAAAACACGTAGCAGATCTGGCGCGTCATGTAGAACGCCGTCAACAGCGCGCCAAACAGCCCGAGATAAAACGGCCAACGGGAAACGCTCCAACCGTGAGCGGCGTGAAGGATGTGGTCCTTGCTCCAGAAACCGGAAAAGAACACCGGCACGCCGCTCAAGGCCATCATACCTATGGCGTAGGTGGCGAAAGTCACGGGCATGAATTTTCGCAGGCCACCCATGCGGCGAACATCCTGCTCTTCGTGGCAGCCGTGGATAACTGAACCAGCGCCCATGAACAGCAGCGCCTTAAAAAAGGCGTGGGTGATGAGATGGAACATGCCGACCGCCACTCCGCCCACGCCCAGGCCCAGCATCATGAAGCCAAGTTGTGACACGGTGGAATAGGCGAGGATGCGTTTGATGTCGGTCTGGGCGACGGCGATACTGGCGGCGAACACAGCCGTGATTGCGCCCACCCAAGTAACTACCTGCAAGGCCGCCGTCGCCGCCGCAGGGTCACCGGAAGGCGGCGCCATCAAAGGATAAACGCGAGCCACGAGGAACACGCCCGCCGCGACCATGGTGGCGGCATGGATAAGAGCGCTGACTGGCGTCGGACCTTCCATGGCGTCCGGCAGCCACACATGCAATGGCACCTGTCCGGACTTGCCCATTGCGCCGCAGAAGATCAATAGCGCAATGCCGGTGGAAACCGCCATGCCAGCGCTCGTAGTCTGCGCGACCATGCTCGCCAGGGCGGTTTGTTCCAGACAGCCTTTGCCGGCGTCGTAGAACAACAGCGTGCCAGTTTGAGAGTAGAGCCATACCATTCCTAGCAGCAATGCCAGGTCGCCGATGCGCGTGGTGACGAACGCTTTCTTGGCGGCAGCCGCCGCGCTGGGTTTGTGATACCAGAACCCGATCAGCAGATAAGAAGTCAAGCCAACCAGCTCCCAGCAGATAAACAGCAACAAGAGGCTGTTAGCGATGACGACACCGAGCATGGCGGCTGTGAACAAGGAGAGAAAACAGAAGAAGCGCGTGAAATTTTCGTCATGGGCCATGTAGCCCAAGCTGTAGATGAAAATCAGCAGGCCGACGAGAGAGACCATTACCAGCATGACGGCGGTGAGCGGATCCAGCACCCAGCCCAACTCCAGCCAGGAGTCGCCGAACTGGAACCAACGGAAATTGACGAACTGACGCGACACTTCGCCGTGGCCAGCGTGCTGAATCGCATTGACCAAAGCCAGGCAGGACAGGAGTAAGGCGAACACCATCGAGCCGATGGCGAGTGCTGCAGCCCATTTGCGCCGCGGCTGCTTCAGCACCGCGCTCAGGCCAGCGGCGAGCAGCGGCAGCGCGGGGATCAGCCAGAGGTATTGCGTGACCCAAAGCATTTCAGCCCTTCATCGAATGCATCTCGTCCACGTTTGTGGTTTGGTAGTGGCGGTAAATGGCAATAATCAGTGCCAGACCGACGGCGGCTTCAGCCGCCGCAACACCAATCGAAAAAAGAACGAAAAGAACTCCGGTGAGCAACTGCGGGTTGGGTCCGTGCCGCCAGAAAGCGATGAAGTTCAGATTGGCGGCGTTGAGCATCAACTCAATGCCTATGAGGACGATGATGGCATTGCGACGCGTCAACGCGCCGGCCAGGCCGATGGCGAAGAGCAAAGCCGAAAGCACCAGATAGGCCGAGAGCGGAGTCATAAGAGCGAATTGAACAAGCTCCAACCACGACGATCCAACATCCAGAGAATATCCAAACTCCAAATCCCAAGCCGAGTTCGCACCGATGCGTTCGGAACTTGGTTATTGGAATTTCTCTGGAGCTTGAACCTTGGAGCTTGGAGCTTCATTTGGTTTCTTTCTCTTTCATGGCGATGATCACAGCCCCAATCAAAGCGGCCGTCAGCAACAAGCCGATAACCTCTAGCGGCAACAGGTATTTGGTCATCAATTGCTCTCCAAGCTGGCGGACGGTAACCTCGGGCGCAGGCGGCATATTGCGAGCGCTAATCGAACTGCGCAGAGTGGTCGCTGCCAGCACCGCGAACACGGCAAGGGCGACAGCGACCCCGCCGCGCCACGAGTGCGAGAGAATCGGTTGCTGCGGCGCCTCACTGCCGCGGGTGAGCAGAATCGCGAACACGATCAGGATGGCCACCGCACCGATATAGACCAGAATTTGGGCGAAGCCGACAAACTGCGCGTCGAGTTGCAAGTACAGAGCGGCCAGACCGGCGAAAGCCACCGTAAGCGCCAGCGCGCAATGGACCAGGCGGCGCAGGCTCATTGCGGCGATGGCGCCGGCCAGCGTCAACAGGGCGAGGATGATGAAGATGATGTTCATCGTAACGTTGTTACCAGGCTTTGTGGTTACACAAATACACGGCTACAGACTTGCAGGATCACCGAGTCACATGGTTCGACCATGCGACTTTATTCGGCATACCGATAAGTTCGCTTCCTGAGGTGCTGGCCCTGGAACAACCCGCGACCCAAGAGCATGTACGGACCGAGCACCAGGAGCGAACAGACCACCCAGCGCGAAACTCCGGGATCAAGGAAACGCCAGAGGCCGGCGGCGAAAAGGTTGACCAGGGCCATCGGCAGCATGAACTTCCAGGCAAAGTTCATGAGCTGGTCCATGCGAAGCCGGGGCTGCGTGCCCCGCACCCAAATAAAAATGGCAATCAGGGCAAGCAGCTTTCCGAAGAACCAAATATACGAGGGCACCCAGGTCAAAAACGGAAACGGCGCGTGCCAGCCCCCGAGAAACAGCGTGATCGCCAGGCCGCTGACCGCGAACATGCCGATGTATTCACCGAGGAAGAACAGCGCGAATTTGAAGCCGGAATATTCAGTATAATAGCCCGCAATAATTTCCGATTCCCCCTCCGGAAGATCGAAAGGCGAGCGGTTGGATTCCGCCGTGGCGGCGATCATAAAGAGGATGAAGCCGGCCAGACCCCAAGGCGTGAGCACAAACCAGCGCGGCAAGAGGCTCAGGTAACCGGCCTGCGCATCTACGATTTTGACCGTGGAAAGAGAGCCAGCGATCATGATGACCGTCACCGCTGAAAGAATCAGTGGCACTTCGTAGCTGATCATCTGCGCCAGTGCCCGCATCGCGCCCAGGAGCGAATACTTGTTGCGGCTTGACCAGCCCGCCATGAAAACCGAGAGCTCGGTGGCAGCCCCGACGGCAAAGAAGAACAGGACCCCGGCATCGATGTCCACCGCCACCATGTTCCTCCCGACGGGCACAACCGCCAGCGCGAGAAACACCGGCGCGACCAACACAAGCGGCGCCAAAAAATGCACGACGGCGTCCGCTCCGTGAGGCACAAGGTCCTCTTTGATCATCGCTTTGATGCCATCGGCCACCGGCTGCAGGATGCCGTACGGACCAACCCGATTCGGGCCGTACCGGTTCTGAATCCTTCCCAGTCCTTTGCGCTCGAGGATTGTCGTGATCGCAAAGAGGGTGGCGAATACGCCGATAATGGCTACGACTGTGATAATGGCGGAAAAAACCAGTTGCCACTGCGCCGGGGCCAGCCCAACCAGCAAATGCTTCAGCGTGACGAAAATCTGGTCCATCATTTCGTGAGAGTGGGCGCGGCGGCGGTGGCGGGTTTGGGGGCTGGTGCCGGAGGCTTGATTCCGGCCGCCGCTTTCGTTTTGGCTTCAGCTTCTGCTTTTGCTTTGGCTTCGGCCTTGGCCTTTTCGGCGGCGAGGCGCGCGTCGGACTCGGCAGCTTCGGTCGGATGCAGTTTGCGAAAGTATGTATTTGGCTTCGCCAAATCCCGCGCGTGCAACAGCAATTGGCCAAAACGATCGCCGGTGCTCAGCTCGAATTCCGTGTCCATTTTGATGGCGTCAAATGGACAAACTTCGACGCAAATCTGACAACTCATGCAGACGGAGATATCAATATCGAAAATCGCCGGATACAACTGCAGTTTGCCGGCGTGGTCAGGTTTCTTATCTTTGCTCTTGGTGATGTAAATGCACTGCGGCGGGCATTCCTTTTCGCAAATCTGGCAGGCGACACATCGCAACCCTTTTTCCCAATCGCCCCCGTCGTACACCAGGAAGGGAAAATTGCGGGCAGCTTCCTTTTGCGGGAGCCGCTCTTCCGGATATTGCACCGTGACGAGGCGCTCGTCCTTGACGTAGCTGCCAAAGAAATTTCTGGCGGTTTCCACCATGCCTTTGACTGCGCCTTCGCCGAGCATAACTTTAGTTCAGTTTATTGAGTATAGCGAAACGATCAATGACATTCCAAACGCTAATATATGGCTTCACCGATCCACCTCTCCCATGACGATATCTACGCTGCCCAGGATGACGACGACATCCCCGACGAGGTGCCCGAGGCACATGTCTTCCAGAATGGTCAGATTGATGAAGCTCGGCGGGCGAACACGGTAGCGATAGGGATTGGGCGAGCCGTCGCTGATGAGATAAAAGCCGAGCTCACCTTTGGGCGCTTCAATGCGGCCGTAAGCTTCGCCGGGTTTGGGCCGGAAGCCGCGCAGTTTCGCCTTCGGGTCAACAATTGTTCCGGCGGGTATATCGCGCAGGGCCGCCTGCAGAATCTGCACCGATTCGCGCATCTCAAGGACACGAATCATGTAGCGGTCATAAACATCGCCATGCGCGCCGAGAGGAATACGGAAACTGAACCGGTCATAGATGCCGTATTTGTCCACCTTGCGAATGTCGTAGTTGACGCCGCTGGCGCGCAACATCGGTCCGGTGATGCTCGCGTTGACAGCCAGGTCGCGCGGCAGGACACCCACGCCCTGGGTGCGGGACATGAGAATCTCGTTCTCATTCAGCAAGGCTTCGAATTCGTCCAGGAAGCGCGGGAACTCATCCACGACCCGGCGGGCCTGTTCGAGCCAGCCGGGCGGCAAATCGCACCGGCAACCGCCGAAACGCATATAGTTGCACATCATGCGCGCCCCGGTAAGCGCTTCGAACAAGTCGAGAATCAGTTCGCGTTCGCGAAAGGCATACATGAGGGGCGTGCCCATAGCGCCCATGTCCTGCAGCAGGAAGCCGCCCAGGCAGGCGTGATTTTGGAGACGGGTCAACTCCGCAGTAATAACGCGGATGTATTCCGCGCGCTCAGGCACTTGCAGGCCGGCGAGCTTCTCCACTGCCAGGGCATAAGCCCAGTTGTTGGTAAGGGAACAAAAATAATCGAGGCGATCGGTATAGGGCATCGAGCCGAGGTAAGTCGTGTTCTCGCCGATTTTTTCGTGGTTGCGATGCAGGTAGCCCAAGACGGGCTTGAGCTTGACGACGCGCTCGCCGTCGAGCACCAGGTCCATCCTGAACACCCCGTGAGTCGAGGGATGCTGCGGCCCCATGGAGACCTCGAGCATTTCCCCCGAAATCTCTCCGGTCGCAGATCGCTTCCGCTGCAGCTCGTAATTCCTTTGCGGCGGCGGAGCAATGGCGGTGTCTGACGCGCTGTCCATGATGTCACTAGGCCGAGCCAGTCATCGCTCCAGTTGCGGCGTCCTGGGCGTGTTTCCGGGCCTTTTCCAGAACCTCGTCGTGGGCCGTCGGCTCATATTCGTAGTCGTCCGGCTCGGCGTAATCTTTTCGCATTGGATAATCCTTGAACTCATCCCACATCAGGATGCGCCTCAAGTCCTGGTGGCCATCGAAAATGATTCCATAAAGGTCGAAGGCCTCCCGTTCCTGGAACTCGGCGCCCCGCCAGATGGAGGTTAAAGCAGGGACGTGGTTCTGTTCTGCGCGGTCGCCCGTCCGCAACCGCAAGACGAGCGGTCCATGATTCAATTGCATCGAGTAGAGGTGATAAACGACTTCCAGGTAACCGGGTTTCTTTTCTTCAACGGTCTGGTCAACTTCCCGCTCCACGCCGTCCACAAGCTGTTTTACTTTGGTGACCTTCTTGACCACGGTGTCGGGCCAATCAACACCGGTGACATTCGAGGCGTAATCGAATCGCAGCGCGGGATCGTCGAGCAGAAACCGCGCGACGGCCACAGCATGCTCGTTATCCACCAGGATCGAATGCTGGCCGGACGGGCTGCCATTGGGGATCACCTCCAGACGAGCGCCGGTGATCGCCGCTTCCACGCGTGCTTTTATCTGTTCCAGGGTTTCCAAGGATTTCAAAAGCAATGAAAGTGTGCCCCGGCTGCATCAATTGGCCCGAGCTAGGACGGGCGGCTGCCAGACGGCAGGGTTGTTGGGCGGATCGAGATCGTGCTCGCCGAATCGCGGCACAGGAAATTCGCTCGGCGCTTCTCTTAACATGAAACGCGGACGCTCCGCGCCGGTCAGGGGCTGCTCATCAATTTTGCGCTGCAAAGTCATGAAGGCGTGCAGCAAAGCCTCCGGGCGTGGCGGACAGCCGGGAATGTGGACATCCACCGGAATGTAGCGGTCAATACCTTTGAGCACGTTATAGCCTTGTTTAAATGGGCCGCCGGAAATGGCACAAGCCCCCATGGCGATTACGTATTTCGGCTCGGGCATCTGGTTGTAAAGCCGTACGACTTGCGGGGCCATCTTTTTGGTTACGGTGCCGGCCACGATCATCAGGTCCGCTTGCCGCGGCGAGGGCCGGAACACCTCCGCACCGAACCGGGCGAGGTCCCAGCGCGCCATCGCGGCGGCGATCATCTCAATGGCGCAACAAGCCAAGCCGAAGTTCAGGGGCCAGATGGAGTTCTTCCGGCCCCAATTGTAGAGCTCCTCGAAAGTCGTCGTGAAGACGCCTTGCTTGCTCAATTCGCTTTTCAGTCCTTCATCCATAACAAAGACTGGAGTGTCGGGGTGATGGAGTCATGGAGTGTTGGCCGAAGATTCCATGGCGCAAACTCGGAAACTGAGTCCCCGCATCCCTCCAGCACTCCATTACTCCAATACTCCACCACTCCATTACTCCGTTCTGCTCTTCTTATTTCCATGTCAATACCCCTTTCTGCCACGCCCAAACCAGACCCTCGGCCAGCAACAGAAGGAAAATCATCATGGCCACGAACGCACCGGCGCTCAGCCCGTTGAAAGCCACGGCAAAAGGCAGCAGGAAAATCGTTTCCACGTCAAAGATAAGGAAAATAATTGCGTAGAGGTAATACTCCGACTTGAACTGGACCCAGGCATCGCCTTTGGATTCCAGCCCGCACTCATAAATGGCGTTCTTGTCCTTGCCGGGTTTGGGTGGGGAGAACTTTTTCGCCCAGAGCCGGGCCAGGGCGAGAGGCGCCAGGGCAAAGGCCACTGCTCCCACCAGCAACACAACAATTAATAAATACGGGCTATCGTCCATCTGCATCACCTTACATAATCACCATTTCCGGCCTACCGTACCAGCCGAAGATGGGCGCGTCAAGGGAGTGAACCATTTCCGGAACGGTTCGACGCGCCATTTCTTGAGAAAAACCAACCGAAAACTGTCCTCCAAGAAACCGCCGCCGGCCGCCTCTCTCTGGGTCGAACCGGCGAAAAATGAACCATTCAGGAGGGGTGCTGCTTCCGCAAGCCGACTGAATGAGCGATTTCGTCAAATTCTTCGTGGCTGACGGTTTCGAGCCGTTTGCCGGCCGCGGCAAGCTTCTCGTTGATCTTGATGGCTTTTTCGGTCATGACCTGGTGCGTGTCTTTCGAGCCGCCCAGGAGGACGAAGTTCGGACCTGTGGTCAGCCGTTTGTGGCCATCCGAATCAAGTCCGAGGCCGAGCATCAGTGCCCTGCTCTGCACCTTTCTTTTGGTCATGTTCGCCATAAATTCAAGTTAGGATTTGGCCGGAAATACGTCAATCAGAACCGCTGCACGGCGTCCTGTTCCCCCTCCAGTACCGCGTTGATTCGCTGCAAATCACGCCGGAGTGGCAAATTCGGCCGGCCCGGCCGCGAGCGGCGCGCCTTGCGCGACGATAGAAATCTCAAGGGTTTCTTCGCGCTTGTGCGGCTCGTCCTCCTCCTCATCGACAGAACGGCTGTTCGTCGGCGTTTCCAGGGAGGTGGGCCGATGATCGGTAACTGCGTCATCGGCCTTGTGAAACCGGACACTGACGATCTTGCTGACCCCCTGCTCCTGCATGGTCACGCCGTAGAGCACGTCGGCCATGCCGATGGTGCGTTTGTTATGCGTAATGATGATGAACTGGGAGTGGGCCAGAAACCGTTGCAAGACGCGAATAAAACGGTTGATGTTCGATTCGTCCAGCGGCGCGTCCAGCTCGTCCAGCACGCAGAAGGGGCTTGGTTTGACCTGATAAATTGAAAAAAGCAGCGCGACGGCGGTCATGGTTTGTTCGCCGCCGGAGAGCAGCGAAATCGTCTGCAACTGCTTGCCTGGCGGGCGGGCGACGATGTCGATGCCGCTTTCGAGCAGATCGTTTTCGTCCATCAGCAGCAGGTCGGCTTTGCCGCCGCCAAAAACTTCCGTGAACATCGCGCGGAAATTCTCGCGGATCTTTTCGAAGGTCTCCCGGAACATCTCCCGCGTCTGGACGTTGATTCGGCTAATCACTTCGAGCAATTGCGCCCTGGCCTGGACCAGGTCGTCATGCTGTTGGCTGAGGAACTGATGGCGCTGCTCAGTTTCCTCGTATTCTTCGATAGCAACCAGGTTGACCGGCCCCATCTCATCGAGGCGCTGCTGCAAAGCCGCTACCTGCTGCGCCACGACCGCCCAGTCCGTGGCGGCGCCGCACGCGGCCATTTCTTGGGGAGTCATCACGTGGACCTTGGCCTGGCCTTCCTCGGCAAACGTGATGGTGATGCACTCGCTGCGCACGTCGTCCAGCCGGACGTGGTACTTTTGCTCAATCCGCTCGCGCAGATTCTGGACGGACATTTCCTTCTGGGCCAATTCGACCTCAATCGCGCCGCGTCGTTGCTGCGCCTCGGCAAGGCGCCGGCGCTCTTCGCGCAGGCCCTCTTCGCGGGAGCCGATCGCCGACTCCTCGGCCTGCTGCTGGGACAACAACTCACCCGCATGGGCATTCACTTGCTCGCGCCGCCCATGCAAGGTCTCGATTTGAGCGCGCGACTCCTGGATTTCCAGTTCCGCCTGCTGCTTGCGGGTGACGAACGCGCCGAGGTCATTGCGCCGCTGGTCGATGACCTGGCTGAGCTCGTGACGCCGTTGCTCGAGCGCCTGCTGTTGTTGCTGGAAAGAGGCGCACATCTGCTCTTCGGTGGCGAG
Organism: uncultured Verrucomicrobiota bacterium; assembly: GCA_964446585.1. Classification (GTDB taxonomy): domain Bacteria; phylum Verrucomicrobiota; class Verrucomicrobiia; order Limisphaerales; family UBA8199; genus CAYUPI01. The sequence continues at coordinate 25,149 of CAYUPI010000027.1, forward strand.
CGCAACTTTGCTCTCGGTCAAGCCTCCGTTGGCCGTGTCCCGGTGCTGGCGCAGGTTCTCCAGGCGAGCAGTCAGCGAAGCGACGTGAGCCTGGCCGCCGAGCTCGAGTGTCCCGAGTTCTTCGGCCCTGGCCGCGAGCGCGGCGCGTTTCTGCATGCCCTCCTGTTCCTGGGCCGCCAGGCTCTGGATTTCATAGACCACCGTCTCAATCTTCTGGTGCAGCAGGCGCTGCGAATTCTGCAAGGCGGTGAATTCGCCTTCGCGCGTGGCAATGGCTACCTCCTGCGTGCGGAGATTGGTTTGGGCATGTTGCAGACTAGCTTGCAGGCCGGTCTGCTCGCTCTGCAAGTCGCCCTTGCGGCCGCTGACGGCGGACACCTGCTCGTGTAATTGGGAGAGCGTGGTTTGCAATTCGGCGATCTGATTTTTCCTTCCGAGAATGGAAGCGGGCGCTTTGCCGTTGCTGTGACCGTTCAAATAGCCGCCGGTATAGACACCCTGCCGGCTGAGCAACTCCCCAGCCAGGGTAACGTAGTGAAACGCCCCGTTGGTGTCGCGCCAGGCAGCCGTCGCCGCCTCCAAATCGCGGACAATTCTCGTCATGCCCAGCAATCGTTCCAGCAAGGGACGCACCGAGGGCTCCCCTTGGACGACGGCCATGGCCGCGAGCGGCTCGCCGTTGAGCTCGCAGTTGGAGGTGGCCAGTGCGCGTTCCCAGCCGTTCGAATCTCCATTGCCGCTTTTGGAGCTTTCGTCCGCGGGCGAGTCGGAATGTCCATTGCGCAGAAACGCCAGCGGCGCGATGCTGGCCCGGCCTCGTTTGTTCTGGTTGAGATCGAGCAGGATTTGATGCGCCGATTCCGGCTGCTCCGTTAATACCAGTTGCAGGTGGTGGCCGAGCGCTGTCTCGATGGCGGTGACGTACTGGTCAGGAACGCGGATGCTGTCGGCGAGCGAGCCCAACACGTGGCGGGACTGCGCGAGCGCTGCGAGGGAACCGGCGCTGAATCCTTCGTGCTCGGCTTGCAACTGTTCCAGCACATCCAGCCGCGAGCGATTGCCCGCTTGCTCCTCGAGAAACCGATCCTGCTCCTGGGCGGCGGTCTCCATTTCCCGCTGAATTTCCTGCAACCGCGCCTGGCGTTGCTCGACCGTGCCGCGTTGAGTTTGGGCATCGAGTTTCTGCGCCTGGACGTTCGCCGCGAACTCGTGCAAGCGCGCTTCCAACCTGGTGCGTTCTTCTTCCAGTTGGATTTTTTCGGCCGACAGCTTTTCCAACCGGACCACGTTGCCTTGTTTTTGGAGATCCAACGCGGTGAGTTCGTTGCGCGCGCGGCTCAAGTCTTGCGCGGCGCTGAAGGCGTCCGCCTGGGCCTGGCGTAAAGCTTCCTGTTGCCGGCGCAATTGGTCTTCAACTTTCGCCAGCGCCTCTTCCTTCTCCGTGAGTGTTTGCCGATGGCCCGCCATCGCGGACTGCGACGCCGATAACTGCGTGGCCACGGTCCCCAACTCCTGTTCGGCGACACGGCGACGCTCCTCAGCCTGGGTCAAGTCCGCCAGCGCTTTGGAATTTTGCGCCGCAAATTCGCGCAGCCGCTCTTCGTTGAATTGGATGCGGCTCTCGTGTCGATCGATTTCGCCTTTAAGCTCCAGTCCTCGTTGTTGTTCTGCCGCAATTTCGTGCTCCAGCTCCGAGAGCCGCTCGCGCAGTTCGCCGATTTCGTCCTCGCAACGCAACACCGTTGCTGAGCTGGCTTCGATTTCGTTTCGCAATTTCTCCGCGGCGGTTTGACGCTCCCGAATATCGGCCTGGAAGACATCGAACTGATGGCGGGCGAGTTGTGTGTCCAGGTGTTGGAGCTCAGAGGAGAGTTGTTTGTAGCGTCGGGCTTTGCCGGCCTGGCGTTGGAGCGAGCCGATTTGCCGCTTGACCTCGCGCACCAGGTCAGCCACGCGCAGCAAATTCTGCTCGGTGTACTCCAGCTTGCGCAGCGCCTCTTTCTTTTGAGTCTTGAACTTGGTGATGCCTGCCGCCTCTTCGAAAATCATCCGGCGATCCTCGGGCTTGCTCGAGAGAATCTGCGTGATGTTGCCCTGGGCCATGATGCTGTAGCTGGTGCGCCCCACCCCTGTGCCCATGAACAACTGCTGAATGTCTTTAAGCCGGCACGATGTCTTGTTGATGAAGTACTCGCTGCCTCCATCCCGGAACACCCGGCGCGTGATCGTCACCTCGTTGTAGGCCATTTCCACCCCGGCCGCATGCAAATGCTCCTCGTCCACGCCTCCAATTGTGAGCGACACTTCGGCCATGCCCATCGGTTTCCGGCCATCCGTGCCGTTAAAAATCACATCGGCCATCTCCCCGCCGCGCAGTGCCTTGGCGGATTGCTCGCCCAAAACCCAGCGAATGGCGTCCGAAACATTCGACTTGCCACAACCGTTGGGACCGACGATGGCGGTGACGCCCGGTTGGAAGTTCAGGGCCGTTTTGTCCGCAAAGGATTTGAATCCCAGAACCGTTAAATTCTTTAGATACATGAGCTTATCAATCAGAATCAAGCACGCCCTGAGAAGTAAAGCAAAAAACCACAATCCCTAGGGCGCAGTTTCCGTCGGAGCACAATCTATTGGTGAGGAACCGAGATTGGAATTGTGCCCAGCAACCGCTATTCACCGCTGCTAAACTGCTATGGTATGGCTTTTACACAACTTCAGGCCGCCACGCAACATCTTTTTTCCATCCAAAACCTTGCGGCGGCTCGAGTTTTCAACTGCTCGATGGTTCCAATTGGGCAATGGCCGCCATTGTTTCATTGGCCACTTGCTGATAGATTTCTTTGAGCCGCTCTTTCGAGCAACTTTTTGCTTCCTCCCTGAGCTGCTCGAACGTCATCGGCAGTCCGAATTTGACGTCCACACGGCGCGGCCGCGGGAAGCCCATGTGACGATTATAAGCTTCGAAGGTCCCGAAAACGCGGACGGGAACAACAGGAGCGTTGGATTTGATTACGGTCAGGCCGAGGCCGGAACGGGCCGGCTGGAGCTTGCCATCATGGGTCCGGGTGCCCTCCGGGAACATGATGATGGCCCCCCCGTCAAGCAACCGATCGAGAATCGCCTTCAGACCTTTGGCGCCTCCGCCCTCGCGGTTTACGGGCACTGAGTGCCACCGGCGCAACACCCAACCGAGCACCGGCACGGTGAACAGGTCGTCCCGGGCGAGATAATTGATTTCTCGAGCCACACTGGAACCAACCAGAAACGGATCGAGGAAGCTGGCGTGGTTTGAGGCCAGGATCACCGGCCCAGTCTTTGGAACGCGCTCGGGATTGAACGCACGCCTCCGGAAAAAGATGGCGAAGAGAAATCGCCAGCCCCACCAACTGACAAGATAGAAGGGCGTCATAGGCTCTCGGCCCTATACACCTTGTCCTTCTTCTTTTTCGCGCGCCGATAGCTTTTCTTTCACATCGGCAAGAATTAGTCCGCTGGTCTGGTCCGAAGTCAGGTTCGAGTTGTTGATGATTTTCGCGCCCAGGGCAATCATCAATGGCGCGGCGGCGCGCTGGCTATCGCGCTGGTCACGTACCGCTAGATTCTCCTGAATCCCATCTGCAGCACGCCGGCGGCTGCGCTCTTCCAGGTGGGCATCGAGATAGTATTTGAAATCCGTTTCCGGAAACACGTTGGTGCCAATGTCGCGCCCTTCCATCACCAGGTTGCCGAACTGGATGCACTCGCGCTGCGTCTTTTTCATCCAGTCGCGCACCTTCGGAACAGCGGCGACGTGAGGCACGGCTGCGCTGACCTCATTGCTGCGAATCTCCTGCTCGGGATAATAGCCGTCCACGGTCAACTGGACGTGATTGTCCACGCATTGCAGCCTGGTCTTCCACCGACGGCACGCGGCCTCCACGGCCTTCGGGTCGTGGACGTCGATGTTGTGTTGCAGACAGTACCAGGCCAACGTGCGATACATCGCTCCCGTGTCCACATGTACGAAGTTCAACGCCCGTGCTACCAGCTTGGCATTAGTGCTCTTGCCGCTGGCGCTCGTGCCGTCAATGGCGATGACGATTGGATGTTTCTGGGGCATCGGTTTCGATGAACTGAGATGTAACCGGCAAACGATCAGTCGGCAAACAATTCCTCGAGCCTCAACGCTCGGCGGCTGCGGGCTTCCAAAATAGTCGCTCCCAGCCCTTTCGGCGGCGCGGCGGCGAGTTTTTGAAAAAAATTTGGGAAGGTCTTCTTCACGCAAGCGGGATTCCTGATCTTTATCCCGGCCACCTTCAATCCCAGGGTTGCGAAGCACATGGCCATCCGATGATCGTTGTAGGTTTCGATCTCAGCGCGGTGCAGGTCAGATGGGAAAATATCCAGTGTATCGTCGGACTCAACTACTTTGGCACCACATTTGGTCAGCTCGCTTCTCAATGCGACTACACGCTCGCATTCTTGCACGCGGAGACGGCCAAGTTCTGTAAAGCGCATTGGCTCGATCGAAAATGGCGCCAACACGATTGCCGTCATGATGCTGTCACCGAGATCGTGCCGGCGCGAGATTACCTTTCTGGAAAATACCACCCGGAGGTTGCTGCTCCCTAGTTGAGGCAGTATTTCAATGAAACGTCGATCCACCTGCCAGTCGGTGGCCGGCCACCGGGCGACGGCGATCCCCACGACGGACTTGAGCGATCGTGCCAAGCCAAGCTGCTCCCCGCGTTGGTGCTCCCCTTGCGGAAGGAAAGACCCAGCAGCGAGAAAGTAACTCCCACTCGAAGCATCAGGTTCAATCGAAACTGAGCCGCCTCCGTGAGGAAAGCTGGCGAGCAGCTTCTCTGTCATCTTGACGTAAGGTGATTCCTCCGCATTCTCGCCCGTTACTTCAACCTGCCAATGGCCTTTGACAGAGCACAGGATCAAACCAGAGGCAAACTGTGAACTTTCCGCAATGCTCACGCGGCATCGTCCCGCGCGCGGGCCAGTGCCATAGATGAGCGCCGGCAATCTGTCGTTCGGGGAATCTATTCGATATCCCAACTCGCGCAGCGCGCCGAAGAGCGCCGCCTCAGGCCGTTCGTGCATTCTCGGCACTCCGTGCAGCCGATAGGCACCATGTCCCAGAGCTACCAGCGCCGCCAAGAACCGTGCGGCTGTCCCCGCGTTGCCGACAAATATCTCCACCGGCTTGTCCGCCGTGCCGGCGTTTGGAATCTTGCCGCCCAAACCAGATATGATGATGGTCCTGTTGCAGATCTCGTCCGGGTCGGCCTCCACTCGTAGCACGAACCCGAGCTTGCGGAGCGCCTCGACCATAACCTGGGTGTCCTCGCTCCAGAGCGCGCCCTGCAAGGTCGTTTGTCCATCCGCCAGTGCTGCCAGGATCAATGCACGGTTTGTGATGCTCTTGGAGCCAGGCACGGTGATTTCGGCACGCACAGGCTTATCGAGCGGGACAATTTCGATGAGGTCGGGAAGTGGCACGTTTGCCAACCATGGGTTATGTCATTCGCCGCAACATTTCGGCAGGAAGAATGATCTCGATCCCGAATGGTTTTTCCAAGTTCAGAAGATCTTTGTCGTATGTCACGATGTACGAAGCTTGGGCCGCGAGCGCGCATGCAAGATAAGGCTCGTCCTTCTTATCACGGCTCCGCTGTTTTCCCAACGATGCCGGTTCAAAGTGCTGTGATGCGTGCTTGATCCAGGCCAATTTCGGATGCGGATCCACTTCTGAGTTTTCCTCTTTAGCCGCTCCGGAATCACCGCCTCATATTCTGCAAGAACCGCATTAGTGAGACACAGCCGAATCCGGCGCTCGGCCGCGAGCTTCAGACACTGCCGAGCGGTGCCGCGCCAGCCAATGGCTGCCAATACCACGTTGCAGTCCAGGACGACGCGAATCATTCGCGCCTCTTGCGGAACGCTTTTTGACGCAAAATCGTGTGGTCGATCACTTTATTATCCGGCTCACCCTTTCGCCCGCCATTGAACACTCGTTCAAACTCCTGAAGGTCCCTCGCCAGCTCTCTCTCCTCCAGGGCTCGCAGCCCGGCACGGATCACTTCCGATTGGTTGTTGTACCGACCAGAGGCAATCAGTTGGTCCACGAATCCCTGCCAATAGGCTGTTAGTGATACGCTCATGGCTATTAGATACCATCTAATAGTAATTGAGTCAACCTGACAGGGGTCATTCCGGCGAGCTCGAGGCTCCAAGGTCTTGCCAGCGATCGCGCCGTGATTTCGCCTCAACCAGGAACTGCTCCAAAGACCGCGTCTCGCCCTTTTTGATCAACCGTTGAATCCTTTGCAAATCGCGGATGAACAGGCCCAATGCTCCTCCGAGACGCTTGCGATTTGCCAGCGCTATGTCGCGCCACATCTGCGGTGAGCCGGAAGCGATGCGTGTCGTGTCACGAAATCCATTCGCGCAAAGCCCGGACTGTTCCCTCGGCCAGGCTGGGTCGAGCACGAAGTTTGCCAGCGTGGCCGCCACCACATGGGGCAAGTGACTCGACCGGCTCACTAGCGCATCATGCTGAGCCGGCGTCAGCCGCAGCACGCGCGAGCCAACTGATTTCCAAAACCTTTCCACTTTTGACAGGGCCGCCTTGTTCGATTTAACAGTCGGCGTCACCACGCAAACGGCATTCTCGAACAGGTCCTCACGGGCCGCTACGACTCCCATTTTCTCCGCGCCGGCCATCGGATGGCTGCCGATGAAATGAGCCCCGGCCCTCGCCGCCAGTGATTCCAGTTCCCGAACGACACTAGCTTTGACGCTCCCGACATCCGTGATGATCGCTCCTAGTCTGATGGCACGGAGCATCTGCTGAAGCAGCGGCCGCATTTGCGCGATAGGCGTGCACAAAACGATCAGGTCTGCGCCGGCCACCGCGCTGGCCAAATCGCGCGTGGCTTCGTCAACTGCGCCTCGTTTTTTGCATTCCCTGATACTCGCCACGCGGCGAACGAATCCGACCACGGTTTCAGCCAATCGGCGTCGCCGCAACGCCAACCCCAACGACCCGCCCAGCAACCCTACGCCAATCAATGTGACTTTTTTCCAGCGCACACCCCGAGTTTCAGGCTTCGACAGATGTGTATCAACTTGAAAACTCGCCTCCTGAAAGTTTAGTTACGGCGAGCGACGGGTCGCTAATGAGTACAAGCATCTGTGCACGGGTTCATGTGCTCGAATCCAAGGCCTCAACACCACGGCGTTAGCATGTCTTGTTCGGGACTCTGCGCCGCCTCGCGCACCCTCTCCAAAATGACCTCGGCGACTTGGGGGTCCGTGCCAACGCTCCGCGCGTACCAAACCAGCTTTCCCTGTTTCTCGGTCGGATTAGTCCAGGCCGGTTGACCGCCTTGCAGACGCTGGCGCACCATGTGCTCTTGCTCGCCGAGCAGCACTGGAATGTCCTCCTGCGTGTGCAGGCCATCACTGATGAAGAAAGGCACAATGACCAGGTTGTGCGTCTGCGCCAGCTCATAGGCCGCCGGTACCTGCGGTTCTTCTTCGAGGAACACCGCGTGGACGTCGGCATAAACTTTAAGCTCGCGCACCAGTTCGACCTGGAGCTCGATTGCCTTGCGCGAGTTTTCGTTCTGCTTGGTGCCGTGGCCGACGATTATGAGAGTGGTTTCCTCGGGTTTAGGCGCGCGCGGGAAAGGAGATTTTTCCAGGGCCTCACGGGCACGCGCGAGGAGTACGTCAATCATGCGTTTATGAGTTCCAATAGGTTTGCAATAATGCAGAGTCTGCCCGCCTCGGCGCATCACCCGTGACCACTTCCCCTGCCCTGGCTCTCGAAAGCCAAGCGCATGGGGAATTATGTTTTCACTGAAGTGCCCCTCGCTGATCATCAGCGGCACGATGAAAGTCCGCTTTGAGGTAAGGCCGGCTACGACCTGCTCTACGTGTGGGTCCTGCTTCCAAAACGCCTCGCGCACAACAGCGAATAATTTTCGCCCGCGCAATTCGGCGGCGTGCCGATAGACAGGCAACGCCGAGTCCTCGTTCAGCACTGTGCCGTGGCCCAGCAAGACCAGGGTCGCATCTGTAAGGTCCTGTGCCATATCGGAAAGGTAATGACGAATGACGAAAACCGAAAGAAATCCGAACCGACAAAGACAGCATTTGCGTCTTCCCTGAGCAGAAACTCCTTGCCGTTTCTTTCCGACCCGAAATATGCTGAGTTCATCGCCTGAATATCATCGGTCCGTTATCAAGATATGATGCACACCCCCCTCCACCGCATTTGGCTCAGTTCATTACTGGCTTTTGCAACCAACGCTTTTCTCGAAAACACATCGGCCAAAGCGGGTGAAGGCGCGGAGGACAGGCCTCCGCAAGCAACCCCCGCGGATTCGCTGACGGTGTTGCCCGGGTTCGAAGTCGAACTGCTGCACTCGGCGCTCAAGAGCGATGGCTCCTGGATTTGCATGACCACAGATTCCAAGGGGCGACTGATCATTTCGCCTCAAGGGGAGAATCAACCGCTGCTCCGTATCACGCTCGAGAATTCGGGCCAGGTCAAGAAAATCGAACCAATCCCCGTTCCTCTAAGCACGGCGATGGGTCTGCTCTACGCCCACAACAGTCTTTATGTCAGCAGCCATGGTCCGGAAGGCAACGGTCTTTACCGGCTGATCGATGCAAATCATAATGACACATTCGAGACCAACGAAACGCACTTCCTGAAGAAGTTCGAAGGCAGCGGCGAACATGGCTACCACGCGCTCGCGCTCGGGCCGGACCAGATGATCTACGTAATGAACGGCAACCACACAAAAGTTCCAAAAGGCATGGCGCCGACTTCGCGTCACAAAAATTTTCAGGAGGACTTCCTGCTGCCGCGCCAATGGGATGCGGGCGGCCATGCCGTCGGGATTCTAGCCCCAGGCGGTTACGTGCTCCGCACAGACCCGCAGGGCAAGAAGTGGGAACTGCTCCTGGCGGGTTTTCGAAACTCCTACGATTTCGACTTCAGCCCCTCCGGAGAAATGTTCACGTTCGACAGCGACATGGAATGGGACTGGGGATTGCCATGGTATCGACCGACCCGGATCATTCATTGTGTCAGTGGGGGCGAGTATGGATGGCGCTCGGGTTCCGCCAAGTGGCCGGATTATTATGCCGACAGCCTGCCGGCTGTGGTAAACCTCGGCCTCGGCTCGCCCACCGGGGTGAAGTTCGGCACCCGGAGCAATTTCCCGAAGAAATACCGCGAGGCGCTGTTTTCGTTTGATTGGACGTATGGCCGTATCTTCGCCGTCCATTTGAAATCTCAGGGGGCGAGCTATTCCGCCGATTATGAAGTCTTCCTTCACGGCAAACCGCTGAACCTGACCTCGCTGCAATTCGGCAAAGACGGCGCCATGTACTTCATCACCGGCGGCCGCGGGACCCAGTCCGGCCTATACCGAGTTTCATATAGAGGGCGCGCACCGCACTTGTATAGCGGAGTGCGCCCGTCCTCGGGCGCAGCAACATCCGAAACCCAAGGTACGCCTCGAAGCTCGCATGATGCTGCCCAGGATAAGCCTGCTGCGCCCGAGGACGGGCGCACTCCTGCAGGAACATACCAGGCGTCCTACCCTTCACCGAATACAAAAGTCAGCGCGGACGCAAAATTAGCCGCTCGTGCCCGGGCGCTCCGGCATAAACTCGAGGCATTCCACGGCAAATTGGATCCGAAGGCAGTGACTGTCGTTTGGCCACACCTGGGCAACGAAGATCGATTCATCCGCTCCGCCGCCCGCATCGCGCTCGAATGGCAGCCGCTCGCGGCTTGGAAGGGCCGCGCGCTGGCCGAAACGAACACTGAGGCCGGCCTCAACGCGTTATTGGCTCTCGCGCGGTGCGGTGGACGGGAAATACAGCCGGAGCTGCTGCTTGCCCTGAAGAAATTCCCCCTTGATTCGCTCTCCATCACCCAAAAGCTGGACAAGCTGCGCATCATAGAGCTGAGTTTTATCCGCCAGGGAAAACCTGAACCGGCGCTGGCAAATCTCGCAGTTGAGAAGCTGGACCGCCTCTATCCCGCTGACAACGAATTGCTGAACCGGGAGCTGTCCCAGCTCCTGATTTATCTGGAAGCGCCGGACGTGGTATCAAAAACTCTGGGTCTGCTGGACCGAGCCAAAACCCAGGAGGAGCAGGCGCATTACATTTTTCATCTGCGCAACCTGAAGAGCGGCTGGACACTGGCGCAGCGCAAGCATTACTTCGCCTGGTTCAAGGCGGCCGACAAACGGAGCCAGGAAGATGTTTTGTTCGAAGGTGGGGCCACTGACAATTCTGTCGAGCGCATAACCAGGCCTGGCGGAGGCCACCCGGCGGAATTATTGCGATGGTTTAAGGAAGCTGGACGCGATTACAGCGACGGCGCCAGTTACGCGAAGTACCTTAAAAACATCCGAACGGACGCCCTGGCCACGCTAACCGAGACAGAACGGACTGCCTTGGGAAGTTTGGCCGCTGAAGGTCCCGACTGGGTAGCCTGCACGCCCACCAAGGAACGGCATTTCGTGAAGGACTGGAAACTGGCGGAACTGGAGCCAGGGCTCGCCCGGGTTTCGCATGGGCGAAATTTTGACAGCGGCAAGGCGGCCTTTAACGACGCGCAGTGCGTGATGTGCCACCGTCTCGGCAGTGAAGGCGGAGCTGTCGGCCCCGAGCTGACGGCCGTGTCGAGCAAATACAGCCGGCGCGACATTTTGGAGTCCATCCTGGAGCCGTCGCGCGTGGTGTCCGAACAATATCAAAACTACACCGTCATCCTAAGAAATGGAGACGGAGGGACCGGCCGGATTGTCGATGAAAACGAGGACAAAGTGGTGGTCCAGCCCAGCCCGGTCTCCTGTGAGCGCCTCGAGTTCAAGAAGGCTGAGCTGGTTGAACGCCGTCCTTCCAAAATCTCGCCCATGCCGGAAGGCCTGGCGAACTTCCTGACCGAGGATGAAATTCTGGATCTGATGGCGTACCTCGAGAGTGGTGGCAAGAAGGAGGCAGCCAACTTCAAAGCGGTGGCCGGGAGATGACCATCGTCGAACGTATAACCCAAAAATCAGGAGATGACATGAACGCGATTATTAAAAGCTCCGTCCCTCACCCGCTCACCGCCTTTCACAGCGCGCTGCGCTGGGCCTTTGCCTGTGTAATGTGCATCCCAGCATCGCTTTTAATTGGTTGCGCCGGCACAAATTTTATTCGTCCAAAACACAGTGAGCTGGTCCTGGGAACGACGACCGCGAACGAAATTAGGTCCAGGTTCGGCAATCCGTATAACAAAGCGCAGGTTCAGAAGAATGGCGAAACAGTGCAGGTGCTCAATTATGCCTTTGCTACAATGGATTGGGGATCACTGAAACCTGCCCGGGCTGAAAGTTTCTTTTTTTGGCAGGACAAACTGGTCGGCTACACTTACTCGAGTTCTTTCAAAGACGATAACACGGACTTCGATGGCACCAAAGTGTCGCAAATTCAACAGAACGTATCGAATCGCAGCAACGTCGAACAGCTCCTAGGCCCGCCGGGCGGCAAAAGCATTTACCCACTGGTTCGAGCCAGGGATGAACATGGGGTAAGTTACCTTTACAGCCAGACGAGAAGCGTGCCGTTCGGCGTGAAAATCTACAGGAAATCATTGGAAGTCACTTTCAACGCCCGGGACGTTGTCACAGATATTGAGTTCTCAGAAGGCGGAGAAAAATAGATCGCCGCATTAGATTTGCTATGGCATATGCCGTTGCGAAATATCGCACGCTTGATCCGGACAAGATCGTCGAGACGATCAGGGCTTTGCACGGCCGTGTTGAGGGTCGCTTTCCCGGTTCGGGCCTGGGCAAGGTCACCGCCGAATTGCGGCAAGTGGCCGAGGAAACCGTCGCGCGGACCCGGTGGATCCAGAGCCCGCACCTGCTGCTCCGCGGAGCGGCGACGGTGCTAAGCGTGGCTATCGTGGCGCTGGCTGTGCTCATGGTGCTGCGCATCCACCAGTTTCAGTTCAGTGATTACACGAATTTCATCCAGGCGCTCGAATCCAGCATCAGTTCGGTCGTCTTCATCGGCGCGGCGATTCTTTTCCTGGTCAGTTGGGAAAATCGCATCAAACGTCGCCGCGCTCTCAAGGCCATCCATGAACTTCGGGCCTTGGCGCACATCATCGACATGCACCAGTTGACGAAAGACCCGGAGAGCTACTTCGGCAGCGCCCAACACACCAGCCTGCTGAAACGCCCAATGACTCCTTTCGAGTTGAATCGCTATCTGGATTATTGCGGAGATGCTTTGGCGCTCATCAGCAAAATCGCAGCCCTTTACGTGCAGGGGTTTCAAGATCCAGTGCTCCTCGATGCAGTCGATGATGTGGAAGATTTAACGGCAGGCTTTTCGCGCAAGATTTGGCAGAAACTGACAATCCTGGAGACGTTGGGGCGCTCCTTGGCCCCGAACCGCTAAGCCGGCTTTTCGCATCGCCCATAAATCAAAAATCGTGCAAGGCTAAGGGCTTGCGCTTGCATCGGGAACAGGCTAAAGCCTATGCCCCGTTGTCAATCGCAGATCAGCTTTTATCCATCACAAACCACGATGAAAACCCTCAACATCGGCCTTATCGGTTACGGATTCATGGGGCGCGCCCATGCGAACGCCTATCGCAAAGTCAGTAATTTTTTCGACCTCGAGTATCAACCCGTGCTCAAAGCAACCTGCGCGCGCGACTCGGCCAAAGTGAAGGCCTTCGCCGCCCGATGGGACTTCGAATCCCATGAAACTGACTGGCGCAAGCTCATCGCACGGAAGGACATCGATCTCGTGGACATCGCCTGTCCGAATGATATGCACCGGGAAATCGCGATTGCCGCAGCGAAAGCAGGCAAGATGATCCTCTGCGAGAAACCGCTGGCGATGAACGGGCCGGAAGGTTTGAAGATGGTGCAGGCGGTCGAGAAAGCCGGCGTGCCGAATATGGTGTGGTACAATTACAGGCGAGTGCCGGCGGTCACTTTGGCGAAAGAGCTCGTCGATGAAGGCCGGTTGGGTCGCATCTTCCATTATCGCGCGAAGTTTTTGCAGGATTGGACCATTTCAAAAGATCTGCCACAAGGCGGCGCAGGGCTGTGGCGGCTGGATGTGAACGTGGCCGGCAGCGGCGTGACGGGCGACCTGCTGGCGCACTGCATCGACACTGCGCTTTGGCTGAATGGCAGCATCGAGCGGGTAAACGCGATGACCGAAACCTTTGTAAAAGAACGCAAGCACAACCTGACCGGCAAGGTGGAGAAGGTGGGCATTGACGACGCGTGCGCGTTTTTGGCGCGCTTTAGCAACGGCTCCTTAGCTACGTTTGAGTCCACGCGCTACGCGCGCGGGCACAAAGCACTCTACACCTTCGAGATCAACGGCGAACATGCCTCGATCTTCTGGGACCTCCACGACCTGCACCGGCTGCAATATTTCGACCACCGGGATGAAGGACGGACTCGCGGCTGGCGCTCCATCCACGTGAGTGATGGCGATCATCCGTACATGAGCAAGTGGTGGGTGCCGGGCCTTCAGATCGGTTACGAGCACAGTTTCGTCCACCAGGTAGCTGATTTCCTTGAGGGAGTAGCCAAGGGCAAGCCCGCCAGCCCCACTTTCCGCGACGCGCTGGAAACACAGTACGTGTGCGATGCGGTGCTGAAGTCAGCCAGCACCGGCAAATGGGAAAAGGTGTAAGAACCTCCAAACACCAACGTCCAGATCCCAAAATGTGTAGGAGCCGACGTGAGGAGGCTCTGATCAATTTTGGATTTTTCGATCAGAGCCTCCTCACGTCGGCTCCTACAATCTCCAGAAACGCGCTACGATTTGGGATTTCCTTGGGATTTGGAATTTGGGTCATGGGATTCCTTTATTTCGGCCTTTCCAAATCAAACGTGCCGCGGTCGCGTTTGGAGCGGTAAGTCGAGAACAGATTCGTCGCTGTAGCGCGCCCCTCGTAGTAATAGACACCGCCCGCGAATTTGCCCAAGTCCGCCTCGCCATTAAATTCCCAACCAATGTCATGCGGCTGCAGCTCCAGTTGCGCCGTGTACGTGTAATGGAACAGACCACCCCAAGTCGCCCGGAATCGCGCGCGATAGAGCGAGTCACTTTCCTTGCTCATCAGGCATCGAAGACCGCCATGGTGCCCATTGCTTTCGCTGAGCCAGCGCCCCTCCCACGCTCCTTCGACTGAGTTAGCGGCCACGGCGCCTGAGGCGGCGAGCCGCCAATCACGATTGTACGTGGAACAACCGCACGCGCAGGCGATGAGGAATATCCCGGTCGCCTGCGCGACTATGCCAAGAAGATCTCTAGCTTCGCTCCTGCCCCAAATCCAAGGCATCATCGTCATCCTACTGGATCAGTATTCGTCAACGTTTAGCGATCCCCTCAGGGCAGGCGTCCGCAAATCGGTTTTTTCGCAAGTCGGCCTGCCTGCGGAGTCGAAGCGCGGAATTTATTCCGCAGCGATCGGCCTTGTCAACGCTGCTGGGGAATAAATTCCGCGCTCCGGAAAAACGAGGATTCGCACGGGCCGGATGTCGCGAGCACGCATGCAACATCTTCAGCCGTGCATCGAGCTCAGCGCCTTATCGGCCTTCGCCGCCCAAACAAAATCGCTTTCTGTCAATCCATCAATTTTGTGGGTCCAGATCGTGAGTTTCACCTTTCCCCATGACAAGTAAATATCGGGATGGTGACCTTGGGCCTCGGCCAGCTCGCCGATTTTGTTCGTAAACTCCAACGCCTCACGAAAGTCTTTGAATTTGAATTCCTTTTCCAGGTGATGTTCCCGGACGACCTGCCAGCCGCCGTCCAGTTCGGCAGCGAACCGGGCCAGGTCGGAACCCTTCAAAGGCGGCACGCCACCTTTGCACGGGACACATTCTTTCTCAGCTAGCGCGCTCATGGTCAGATTCCTTTCGGTTGGTACTTTTGTGTAGAAAATCCTAACACAGAATGAGCCGGATTGATAATCCATAATTCACTATCGGGTAAGGGGTCACCAAAAACGCTCCCATCGCCGCTCGATGCAATTTAATGCTCGACCCGGAGCCGGATCCCCGATAAAGAACGGAGGTAATGGCGAGGCTGGTGGTAAAATCCGACGGTTTCAACGAGCAGGTAATTGAGCTGCGTCTCGGCCTGAACCGTTTGGGGCGCAGCCAGGAGAACGATTTTCAGATTCAGCACGACTCGATCTCTGCCTTCCACTGTGAAGTATTCCTCAACGCCGATGAGGTGAGCGTGCGGGATTGTGGCTCCACCAATGGCACGTTTGTCGGCGAGGACCAGGTTGAACAAGTTGAACGGGCGCGACTCCATGCAGGCCAAACGCTGCAACTCGGCGAGGTGGAATTGTTTGTGGAATCAACCGAGGCCAAGGTCGCGATTCCCAAGATCGATGTTCCGCGGCCGTCACCTCCGGTGATTCTGCCCGATGGCTCTCTGGTTTGCCCGCGGCACCCGCGTGCACGCGTGACGCATCAGTGCACGTATTGTCGCGAGGTGATGTGCGATGCTTGCGTGCATCGGCTGCGACGGCGCGGAGGCAAACTAATGAAACTTTGCCCTCTGTGTAGTCATACCTGTAAGCCGCTGACAGGCGAGGAGAAAAAGAAAAGAAGTCTGCGGGACTTTTTCCACAACACGGTCAAACTACCGTTTCTGCACGCAAAACGCGGCCAGGATTGAAGGAGACTATGTCTCCCCTGCCCTCTTCTCGAAGGGAACGGAGGGAGAATGCGTTGCGGCGGAAGCTGGATTGCTTCGGCCACGCATCGTGTTATACATCGGAGTATGAATCCATTGAGCTGGCGTTCTCGCCTGATCTTTTTTGCCGCGGTCTCTGTGGGGGTGGCCGTCGAGAAAGTTCTCGGCGATGGCGACCTGCTCCGGAGCACAGGTGCGACCAACGCTGTGGAACCGGGCCATTCCTTGCATGGGGAAGCGTTCGACGAAGGTCCGCGCCAGAGTGCGACACTGATCTCGGGCACCGGCAGAGTGAAGTTCAAAATCAAAACGAAACGTCCGGAAGCGCAGGCATTCTTCAATCAAGGCGTAGGGCAGATCCACGGATTCTGGTATTTCGAGGCCGAGCGCTCCTTCCGTCAGGTGGCCGCCCTGGATACCAATTGTGCGATGGCCTATTGGGGAATGGCCATGGCCAACGTGAATAATTCAAACCGCGCCGCAGGGCTTATCGCGCGCGCACACCAGCTCAAGACCAACTCCAGCCCGCGCGAAGTCCTCTGGATTGGCGCGTATTACTCTTACTTCTCTGGCAAGGACCCTGAAAACGAGCGCCGAAAGCAGCTCGTCAGCGCCTTGGAGAATATCATTCACAAATTCCCCAAGGAATTGGAAGCGAAGACTTTTCTCGCGTTTCAACTTTGGGAAAGCGAGACCAAGGGCATTCCCATATCGAGCCGACAGTCTGTCGATGCCTTGATCAGGCAAGTCCTTGCGGCAGAGCCGTTGCACCCGATTCACCACGCGCGGATTCATCTTTGGAACTATAAGAATGACGAGTATGCGCTGGATTCGGCGGCGAGGTGCGGGCAATCCGCGCCGGCCATCGCGCACATGTGGCACATGTCGGGCCACACCTACAGCCAGCTCAAGCGCTACGATGACGCTGCGTGGCAGCAGGAGGCCGCCGCGCGCACTGACCATGCCTATATGGAGGCCGAGCATATTCTTCCCGATCAGATTCATAACTTCGCGCACAATAACCAGTGGCTCTGCACCGATTTGCTCTATTGCGGCCGGGTGCGCGAAGCGATTTCTCTGGCGAAAAATATGGTCGAGTTGCCGCGCCACCCGAAGTATAACACTCTTAACCGGAAAGAGGACAACACCGCCTATGACAGGAACAACGGTAGCTCGTTGCTGGGACGAAATCGCTTGTTCGACGCCTTCCTGGGTTATGAACTTTGGCCAGAAATGCTCGAATTGGCGGAAAAGTTTTATCTGGAGCCAACCGAACTGCCGGAAGAACAGGCGCATCGGCTTTATGCGCTGGCGCTGGCGGATTTCGCGCTGGGGAACACCAACGAGGCGCGGTCCAGGTTGACGGGTCTCGAAGGTTGTTGGAAGCAACTGAAGCAGGAACGCTTTGAGGCCACGGAAAAAGCGGAAGAAGCCGCCAAGAAGGAAAAAAAAGACACGACAGACGCGATGGTGAAAGCGATGCAAGGCTTCAACTCGCGCCTGGAGCGCGTTGAAAAGTACCGGCGCGAGCTGAATGTCTGGTGGTCTATTGCTGAAGGGAACACGAACGAGGCGCGGAAGCTTTTGGAAGCGGCAGCCGAAGTGCCCGAGCAGCAGCGCGCGCGCCTGTGGCAGAGGCTCGGCGACAAAACCAACACCGTCCATCTCGCCAGAAACATTGTGAAAAGCGGCACGAACCAGGCCCCCGAACTGGCGCTGGCGGCACATCTCTTCTGGCATGAGGGCAAGACGAACGCAGCCATCAAAGCCTTCAGGCAGCTCCGCGCTATCTCCTCGCGATTCGATCTCGACACGCCGATATTTGCGCGCCTGGCGCCCATCGCGAAGCATCTTGCGCTCGAGGCGGATTGGCGGGTCCCCCAACCGAACAGAAATGACGTAGGAAACCGTCCGAGCCTCGAAACCCTCGGTCCTTTCCGCTGGCAGCCTTATCGTGCTCCTGGCTGGACGCTGATGGATTCCGAGCGGCGTCAACGAGCGCTGGCAGATTACGCGGGCCGGGCGGTGCTCGTGGCTTTTTATTTGGGTTCAGGTTGCCGACACTGTGTCGAACAGCTTGATTTGTTGGCTTCCGCTGCGAAGCAATTTGACGCGCTTGGCATTAGCATTATCGCAGTGGGCTCGGAGAGCCTCCCCGCCCTCGAGCAAACGGCCGCGAAATCGAAATTGAACAGCAGTTGGCCTTTTCCGATCCTCGCCGACAATTCTTTGAAAGTATTCAAAACCTACCGGGCTTACGATGATTTCGAGAAAATGCCATTGCACGGCACATTCCTGATCGACGGCGAAGGCAAGGTACGCTGGCAAGACATCAGCTACGAACCTTTCACGGACATGAAATTTCTGGTCAGCGAGTCGCGCCGCCTCTTGGCTATGGGAAGGGGCCCCCTGGTGGCACGAGCGAACCTAGGAAAGTAGCACTGTATCAAAGTGGATAACGGACACGTGTTGGAGGATCGGCTCCCTTTTAGCCATTGATGCATCCTCAACCCTTCTTCATTTCTCCTCGGGCGGGCGGACACTAAATCGGACGATGGGCCGGCGTGCTTTAGAAACCAGCCGGCTGTGGCTCTTGCGCCGCCGGCGCCGCAGCCGCGCCTCGGAAGAAAGTTGAAAGACGAAAAAGCAAGCCGCAGTGACAGCGACGCAGCCGACTGCGAGCCAAGAATAGTGCATCATGGATTTCTGTTACGGCCTTCGACGAGATCTGTAAAGCAGCGAATGCTGGCCGCGCCAGCCAACTCTGAAAACCGGAGACGCACCGACCAGAGTCTCACGCCGGCATTCGCGAGGCGGAAACGTTCCGCTGAGAAAATCAATTGGTCGCGGATCCCACCGCCTGCTGCACGTCCGAAAGACCTTTGGCCTCCATCTGAGCGAGCAGGCCTTGAACTATCGCCGAAGCTACGCCGGGACCTTCATAAATCAATCCTGTGTAAAGTTGGATTAACGAAGCTCCAGCGGCGATCTTTTCCCACGCGTCGGTGGCACCGAAGATGCCGCCGACGCCGATGATGGGCAGCCGGCCCCGGGTCTGGCGATAAAGATGCCGGATGACTTCGGTGCTCCGGCTTCGCAGCGGACGCCCGCTCAGTCCTCCTGGTTCGGCGTAGAGTCGTTGAAGCTCGGCGTTACTGGCCTCAGGACGGGTGGTAGTTGTGTTTGTCGCCACAATGCCGGCGATTTGGCGAGGGCCAACCAGTTCCAAAACCTCGTCCAATTCCTCGAAAGATAGGTCGGGGGAGACTTTCACCAGGATGGGCTTGGGAGCCGGTTGTCCATCCTGCACCCCTTGGATAGCTCCCAGAATTTCATCCAGCGCAGTGCGCCGCTGCAGCTCGCGCAGACCGGGTGTGTTGGGCGAACTGACGTTCACAACGAAGAAATCCACGAGCCCCCGCAGCACGCGAAACGAGTTCGCATAGTCTTCTGGAGCTTTTTCCAATGGTGTAATCTTGGATTTGCCCAGATTGATGCCAACCGGGCTCTTGGGCCAGCGGCCGAGCGCCCGCCATTCTGACAGCTTTTGCGCCAGTATTTCAGCGCCCGGATTATTAAATCCCATGCGATTGACTATCGCCTCATCCGCAATCGCGCGAAAAAGGCGGGGCGGCGGATTGCCCGGCTGCGAGTGCCAGGTCACTCCGCCGAGTTCGGCAAAGCCAAAGCCAAGCGACCCCCACACCGGCAAGGCTTCTGCGTATTTGTCCACGCCCGCCGCGAGTCCGACAGGGTTCGGAAACCTCAGCCCAAAAACTTGGACGGGCAAGGCTGCTGCGCCGAAAAAGCCCGCAATCGTATCGCAAACCAGTTCATGCCGGCCGGCCCAGCCAAGCAATCGCATCGTCCGCCCGTGCGCTTCCTCCGCGTCCTGCGCAAAAGCAACCGGGCGGATGAGATAACGATACCACCAACTCACCAGCCGCTTTTAGCGGAAAGTCTTCGCCGGAGAAATAACAAAGCGCGGACCCTCCGGGCCGAGCCAAGTGACTTGGTGTCGCGCGGAACTCACCGTTACGCGGTTAAAGGCAGGTTCTTCCGGGCCTCGCGCAGCAGTTGATTAAGGCTCCGTCGCAACTTGCTGGTCAGCCGGGAGTAGTGACGCATTTGCGTGGCCGCGGCGACGAGCAGCTCAACCATGTGGCACACATCGCTGATGTTGACGTACTCCGCCTGGATGCGGTTGCGCCCGGCACAATTGTGGTAATTGCCCAGCGCCACACAGACCGCCGCAGTCTGAATGCAGAACTCCTGGTAGGCGGTGGCTTCGCAAGTGCCTCCACTCATCAGCGCGCGTTGAAAGGCGAAGTCATTTCGCTCACGCGCCAGACCCGCGGCGACCTGCCCGAGAAAACGCGTCGCTTCCGGATCGAAGATCGAAGTCCGATCGCCTACGCGCAAAATCACGCCCCGTCCCATTTTGACGCCGGGCAGTTCGCGGCTGGTTTCCAGAGAGATGATCAGGGAGTTCTTCGGCAAGCTTCCCTGGGCCGCGAAAGCCAGAGCCCCCTGGAAACCAATTTCCTCCGCGCGAGAGATTACACCCAGCACATTTGTTCGCGCCCTGGTCCGTTGCAGCTCGATAAGTGTGGCTAGTATGGATGCAACGCCGATAAGATCGTCACAAGCCCGCCCATAAATTCGCCCTCCTCGAACCGCGTAATCCTCCAGCTCCCAGACCGCAAACCCAGGTTGGGAATGCGCCAGACGCTCCGCTCGAATTTCGAACATCCGGTCCGTGCCTTTGCGGGAGCCGAGCTTTGCCGGGATTTCTCCGGGCATCAGACGCACAGGAATGCCCGGGCGAAAATAAGAATCAGGCACGCCGCCGCGAAACCGCGCCAGCCAGCGTGTGTCCGAGATGGGACGATGGATTTCAAAGCCCGGATGATCGAGATGGGCAGCCAGAACGACAGGTCGTTGGCGGCCACCACGGCGCAGGCGTACAAGGACGTTGCCGAACCGATCCCGTTCGCAGGGCAACTCGTGCTCGGCGCAAATGCGCTCCACTTCCGCCCTCGGCCGATGCTCATGGTACGGCGCGGCGGGCTGCCGCATGAGGCGCTCCGCTAGCTGGCAAATCACCTTTGGGTTCATGGTCGTTGGCGCAGCCCTTGCAGGTACGCTCCTTAACAACTCCAGTCAATTCGTATTTCCTCTGTCCCAACCTGCAGGGACACACTTCTTGAGGAGGAGAGGCCGCTTCAAATGTAATTGTTCTAGACAAAACAACTCCCCGCCCGCGTCATGGTTACAAACCGATGGCAGCGCCTTTTGATTTCGGGCGGTTGTACGATGATCACGCTCAGTCGTTGTTTACTTTCCTGTTGAATCTTACCCGCAACGAGGCCGACACCCATGATTTGCTCCAGGAGCTGTTCCTCAAGCTGGCTCGTCGCCCAGAACTGCTCGCGGGTGTCCGCGAGGAACGCCCTTTTCTGCTGCATCTGGCACACAACCTGGCCATCGATTTGATTCGACGACACGCCACGCGCGAGAAATACCATGAACAATTTGCCGCGGAGCCTATCTCGCTCTTCGCGCCGACCTCGGAACACGATGAACGCGCCTTCCGCGAAGCCCTCTCCGCCGCATTGGGCGACCTGCCGCCCGAGCAGCGCGCGGTCGTTCATTTGAAGCTCTGGGAAGGGCTCACCTTTGAGCAGATCGCGGGTTTGCTACAGATACCCCTGAATACCGCCGCCAGCCGTTACCGATATGGATTAGACAAATTGCGCCACCGGCTGCGTCCTCTTTATGACGTGATCAAATGAACTCTGACGATTTCGAGCAACGCCTCCAGCGCCAGCCGCTGCGGCCAATCCCGCCCGAGTGGCGAGCTGACGTCCTTTCGGCAATGCGTTTGGCGTCCGACAAGCGTCACGCATCCCGCATCCCGCATCACGTCTCCCCCTGGCGCTCTGTCTTTTCAACTCTCAACTCTCAACTCTCAACTCTCCTCTGGCCTTCCCCGAAAGCCTGGGCGGCGCTGGCAACGATTTGGGTGGTGATCTTCGCCATCAATGCTGCAACCGCGGACAAATCGCATGTAGTCGCTCGAATGCCCTCTCGACGCGCGCGGGAAATGATCCTGACATGGAAGGAGCATGAGCGGCTGCTGACCGAACTGATCGGACCGCCAGAAATGCCGATCGCTGAACGGCCGAAACCCGTCCTGCCGCGCCCGCGTAGCGAGCGTCGGAATGAATTCCTTCTGACGTGATGAGTGCAACACCAGAAAACCGGATACCCCGTGAGCGTTTACGCGTGTGGCGTCGCGTCATTTTTTGGGCTGCTTGCCTGGCCACGATCGTCGCGCTGTTTTATTCTGAGGAAAAGGTGCGCGGCAAACGAGCCTGGGAGAAGTGCCGACTCGAACTGGAGGCGAAAGGCGCGCGGTTGGAATGGGCCACCTACATTCCGCCACCCGTGCCCGACGAACAAAACATATTCAAGGCGCCAAAGATGTCGGGGTGGTTTGTGAAAGAGAGCTCGGCGCAGGGCCCGAACCAATCCTCGAAGGGAACGAAAGACAGACCATTCTCTCAGATTCTAAGCCCGCCTTTTGTCAACACGAACCCGGTGCTCGTAGCTGAGTTGCATGCGGAGAAGACTGGCGTTGAGGTCAGTTCTGACAAATTCAGCGCGGTATGGCGGCTCGCTTCACCCACCGCACGCGGGCAAGCGCAAAAGTTGCTGCGGAACGCTCTTGGGCAAAGCGCCACCGGTGTTATCGAACTATTCGTCGCGCGCGCAGTTGATCAGATCAAACCCTCTCAGATTGCGGTAGAGGCGGAGAAGCTACCAACTGCCGAAAGGATCAGAGAATTGTTCCCCGACAACAAAGAGTTGCCGGGCCGGGTCGGCTTGCGGGTCGAAGCTTCCGAAAGCAATTCTTTCCGTGTTTGGCTGCGCCCTCCGCCGTTGGCTGCCGCCGATTATCTGACTTTCACAGATCAGGCTGCGAGCGACTTCGAGCTGATTCGCAGCGCACTCAAGCGGCCTCATGCTCGGATGGACAGTGATTACCAACATCCCTTCGCCATGCCAATTCCCAACTTCGTTACGGTTCGGACGGTGGCGCAGGTGCTGGGACAACGAGCGCAATGTTACCTGCTGACTGGCCACCCGGAAGCGGCTCTGAGGGAGTTGACGCTGCTCCATGACCTGAGGCGTCTGCTCAAGGAGGAACCCTCGGGCAAACCAACGACTTTAGTCGCAGCAATGATTGACGTCGCAATTACCGGGCTTTACGCGCACATCATTGCTGATGGCTTTCGACTCCAGGGCTGGCGGGAGCCGCAACTACTTGCGCTTCAACAGCAACTCAAGGATATCGACCTGCTGGTTCCGTTTCTCGGATCAATGGAAAGTGAAAGGGCGGGCGTGTGCCACACCTTGGAGGCCACGAGTCCCGGCGAACTCATCCACCTGTTTTATTCTGGTCGCCCCAAGCCCAGCTTGTGGGAGAACATCAAGAACCCGGAGTATTGGCTTTTGACATGGGCGCCCCGAGGCTGGGTCTATCAGAACATGGCTGCCTTTGCCTTCATGCATCAGAGATTGCTTGGAAGTGTTGATCTGGGCAGCCACCGCGTGCTACCCGGCAAAGCAGAAGACTTCACCCGTGAGATGCAGACAACAGTCGAGCACTTCTCGCCTTATACTTTCCTCGCCGCCACCTTTATTCCGAATTACCTCAAGGCCTCGCAGACCATGGCGCGAAATCAGACGATGGTCAACGAAGCGCTGGTCGCGTGCGCTCTGGAACGTTACCGGGTCGCACAGGGGAAGCACCCGGAAACATTGGATGCGCTTGTTCCTCAATTTGCCGACAGACTGCCAAACGACCTCATCAACGGACAACCGCTCAAATATCGGCGTACCGCAGATGGCAGTTTCGTGCTCTATTCCGTTGGTTGGAACGAAGTGGATGATGGCGGAGTGCCTGGAAAGACGGTTCCGGAGGCCGATTGGGTGTGGGAGACGGCGAATCAATAGTCCAAACCTTTCGCAAAAAGTGCGACCTCGGCAGAATGACGAATTTCCAATGACGAATGACTACTGACGAAATCCGAATAGCTGTTCAAGCGGGCCGAAGCCTGATCGGCCGGTTTCGAAGGTCGAGACTCACCGCAGAAAGAGCTCGGCAGCGGCATCGGCGAAACGCAAGCCGGTTCGCGTGAGCTGGAAGCGATCGGAGGAGAACTGACCCCAACCGCAGCGCTGCAGTTGGGCCAATTCCTTGGCCCATTCGCGGCGCAAATCGTGACCGGTGGTCTGGCAAAATTCTTCAAACCGCCAGCCAGACACCATGCGCAGTCCGAAAGCCGCGGTCTCTCCCGCCCGGGCGAGGTGTGGAAGCTCTTCTTGCGATTCAATCGCCCGACAACCTTTTCCCAATTGGTCGCAATAGATGTCCGTGTTGGACCAGTTTTTGGTCCGAACACCCCCGACATAGCTGGTAGCACTCGGACCGAGGCCGAAGAACGAACCTCCGCGCCAGTAATTCAGATTGTGTTGGCAGGCGTGTGAAGGGAGGTTGAGAGTTGATCCGCCGTCGCTCCGCTCTGGAGCGACATGGAGTCGAGAGTTGAGAGTATTATCGCGCGCGAAATTCGCCACTTCGTACTGGTAAAAACCGGCAGCGGATGCGCGGTCGAGCAACTCCTCGTACATGTCACACGCCAGCTCCTCATCCACTTCGAACTCACCAGCCTGCAGTTGGGCGTACAGGGCCGTGTCCTCCTCGTAAATGACCTCGTAACAGGACAAATGTTCCGTGCCCGTTGCGAGTACTTCGGCCAAGGTGCCACACCACGCTTCCATAGTCTGGCCGGGGATCGCGAACATTAGGTCCACATTCAAATTATCGAATCCTGCCTGGCGCAGGAGATCATAGGATTTGAACACCATGTCGCGCGTGTGAATGCGACCAAGGCGCTCGAGGAGGTTTCCATCCAGCGATTGCACACCCAGCGAGACGCGGTTAACGCCGTAATCGCGGAGAAGCCTGGCTTTGGCGAGCGAAACTGTAGCCGGGTTGCACTCGACGGTCCATTCCTCGGCGCCGAGCAGGCCGAGCCGGTCCATTGCTTGCAGGATATGTTCCCACTGACTCATATTGAGCAGCGAAGGAGTGCCACCACCAAAAAACACCGTCCGCGGCTTCAAGGCTGGCGCTACGATTTCCAGCTCACGGACAAGCGCGCTGACGTAGCGATTGATGCGCTCGCCCTCCGATGCCTCCGAGTAAAACGCGCAATAGGCGCATTTGCGCGCGCAAAACGGCACGTGCACATACAAGCTGGCTACTGGCGTTGCGGTGGCGCGAACCATAAAACGCAGGTTACTTCCTCCATCGGGCTGACGCCAACGAAAAGCTTTTAGAGAGGGAAATGGGCCACGAAATGAGTCGAGTGGCCAGAAACTCGATCACTCTCCGGTCATGGGTCGCCAAGGGTGTATCGCCGCCGACATCTGCCGGCGCCTTCTCCTTCAGCGCGGATCAAATTTGTGCCGCCCGATCGCGCAGAGCCGGGCGGCTCGATAAAAGCACAATTTAGGGAGCGCGCACGCGCTGGACATTCTGGGCCTTGGGCCCCTTGTCGCTCGCGACGATATCGAAACTCACCTCATCACCTTCGTTAAGCACCTTAAAACCAGAGCCGAGAATTGCTGTATGGTGGACGAACACATCCTGGCCAGCCTCTTGAGCGATGAAGCCGAAGCCCTTCTTGTTGTCCCACCATTTTATTTTGCCACTCGCCATAATCCGCTCTCCTGAATCCCCCGAGTGCACGGCGCGAAGGCTAAGGACACGACACTACTGGTACGTGTCTGCCCCGAAGTCGCTTGTTAGCGCCGCACGAGCCTCAGGTTGGGCGAAGATTAGAGGGTTGCGCAAGAGGGGTCAAGCGTTTTTTTTATTCTTTCTCGCTTGAGCGGATCTTCACATTGCCACCAGCGCGCAAATTGGTGTCGGTTTGCGCCGATTTCACGAAGCGCGCTACTCGACGTGCAACGCCTGCTGCAGCAGTTGAGGCAAATGATTCAAAATCGCCGCCTCGGTCACCAGCAGGGTAATGCCTGCCGCTAACGCCGCGGCTTGCAGTTCCACCGGATTTTCCGCGCTGAAGGCGATCAACGGCAGGTGCTTCGTGGCCGGGTTCTGCTTCAATCGGCCGAGGGCGGCGCAAACATCGTCGTGCGTGGACTGCAGGTCGGCGAGGACGAGCAAGGGTTTGGACTGTTCCGCCGCGTTGCCGAGCAGGGCGGGATCAGTGACGACCTCGACACGGTAGTTGAGGTCCTGAAGCCGATTGACGATTTGGCTGCCGGGCAGCAATTTCTCGTACAAAACCAGCGCCAGCGGTTGCGTCATCGGTTCAAGTTGGAGCAGCTTCGTTTAAGATCAAGACTAAGTTCGCTCTCCACTGATCTTCCTGATCACAGCCTCTCTCGGCCCGCGTAGCCGGCGTCCAGGTCGTGCCAGAACTCGATGTCTTCTTCATCCTGTTCCCAGCAAAGAAAGACCTCTTTGCCGGCCACAATGGCCGGAAAATCCAACAAACCCCGGTCCAGGTCTTTAAGCTGGATTTCACGCCGCCGAAATTCCATCAACACCTCCTGCAAGTCCGCTACGTTGCGGAGCCACGTGTTAACGTGCGGACCGCCCAGATCTCGTCCCGGCTCGATCATTTGGCTCAGTCGTTTGTCACTCTTTTGCAATTCCTGGCGAAGCTGCGAAACGCGGCTCAGCCAGAGGCGCACATGGGGCAGCAACGCCCGCGCTTCGTCGCGCGTGTAGTGGGTTTTGTATCGGTAATTCATTTGCTCAGGAAGGTCGCGCGAACGAGAGGTCAAGACACGTTAGCGCTTCAGGTCGTCGATTTTCTTGCGCACTTGTTCGTTCGGTTCGACTTCGAGCGATTTTTGCCAGGCATCCCGCGCTTTGTCGGTTTGACCCAGCGCCGCGTAGATATCGCCCAGGTGATCATAAAGCGTGGCATCCTGCGTTTCCGACAAGGCGACCGCCTGGAGCACATAATCCAGCGCCTGGCTGGACTGGCTTAACTTAAAGAGCACCCAGCCCAAACTGTCGAGATACGCGGCGTTCTTGGGTTCAGTTTTCAGCGCTTTTTCGATCATCTCGCGGGCACGGTCCAGGTGTTGGCCGAGCTCAGCCCACATGTAGCCGAGATAATTCAGCGCTTCCGCAAAATCGGGCGCAAGTTGCAGGCATTTTTCGAAGGTTTTCTCCGCCTGCGCGTAATCACCCTTCCGCTCGTAGGCCGCGCCGAGCTGAAAATAGAAACCTTCATCCAGCCATTTCGGCTCGGTTGCCTGCGCAATGATCTCGGCGGCCGTGTAATGCTGGATGGCTTCGGGATAGGCTTTCTGCTGGCTGAAAGCGACACCACTCAGATATTCCAGCGCGAAATTCTGCGGGAATTTCGAGCGCGCCTTTTCCAGTGTCGCCAAAGCTGCGCTGATCTTTTTGAGGGCGATTTGTGCGCGGGCCAGGTCGTAATAGGCTGGCGAGAAATCCGGGTTTAGAAGTAGTGTCTTTTCGAGATAGCCAGCCGCTTTGTCAAACTGCTTGTCCTCCAGCGCCAGTGATGCCAGCGAGTAGCAGGCCTGGGCGTTGGTGGGATCGTCGACCAGAATGCCTTCGAGCTGCTCGGCGGCAGCTTTGTGGTCGCTGCTGCGCAAGTAAATCTCAGCGAGCCGCGCGCGCACCCGATCTCTCGCGCCCGGCAGCTCCGGCGTCGCTTTGAGCAAGTCCCGGTATATCCGGGCCGCCCGTTCGGAATCGCCCGCGAGATTGTAATCCTCGGCCAATTTTTGACGCAGCGAAGGATTGTTCGGATGGAGCGCCTCGGCGCGATTCAAGGCCGCAAGGGCCTGGGCATTGGCGGCTTTGCGCTGCGCTGGAACCTGTAAGCCCAGGTGCGTGTAGAGCTCCGCCAGACCAACCAGGAACTCGGCATCCAGTCTGGGTTGCCGTACAGCTTCGTCGAGGACCTTCAAGGCCTCCTGCGGCCGCTTGTTTTGCAGCAGGATGAGGAAAAGGTTCTGGTGGCCGACCAGGGAACCCGGCGCCTTCTTGATCGCCGCGCGGCTAAAAGTGACCGCCTGGTCAAGTTTTCCGAGCTGAGAATAGACGAAGCCGAGGCGCGCCAGCACCGCTCCGGAAGCGTTTGGCCGCGCGGCGGCGCGGCTCAGCACCTCGAGGGCGTTCTCCGGTTGCTTATTTTGGAGGAACCGGCGGGAGACCTCCAGTACCAGCGCCTCGTTTTCGGGATCCTTTAGAGCCGCCAGGGAAAACTCTTTCAGCGCCGCCTCGGGTTGCTCGTCCATCTCGTAAACGACTCCTGCGGCGTAGTGGGCATGAGCCTCCGCCAGATTGTCCAGCGCCGGCTCGCTTCTCGGCTGGCGTGAGGCGTCGCCAGGGCGATGCTTCGTTTTCGCCGAAGCGTTTTGCGGAGGCGCGGTCCGGCACCCGGGCTCGATCACCAGGGCGAGCACCCAGACAGTCGTCCAAAACTTGAAACATCGCAGCATCGAGTAAAGAACCTCCCCCGCCCGCCCTGGCGGGTTGGTCGCAGCCTATAGATCGGCAACCCCGAGATCTCTCGGGCTCACTTCTGCCAGGTGCGCTTCTTATGCCGATGGGCGCGCAGCTTCTTGCGCCGTTTATGTTTATTAATCTTTGCTTTCCGACGTTTCTTGAGTGAACCCATAATTAAAATGTCGCTTCCGCACAAAGTAGCCTGCGGGAGGAAGGCCCTATCGTCAAGGCCCTGTTTCGCTCTGCAGCCCGCACACCGCGTCAATAAACGACTTTGTTGAGCGGATACTCGATGATGCCTTCGGCGCCGGCGGCTTTCAAAGCCGGGATTAATTCGCGCACGATATGCTCGTCGATGATCGTCTCGACGGCGACCCAACCTTTAAGGCTCAGATTGGACACGGTCGGGTTGCGGAGAGCGGGCAGCGTTTGCAACAGGTTTTGCAGATTTTTTTGCGCGATATTCATCTTTAGGCCAACCTTGGCTTCCGCTTCCAACGCGCCCCGGAGCAGCAGCGCCAGCGTCTGGATCTTCTGCCGCTTCCAGGGTTCCTTCCACGAAGCATGATTCGCAATCAATCGCGGCGTCGAGTAGAGCAGTGTATCCACGATCCGCAGGTTATTCGCGCGCAGGGACGAGCCGGTTTCAGTGATCTCCACGATGGCATCCACCAACTCGTGCGCTTTGACTTCGGTGGCTCCCCAGGAGAATTCGACCTCCGCTTTGACGTTGTGCTTGCGCAAATATTTCTTCGTCAGGTTGACCACCTCTGTAGCGATGCGTTTACCACGCAAATCTTTGACGGATTTGATTGGCGAATGCTCTGGCACGGCCAGCACCCAGCGCGCCGGTTGGCGTGTTACTTTGCTGAATTGGAACTCGCCGACCTCGTGGACATGCGAGCCATTTTCCTGGATCCAATCGTATCCAGTGATGCCGCAATCCAGATACCCATGCTCAACATAGCGGCTGATTTCCTGTGCGCGGATCATCCGGATTTCCATCTCCTTATCATCCACATAAGGAATATAGGAGCGGCTGCTGACCGAGATGTTGTAACCCGCCTTGGCCATCTTTTCGATCGTGGCCTCCTGCAAACTGCCTTTGGGCAATCCAAATCGCAAAATCCTCTTCAGCTTCATTCAATTCATTCTGCTCATTTAACGTTCGTAACGAAGAAAAACCGTGTTGGTTTCAACTCAGGCGGCGCGAATTTCGTCGGAACGCTTCAACACCTGACAGGTTCACGCTGCATGGTTTCGCGCCTGGTGACCACCCGTCTCCCATGCACGGCAATTTCTCCCCGAGCAATCGCGGCGATGCACTTGGGATACAACTCATGCTCCGCCGCCTGAATGCGTTGGTGCAGCGATTCGGGTGTGTCGTCGTCCAGCACCGGCACGTTCTGCTGGGCAATGATCGGACCCGAATCGACGCCGGCATCCACAAAATGCACGGTGCAGCCCGTAATCTTCACACCATAGTCCAGCGCTTGTTTCCAGGCCTCAAGGCCCGGGAAAGCCGGCAACAGGGACGGATGGATGTTCACGATGCGGTTCTCAAAGGCGCGCAAAAACTCGCCTTTCAACACCCGCATGAAGCCGGCCAGCGCGATCAGATCAACTTTCGCGTCCCGCAACGCGGTCACATACGCACACTCGGCCTCTTCGTCGAGCTTCGTGCGATAATTGCCCGGAGCGATGAACCGCGCCGGGATGGACCGTTCCCGCGCCCGTTCTAGAATCCCTGCACCCGCCACATCGCTCAGGACAATAGCAACCTCGGTCTGCCCGGATCGACACGCATCCGCAATGGCAACAAAGTTCGAGCCTTGGCCCGAACCGAGCACGCCGATCCGGAGTTTCGTTTCGTCACGCACGCGCGTTACTTACAGGCAGCGGCCCGGTCAAACAAGCATGTTTTGGCTTCTCGGGTTATCAGCCGCAGCGGCCCGATGGACACTGCGGCTGGTGCTCCGCACACAGCCGCGCTCGGGTGAAGCTCAGGAGTTTCGACACGGTCCTTCTCCGTCGTCCGCGTTCACCCATTCTGCTTTCTACTTCTTGACTCGGCGAAGCGCCTTGGCGAAGACGCTTCTGTTTTTCCGGTCGTCTGTGGTCCCGCCCTCTCTTCGTTCGTTTCGGCCACTACTCCTTTCCGCGTACTCCGCGTATTCCGCGGTAGATGGCTGTTTCCACGATTCCACGATTCCACGATTCCACGCAATCTCCCTTCTAACGTTAACCCATTCCTGAATTTAGAAGCATTTTGTCTCCTTGGACAGCGGATGTCCAACCACCCGTGTCATAATACCCGCCATCCATCATTGCTTCTGAATCTTCCATCCAAACTCTTTGGCCAGCCGTTGGACAATTGCCTGTTTTCGATGTTTTATTTGGGCCGGTGTAGCACGCAGTCGCAGCCTCTTCTTCGGCTTGTCCACTTTGGTAGCCTCAATAATACGGATAGTCACCTCGTCGCGCCGCTGCAGATCGCGCTGCAACCACTGAGGGTGCTCGTCGGAGCGGCTAATCAGACCAGAAACTCCAAGTTTCAACTGCTGGCGCTTGCGGCGGCTGCCGGACTCACGAAAAACCCAACACAACGTCGCTGTAAGCACGCCTGGCCCACGAATACCTGCGGTGCATTTCTTCTTACCATTTATGTAAACTTCGAATGCCAGCATAACGTGCAGGTCAGCCTAGACCAAGATCAGCGATGAGCGGCATGCCCCTGCGTCCAAGTTTGAAAGTGATGTGCTTGCCGCTCATTCGGTGGATCGCGTTAGACACCTTGCGACTGGCCTAACGAACGGGTGCTTGAGCGGCTGCGGCGTCGCGTGCCGCTCCCTCTGCCTGTCTCGCTTTGCCTGCTTTGTAGATAGTGCTCAGCGTGCAGATCAGGATGACGCCAACGACTACACCGAGTAAGAACTTTTTCATGGCAATGAGCTTTTGTGTCGCTTTTGGTAATCGTGCAACAATTTGGAATAACCGGCAACTAGAAGAACTGTTTAACCAAGGCTGTTGAGCTGCGCGCCAGTTGGACGTCCGAAGTCCTTTGTCGCACATGGCTCGCAAATCGTTGAATTACTCATGGCGCAGTTCAGCGTCAGCTCCAACGCGGTGGTTCTGCGTCAGAGCGCTTGTTCCAAGGTCGCACCACTTGTGCCCCCGGACCAGCAGCTAGTTGGGACGCAAGGCGAGGGCGGAATGCGGAGTGCGCAATGGGGTGAGGAATGCGGGGAGGACGACGAGGAGGAGGTCAGCCTTCACCGCTTCAGCTCTAGATCCGCGGGTTTCACGCCCGATTTAAACTTCCCGAAGCCAAACGGCGTGGGTAGGTACGCTCCGACATAATCCACGTTGGCCTTGGCAGGGACCTGGTGTTGTATACCTACTGCGCAGTAGCAGGCGTTGACCACCAGCCGGCGCAAACCCTCGTTCTGGAAATCCGTCGCTGCGCCCATCGTGGTTGTGAAGACTTTCGACCGCTTGCCCTGTTCGCCTGTGTAACTGCGTACCCACACCAGTGGCATCAGCGGTTCATTTTTTGAGCCGACGACCGGCGGATCCTCCGGCTTCATGCCGGACAGAACCTGGCCCCAAACCAGGACGCTGGCATCTTTGGGCAGATGGCTCACGGTATAGACATCCGTGGGGCCCCAAATGTCGGTCACTCCGCGGAGAATCGGGTGGGCCTTGAATTCATCGTTGATCACTCCGCGAGTGCTTTCCTTGCCATGGTCACCATGGTGACTGACCCACGTCTCACCCAGCACTTGCTGGCCGAACCCGCCCGGCCAATCCTTGCTTTGCCAGTCGTACTTCGCATAGGGACTTTGCTTATTGCGCCCGTAGGCGAACGCGTGGGTGCTGGTGCGCAAGGCGATGACGGGCTTGCCGGCGTTCAGGTAATCCACAAAATGTTTCATGGCCGCATCCGGCAATTCGCGGAATCGCAGAGCCATGACGCACAAGTCTGCCGAGTCGAGCGCCTCCAGGCCTGGGATGTTGGTCTGGTTGTTGGGATCAATTGTGCCCTGCGCCGGGTCAATCGGAAAAAGAACGGTGCAGGTAAACCCGTGCCGCACAGCAAGGATTTTCGCCAACATCGGCAGCGCTTCTTCGGAGCGGTATTCTTCATCGCCGCTCAGCAGCACGATGCGCTTCCCCTTGCCGGGCCCTGCCCCGCCCTCATAGACAGCCCAATCGGCGGCGGGAGCATGGCTGGGAGCCAGGAGAGCAAACAACGCAACCAGCGCCGCGGAACTTATTAGCTTCATCATAACAGTAAGAGGAGCATTGCCTGACAACCGAAGTCCAGTTTTTTCACCGAGGTGATGACGCCTGACGCTGGGCCGATCATTATAGCAGGAATCTTTGATATTTCTTCAGCACCGCCCGAACTTCTAAAAGTAGATCCGACTGCGTGAAGGCTTCGTAGGTACCGCCGCTCGGCAGGTGGAGAGGGGCGAGGGGCGAGAGGAGAGAGATGATGCAGGCGCTGCGGATGAGGTATTGGACGCCGGTCTGTTCGGCCCAGCCGTCGGTTTCGTTGGATTTGATTTCGAATTTGGTGACGGATTCGATGGGGTAGCAGGAAACCGGTGTTTCGCTCTGATCAGAGGACAGTTCTTCGGTGAAGCCGATGGTGCGCGGCAACCTGCGGTTGCATTCACGGTCGAAGCGGGCGGAGACAGCTTTGATGGCGGCGGTGAGGAGGTCGTCGTAATCGGTGACGGTGAGGGCCAGGCGGGTTTTGATGGTGCTGAGTTGGGTTAACATGGTTCGGTATGCTGGTTGTTGGCTGTGCGGAGCGAGCCGATGACATTCGAAAGCAACCGAGACGCGCAACCGGCGTTGGCTGCTGCGACTGGTTGGACGATGATTCTCGACCCGGCTTCATTTTCCTGTGGCGAAGGCGATAGCTGACGCGATTATCGCCAAGAGCGAGAATCCGACGAGCAACCAGCCCAACACTTTGATCCAGGGACGAACGTTGGCCTGACTAGGCTCCTGCTTCAAGCTGAGCCAAAAGCCCAATGGCAAGAACAGCACCAGAACGGCGCTGTAATGGCCGCCCAGCAAGAATAGGGTCGCTATGACCAAGGCCACACCCAGGCTCGCGAATGTCCACAGCTTGTTTGTAATGCTCATATTTCCTCCGTCGCCCAACGACGCGCTTCAGGCAGCCCGCGCAACTGACATCCAACCTGGAACGAAGACGTCATCGCGGGATTGCCTGCAAGCGCTGGTTCCGCACTCCTGGCTTTCTCTCCCACAGGCGCGCGTGATTTGTCTCAAAAGGCGGGAGCATCACTTTGCCATACCAGCTTGCTAGTGGAGGAAACCCCGGGAGCGAGGACTCGACCATGGCAAGGAAATCGCGCCAACCTTGCATGTCTTCGTTTGCTTCAATCCAACCCTCCGCCGTTTCAAACGCCAGGCAGATACAGTCGACGTTGAACAAATCACGTTTGAACGTATCAACAACGTTGACGGTGTCCCACGCAAAGGAGACCAACCCTTTGGTGTTCTCCATGGTAAGCCAACTGACACAGACCCCGCTGCCGTCGCAGACGATCTGGTATTGGGTATCTCTCCCACCTGCACGCATGCTCTTGATGCGCTCAGCAACATTGTGCAGGAACTTTTTCACGCGTGCGCAGAACGCCGCGCCTCACCTACCGCCGCTGCGGACGAAGGTGGAGCGCAAATATAATATCCAGATTTTTCTGAACCGCAGGGCGGAGAGCACGGGCGGCGGTTAGGTGTAGGCGCCTTGTTCGGCGAAAATGCCGACGTGCTCACGACGCCGACCGCCTCTCCGAACGGAACGCGATGAGCGCGCCTGCCACGGCGCCCAGGACTGCGGCGACTCGCGCCCACAGCTCCAAGAATGCCCCGGTTCTCTCGGGATCATGTAGCCCGAAGACCAACATGGCAGTGACGCACGCGAGAAACGCCGCAGCGCACCCTCCGCCGAAAACGCACGCTATCCACTTCGCAACCCGCATCGCTGATTTCATAGCGCCTTCGCCGCCGAACGCCAAAACTCAGCGGCGGCGGGCCACTGAGCAACGAATGCAAACAGAGCGCGCCACCCGCCGTCCGCTGAAGTGACCTCGTTGGGCCGTTCAGTCGAATGAATATCCGGCAAAAAATAGCTCATCTGGCTGATCGTTCTTATACGCGATGATGTACACGCCCTGCCCGCTTTCGATGCCCTCAAACACGCCGTCAAGGTTCCGCTCGATGAGCTTGTGTGTAGGGCGCGCCGTACCGAAGAGGTTCTCCAGCTCCTCTGGCGGCAGCGGGGCGACTGAATTGAACTCCGGCGCGTCCGAAACGTGGTCCAGGTCGAGAACCGAGCGTGTGCCGTCGGCACCGGCGGCTTTCACTGCATCGCGGATGGTTTTGTGCTGAGCTCCCGTGGAAGGCTTGCTTGGTTGCGCAGCCTCGCTCGGGAATGGAAATTGAGGGTGGGGTATGACAGGGTTGTACCTGCCAGCTCTGAACTCCTGCTCGCGCAACTCTTGCAGAGCCGCGTCCACGTCGGGGTTGTACCGCACGAAATATAGATAAGGATGTGCGCCCATAGAATTTAGTCTTCAGCCCAACGATCGCCATCAGCGGTGCGAGCCAGCCGCCAAACGCGCTC
Organism: uncultured Verrucomicrobiota bacterium; assembly: GCA_964446585.1. Classification (GTDB taxonomy): domain Bacteria; phylum Verrucomicrobiota; class Verrucomicrobiia; order Limisphaerales; family UBA8199; genus CAYUPI01. The sequence goes on from CAYUPI010000027.1 coordinate 60,167, forward strand.
GAATTGTGACTGACATAAACGGCTGGCTCGCATCCGCTGCATGGTGTGGTTAGGGTCGTGGACTACTTGGTGCTCGCGTTTGCGGGTGACTCGTCAAATACGTGCTGGCGTTTGTGTAAACCTCGAGCACCGTTTGCCGCCTATAACTCGGGTCTCTGCTCCGCATGTCCTCGACACTTGAAACGTAATTGCGAAGGACTATAAGGCCGCGGCGACGAACCGCCGCAGAATCTTCCGGGCTCCCAGAATCCAGGGCCTGGAGTACGCTGAGGCAGGTGCGAGCTTCGCGCATCCAGGAACCGAGCTCTATGGACAACTCGTCGTCCACTGTTCGCTTGTATGCACCCTGCAGGCCTTTGTGCAGCCCGAGTGCGTAGCCTGCCGCAGCTCCGATTGAGAACGCTACAAGAAATGCGAGTACTATAGCAAGTGTCTTCATGGGAACTTAGTTCGGGCCCTAGACCTAATGGCTGACGGCGCACACCGGTTGGTCGCCTTCAGCGTTGAAAAAAACGGTGTGGCTGCCGTTCATTATGCCGCGGGTTGCCCGGGTGGGCAGAGCCGCAAGAACGTCCTCGCTCAGAGCGGGGTATGCGTTCTGATTCATCATGTGAATACGAACTGACAACCACACCATGAAACATATTACACTCCATCTAGGCCTCGATGTCCACAAAGACTCCATCACCATCGCCATCGCTGAACCCGGGCCCAAGGGCGAAATCCGTCTCTTCGGCTCCATCACCAATGATGTCGATCGCCTCGAGAAAGCTCTCCGCCGCATACTCAAGGCTCATCCGGGGGCGCACCTCGAAGTAGCCTATGAAGCCGGCCCTTGTGGCTTTGTTATCGCCCGCCGCCTCAAACAACTCGATATCCCTTGCCTGGTCGCCGCTCCTTCCCTCATCCCCAAGCAACCCGGTTCTCCGTTCAAAACGGATAAACGCGATGCGCGCGCCATCGCTCGACTCCTGCGCGCCGGCGAACTGACCGCCGTCTATGTCCCTGAAGCCACCGATGAAGCCATCCGCGATCTGTGCCGCGCCCGCACCGATGCAGTCGATGATCAGCGCCGTTGCCGGCACCGACTCAAAGCCTTTCTCCTCCGTCACGGCTACCGTTACCAGGGCAAAGCCAATTGGAGTCAGCCTCACATGCGCTATTTGCGCGAACTGGTTCTACCTCACCCCGCTATGAAGGCCATCCTGGAAGAATACTTGCAGGGCATTGATGCCGCTCACAACCGCGTCCAACGCATCGAAGGCTCGATGCTCGCACTGCTGGGAACCTGGCGCCTCAAATCGGCCGTAGAAGCACTGATGGCCTTTCGTGGTTTTCAACTGGTCGCCGCGATGATCACCGTCAGCGAGTTGGGAGATATTCATCGCTTCGCTCATCCGCGCCAGTTGATGACTTACCTGGGTTTGGTGCCCACGGAGTCCTCCAGCGGCCCGCGCCAACGCATGGGCGCCATCTCCCGTTGTGGCAACGGCCACCAACGTTGGCTCTTAACCGAATGCGCCGAGCACTACCTGGTACCTCCCAAAGTCAGCAAGGAACTTTCTCGTCGCCAAGAAGGCCAGCCCCAATCGGTTCGCGACCTCAGCTGGAAAGCTCAAACCCGGCTGCACTTGCGTTTCAGTAAGCTGCTCGGCCGCCGTCTCCAGCGTAACAAAGCCAAAGTCGCCGTCGCCCGTGAACTCTGTGGCTTTGTCTGGGGCCTGCTGCGCACGCTGGATTGCTACAAGCAAGCCCAGTCCCTTCAGCTACCCTTAACCAGCTAGCGCCGCAGTCGGACGTCCGCTAAAGCCAAAACAAAAGAAAAGACAAAGACCGCTTTTAATAAAAAGACATTGAGAGCTGCAAGTGGTGAAGCGATTGGGTGCGGTGGCCAACCCTCGAGCGACGTTATGGGACGCCTCTGCGGAGGACGACTCCCGAGCCTAGAGTGAGGAAGGGCCGCGGTGAATTAAAAAGATGCGAACAGGCCCGGAGGGTAACTTCCGGGCAACTCGCGAATATCAGCATACCAACCGCCGGGTAACTAACATCACCCCCCACCTGCGCTTCACCTCCTGCAGCTTTCGATGGAAGTTACTTCGAAGAAAAATCGAAGAAGAAAATGCTTTCGCCTCTTGACAATTCTACAGCCATATCAGAAATCCTTGATGGTGATGCTGGCTGTCTCCGCATTCGTCTTGGCGGTGGTGACGACACGGACGTCGCCGTCCCCGCCGAAAACCGCCGCGCACGATAGAAGAAAAACGATGAATGCTCTCATGGCGTGAAGTGGGCTAACAGTATAAATGGGACAAATGCACCCTGATCGTTAATGTTGCAAAGACAAAGAAATCCTGAAGGCAACTTCCACGGCTTCAAGCTCGGATGCCAGTTGAAATTTGTCCTTGCATGTTTTGGAAAGCGTTCCAAAGACAAATATACATGTTAGAACCATTCCCGGCCCAGGAAGCTTCCTCTCGGGCCACCCAAGATTGTCCCGCGGCCATATACTTATAGAAGCAGAATATGGGTCTCAGGGCAAGGCATTGTATTGGATCTTTGAGATTTCAAAGCGGAGCTGGCGGGGTTGGACCGGCGGGGAATAGCAACCAGCCAATGGAAAATGGGAGATTGGTAGATCGAGGATGGCGAAGGGCAGATGGCGAGCCTGTTCTCGATGAATCCTCCGCGGGAAACGAGAGAAAGGCCTCCTCTCCCCCGCCCTCTCCTCCAGGCAGGAGGAGAGGGAGGGAACTACCGCACTAGGTCGGGCGGCTATACACAGGTCACTCCTACGGAGTTTTCGAGGACTAGCTGGCGGCGGTTAGCAACGCGGCTGTCGCGTCAGTGGCGGCGTAGTCGAAGTCGATTTCTTCAAACTTCGGCTTTCCGCTTGTAGTTCTTATCAGGCTTGGCATGGTTCGCAGGAAATCCATGAAAAATCCGGTTAGCGCATTCCTCGTCGCTCTCGCTCTTTCGAGCGCGGCGCAGGACAAGAACGCCGCCGCCACGCAGCCTGTCACCTGGGTTTTCCTCAATGCTGGGGCGTCGCGCGACAAGACCAAAACTATGGCCCCCGAAGCGGTCAGCCAGATGCAGGCGCAGCACGTCGGCAACTTTGGAACGCAGTTCAACCTGGGCAAACTTTTTGCCGCCGGTCCGTTGGGAGATAACGGGTCCATCCGCGGCATTGTCGTTTTGAACGTCCAGACGCCTGAAGAAGTGAAGGAGTGCTTCAAACCGGACCCCTTTGTGCAGAACGATATTTTGGAAGTTGAAACGCATCCCTGGCGGGTGGACGTGATGGACTTCGGCTCGCCTAGAATTCCGTTCAAAATAGCACGGCACACACTTTGCATCGTCAAAAAAGGCAACAACTGGAAATCGTCCCAGTCGGACCCGGCGGCGGATGCGATGCTTCGACTCTTTCCCAGACTAAAGGCGAAAACCCGTTCCCGCGAATTGGCCATCTCGGGACCATTTTTGGACGGCGGCGACAAACTCGGCATTTTTATGTTCTTTTCCACCAATCAGACGGAGATAAAGGCCGAATTAGATAATGAGCCGGCGGTCAAAGAGGGGCGCGTCGAGCTCGAGTTTCATCCCCAATTTCTGGGAACGGGCACCTTTCGAAATCCACTGGAAGATGCTCCACCGCCCATGTCTGCCAAACCGACACGACTATTCGACGGCCGAAGTTTCGAGGGCTGGCAGGAACAGACGCCGCGGACCTGGCGAATCGAGAAGGGCGCGCTCGTCGGCGGCTCGCTCGATGCGACGGTGCCGCATAACGACTTTCTGTCCACGACGAAAGAGTTCAAGAATTTCGACTTGCGGCTCAAGGTCAAATTGGCGGGCACCGGGTTCGTCAATGGCGGTATCCAACTCCGCAGTCAACGATTGAAAGACCCGGCCTATGAGATGACCGGTTACCAGGCGGACATGGGAGAAGGATATTGGGGCAGCCTTTACGACGAATCGCGCCGCAACAAAACCCTGGCTCATCCCCACGCAGCGGTTATCAAACAGATTGTTAAGACGAACGACTGGAACGACTATATCATTCGATGCGAGGACCGGCACATCCGTCTCTGGCTAAACGGTGTGCAGACTGTGGATTACACCGAGGAGGATCAGACCATTCCACTCAGCGGCCTCATCGGCTTGCAGATCCATGGCGGGGGCAAGGCGGAAGCGTCGTATCGGGACATCACGCTGGCCGAGTTGCCCTGAAACTTCAGCTTGTTCGGTCCGTCGGGAGTTGCTGCGCCCGGGGACGGGCGCACTCCGTCCCCGGTTACGGCTCATCAACTATTCAGCGCGGCGAAGGACTACGAACCAGGAAGTAGCTCCTGGGGCATTGCCGCCCATGATCAACGTGTCTTCCTTGGCAAGTTCCTGAGTGCGAGTGGCGCATTGTTTGCCCTTGCCGAAAATTGTGACTTCGATTTTGGAGTGGCCCAGGTTCTTGACGACGAGCTCACACTTCTCGCTGAGTGGAACCTTAGTGGAGTTGGAAAGCGCTACTCCAAATTGGATGCGTTTGACCTCGAAGTAGTTGCTCCATTTGAGCGGGAGTTCCTCGAGCTTCTTTTTGAGTTTGGGGCCAACAGGTTTGTGGTTCGCGTCAGGAGAGGTTGCTTCATTGGTTCCCCAGATCAACAGGGCTTCCAGCTTCAAGTCCGGCGCCGGTGCAGCTAGCCCATTCACGGCCAGCAACACCACCCAAACCCATAACCACCGTCCGAGTGATGTCGAAAAGCTCTGGCGTCTCATCGTGATGTTATTGGACTCTAGCAGCAGGGGCGTTATCGGCAAGCTCATCCTCGGCCGGATAGGAGAACCAAACCAGAGTCGTGCCGGTTGAGTAATCGTGGTAGGTGAAAGCGGCCGGGTCCGCGACGGCCGTTTCGCCCAGGGAGGCTCGCGAGCCGCCGAACACGCCGGCCAGGACGGCCACCGCCGCCACCGCCACCGCCGCGGCGGGCACCAGGAACCTGCGCCAGGCCGTAAGGAATGGCGTCGGTCGAACCGGTTGCTCGGGCGGTTCCAGACGGCGTATTTCGCGCTCGATTTTCGACCAGAAGAACTCGCGCGATTCCGGCAATGTGACGCCCAGTTCGAATCCCACCAGGGCTTCGCGCGTATGGCGCAACTCCGCGTGGAGAGCGACGGCGTCCCGATCCCGCGCCAGCCAATTGGCGACCTCGCGGGCCTCGGCCTCCGGCAATTCGCCGTCGAGGTAGGCTTGTAACTTCAATTGAGCCTCGTAATCCATATTTGTTGGCAATGTGACAGCAGGTTGCCTACCAATCACCACTCATCCGGTTTCTTCAAATCAGCCAGCAGCGCAGCCAGTTTCCTGCGCGCGTAGAAAAGCCGGGACATGACTGTACCGATCGAACAGCCCATTGTCCTGGCGATCTGTTTGTATTCCATTTCTTCAAATTGATGTAGCACCAGCACGGTGCGGTGTTCATGGGACAACTGCCCAAGCGCCCGATCGATCCGCTGGCGCAATTCGCGCCGTTCCAGGCCGGCCGTTGGGTTTACCGTCACCACAGGCATTTGACGCTCGACGCCGCCGGAGTCTTCGTCAATTTCCTCGATGGATTCGGTACGCTGGCGCTTCTGTTTGCGCAACTGGTCCAGGCAAAGATTGATGACGATGCGCGTCACCCAGGTGCCGAAACTGGCTTCGCCCTGGAACTGCTTCAATCGCTGCCAGGCCTTAATCCAGGCTTCTTGAGAAAGATCAATCGCTTCTTCTTCATTCCGCATCATGCTCAGCGCCCGCGCATAAATCTTGTCGCGATGACGCGCCACCAATTCCTCGAACGCGGCCATGTCTCCCCGTTGCGCGGCCCGCACCAATTTTGGATCATCGGTCGAGGAATGATCTTTATCACCCATAGCTTTGACGGCAGCCTAACGGCGGCTATTCAAGCCCGGTCACAGTTTACCCTTGGTCGTGGGGAGCTGGCCGCCAAGCCTCGGATCCCGTTGGCAGGCGATATCCACCGCCCGGGCAAATGCCTTGAACAGCGCCTCGACGATGTGATGAGGCTCATCGCCGTAGAGCAACTCCAGGTGCAGGTTGCAGCGCGCGTCATTGGCGAAGGCCTGAAAAAACTCCCGTGCCAGGCCGAAGCGGAAGGCGCTGGACATGTCTTGCCCTCGCTCGGCGCGGCTGATTCGCCTGTGGGCCAAATTATTCAAACCCCGCCACACCAGATGCGGCCGTCCGCTGAAATCGACGACGCACCTGGCTAAACATTCGTCCATCGGCACGTAGGCTTCGCCCGTGAAGGGATTCCTGGGATCAAAGCCGGTGCCGTAACGCCGGAGACCCTTCTTGTCGCCCAATGCCTTGGTAAAGGCTTGACCCAGGCAAATTCCGCAATCCTCCACGGTATGATGGGCATCTATTGCCAGATCGCCGGCGCAACGGAGTTTCAAATTGACCACCGCGTGCTTTGCAAACAACGCCAACATGTGGTCAAAAAACGGGATGCCCGTATGGATGACCGCTCGGCCGGCGCCGTCAATAGTCAATTCCAGACCGATGCGAGTTTCCCTGGTCACTCGTCGGAGTTGAGCGCGCCGGATCTTCATCGCGGCGCATTAAACCACACGCGCCAGTGAAACACAAAGCCTAGTTCCGGTTCACGGATGGTTCGCGGGCGCAGGTTGCTGGCTGTTACCCAGCTTCCGCTTAATTTCCTCGATTTGCTGTTCGAGCGGCTTCGGCTGGGGCGAGGCCTTGCGAGCCAGTTCGAGATAGGAAATCGCTTGCTTCAAATTTCCCTCGCTCTCTTCGAGCCGTGCCAGATTCACGGAGATATCGCTCAACGCCAGCCAATCAGGCTCCTTTTTGCCGGGTTCCTGCTCCTGCCAGCGGCGGAGGGCCAACTCCCACACATTGCGCGCGCGGCGCGGGTCATGATAATTCTCCCGATAAAGGCGGCCCAACTCAAAGAGGATTTCGTAGCTGCCGGGGTTGGCGCGCAAGCCTTCGCGCAGAAATTGCTCCGCCTCGGCGACTTTACCCACGTCGCGGAGCCAGTAGGCCGCAACTGTATAGGTATCGATCCGGTTGGGGTCCAGCTCCGCCGAGAGCTTCAGCCAGGGAAGTATCTCCCTTTCTGTGCCACCCGACAGGTGCGTATGCTGGGTGATCAGAAAATGACGCCCGAACCGCTCGATCCAATCTCTCGGCGCTCCGAGGAAGTTCATGGCCTTTTCGTGCTCCTCCTCCGCCGAGCTGCCTTCTTGAGCGGTCATGTGGCGCGCGTCTTTAGGGGCCTGGTTCCGGTCGAAAATGGACGGGTAATAACCGCTGTGGAAGTAAATGTCGGCCTTCTCGAAGAAATGGTCGGCAAAAAGCCGGCGCCCGTCCCCCAGCAGGACCTTGAGGACGCTGCCGGAGTCGCCTCGGCTGCTCCAGACCGCCGTGCGAGGCTGGAGCAGTGTGGCCATGGAGAAGCAAGCGGTGGCCAGCAACAATATCAACAGAGCGTTGTGGGGGCGGGCTCTCACAAGTTCAATGCTTTGCGGCGGAACACCACCCAGGTGGCGAACAACAATAGCGCCGAGTAGAGGGCTGCGTACAGCGTTCCCAACGCGCAATTGGCCCAACCGACCCAACGGTGGTCGTAAATCAGGAAGTCCCGCACGTCATACCATTCAAGATGGGGAATCAGGAAATAAATCGTGTAAATGAGTGTGCGCACCGGTTCAGCTTGCTGCAAGGCGACCTGGTTAAGATGACGGCCTAGTAACAGTATGCCGACAACGACGATGAACGTGATAGTGGCGTTCGAGGACGGCGCAGTGAACGTGACGGAGCCAAGCAAAACCAGGCTTATCACGATTCCAAGCATGATCCACTGCAGCCACAGGCCCTGGAGATATCCGGTCAGATCCCATGAATGCTCGCGCGAGCCGCTGACCACACCAAAAAAAAGGTAAAAGACCCCGAGCGCGAGTCCGCACGTCAGCCAGCACCCGAGGAACTTGCCCAAAATGACCTGGCCGCGTGTCACGGGTTTGGCTAGCAACGGAAAGATCGTCCGATTTTCGCGTTCGGCCGGAATTTGCCGGGCCGTGGTCGTGATGGCGATGACCAGAGCGGAGATCCAAATCAACAGGAGGACCACCTCCTTCAAGTAACGTAAAATTCTGGCGTCGTTGAAGAAGTTGGCCGACGCCAGCGCCAGTGTAATCACTGCCGTGAGAACGAACAGGACATAAAAATCTTTCCGGCGATAAAGCTCCTTGATGACAACCCCGGCGAGTGCGAACACGGTATTCATAGGGAAGTCTGCGACGCCATCGCGCTCACACCCGGCAGGGCCTCCGCACGGTAGCCGATAATCCTCAGGAAAATTTGCTCGAGATTGGCCTGGTGTGTTTCGATGAGCTCGGAGACGCGCCCTTCAACCTTCAGTTCGCCTTGATGAATGATCGCCACGCGATCGCAAACGGTTTCAACTTCGCCCAGTTCGTGCGACGAAAAGAAAACGGTTTTTCCCTCATTCTTCAACCTCTGAATGATTTCCCGCACTTTCATCCGGCCCAGCGGGTCTAAACCGCTGGTCGGCTCATCCAGGATTAGCAGGTCCGGATCATTGATCAGCGCCTGGGCCAGACCGACCCGTTGCTGCATGCCTTTGGAATAGGTTTTGATCGGGCGTTTGCGCGCGTGTTCGAGTTCCACCAGACTGAGCAGCTCATCAATGCGCCGGTCGGCGTCGGCCCGGGGAATATGGAATATGCGCGCGTAAAATCGCAAGAGCTCCTCGGCCGTCAGAAACTTGTAATAATACGTCAGCTCGGGAAGGTAACCTATGCGCAGGCGCGCAATCGGCTCGCGCACATTGACACCGAACAGGAATGCCTCTCCGGCGGTGGCGTTGACGAAGCCCAGCAGGACGTTCATGGTCGTCGTCTTGCCGGCTCCATTGGGGCCCAGAAAGCCGAAGGCCTCGCCTGCGCGAACGTTCAGATTGAGATCCTTGACAGCGACTTTCCGGGCCTGCGTCCCGTCCTGGGCGCGATATTCGACTCGGAGATTCCTGGTTTCTATAATCGCTTCCATTTCCCGTCTGACAGCAAGCCCGCTCTCCGAGCCAATATATTGCTCGCGGGGGCCCGAGACAACGATTTTACGGCGCGGCGCCGCTGCCTTGATTACCCTAATGAAAAAGGCCCGGGAGAATTCTCCCGGGCCTTTTCAAGTTATGAACGAAGCAGGGTCTAGCTGCTCGTATCCGTCGGCAGGACGTGGTTGACCGCGTCTTTCTGGCAGACCGGCTTCGTGGCCACATCAACGATGGTGTAGCTGTCAGCGAAGGTGGTGCCGCCCGAAGGACACACGACCGAGTTCTTCAGATAAGAACTGATGTCGGTGAACTTCACCGCAGCCGCAGCGTCCTTCTTGTTCTCCAGTGCCCATTGCTGGATCGCGCCGTCCACCTGGCGCAGGTTGTTGATGCACGCATTCTTCTGCGAGGTCGTGCGCGCTTTGATGAAGTTGGGGATGGCGATCGCCGCCAAGAGGCCGATAATGGCCACGACGATCATGATTTCCACCAACGTGAAACCCGACTTGCGGGAGGTCCTGTTTTTCATGCTGTTCTGTTGTCTCTCTGTTCCGCGGCGTGAACGAAGCGGCAGGCGGGTTAGATGAGTTCGAGTTCCGTTCACTGATTGCCTGTCGCGACCGCGGAGCTATTTGGCAGCATTCAGAATGCCAGTTGTTGGGGCTGGAGGGTGGTCGAAGCAAAAAGAAAAGGCCCGGGAGAAACCCCCGGGCCTCTTCAAGTTATAAACGAAGCGGCGTTTAGCTGCTTGTATCCGCTGGCAGGATGTGGTTGACCGCGTCTTTCTGGCAGACCGGCTTCGTGGCCACGTCAACGATGGTGTAGCTATTGGCGAAGGTGGTGCCGCCCGCAGGACACACGACCGAGTTCTTCAGATAAGAACTGATGTCGGTGAACTTCACTGCGGCCGCCGAGTCCTTCTTGTTCTCCAGCGCCCACTGCTGGATCGCGCCGTCGATTTGGCGCAGGTTGTTGATGCACGCATTCTTCTGAGAGGTTGTGCGCGCTTTGATGAAGTTGGGGATGGCGATCGCCGCCAAGAGGCCGATAATGGCCACGACGATCATGATTTCCACCAACGTGAAACCCGACTTGCGGGAGGTCTTGTTTTTCATGCTGTTCTGTTGTCTTTCTGTCTTGCGGCGTGAACGAGCGACTGGCGGGTTAGTATGAGTTCAAGTCCCGTTCACTGATTGCCTGTCGCGACCGCGTAAGTGATGAGAAGCATTCGGAGTGCCAGTTGTTGGGGCTGGAGAGCAATCGAAGCAAAAAGAAAAGGCCCGGGAGAAACCCCCGGGCCTCTTCAAGTTATGAACGAAGCGGCGTTTAGCTGCTCGTATCTGCCGGCAAGATGTGGTTGACCGCATCCTTTTGGCAGACCGGCTTCGTGGCCACGTCAACAATGGTGTAGCTGTTCGCGAAGGTGGTGCCGCCCGAAGGACACACGACCGAGTTCTTCAGATAAGAACTGATGTCGGTGAACTTCACCGCAGCCGCAGCGTCCTTCTTGTTCTCCAGTGCCCATTGCTGGATCGCGCCGTCCACCTGGCGCAGGTTGTTGATGCACGCATTCTTCTGCGAGGTCGTGCGCGCTTTGATGAAGTTGGGGATGGCGATCGCCGCCAAGAGGCCGATAATGGCCACGACGATCATGATTTCCACCAACGTGAAGCCCGACTTGCGGGAGGTCCTGTTTTTCATGCTCTACTGTTGTCTTTCTGTTCCGCGGCGTGAACGAAGCGACAGGCGGGTTACAGATAAGTTCAATCTCCGTTCACTAATTGCCTGTCGCAACCGCTACCGGCTCTGAGCATTGGCGGTGCCAATCCTCGAGCCACGAGAAACTGTGAGCGAAGGGTAAAGCTGTATTCTTCGGTTGGGCAGATGGCTTGGCGAGGTCTGCGGTTGGCTGTCTCAAACCAGGATCGCTGTCTGGGAACGGGACACGATGAACTGTGATCCTTGTCGCTGGGAAGCACTCTCGGTTGGGACTTGAGATGGTGCTACCTCTGGTCTGTAGCCAGGCGAAAAAAAGCCCGGGAGTTTCTTCCCGGGCACAGCGACCAAATCTAAAAAGTGGTTGATTACGCGCCGGTGTCCGTCGGAAGCACATGTGCGGTCGGATCATTTGGGCCGACAGCGGGCACCTTCTGGCAGACGGGCTTGGTTTGCACGTCCACGATGGTGTAGCTGTTGGCGAAGGTGGTGCCGCCTGAAGGACAAACTACGGCGTTCTTCAGATAGCCACTGATGTCGGTGAACTTCACCGGAGCGGTAGGTCCCTGCTTGTTTTCCAGTGCCCAGGACTGGATGGCGCCGTCGATTTGTCGCAGGTTGTTGATGCAGGTAGCCTTTTGTGCTGTGGTTCTCGATTTGATGAAATTGGGAATCGCGATCGCTGCCAATAGACCGATAATGGCCACAACGATCATAATCTCTACCAGCGTGAAGCCCTGATTGAAGTCCCTTCTGACTCTCATTTCTGACCTTTCCTTCTGATACGGCGTGAACACAGCAACAAGCGGATTATTATCTGTCCATTAAGTGTTCACGGATTGCTTGTCGCCAACCGTGGTAAAGAGTTTAGCAGGGGCGTTGCTGAACTCAATATCGAACATTACTTTTGCTTATCCGATCTATACCCGACCTGTCTGTCCGTAGTGGAGCGGAGTCGTTGAGCGCAGCAGGAGCGGCCGGCTCCAATGCCGCCCATCGCACTCTGCCAGAGCTTTTACGCCCAGGGGCGGCAACTGGCGACCGAGGCCGCCATGCAAACTACAAGCTGAACACAAAAAAGGCCCGGGGTCTTCTTCCCGGGCCGTGAGGAGAGCTTCAAATCCTGGCCATTAGCTGGCGGTGTCTGGCGGCAGGATGTGGTTAACCGCATCTTTCTGGCAGACCGGCTTGGTCTGGACATCAACAATCGTGTAGCTGTTGGCGAAGGTGGTGCCGCCCGAAGGACAAAGCACCGAGTTCTTCAGGTAGCTACTGATGTCGGTGAATTTCACTGCAGCGGTAGCTCCCTGTTTGTTTTCCAATGCCCATTGCTGGATGGCGCCGTCGATTTGCCGAAGGTTGTTGATGCAGGCATTTTTCTGCGCCGTTGTTCTCGCTCTGATGAAGTTGGGAATCGCGATCGCCGCCAACAGGCCGATAATGGCCACGACGATCATGATTTCCACCAGTGTAAAGCCCTTATTGAGGGCCGTTCTTGTTTTCATTTTTGACCTTTCTCTCGATTACGGCGTGAACACGGCAACAAGCGGATTATTATTATTTCATTAAGTGTTCACGTATTGCTTGTGGCCAGCCGTGGTGCAGAATTTAGCAGGAGCGCTGCTGAACTCAAGATTTATCATCATTTTTTCTTATCCGATCTTGACCCGACTCGCCGTCCGTAATACCGCGGAAGCGGATCAACGCGGCGTGGATCCTCCCGCTGACTATCCACGCGCACCGCCGCGCGAGAATGTTCAGTCCATTAGCGGCCGCCTGCAGCCGAGGACGCGGTGCGGACCGCAACGCGTCCACAAAAAAAGGCCCGGGATCCTCTTCCCGGGCCTTTCGAAGAAACTCAGAGCCTGACCAATTAGCTCGAGGTATCTAGCGGCAAGATGTGGTTGACGGGGTCCTTCTGGCAGACCGGTTTGGTCTGCACGTCAGTAATCGTGTAACTGTCAGAGAAAGCAGTGCCGCCCGAGGGGCAAATCACAGAGTTCTTCAGATAGCTGCTGATGTCGGTGAACTTCACCGCGGCAGTCGCTCCTTGCTTATTCTCCAACGCCCACTGCTGAATGGCGCCGTCAATTTGGCGCAGGTTGTTGATGCAGGCATTCTTCTGCGCCGTTGTTCTCGCTCTGATGAAGTTGGGAATCGCAATCGCGGCTAGCAGGCCGATGATGGCCACAACGATCATGATTTCCACCAGCGTGAAGCCCTTGCTGAGGGCTGTTCTTGTTTTCATTCTTGACCTTTCTTTTGATTGCGGCGTGAACACAGCAACAGGCGGATTATTATTATTATTTCATTTAGTGTTCACGTATTGCCTGTTACTAACCGCAACCGAAAATGTAACATGCGAATGCGTGAAATCAATGTTCAACATCACTTTTTCTTATCCGATCTTGACCCGACGGCCCGTCCGTAATCCGGCGGAGGCGCTGGGTCCGGCGAAAATCGCGCACACAGTGTGGCGTAAGGTGCCGGGTTCTATCTGTGGAACTGACCCGGACCGCCGACTGAAACTCACGAACCTTGTTTATCCGGCCAGCGCGGGTCTATCCTTCCCTCCATGGAACTTGAGCGAGAAGCGCGGATCTACGTAGCCGGGCACCGCGGCCTGGTCGGGAGCGCGATCTGGCGCGAACTGAGCCGGCGGGGTTTCACGCGCCTCATCGGCTGCTCGCATTCCGAGCTGGACCTGCTGGATGCTCGCGCCGTACTGGATTTTTTCACTCGAGAAAAGCCGGATTACGTTTTCGTGGCCGCGGCAAAGGTTGGCGGCATCCTGGCCAACGACCAACGCCCGGCTGAGTTTCTGTTCGAGAATCTTCAAATTCAAAATAATGTTATCCACGAGTCTTATCGTCATAGGGTGAGGAAGCTGCTGTTCCTGGGCAGTTCCTGCATTTATCCGAAGCTGGCTCCTCAACCGCTGCAAGAGGAGGCCCTGCTGACCGGTCCGCTGGAGCCCACCAACCAATGGTATGCCATCGCCAAAATCGCCGGCATCAAGTTGTGCCAGGCCTACCGTCGGCAGTATGGGTGCGATTTCATCAGCGCCATGCCGACCAACCTATATGGACCGAACGATAATTACGATTTGCAAAGCTCGCATGTGCTGCCGGCTTTGCTCCGCAAGTTTCACGAAGCCAAGTCCGCGGGCGCAGCAAGCGTGACTTGCTGGGGCACCGGCACACCTCGCCGGGAGTTTCTTCACGCCAATGACCTGGCGCGGGCGTGCTTGTTTCTCATGGAAAACTACAGCGCCGAGGAGTTGATCAATGTCGGTTATGGCCGCGACATCTCCATTCGCGAGCTGGCCGAGCTGATCCAGCGAGCAGTTGGTTTCGAGGGTAAAATTGTCTGGGACAAATCAAAGCCGGACGGCACGCCGCGGAAATTGATGGACAGTTCGCGGATTCTGGGATTGGGCTGGAAACCGGAGGTGGAGCTGAGAGAAGGTATCCGCCTCGCGTACGAAGACTTTTTGAAATCAAAAGCTAACTGCTCACCTTGATTTCGCCCCGGCGATGGCGGCGCAATAACTCTATGTCGGCATCGACCATCAATTTTGCCAATTCGACGAAACCGGTTTTTGGGGCCCAACCCAACTGTCGCCTGGCTTTGGAGTAATCGCCCTGGAGCAGGTCAACCTCAGCCGGCCGGTAATAGCGAGGGTCGATCTCCACGTGCTTCTTCCAATCCAGCTTCGCATGGCCGAAAGCCACTTCGAGAAATTCTCGCACCGAGTGCGTTTCATTCGTGGCGATAACATAATCCTCCGGCTTCTCCTGCTGCAGCATTTGCCACATGGCTTCGACATATTCCTTGGCGTAGCCCCAATCGCGCTTGGCGTCCAGGTTCCCCAGATACAGCTTTTCCTGCAGTCCGCCGCGGATATGGGCGGCGGCGCGAGTTATCTTGCGCGTGACGAAAGTTTCGCCGCGCCGGGGTGATTCGTGGTTGAACAGAATCCCATTGCTGGCATGAAGTCCGTAGGCTTCGCGGTAGTTCACGGTCGCCCAGTAGGAAAATACCTTGGCGCAGCCGTAGGGACTGCGGGGATAAAACGGCGTGCGCTCCGTCTGGGGCGTCTCGCGGATCAAACCGTACATTTCGCTCGATGAAGCCTGGTAGAACCGAGGCCGCAGCCCGGTTTCGCGAATGGCCTCGAGCAACCGCACCGTGCCCGTCGCCGTGATATCAGTGGTATATTCCGGGCTGTCGAAACTCACCCGGACGTGGCTCTGCGCGGCCAAATTGTAGATCTCCTCAGGTTGAATTTTACCGACGAGTCGCGCCAGCGCGCTGGCGTCGCTTAGGTCGCCGTAATGGAGAAACAACCGCGTCTTGCTATTGTGCGGGTCGTCATAGATCGCCTCGAGTCTGCCCGTGTTAAACGTGCTGGCCCGGCGTATGATGCCGTGAACCTCATATCCTTTCGACAACAGCAGTTCGGCCAGGTAAGACCCATCCTGACCGGTGATGCCGGTAATCAATGCTTTCTTGGCCATAGGCAACGCCGAGCGAGGGTCCGAAAGACTCCCGACCGGCGCAAGCTGTTAGTGAATTGGTGCCGGGGTGCGACCGTCCCCGGTCGCAGCAACGTCCGCACGGGCAAGCCGTTCGGATCTTTTCAGCCGCGGGAATAATCGAGCATTGCTGCGCCCGGGGACGGGCTCACTCCGCTGGCGCTGCCGGGGTGCGACCGTCCCCGGTCGCAGCAACGTCCGCACGGGCAAGCCGTTCGGATCCTCTCAGACGCGCGTATTATGGGGCGTCGCTGTGCCCGGTGACGGGCACACTCCGCTGGCGCTGCCGGGGTGCGACCGTCCTCGGTCGCAGCAACGTCCGCACGGGCAAGCCGTTCGGATCTTCTCAGACGCGAGTATTATGGGGCGTCACTGTGCCCGATGACGGGTACACTCCGATGACGCTGCCGGAGTGCGACCGTCCCCGGTCGCAGCAACGTCCGCACGGGCAAGCCGTTCGGATCTTCTCAGACGCGCGTATGTATGGGGCGTCGCTGTGCCCGGGGACGGGTACACTCCGCTGGCGCTGCCGGGGTGCGACCGTCCCCGGTCGCAGCAACGCCCACACGCGTGAGGGTTCGGAACTTTCCCAGGAACGGGCATTATCGCTCGGGCGAGCAGTTCAAAGTCTCACAAGCGCCGGAATTATCGCGGGTTGCTGTGCCCGATAACGGGTACACTCCGCTGGCGCTGCCGGAGTGCGACCGTCCGCGGTCGCAGCAACGTGCTCATATAAAGGCGGGCTGGCCCCTCCCCAGGGCCGGAAATCATCGGGCGCCGCTGTGCCCGGGGACGGGCACACTCCGATCGCGCCGCCGGGGTGCGACCGTCTTGGGTCGCAGCAACGTCCCCAGGTGAAGGCGGGCTGGCCCCTCCCCAGGGCCGGAAATCATCGGGCGCCGCTGTGCCCGGGGACGGGCACACTCCGATCGGGCTGCCGGGGTGCGACCGTCCCCGGTCGCAGTAACGTGCTCATATAAAGGCGGGCTGGCAGCTTCCCGGGAGCGAGAATGATCGAGCGTTGCTGTGCCCGGTGACGGGCACACTCCGTCAATTCGCCGGCACGCATAATCGTTCATAGGCATCCCGAAACCGCGCGCTGCCCCACGGCCATTCTTTCCGGAACGCCGCTAACTTCGCCTTTGTCGGGTTGTTCTCGATGTACCGCCGAGTTTTCAACTCGTGCTCGCCGTCGCGAATGTATGTATCCCAATAGCCCTCTTGCCAGAAATGTCCCTTGCGTCCCAACAGCTTGTTCGCTTCCTTTGCGGTGAAACCCTTCCATGCATCCACAATTTGAGACATCGGCATATCCTGGACGCGGAAGAGAACGTGCACGTGGTTCGGCATAATTACCCAGGCGCGCAACTCGTAGTGCACGTCGTGCCGAAACAAGAACGAAGCCTCGACCATGGCTGCTACGTCCGAGCGGCGCAGATGACATTCACCCCGACCTCGGTCAAGATACTTCTCCAGTTCGATGGTCCGTTTTCGATTGTCCTCGATTGTTAGCAGCGCTTCCCATTCTGACCGTAACTCGACCGGAAACGCGTCCCCAAGGCGGAAGGTGACGAACTGAACCAGCCCAGGCTCATCCCGGTGCGGCAGATATCCACTCTCGTGCCAGCCGCGAAACCAGCGCTTGATCTCCTCCCTCAGCACAGGGCGCGACGCCGCACGCTTGCCTTCGACCAGAGCGCGCACGCCCGGATTGTAGGGCGGCCTGGCCAGTGGTTTGGGCCCCATGCTGGCGAGAGCAGAGTCCAATCAGCGAATCCTGGCAAGCTCCGAGTACGACCGTCCTCGGTTGCAGCTACGTCCGCACGGGCGAGCCGTTCGGATCTTTTCAGCCGCGGGAATAATCGAGCATTGCTGCGCCCGGGGACGGGCTCACTCCGCTGGTGCTGCCGGGGTGCGACCGTCCCCGGTCGCAGCAACGTCCCCAGGTGAAGGCGGGCTGGCCCCTCCCCAGGGCCGGAAATCATCGGGCGCCGCTGTGCCCGGGGACGGGCACACTCCGATCGCGCCGCCGGGGTGCGACCGTCTTGGGTCGCAGCAACGTCCCCAGGTGAAGGCGGGCTGGCCCCTCCCCAGGGCCGGAAATCATCGGGCGCCGCTGTGCCCGGGGACGGGCACACTCCGATCGGGCTGCCGGGGTGCGACCGTCCCCGGTCGCAGCAACGCCCACACGCGTGAGGGTTCGGAACTTTCCCAGCAACGGGCATTATCCCAAGTTCGTCAGTAACTGAGCCAAAGCAAGATTTTTTGGAAAGAGATCTGTAA
>CAYUPI010000028.1:0-43394 GCA_964446585.1 uncultured Verrucomicrobiota bacterium
ATTGGGACGAGCTTTGGGTCAGCACTTAAGATGGTGGTGGTATCAAGATGCGCTCGGGGTTACAGCGCCACGACTTCTGCCCTTGCTCTCCTCCAGCTCCCTTCTTAGCCTCGCTCGCGATCATTATTCGCCGCCATGAAAAAACTATCGAAAGAATACTTCCCGGGTATTCCCAGGATACCGTTCGAAGGGCCAAAATCGAAAAACCCCTTGGCTTTCAAGCATTACAACCCGCAGGAGCTGGTTGAAGGAAAGCCGATGAAGGACCACCTGCGCTTTTCCGTCACTTACTGGCATACCATCCGGGGTCAACTGACGGATATGTTCGGCACCGGCACGGCGCTGCGGCCCTGGGAGGATGGCACCAACTCCTTGCAGATGGCTGAGACGCGCGTGCGTGTCGCATTTGAGTTCCTTGAAAAACTGGGCGCGCCCTTCTACGCGTTCCACGACCGCGACGTTGCGCCCGAAGCCAACAACCTGCGCGAAACGAATCAGAACCTGGACGCAATCGTTAAGGTGCTCAAGGATGAGCAGCAACGGACGGGCGTGCAGTTACTCTGGGGCACGGCCTGTCTGTTTGCGCATCCGCGTTTCGCGCACGGCGCTGCCACCAGTTGCAACGCCGACGTCTTCGCCTACGCCGCTGCTCAGGTCAAAAAGGCCATCGAGGTGACCCACGAGCTCAACGGGGCGGGCTACGTATTCTGGGGCGGACGTGAGGGCTACAGCACGCTGCTGAACACCGACTTGAAGCGTGAAATGGATCATCTCGGAAGGTTCCTGCACATGGCCGTGGATCATAAGAAGTCCATCGGCTTCAAAGGTCAGTTCTACATCGAACCCAAGCCCAAAGAGCCGACCAAGCATCAATATGATTCAGATGCCGCCGCGTGCCTCAATTTCCTGCGAGAATATGATCTTCTGGGCGACTTCAAACTAAATCTCGAAACCAATCACGCCACGCTTGCCGGCCACACCATGCAACACGAACTGGAAGTCGCCATTGCCGCTGGCGCACTCGGTTCGATCGACGCCAACACCGGTGACCTGCTGCTGGGTTGGGACACCGATCAATTCCCGACCGACGTATATCTGACCACGCTGATCATGCTTTCCATTTTGAAGGTGCGTGGCTTCGTGACCGGCGGCACCAATTTCGATGCAAAGGTCCGACGCGAGAGTTTCGAGCCGGTGGATCTGTTTCATGCCCACATTGGTGGCATGGATGCATTTGCCCGCGGCCTAAAAACCGCCGCGGCAATCCGCAACGATGGCCGGCTGTCGCAATTCGTCAAGCAGCGCTACGCATCCTGGGACAGCGGAATTGGCTCGAAAATTGAAGCCGGAAAGGCCAGCTTCAAGGACCTCGAGGCCTACATGCTCAAGCAGGGGGATATCGCGCCAAACACAAGCGGCCGCCAGGAATTCCTCGAAAACCTGATCAACGAGTTCATCTGAGGCTGGATCAAATCGCCTTCGGCATCGCTGCCCAGCCGCCCTTGTTCTGACTGCTCTTGACGCAGGTTTCGATGAAGGCAATCCCTGTCCACCCGTCCTCGACATTCGCATATTTGGAGCCGTCGCACTTGAAAGGTTCGCCGGCCTTCCACTTGCGCACATCCGCCTCGAAGCAACGGTGCAACCGCGCGTACGCGTCGTGAAACGCCTCGGGATGACCTGACGGGATCGTCGGCTCAGCCATCAGGTCGGCGGGTACGTCCTTAGGCAAGAACCCATCTCCGGGTGTGACGGCCCCGCGCCAATAGACCCGATCGGGCTGGTTGGCCAGATGGATAGTGATGGATTCGGGCTCCTCCTGGCGCCATGTCAGCGTGCCTTTAGTTCCCGCGACTTCGATGCCCAGATCGTTCTTGTGGCCAATCGAAATCTGTGAAGCGCGCACGAGGGCTTTGCCGCCGTTGTTCAACTTGCAATAGATCGTGAAATGGTCGTCGAGCTGCCGGCCTTCGACGAAGGCTTCCAATTGCGCTGAAAGCTGTTCGACCTCCAGCCCCGTGACATAGCGCAGTTGCATCAGCGCATGCGTGCCGATATCGCCGCCGCACCCGGAGCCGCCCGCCAGTTTCGGGTTGGTGCGCCAGGCCGCTTGCATTTGGCCTGTCGCTTCGAGTTTCGTCGCCAGCCAGCCTTGTAGATAATACGAGTCCACCCATCGGATGTCGCCCAGCAACCCGGCCCGAACAATGTAACGCGACAGCCGCGTGGTCCAGTGGCCTAGGTAGGTGTGGGCCACGCCAAAGGGGACTTTCTGCTTGCGAACGGCCTGCACGAGGTCATTGGCCTCCTGGAGGTTCAGGCAGAGCGGCTTCTCGCAAAACACCGCGATACCGGCCTTAAGCGCCTTCATGGCCGGGTCGAAATGGACATGGTTTGGCGTAACAATGACGACGTAGTCCAGCTTTTGGTCCGCAGACAGGGTCGCATTCGCGGCGATCATTTCGTCGTAGGAACCGTAACCCTTTAGCGGGTAGGGCCAGTTCGCGGCCTCTTCGAGCGCGATTTTGGGATCAGGGTACAGCGCGGCGGCGGTTACGCGCCGCGTGCCGTCGAAATGGATTGCCTTTTGATGCGGCTGAACAATAAAGGCGCCTTTGCCGCCCCCCACCAATCCGACGTTTAGAAGTCTTTTGGGCATAAATGATTTTCCTGTGTTAGCTGATTGTCTAACTCTTACGAATTCTCTAACTCTTAATCGAAATCCTAATCCCCATTCCCTGCTTTACACCTTCACCCACCGGCGAGTTTTCACCGATTCCTCCAACGCCTCGACGACGCGCTGGTTCTTCAGTCCATCCTCAAAATTAGGGGAGACCGTTTTGCGATCCGCGCACCCGTTGACAAAATCGGCCATGGCATGCACGAACGTGTGTTCATAACCCAATGAATTCCCCGCCCCCCACCAATTGCCAACATACGGGTGGATACCGCCGGGCTGCGTCACCAAAACATCGCGGAAACCCTGCCGGTCCGGCGGAGCGCCGCAATCGTAGAACTTGAGCTGGTTCATATCCTCGAAATCGAAGCACAGCGACCCTTTGGACCCATTGATCTCGAACCACATTTGATTCTTGCGCCCGGGCGCGCAACGCGTCGCTTCGACGTTCGCTATCGCCCCGTTCTCGAAGCGACCAATGAACGACGCGGCGTGATCAACTTCCACCTTAGCCCGCTTCTTCGGCCGCTTCCGGGCGGATGAAGCGTCGCCCGCGCCGGACTGGGTGGCCGGCGGACTCTCCTCGAGCATGGTATCCATCTGACCGCACACCTCCTTGAATTCGCCAACAAGAAATCGCCCCAGGTCAATTAAGTGCACACCCATGTCGCTATGTGCCCCGCTGCCACTGGCTGTCGCTTTCGACCGGGCTTCTGCCGCCGTCTCCGCCAACCAATCCTGGGCGTAGCGTGCGTGGAAATGGTAGATCTGGCCGAGTGCACCCTCGCCCAGCAGCTTCCTGGCTTGAGCGATTGCCGGCGTCCAGCGGTAGTTGTGGCATACCATGTGGCTAACCTTTGCCTTTTGGGCCGCCGCCAGCATCGACGCGGCCTGCTTGACATTAAGCGCCAGCGGCTCTTCGCAGAGCACATGTTTGCCCGCCCGCGCGGCCGCCTGTGCGATCTCCGCATGTGAATCCTTTGGTGTGACAATATCGACGATCTCAATCAACGGCGACTCAACTACTTCCTGCCAATCCGTGGCCGCAAATTGCCAGCCCAGTTGAGCCCGCGCTGTCTGGACCGCCGCCGGCGTCCGACCGCAAATGGTATGCAGCTCGACCTTGGCCTTCAAGGGGAAGAAATACGGGGCCTGCCGCCAGGCGTTCGAATGCACCCTGCCCATGAACCCATAGCCCACCATTCCGACCCGGAGAGTTTTTGCCATGTTTAAAGTTGGGATTGAATTAGGTTCCGTGCGCTTTATAGTGAGCGCTGAATGTCAAGTCAACCGCCGACTTGCCAGGCTCGTTGATAATTAACGCCGGTTTCAACAGTTTTTCTAATGCCTTTCACCGTCGATGAAGTTGCCAAACTCCTGGGAGGGGAAGTCCTGGGCGACCCGGCTCTCGTGCTGAAGGGCTTTGCGCCCGCCGACCGCGCCCAGGCCGGCGACTTGACGTTCGCGGAAAACGAAAATTACTTCGTGCGCGCCGAAGAGAGCGCCGCTTCGGCGGTCCTTATTGACGCGAGCTTCACTTCCGGCCGCAAAACCCTGATCAAAGTCTCCAACGCCCGGATTGCATTCGCCAAAGTGCTCCCGCTGTTCTTTCCAGAGCCCACCTTGACGCCGGGAATTCACCCCACGGCTGTTATCGCCTCAACCGCGCAAGTCGATGCCACCGCTCATGTAGGGCCCTATTGCGTTGTGGGCGAGAACGCCAGGATCGGAGCCCGCTCGGCCCTGCACGGGTGCATTTTTGTGGGCGCAGGTTGTCAGCTTGGCCAGGAAGTCGTTCTCTTTCCGAACGTAACGCTTTATTCCGGCACAGAAATCGGAAACCGCGTGCGCATCCACTCGGGCAGCGTCATTGGCGCCGATGGCTTCGGTTACGTTCTCGACTCGGGCATTCACCGCAAAGTTCCGCAGATCGGCAACGTGCTCATTCGGGACGAAGTTGAGATCGGCGCCAACGTGACCATTGACCGAGGCGCCCTTGGCCCTACCATCATCGGCAAAGGCACCAAGATCGACAACCTGGTCCAGATCGCCCATAACGTAACCATCGGCGAGCACTGTCTGGTCGTCTCGCAGAGCGGTATTTCCGGCAGCACGAAATTGGGCAATTACGTCGTGTTGGCCGGACAGGTTGGCCTGGCGGGACACTTGAAAATAGGCAATCGCGTTTCGATCGCGGCGCAATCTGGCGTCATGCACAAT
Organism: uncultured Verrucomicrobiota bacterium; assembly: GCA_964446585.1. Classification (GTDB taxonomy): domain Bacteria; phylum Verrucomicrobiota; class Verrucomicrobiia; order Limisphaerales; family UBA8199; genus CAYUPI01. The sequence continues at coordinate 4,898 of CAYUPI010000028.1, forward strand.
ATTCCCGACGGTGAAAAATGGTTCGGCTATCCCGCCCAGCCGGATCGGCAGACCAAGCGTCAGATAATCGCCTTGCAGCACTTGCCGGAGCTTCTCAAGCGCGTCAGTGAGTTGGAAAAAAAGCTCGGCCTGAATGCCCAATCGCCATCGCCTTCCGAAACCGATCAGCCGAAGCCACGCTGATAGCAGCACTCGGTCGTCGCCCGTAGCCGCCCAGGTAACGAGGCGGATCTCGGCGGAATTTTTGGGGCCGCTTCCGCTTCGTCACCTCTTGGCGGCTACCCTTTCGGACAGCCTTCTACACGGCCATTTTGTGCGTCTCAGCCGCTGGCTTGCCGAGCCCGATGGCGAGCTCGACGCAGAGCATCGAGGCCCGGTACCAATCCTTGTCGTTCTGAATCCACAGTTCTGCGTCGCGCGCCCACGCGCCTCCGGGAGCATTGCGAACACGAATTTCGCACGGAATGCCAGCTTCAACGAATTCCCTGGTCACCAAATCGACCTCGGAGCGGTCGGATGAGAAAAACAGAATTTTCATAGCTTTAATTGGGTTGGCGCCGTACCGCCTTCAGCCAACTGCCAGTCTGGCCGGGGAGGCCTGACGCCTCCCCGGCCCTTCGCTGGAGGGAGGCGGCACGGATTCTGCCTCTTGCAACTGCAGCTTGCGTGCCACTCAATTTCGAGAATGTCTGACTGCGCTGTCAGTGAAGCAGTTGTTCCAGGGCCTCAAAAACCCGCGGCGCGTCAGGCAGGTGCGTGCAACCATTGGCTTGCACCAGCCCAAATCCCTCACCATAGGCGGGGCCGTTCGCCACGCATGCATCCGTGGAGCAGTCGTCGATTTGTTGCTCCGCCTGCCGAATAACGTCCGCTCGGCTGCCCTCTACTTCATATTTCCAGCCCACGAGCCGAGCGCGAGGAAACCAGGACCGCAATTCGGCAATAATCTTTGGTGTGGGGGTCAGTTCAGCCAGCAATGTACCCTGCCGCGTTGAAATCTTGCTGGAGCGAACCTCCGTAAGATCTCCTTGCGCAGACCGCAGCCAGACCTTGCCAAAACCGAAATCGCTCACTGCCGCGGCATGAAACACGGCATCAACCCGCTCGACGGACAACGTGCGAAGATGTTCGCGCAAATCCGCCGTGGTGCTGAAAGTTTGAACGCCATAACACGGGCTCTCCCCGCGGAAGGTTGCCTGTTCCCCGATGAGTAGTGTTACCACATGCCCCCTGGACGTCAGAAAGTCAGCCAGTTCCGAGCCTAGTCGGCCGGTGGAAAAATTCGTGAGCCGGCGTACGGCGTCCAGCGGTTCGTAAGTCGGTCCAGCGGTGACAAGACAGCGCACGGGGCCGAGCATAGCGAACGGGCACAGCGGCAGGGAAGCGGAATGCAACGGCGCAGCTTTTGGCGGCGGAAGGCGCCCGTCCCCGGGCGCAGCAACTCCCGATGGACTGAACGTGCTCGAGTTCTCGGAACTGTTCCGTTCTGTCCAAATGCTGCGCCCGGGGACGGGCGCACTCCGGTTTTTTCGCGATCCCTCTCTGAAGCCTGCGGAATTGAACTTGACGTTGAAGCCGTCGTGGCGTTTGTTATTCCGGTTATTTTAAACGCCTGCGCACGCTCAGCGCGTTGAAGCCCGACATGCCATAAATCTGATGTTGTTCATGAAAAGCACCTTCCCACCCGGTATCTCTTGTCCTTTGCTACGGTCGGCTTTCCGAATGTTCCTCTGCTTCGCAACTGCTCTCCCCGCCCTGATCGCGGTCCCCACTGCGCGCGCAAATGTTTATGCGACCAATATCCGCCTTGACGGCAGCGCGACGAACTTGCAGTTGGCCACCGCTACAAACGTCAACATCACTTATATCCTGAACGAACCGGCTACCAATGTTACCATCAACATCACCTCGGGCGCGTCCATCATCCAGGCTATCACTGTCACAAACCCGAGTCCAGGAACGCTCAAAGGTACGAACCTCGTCGTTTGGGACGGGACCGACCAAAGCAGCATGAGTGTTGGGACGGGCACCTACTCCGTGAGCGTCACGGCCTTGACCGATGGCCACAATGATTGGACGCGGATCAGTGACGATTCCGATTTCATCAATTACGTCTGGGAACCACGCGGAATTGCGGTTAACAAAAACCCGAACAGCCCCTATTATGGCCGCATCTTCGTGGGCAACGCTGTTGAAGGACCGACCCCAGGAACCGTGGTTGGCGACAACGTCGGCATTCTCAAGCTCAATTCCGACGGGAGCCCGGCCGAAGAGGGCGTTTACAGCAGCGGCGGGTGGAGCTGGGCGACCAATTCAGGTTTCAGCCCGTGGAAGCTCGAGGTCGCGGAAGACGACAGAGTTTACGTCAGCGACCAGACCGCCGGCGTTATCCTCAGTTTTGACGAAACGCTTGCTTCTGCTTCTCGCCGCGTCGTGCTTACCACGAACAATTTCCCATCCGCCATCGACGCCTTAAGCGGACCATGTCTCACTGGCTCCGGCGCCAACATGTTCCTCTGGATTGCGGACACGAATTACCCGGGCGGCAACGGGATCCTGCGATGGCAGGTCGGGGCCAACGGTGCTGCCGCCACCAATGACCCCGGCACGACTATCGTCCGGACCGGCGGCGGCGCGGCGCCGACTCTCAGTGCGCCTTCCTACTCCGCTGGCCAATTCCATTTCACTTTGCATGGCTCGGCGAATGCAAGTTACGTCATCGAGTCCTCAAGCAACCTGCTGCAATGGTCGGCGGGGGCCACGAATACTTCCGCCAGCGCAGACCGCGCTATCAGCGTGGACGCGCCGGCCGCGCGGAGTTTCTTTCGCGCCTCAACAGCCGGCTCGGATCTCGACCTGGCTCCGTACGACGTCGCGGTGGACCGCAGCAATCGGATTTACACGATTCAGTCCCGCCTCGGCAGCGCCGACCCGGCCTATCGAGTCCTTCGGTTCCCCGCGTATGGTGGCACGGCGGAAACCATTGCTGACTGGAAAATCGGCAATGGCGATGACGCGATGCGCGGCGCCTACGGAATCGCCGTCGATCCAGGCGGACGCTATATCGCTGTGGCGTTCATTGGTACCGGCCTTGGTCAGGGAACGAGTTGTCTCAATGGCGCCGCTCGAGTTTTCGAAACCACCAATGGGACCCCTGTCGTCACGCTGACCCCGGCCACCTATCATGCCCATACCGACGTCGCTTGGGACAACGTTGGAAATCTGTATGTGACCGATGATTATGACGCATTTTGGCGTGTCTATTCTCCCCCGGGCACGAACCAGGCCACAACTGTCGCTGTTCCTGTCGTGCAGATTGGCGCGCATCCAACCGCCCCGCTGCTCAGCGCGCCCGCCTACGCCAATGGCCAATTCCAGTTCGCCCTGAATGGCCAGGCCAATGTCAGTTACATCATCCAGGCTTCCACGGATCTGCAGAGTTGGGTGCCCGTGACCACGAACGTCTCGCCCAACGCCATCCGCCCGATCAGCGTCAACGCTCCAGCCGGCCGGAGCTTCTATCGCGCCGTGGTTGGCCCTTAGCGCTCCGAGCGCCGACCGGCGCAATCTTCGGTCTAATTGTTTCTTTCCCGGAAGCGGCGCAACCCGGCTTTTGGCTTCCGCAGTTCGGGCTGGCCTGCTACAAACCCCGGCGTGACGGCTAAGCTCACCATCGGCTTTCTTGGCGCGGGGAAGATGGCCACGGCGCTGGCTCGCGGGTCTCTTCGGGCCGGCTTGGTTACTCCGGTCCGGTTGATTGCGAGCGATGTCAGTAGCGACGCGCGGGCCGCCTTCACGAGGGAAACCCGCGCGGAAGCCACCAGCTCCAACATCGACGTCGTCAACTTTGCCCAGGTGGTGATTTTGGCCGTAAAACCAGACCAGGTGAGCGCGGTGTTGGACGAGGTGCACGATCACATCAGCAAGAGAAACCTGCTTATTTCGATTGCCGCCGGCGTGCCGCTTTCACGTTTGGAGGGAGCTCTCGACTCCGGTGCACGCGTGATTCGCGCCATGCCCAACACGCCTGCGCTGGTAGGAAAATCATCGACCGTCCTTGCGCTGGGGCGTTCGGCGCGTAGCCAGGACGGTGAACTGGCCCTGAAGCTCTTCTCGGCCGTCGGGCTTGCATTCCTACTGAAGGAATCGACCCTCGATGCCGTCACCGGCTTGAGTGGCAGCGGTCCCGCCTATGTTTACCTGTTTATCGAGGGACTAAGTGATGGTGGCGTGGCCGCCGGCCTGCCGCGCAACGTCGCGACACAACTCGCAGCCCAAACCGTCCTCGGCAGCGCCCAAATGGTCCTCGAGACCGGCTTGCATCCCGCCGCGCTCAAGGACATGGTCACCAGCCCCGGCGGCACTACCATCGAAGGCCTGCACGAACTCGAAAAGGGCAAGCTGCGCGCCACGCTCATTAGCGCAGTGCGCGCCGCGACGGAAAAGTCCAGGAAGCTGGGGCAAGCGTGATCAGAAGAACTCCAAATCCCAAACTCCCAATCCCAATAAAACTCCAAACCGCGAACTTTCAAAGGACCGCTTATCTCGGTGCTCCTTTTTACACTCGCCCGCTCCCCTTCAGTCCGGGTTTGGTATTTGGACCTTGGGGTTTGTTTGGGATTTGGATTTTGGGTTTTGGAACTTTCCGATGAAATTCTCCTCTCCCACGGAACGCCAGGCTCGCTGGATCTGGCTGGCGGTAACGGGCCTGGCCATCGCGACACTGGTTGCGCTCGCGGTGGCGTTGGTCTGGGGATTGGGCCGCGTGCTCGAAGCTCTTGGTCCGGTGCTCTGGCCGCTGGCCGTTGCGGCGATCCTTGCCTGTCTGCTGGATCCGGTCGTGGATTTTATGGAACGCAAAGGAGCACCGCGGCCGAGAGCAATCCTGGCGGTCTTTGCCGTCGCGCTGGTCATCATCGTGGCGCTCGTTGGCAGCATCGTGCCGCAGTTAGTCAGTGAAACGCGACAATTGGCCGATCGCGTGCCGGACTATGCCTCGCGCTTGGGCCAGCGCATCGAAACTTGGGTGAGCCATCCGCCGCCCTGGCTTAAGAAGCTCCTCGAGCAGAAATCCACCCCAGCCGAATATACAACCGGTGCACCCGCCGCTAATCCGAGCGCGCCCGCTGTGCTCTCCAACGCCCCGTCCGACGCCCCACCACCAGACCGCGCCGCGGAACAGGGACTCCTGGGCCGCTCCCTGGATCAAGACAAGCTGGAAACGGCCGCCGGTTGGCTGGCGAGTGCTTTGCGCAAAGCGGGCGTCTGGCTTTTCGGTCGCGTTGCCTCCTGGTTTGGCGTCCTGGCGGGCGTGGCGTTGGTCCCTGTTTACACTTTCTATTTCCTCCTGGAGAAGCGCGGCATTACTTCGCGCTGGACCGATTATCTGCCGGTGTCGGATTCAGCGTTTAAAAATGAATTGGTATTCATCCTCAATTCGATGAATAACTACCTGGTAGCATTTTTTCGCGGCCAGGTGTTGGTGGCCATCACCGACGGCATCCTTTACGGGCTTGGATTCTTAATTATCGGTCTGCCATACGCCCTGCTCATCGGTGCGGCGGCTATGGTCCTGACAATAATTCCGTTTCTGGGCGCCATTATCATTTGCCTTACTGCGCTGCTGATCGCCCTAGTCCAATATGGTGATTGGTTGCATCCGGTGCTCGTCCTGGCCGTGTTCGCCATCGTCCAGACTCTCGAAGGACTCGTCATTTCTCCCAGAATTATGGGTGGCCGCGTCGGCCTTCATCCGCTGACGATTATCATCGCCGTCATGGTAGGGACGACCTTGCTCGGCGGGTTGCTCGGAGGCATTCTGGCCATTCCGCTCACCGCAGCCTTGCGCGTTGTCATGTTCCGCTATGTTTGGAAGCGTCCCGAACGCGCGGACAGATGAAGCTGGCGCGGCCGCCAAGCTCCCTCGGTTCGACCTCCGGCCTTCTGCTTCCTCAGTCGTGATCCGATATGACCGACCCCACTAAGCGCTTCTCAAATCGCGTCGAAAATTATTTGCGCTATCGACCGCGCTATCCGCGCCAGATTCTTGGAACGGTCCAGGCAGACTGCGGTTTGACGCCTGACTCAATCATCGCGGATGTCGGCTGTGGGACCGGCTTTTTGGCGGACTTGTTTCTTGCTAATGGCAACCGCGTGTTCGGAATAGAGCCGAATCTGGAAATGCGCGAAGCCGCAGAGGTCCGCCTCGCCGCGCTGTCCAACTTCACCAGCGTCGCCGCGACGGCCGAAGCCACCTCGCTGCGGGACGGGAGCGTGGATTTCGTGGTTGCCGGTCAGGCCTTCCATTGGTTCGACCGTGCGCGATGCCGCGCCGAATTCGAGCGTGTCCTTCGACCCGCCGGTTGGGTGGTTCTAGTCTGGAACGAGCGCAGGACCGAGACGACGTCCTTTCTCGCTGATTACGAGCGCCTGCTTCACAAGTATGGAACGGACTATGCCAAAGTGGACCATCGGCGGATGGACTGTGCCGTCATGCGACAGTTTTTCGGAGCCGAACCGAAGAGGAAGACGTTTCCGCATCGCCAACAATTCGATTTCCCAGCTCTCCAAGGCCGGCTCCTCTCATCGTCTTACGTGCCCGAGGCAGGCCAGCCGCGGTTTGAGGAGATGCTGGCTTCTTTGCGTGATCTCTTCGTCGAGCACCAGCGCGACGGGCAAGTTGCCTTCGAATACGATGCAGTGATGTATTACGGAAGGCTCTCGTCCGCGAGCGAGTAGTCAGGGTGCGCGCCGGGCGAGAATTTGCCGCACATCGACCGCTTCCATGCCAGCCGCTCGAATCGCCAGCATTCCCAAATCGGTGTCTTCATAGGCCCGACACTGAGCCGGCGGCACGCCGATGCGCCGCGCGGCTTCGAGAAAAATGTCGGGCGCAGGCTTCTGGTTGACGACGTCTTCGCTGGTCACGATGGCGCTGAACAGGCGCCGGATTTCCAAATGCTCGAGGACCTGCTCGATGACGCGGCGTGTCCCTCCCGAAGCTATCGCCAGCGGCACCTTGCCGAAATGTTCCCGCGCGATGCCGACGACCGCGTTGATCGGTTCCACCTGGGCGATGAGCGGCAAATATTCCGCCTCCTTTTCGCGCGCCACCGCCAGAGGATCGAGTGGCCGGCCCTGTTCCGCACTCAGCATCTTGAGAATGTCACGCGAAGGAATGCCGCCCAGAGCATAAAAACGCGCCTTCGGCAGCTCAAACTTATGGCGCTCGGCGATGACCTGCCACGCGCGCCAATGCAATGGCATCGTGTCGGCCAGCGTGCCATCGCAGTCGAAGATCAGGCCCGCCGGGGCGTTTTGCTCGGACTGGGTCATTCGACGTTCGACAATCGTCATTGCCCGGCATTCAGGCCGGCCAGCCTCTCTTCGAGGTCATGTGCGATCAATGGCTCGATTATCGGGTCCAGCGCTCCTTCCATGACGGCCGACAGGTTGTAGAGCGTCACTTCGATCCGGTGATCTGTTACCCGGTTTTGCGGGAAATTGTAGGTCCGGATCCGTTCGTTGCGTTCACCGGTGCCCACCTGCGCCTTGCGCTGTGCGGCATACTTCGCTGTCTCCTCCGCCACCTTTTGCTCGAGCAGACGCGAACGCAGCACCGTCAATGCCCGCGCCTTGTTTTTTTGCTGCGAGCGTTGGTCCGCGCAACGGACAATCAAGCCCGTCGGCTTGTGAAGAATCTGCACTGCAGAGTCGGTCGTGTTCACACCTTGGCCACCGGGGCCGGATGCTCGGCAAACCGAGATATCAAGGTCCTCGGGTTTGAGTTCGACATCGACTTCTTCAGCTTCCGGCAGCACCGCCACGGTGCACGTGCTGGTGTGCACCCGGCCTTGCGCTTCGGTGGCCGGCACCCGCTGGACACGGTGCACTCCGCTCTCGTACTTAAGTTGCTTGTACACGTCGGTGCCCGTGATTTGAAAAATGACTTCTTTGTAGCCGCCCAGGTCCGACGGACTGGAATCCAGGTTCTCGCATTTCCAACCTTGCGCCTCGGCGTACCGCGTGTACATCCGGTAAAGATCGGCGGCGAACAAAGCCGACTCCTGCCCGCCGGCCCCGGCCCGGATTTCAATGATCGTATTCCTCGAGTCAGCCGGGTCGGGTGGCAAAATCCCGAGCTGGATTTCTTGCGCCGCTCGCTTTTCTTCCGCCTCCAGCCGCGCGATTTCCTCCTTCGCCATCTGCGCCAGCTCTGAATTTGCCGGTTCGATCGCCAACAGAGCTCGGTTGTCCGCCAAATCGGCCGTCGCTTTGACGTAGATCTGGGCCTGCGCGACCAGCGCCTTGAGCCGCGCGTATTCTTTGGATAATTCCTGCGCCCGCTGGAGATTGTGGAACGCTTTCGGCTCGCTCAAAGCGGCTTCGACTTCCGCGAATCGGCGCGAGAATTTCTCAATTTGAGGTTTCAGATCCATGTTCAGGAAAAGCAAACCGCCCGAATGGTTGTTAAACCATGCGGGCGGGAAGCGGTGGAAGTCGCTACTTCTTCTTCTTCTTGGTCGCAACCGCGGCCTGTGCGGCCTGGGTCTTGGCCATGCGCTGCTGAAACTTGTCCACGCGCCCGGCCGTATCAACGAACTTTTGCTGGCCGGTGTAGAAAGGATGACAAACGTTGCAGATGCCGACGATGATCACCGGCTTGGTGGAGCGGGTTTTTATCACGTTGCCGCACGCGCAACGGATTTCCGCGTCCACATATTTAGGATGAATATCAGCTTTCATAAAAGGCCGGGTAACATACCACCCTCGCCCTCCCTGACAAGAGTGAAGTTGAGATTCGTTGAGGTCGCGCGCTACGCCAGCAATGGCTTCACGATCTCGCCCTCAACATCCGTCAACCGGAAGTCCCGTCCCTGGAAACGGTAAGTCAGCTTCGTGTGATCGAAACCGAGCAGGTGGAGCAGCGTGGCATGCAAATCGTGCACGTGCACTTTGTCCTTTACCACATGGAATCCGAACTCGTCGGTTTCTCCCAAAGTGATACCCGGCTTGATGCCGCCTCCGGCGAACCACATCGTGAAAGATTGTGGGTGATGATCCCGGCCGAGCTTGCGGCCAGCGTCGGAGTTGCTTTCGACCATCGGCGTGCGGCCAAATTCACCACCCCACAATACCAGTGTGTCGGCGAGCAATCCGCGTTGCTTAAGATCCTTAAGCAAAGCGGCGCTGGCCTGGTCGGTATGGCCAGCCTGGTCTTTGACCCCTTTATACACTTCGCTATGGTGGTCCCAGCCTTCATGGAAAAGCTGCACGCATCGAACACCACGTTCGATCAGCCGCCGCGCCAGCAGACAATTCATCGCGAACGACGGCTTGCCAACTTCAACACCATACATTTTAAGCGTTTCCGGCGATTCCTTGGACACGTCCATGAGCTCCGGCCCGCTGGACTGCATCCGGTACGCCATCTCGAAGGAATTGATTCGCGTGGCAATCTCCGGATCGCCCATAACGCCGAGGTGACGTTGGTTGAATTCTTTAATCAGGTCGAGCGTCCGCCGCTGCATCTTGTCCGTGATACCCGCCGGATTAGACAGGAAGAGAACCGGGTCGCCGGTTTTTCGGAATGGCACGCCCTGATAAACCGTTGGCAGGAACCCGCTGCCGTACAACGAAGCGCCGCCGCTCAATCCTCCTGCAGAGTTGAGAACGACAAAACCCGGCAAATTCTTCGCCTCGCTTCCCAGGCCGTAGAGGACCCAGGAGCCGAAGCAAGGCCGGCCGAACTGGGTCGAGCCGGTTTGCATCAGCATCTGGCCGGGGGCGTGATTGAAGGCGTCCGTCGTCATTGATTTGACGATCGCGATGTCGTCCACGATCTCGGCCAGATGGGGAAGTGCCTCCGACAGCTCGGCTCCACATTGGCCGTGCCTGGCGAACTTGAATTCGCTCGCATACAACGCCGCATCCGGTTTGATGAAGGCATACTTCTGCCCCATTACGACTTCCTGCGGAACGGGTTTGCCGTCATATTTGCCGAGGGTCGGCTTGTAGTCGAACAGGTCGAGCTGGCTGGGAGCGCCTCCCATGAACAGATAAATCACGCGCTTTGCCTTCGGCTGGAAATGAGGCGGGCGGGGAGCGAGAGGGTTTGCTGGCGCGGGCGCGGAGGCGGCGCTTGCCAATTCCTCGCCTAGCAGCGAGGCCAATGCAATCGAGCCCAGACCCACGCCGCATTGTTGGAAGAACCAGCGCCGAGTTATCAAACGGGCGTATTCGGAGCGGAGCTCGCTGGGATAATCAAGCAGCTTCATCGCGACTCAGACACTGGAAATGTCGAATGACGAATGACAAAAGTCCAAAGAAATCCGAAATCCGAAGTCCGAAGGAAGTCCGAAATCCACTGATAGTCGTTTCCAGAGGTCACATCTGGTTTTCTCGTCGGTTTCATTTGGTCCTTCATTCATTCGGGTTTCTTTTGTCATTCGACATTCGTCATTCTTTGGTGATCGTTTCATCCAAATTCAAGATCGTGCGGCTCACCATGGCCCAGGCCGCGACTTTGTGCAGGTTCACATCCTCGGGCATCTTTTCCAGGTCGGGCACGGCGACCTTGACGGCGGAGGAGGAATGATTCTCAAAATAATCATATTGCTCATCCCAAAACTTTGTCAGCTTTGCCAATTCACTCACTGTAGGTTTTCGGCCCGTGCATAGCTCGAAGGCAAAGCTGGCGCGACTCTGCTTGTCCGCTCCGCCCTCCTTGAACACGCGAAGCGCCATAGCCTGGCCGGCTTCGACGAAGGTCTTTTCGTTGAGCGTCGTCAGCGCCTGGAGCGGAGTGTCTGATCGGACGCGCCGTGGGCAGGAAGTGTCACCCGTAGGCGAATCGAAGGCCAGCAACGACGGGAAGGGCAGGGAGCGTTTCCAGAAGGTGTACAACCCGCGGCGATAGCGATCCTCGCCTTTGGTTTCCGGCCAACTGAACCCGCCATAGACTGTATCCCCGACGCTGGTTGGGATTGGAGGATAAATGCTCGGGCCGCCAATCTTCGCGTTCAGCAGGCCGCTCACCGAGAGTGCGATGTCCTGGACGACTTCGCCATCCACGCGAAACCGAGGCCCGCGAGCCAGCAGCCGGTTGTAGGGGTCCTTCGTGTATAGCTCCGGCGTCACTTTCGACGATTGCCGATATGTGGCGGAGTTGACAATGAGCCGATGGAGATGCTTGAGGCTCCAAGGTTGAATCGTTGAATCGTTGAATCGTTGGATCGTGGAATCGTGCGCCGGTTTAAGGGTTGAACGGTCCAACGATTCATCGATTCCAGGTGCCATCAACTCACAAGCGAGCCAATCCAGCAACTCGGGATGCGAGGGCGGCTCGACCCGGGTGCCGAAATCTTCCGGCGTCGTCACCAGACCGTGGCCGAAATAGGCCTGCCAGAGCCGGTTGACGATGACGCGGGCTGTGGTGGGGCTACGCGGATCCGCGATCCATTTCGCCAGACCGAGACGATTGCGAGGGGCGTTCTTCGGAAACGGGTGCAGAACCGAAAGGACTCCCGGCTGGATTTCCTCCCCGGGCCGCAGGCGATCGCCGCGTTTGAACAGGTGCGTTACGCGCGGTGTGGGACGTGTCCGCAGCACGAGAGTCGTAGGTGGATAAGGCCAGTTCGTCCAGGCATTATCGATCTGCTGGTTCAGGTTCGTAAACGCGGCGTCCGAAAGGCGATAGCCCGAAAAGAGCTGACGCTTTTCTTCGGGAGAACGCTCCTGAGTCGGTTTGGCAAGCAATCGGCGCTGCTCGGGCGAAAGCGGATCGACTTTGAGCGGTCCGGGATTAGTCGTCGCGCTGAGCCGGAGACGGCCGAGCATGTGACAATCCAGTTTCGTCTCTTTGTCCACACCGTCTTTGTAGTCAGATTTCTGGTGGATGGTGAGGTGCAGCCTGGTGCCGCCGGGAAAACCGCATGGCTCCGAGCATTCAAAAATTGCGCAATGATTCTCGTTCCGTCGATCTGGCGTTATTGCGGGCGTCCAGCCCCCCTTTTCCGTATCTCCATCAATCGCGTTGGTGATGCTGAATCCGGGCGCCTCCTGGTCCGCCAGCGCCCGGCGGAATTTGATTTTGTTCGTGATGGAATTGTCGAGCGGATAGGCATCCACGGTGAACTCCCGCACCAGGAAGGTACCCTTCCCGAGCAGACCTGGTCCGCCATAAATCAGGTTCGCGTTGGTCAACGCTTCGAGACGGAAGCCAGTTATATTGGTCATCCTGGTCTCAACCCAGACGTGCATGGCTCCGCCCGGTTGCAAGTCGCCGCCCCCGAGCAAGGACGAATCTTCCTGTTTCTCGAACTTCGTGGCAAAGTTCTGCCAATCCTCAGGATCCAGCACGGTCCAGTTGGTTGTCGGCTCCTGGATATTCTTTTCCCACTCCGCCATGCGTTCGTCCAGGTTGGTGGCGTCCTTGATCGCCTGGGTTTCGAGCGCCTCGACCTTGGCGAGAATTTCCTGTCGCTCTTTTTCTTGCTTGGTGGTTGGCACCTCCAGGAACGCCTCGTCGTCGTTGTTCAGGAAGGCGTAAAGCTGATAGTACTCCTTTTGCGTGAAGGGATCATATTTATGGTTGTGGCACTGGCAACAATTGATCGTCAGGCCAAGGAAGGCTTTGCCTAACGCATCCATGCGGTCGATCATCGCTTCAACACGGAATTGCTCCGGTTCGATTCCACCCTCTTGATTGAGCATCGAGTTGCGCAGAAAGCCGGTTGCGATTTTCTGGTCGAGTGTGGCGTTGGACAGCAGATCGCCCGCGAGTTGTTCGATGACAAACCGGTCGTAAGGCAGATCATGATTGAGCGCCTGGATGACCCAATCTCGGTACGGCCAAATTGAGCGCGGTTTGTCCTTCTCGTAGCCGTTGGTGTCCGCGTAGCGCGCCACGTCCAGCCACTGTCGGCCCCACTTCTCGCCATAATGCGGCGACTCAAGCAAACGCTCGACCGCCCGTTCGTATGCGTCCTGCCTCCGATCTCGCTCGAAGTCCTCGACCTCACGAACCGTTGGCGGCAGCCCGATCAGATCCAGGTTCAGTCGCCGAAGAAGTACGCGCCGTTCGGCTTCCAGTGCCGGCTTGAGCTTCTCGCGCTCAAGACGGGCAAGGACAAACTGGTCGATCGGGTTTCTGGCCCATTTCTTCTGCCGAACTTCTGGCACGAGAGGACGTACCGGCGTCTTAAAGGCCCAATGGTTTCGCTTGTCACCGACCGCGGAGGCAGCACTCTCAGCCCAGATTGCCCCTTGGTCGATCCATGCCCTCAACAATCCAACTTGGGCGTCGCTGAGCCGTTCACCCTTGGGTGGCATGACCGTGTCAGGGTCCAGGCCTGCCACCAGACGAATCACCCGGCTTTCTGCGCTTTTTCCCGGCACCAGCACCGGACCATGCTCGCCACCCTTGAAAACGCTGGCTTTGTTATCCCATCGCAAATCCGATTTCTGCTTCTCCGGACCGTGGCACGAGTAACAATGCTCCGCCAGAATCGGTTGAATGGCTTTTTGGAAGTCAACTGAGCGCGTCGCGGCGGGGGGAAGTCGGGAGGTTCCCTGAACCCCGGCGGCCCTCACGGTAGCCACACAGCTGAAGACGGCAGTGGAAACCGCCGCGAATGTCACGGGAGCCGACGAGAAGACCTGACGCATAGCTTACTCCTTTACTCTAAGCTTGTGCTCGGCCAAGACAAGCTCGGAGCTGTAGCCTCTTTAACCCTGAAACAACAGCATCACATAAGCCAGGAACAACAGAAGGTGGATCGCTCCTTGAAGGACATTGGTCCGTCCACTCGCAAAAGTCACCACACTCACAAGCAGCGTAAGGGGCAGCAGCACGGCGTCCGCCTGTTGCACGCCCAGGATGATTTGTTTGCCGGTAATTTGACTGATTGCAAGCATGCTGGGAACCGTGAGTCCAATGGTTGCCAGCACCGAGCCGAGAAAGATGTTCACCGAACGTTGCAGGTGGTTTGCCCTGGCGGCCTCAACCGCGCTGATGGCCTCCGGAGTCGCCACCAGCATGGCGATGATTGCGCCGCCTACCGCGGCGGGGGCATGGGCCACTTCGACCAGGTAATCGATCGGTTGGGCCAGTTGCTCCGTCAAGAAGACGACGGGCGCCATGTAGGCCGCCAGAAGCACCGTGTGCGCCGCCAGCGAACGCGATTCGCCTTTCGCGGGCACGTGCTGCATTTCCGCGGTCTCGCCCAGAGTGAAATACATGCGATGTCGGCTGGTCTGGATAATCAGGAAAATCCCGTACAGCCCCACTGACGCTACCGCCAGAAACAGCTCCTGTACGAAAGACAAGGTCGGCCCTGGCGTGGTCACCGTGTAATTGGGCAAAACCAGGCTTAGTACCGCCAGCGGAATGATCACACTCAAATAAGCGTTGGCGCCCTGCAGGTTGAAGTGTTGCTCGCGGTGCCACCAGCCACCTACCAGGAGTGACAATCCCACCATCCCGTTCAGGATGATCATCACCACGGCGAACAGAGTGTCTCGCACCAAAGTCGGATTATTCTCTCCGTGCAACATCATGGTCGAAATGCTGACGACCTCGATGGCGGTCACCACGAGCGTCAACAGCAGTGTGCCGTAAGGCTCTCCCAGGCGGACGGCAAGGTAGTCGGCGTGGCGCACGACACAAATCACCGATCCCAGCACCACTGCAAACAACCACACCATTATCAGCGCCAGCCAGAGGGGATTGGACAAACTCGTCATCAGCGATCCCCCGGAGGCGAGGCACAAGGCGCTGCTGACCGCGCTGATCCCGAGAAACCATTCCTCGCGCAAGAGCGCGGACAGTTTGCCGAACATGGTGCTTTGGATTGAGACGCTCATCGCGCAATTATTGTACGTTTCGGGCTTATCTTGCCGCGCAAGATACGCAGCTTAGTTTCTTCAGAACGAAGCTGACCAGCAAAATCCCGAAATTCTGTCAAGCAGAGGAAGAATAAGGGGGCGGAGAAATGTGGGGGCTGCGCTTGCCGCCGTCTCTTGATTTCGGTTCGGCGATGCAGCGAACGTCACTGCGGCAGATGGAGTTGGTTTTTTAGGCGCAACCCTAGACCCTGCCTATCCACTTTCGGTCCTCCCAGACTGCTTTTAGCGAGGTCACGTTGCGAGAATCAAAAACATTCTTCGCCGCCGCCAGCAGCCTTCCGCGCTTGAGATTGTTCCACGCGTCGCTGGCGCTGATGGCTACGAACTGCAAAACACTCGGATCGCGGTAGCAATCGATCATGCACCGCGTGCAGCCATCACGAATCAATTTGGATTCATCGAATTCGTAAATGTTGCACATCGGTTTTTCCCAGAAATGGCAGCGATACAAATTCAAGTGCCAGTCCAAATAAAAATACTTGTGTCCGCCGAGGCAGCCGAATTTTTCCGGCTCGCGCCGCAAATGCCGCTGCATCTCGGTGAGCGACTCCGTCGGGTTCACCACCGGGAATCCGCTCCTCGATTTCAGCTGCTTGATTTTCTCGAAGACCTGGATCAATTCCTCGGTTTTGTAATTGACGAGGTTGGAATCGCTGAAGCTCAAATAACTTGAGGCCAGGCTCGTCAGCGGATAGCTGAAAGTGCAGCTCCGGAATCCAAGCTGCGTCAGGAAACCCGGCAGTTTTTCATAATCGTCGATCAGCTTGCTGGCCGTGACGCTGGCGGTCGTTTGAATCCCCAGCTCGCCGAAAACCTCGTTGGCACGTTTGATTTTCCGGCAGACGTCCGGCAGCCCGCGATTCTTTTCGTGCTTTGCCACGTCGTGCGAGTCGATCGACATAATTACGCTGCTCAAGCCGTCGCCGACCAACTCGCGCATGTATTGCTCCGTCCACAGTGAGCCATTCGTGCAGACCATTGGATGAATGCCACGCTGGGCGGCGTAGCGCGTCATCGCCCTCAAATCCCGATGGACCAGCGGTTCGCCACCGACAAACAACAGGTAGCCGATGTGATTTTTGACGCAAATGTCGATGACGTCGCGGGCCTCAGACAAAGTAACGCTTCGCCGCTGTTTGGGATCGAAGCGATCCACGGCAAACCCGCAGAAATCGCACTTCGCGTTGCAAATGTTGGTAATGGCGAATTGCAGATAACCCGGTCCGCCATGGTCCAGCACGTCCCGGAACAGTTTCCACGCGCTGGCCTCGGGCCGGGTGACCGGCCGCTCGGGCACTGCGGCGGGCGCAGCCGGGACAACGGGCGGCGATTCGGATCGCTGATAAACTGCGGTGCTCATCGTGGCAAACTCGCGCATTTTGGCCGCAATGCCAGTCCGTTGGCAATGTTTCTTTGAGCCCCGGCGTCAAGGGAATCACGATCCGAACCTAGCCCCTGAGCGAACGTAGCGGAGTGCGCCCGTCCCCGGGCGCAGCAGTTTCCGTGAGCGCGCGCGTATAGAAATTTTCACGTCCTCGCGACCTTTTTATCTTGCTGCTCCCGGGGACGGACGCACTCCGGCAGCGTTGCCGCGGGCCATTACTGACCCGGTACGGCCGAACAAAATCCAAGCTTCCCGTCCGCGGGTTGATTTGTTATAGCTTGCAACAGTGATGGTGGAATCGGTTCAGTCACCGGCGCCCAGGGTGCGCCCAATTGCTTTGGCTTGCCTGGGGAAACATCATGACGACTGAGACGACAAAAATGCGGCGGCCCGATCCGGTGATTCAGTTCTCCGTCTTCACACCCAACCGGCTCGGGCGCCTGCGCGATTTGATCGGGCTCCTGAGCGCCCAGGGCGTTCACGCTCTAGCGCTGATGGTTTTGGACACCACCGACAGCGCGATAATACGGCTGGTCGCGGATGATCCTGAGAAAGCGCGGGAGTTACTGGTGCGCGAGGGCTTTCCCTTTACTGAAAGCAAACTGGTTGTGGTAGAGGCCAATTCGAGCGAGCTCAATCGGCTCATGTCAGCATTGCTCGAGGCGGAGTTGAACATCAATTATCTCTACTCGTTCATTTCGCAGCCCCACGACAAGCCCCTAATCGGTCTGAGCGTGGAAGACAACGAAATGGCAGAGCAGACCCTGAATCGCCACCAGTTTCGGACCTTGAAACAAGGAGATATCGCTCGCTAAGAATGAGCTTCGAGAACTTTGGGAGAACTGATGCGCCCGCGAAACTCCAACCTCCAACTTCCAACATCCAGAGAATATCCAAGAGCCAAGCACCACCCACCAACATCCAGGGAAGAAGCAAGAGCCCAGATCGAACTCCTAACATCCAGAGAAGAGCCGAGAGCCGAGGCATTGCGAATTTGGCGCTTGGAACTTCTCTGGATGTTGGTTGTTGGATTTCGGTGCTTTGACCTGGTCGCCGCCGATCAGGGGCAATGGGGCCAGGCGTGGTCCCGCAACATGGCTTCCAGCGAGCGCGGACTTCCTGATTTTTTTGATCCCAAGACCCGTCAGAACATCAAATGGTCAGCCGAGCTCGGCACCGAAACGCACTCCACTCCGGTCGTCGCCAGCGGCCGAGTTTTCATAGGCACGAATAACGGTCATCCGCGAGATCCCCAGCACCAGGGTGACCGCGGCGTCCTTATGTGTTTCGAGGAGAAGACTGGGCGACTTCTCTGGCAACTAGTCGTGCCCAAGCGCGACGAGGATCGGTACTTCGACTGGCCGGAAAGTGGAATTGCCTCTCCCGTGACCGTAGAAGGCGAGCGTGTCTATCTTGTGAGCAACCGCGGTGAGGCCCTCTGTCTGAATGCAGGAGATGGCAGCATCCTTTGGCGTTTCGACCTGACGACTGGCGCAGGAGTCTGGTCGCACGACGCTGCTCATAGCTCCATCCTAATCTACGGCGACCAGCTTTACCTCAACACCGGCACGGGCGTGGACAACACTCACAAACGGATCCGAACGCCGGACGCGCCGAGTCTCGTCGTGCTTGATAAACGCACCGGCCTGATGTTGGGGCGAGAGGACGAACACATCGCTCCCAACATCTTTCACAGTACCTGGTCGGCCCCTTCTCTCGGAAAGGTCAATGGTCGTGCGCTACTGTTCTTTGCTGCCGGCAACGGCATTATCTACGCGTTTGAGCCCATCCGGCCAGAGTCGTCTCTTTTGAGCGACCTATCGCTCGGCCGAAATACAGCTCCACGATCATCCGGTTCCTCGATTCAACCACCCCATCCAGCGTTCGTTCACAAAGCCTGGCAGTTCGACTTCGATCCCACTGCGCCCAAGACGAACGTCCACAAATACAACAGCAATCGGCGCGAAGGCCCGAGCAACTTTTATGGCATGCCCGTCTTTTACGACAACCATCTTTATGTCGCTGGCGGCGGCGACCTTTGGTGGGGCAAAACCGAGGCCTGGCTAAGGTGCATCGATCCGACGCGGACCGGCGACATCACGACCAACGGCCTGGTTTGGACCTATCCCTTGCAGAAACACGTGATGGGCACGCCCGCCATCGCAGGCGGCCTGGTCTTCATTGCCGACTGCGGCCGCAAGTTCCACTGTGTCGATGCCCTTACTGGCCAAGCCTGTTGGACCCACGAAATAAACGGTGAAGCCTGGGCGTCTCCACTCATCGCCGACGGTAAAGTCTATCTCGGCACGCGCAGTGGGAGCTTTTACATCTTTGCCGCAGCGCGGGAAAAGAAGCTGATTAACCTGATTGAGTTGGGTGAGCCCGTCAGCTCCACCACTATTGCCGCCAACGGCGTGCTCTATGTCGCCACCATGTCCCGCCTTTACGCACTGCATAAAGCAGGAAAGTAGGGTGCGCGGCGATCTAGATCACCTGACTGGAATTTGGCCGCTCATCGCCCTGCCGGCGAGCCAGCCGGTCGTCCAGGCGGACTGAAAATTGAACCCGCCGGTGAGGCCGTCCATGTCAAGCAGTTCACCACCGAAATAGAGTCCGGGGCAAATCTGGCTCTCCATGGTCCTGAAGTTCACCTCGCTTAACCGCACCCCACCGCAAGTGACGAACTCATCCTTGTTGAGAGTTTTTCCAATCACCTGTAATTCGGTTAGACTGAGTTGTTGGATCAGGCGATGGCGAGCCGAGTGGGAAAGTCCCGCCCACCGGGTCTCGCGAGGTATGCCGGTGGTCAGAACGAGGGCTTCCCAGAGGCGTGCGGCCAGGGGCGCGAGGGGAGTATTGATCACAAGCCGCGCGGGTTGGGCGGCACGACGAGATTCAAGCTCCGCCGCCAGCGCCTCAGCGCCCAGGTGTGGCAGCCAATTAAGCCGGAGAGGGAACTGGTAATTCTGCGCGTGCAGCGCGCGCGCCCCCCAGGCTGAGAGCCGAAGGATGGCCGGTCCGCTGAGGCCCGAGTGAGTGATCAGCACTGCGCCCCGTTCGCGCAGCCGCAAGGCGGGCAGCGAGACTTCCATCAACGGCACGGAGATTCCCGCCAACTCCCGCAGCCAGGGAGCGGCAGCATGGAAACTAAAGAGCGAGGGAACGGGCGGTTCCAAGGTGTGACCCAGCGAGACGGCCAATTGTCCTCCGGCGGGAACGCGGCAACCGCCGGTGGCCAGCATGAGTCGCTCGCACGCGAGCGTTTCGCCCTTGTCGAGCGCCAGTTCGAAGCCGCCGGTAACGCGTCGAGTCACCTGTTCGGGAGAACGATTCGTCAGCAGTTCGACCCCCGCTGCTCTCGCCGCATGGAGGAGACAGTCAATAACGGTTTGGGAGGAATCAGTCACCGGGAATATGCGACCATCGTCCTCGGTCTTGAGCCGAACGCCCCGAGTGTCAAACCAGGTGATGGTATCGCGAGGTTGAAAACTTTGGAATGGGGCGAGCAGCGCACGTCCGCCGCGTGGATAGTGGCTGATCAGATCGTGCGCGTCGAAGCAGGCGTGCGTGACATTGCAACGGCCGCCGCCGGAAATGCGAACTTTTGAGAGGAACCGAGTACTTTTCTCGAGCAAGGTCACGGTCGTTCCCTGAGCCGCCTCTGCGCAGGCGATGGCCGCAAAGAATCCGGCTGCGCCCCCACCCACAACCACCACACGCCGTTTGTTCATTCGGGTAAACATTACTCGAGGCGGGGCTTGCGAAGCGATGCTGGTTGCCGGCTGCGGACGGGCTTGAGGGCTGGATCTCGGCGCGTTGCGACCTCGAGAATTAGTCCCGCCCAGGTGACAGTGGCTTGCTTAACTTCATGGTATAACGACACTTCTGAAGGCTGCCGGCAGAGATATATCAGCACGCGCAACTCAAAACATTTTTGTTCACAGGCACCCCGGGATCAGGCTACAGTCATCTTGCAAACCCGGAGTTTGGCTCGTTTGAGAGATTGACCTGACACTCACATGGCGTGGTTTGATCAAATTCAGCCGACCAATTGGAATCAGGCCAGCATGATCGCCGTCGGGGCTTATGTGCTGGGGTGTTTGACCACGGGCTACTATTACGTGCGGTTCCGCACCGAGCAGGACATTCGCGAGCTGGGCAGCGGGAGCGTGGGTGCACGGAATGTCCGGCGTGTGTTGGGCTGGCGGGCATTTTGGGCCACTTT
This sequence comes from uncultured Verrucomicrobiota bacterium, assembly GCA_964446585.1. Classification (GTDB taxonomy): domain Bacteria; phylum Verrucomicrobiota; class Verrucomicrobiia; order Limisphaerales; family UBA8199; genus CAYUPI01. The sequence continues at coordinate 25,414 of CAYUPI010000028.1, forward strand.
GCTTGGTGATTTTGGCAAAGGAGCGTTAGCCGTCTGGGTGGCGCAACATGTCACCACTGATTATCGGCTGGTAGCAGTGGCCTTAGTGGCGGTAGTGGTGGGCCACGTTTGGCCGGCGCAACTCCGCTTCCAGGGCGGCAAAGGGATCGCCACTTCGTTGGGCGGCCTCCTGGTGTACGACTATCGACTGGCGCTGGTGTTCGCCGTGCTGTTTGCCGGTGCCTTTGCGACCCTGCGCAAGACTGTGTTGCCTGGCCTGTTTGCCTTTGCCTGCCTGCCGCTGGCCAGCATGTACATGTATTGGGGACCTGACCCGGCGCGCGTGGTTACCACTTCCTTGCTGGCCGGTTTGATCCTTTGGACCCATCGCAGAAATCTGGGCGACGAGCTGTCCCATTTCCTGGACCAGCGCAATGCCCATTCCAAAGCTAATCGACACGAATTATGAGCGCACGGCCTCTGCTGGTTTTCAAGTTCGCGACCGAAGACTGGGAATTCGAGCTGATCCACCGGCTCAACTACAAGACGTTTGTCGAAGAGATTCCACAGCACCAGTCTTCCCCAACCCAGCGATTGGTGGACAAGTTTCACGCAGAGAACACCTACCTCATTTGCCTCTCCGGCCGAAAATTGGTGGGCATGCTCGCGGCACGGGGAAGCAGGCCCTTCTCGTTGGATCAAAAGTTGGAAAACCTGGATTCGTACCTGCCTGCCGGCCGCAGAGTCTGCGAGATCAGGCTCCTGGCGATTGAGAAAAAATTCCGTGGCGCGCAGGTGCTTCAAGGCATCCTGGCGCTGCTCTGGCAGCATGGAGTTGAGAAAGGCTACGACCTGGCAGTCATCTCCGGGACCCCGCGGCAGTTTAAACTGTACCAGCACCTGGGTTTCGTGCCCTTTGGCCCGGTAGTCGGCGCCGGCGAAGCGCAGTTCCAACCCATGTACGTGACGCTGGAGACTTTTGAATCGACTGCGCGCGAGTTTTTGCGCTCATCCCCCTCCCGTGCATTTCATCCCAGCGCCGTCAACCTGTTGCCCGGCCCGGTGACCGTGCGTCGCGAAGTGCGGCGGGCTTTCGAGCAGGCCCCGGAATCGCATCGCGCAGAGGCATTTGCGAAGGATTTTCGCGCGACCAAACAAGTTCTGTGCGAGTTGGTGCGAGCCAGCCGCGTCGAGCTTTTACTCGGCTCCGGAACCCTGGCCAACGACGTCATCGCCGGCCAGCTCTCGCTCGAACCAGGGCAGGGGTTGGTCCTGAGCAACGGCGAATTTGGGCAACGCCTGATCGACCATGCCCGGCGCTTCCGGCTGAATTTCGACGCCTTCGAGTTTCCTTGGGGAGCGCCCATCGACTTGAACCTGGTGCGGCAAAAGCTGGAGCGGACACCAACCCCGGCCTGGCTTTGGTGCACTCATTGCGAGACCTCCACTGGCGTCCTCAACGATCTCGATCGGTTGAAACTTCTTTGCTCGGAGTTCCAGACCAGGCTCTGTGTGGATTGCATCAGCTCGATTGGCACGGTCCCGGTCGATCTAACCGAAGTTTACCTCGCCTCCTGTGCGAGCGGCAAGGGCCTCAGGGCTTACCCCGGCCTCTCGATGGTCTTTTATCACCACGACCTCGACTCGACGTCAGCCCGGCTGCCCCGGTATTTGGACTTGAGCTATTACGCAGCGCAACAGGGAGTGCCCTTCACCTTCTCGTCAAATTTGCTGCACGCCTTGCACGCCGCCGTGAAACACATCCCCTGGGACAAGCGATTTGCCGAGCTGGAGGAACTGTCGGCCTGGCTGCGCCCGCGCTTGCTCGATCTGGGTTTCGAGTTGATCGGTTCTGGGACAAAAATGTCGCCAGCGGTCGTTTCTTTCACGCTGCCTGACTCTCTTGACTCGGTCAGAGTTGGCGACCTGATCTGCGAAGCCGGGTATCTGCTCAGCTACAACAGTGAGTACCTGCGCCGCCGCAACTGGCTTCAAATTTGTTTCATGAGCGAGTGCCCGAAGGAAAAGCTGGTGGCCTTGCTGAATGCCCTCAAACGCGCCTGTTCACCGCGACGCTCCGGAAGCACTCAAGCGGAAGGCGTGTCGGAAAAAGTGCGCGCGGCGAAAACCAACAATGACGAATGAAGAATGTCGAAAGAATGCCGAATGACTAAACCCGTACTGCTCGTGCGGATCTTTTTTCGAGCGTCGTCAGTCTTTCGTCATTCGTCATTCGTCATTTGTCGCATGTCATCGGCCAGTTTGCCTGCAGCAATCCCCGATAACCGCCTTTGAGTGAGTACACATTGCGGTAGCCCATCTTTTGCGCCGCCTCCGCGGTCAGCACGGACCGATAGCCGCCTCCGCAGTACATGATAATCTCTCGGCTCGGGTCAGGAAATTTTGATTCCAAATCCCGTTCGAGGATGCCTTTGCCCAGATGCAATGCCTGGGTCGCGTGCCCTTTTTCCCATTCGTTGTCCTCCCGCACGTCCAACAACACTGCCTGCGGATTTTTGACGAGCCGTTCCCGCGCCTCGTCAATGCTGATTTCCTTCACATGCGGGCGGGCATCGTTGACCAGCTTAAGAAATTCAGGTGAGTGTACCATGGGCCAAAAATACCGTGCTGCCTCGAAAGCGGTCAAGCCATCGGTCGCCGACCCAAACGGTGCTGCCCCTTGCAAGCTTTCGCTCGCGGAGATTCACTTCACCTCAGGCAGGAGATTGCTGTGGGGCTTTTGCAGAAATTCAAGCAGATCGGCCAGGTCCTGCTGCGTCAGGCCTTGTTCAAGTCCATCCGGCATGAGCGATTTGCCCTCGGCGCGCAGCCCCGCGATTTGAGTTCGAGGGATCGTTTCGTCCGGTTGACCGGCCCGTCGCAGAGTGACGCTGTTGCCGCTCTCTGCGGCGATCAAGCCGGTCAGGGTCTCACCTTGCTTTGTGGTGACGGTGTAGCTGACAAAATCGGGCGTGACCTGACGGCTCGGATCGAGGATATCCACGAGCAAGGCTTCCCTGGGACGAGTCGCTACCCCCGCCAACTCCGGCCCGACACGATTTCCTTTTCCTTCGATCGCATGGCATTGCAGGCAGAGTTTAACGAATGTAGCAGCGCCACGCTGTCCATCCCCGGCCAGTTTCAAGCACGGTTGGAAGGTGCGGACGACCTCCTCACGGCCGCCCGAAGTGGCCGCTGTGATGAATTTCTTAATCCTGCGCGCCAGTTCCGGGTCCGGGGAGTTTCTTAGAGCTGCCTGTGTCGAAGGATCAATTTCATCAGGAGTGACGATGCCTGCCTCCAGCGCTTGGACCAATGCAGACACGGCCGCCACCGTTCTTGGAGCTGCAGCCGCCAAGCGATGCCTCGTTCCCAGGCTGTAACTTTTCCATCCGGCGAATAATTCTCCCGCCAGCTTGCGGTCTCCAAAACCGACCAGCGCATCCGCCGCAGCCAGTTGAATTTTCTCCGGCTGTTGCGGTTGGGCCAGGTCCAACAGCACCTCGCCGGCGAACTCCGGCTCGAGGTGAGCCAGGATGCGAATGGCCAGCAGACGCCGCGGCTCCGGTTCCGCAGATGACGACGCAACCGCCGCCACCGTTTCTGACACGCGCGCCAGGGATTGCCCCTTCGCCTCATTTGCAGCACTCGTTGCGCGGATCAATTGCGCGAAGGAAGGCGACGACCGGCCCAGGCCGTCGGCCAAACCTGCCAGGAAAGCAAGCTGCCCATAGCTGCCAAACGGAGCTTGGGCCACCAGGTCGAGGCAAGTCGCCAATTCTGTTTCTTCGTGCTCTGCCCCAGCCATGCACCCGAGCCGCTCCAACAGACGCGCCTGCTGTGAGGAACAGTCCCGCAGCCAGTGGGCATCGGCTTGCACCAGGCGCTTCAGGAACATCCCAGGCCTGTTCCCAACGCTCGTCAGGACCGCAGATGAAATCCAATCATTCGCGAGGTCGCGCTGGACAAATTCGGCCAGGGCGCCCAGCCGGGCGTCACTGGCCCATTCTCCCAGGCTCAAGGCGGTTTGGAAACGGACCCGGACATTTGGATCATCCTTCAGCCCGTGCAGTTTCCTCGACACTTTTGCAGAACCATTCAGCCTCCGTTCCGTCAGTCGAACCGCATGCTCCCTGACCGCAGCCTCTCGATCGCCCAAAAGGAGCAAGAGCAAGCTGTCGTCCAAACCGCCCAGCCCGTCCAGCGTCCAGAGCGCGCATAAACGGAACATGGGCTCGCTGCGATTGCGGTTTCGAAGCACGGCTCTGAGCGCCGGAATAGCTCTTGCGTCCTGCCGCTCAACCAGGAGGCGCTGAGCCGTGTCGCGCCACCAGCCGTTCGGGTTGGACAATTGATTGACGAGTTCGGCACCGGCCAGACCGCTCAGATGCGGCGCCGCCGGACGAGGCGGCCAGGACGAATTCCGCGAGCGAATGCGCCAGACGCGCCCATGCTCTGCGCCCATGCGCCACGGGATCTGCTCCCGCAAGTTCCCCGGCACAAATCCCGGATGCTCAACGAAGCGGCGGTAAAAATCGACTACATAGAGCGCGCCGTCAGGTCCCGTGGCGAAGTTCACCGGATGAAACCAGGGATCGGTCGAGGCGAGAAACTCAGTTCCAATTTCTCCCCGCCGCGCCGTGAAAGTAACGCCATCGGGGGCCAGGATCCGGCGATGCACCAGGTTCAGCAGCGATTCGCCGACGAACGCGTTCCCAAGATATTTTTCGGCCAGGAGGTCACCGCGGAAGATCGTCAGGCCGGCGAGCGCGTTAAAGTGGCTTGAAGACTCGGTGTTGAAAACCAGCGGCGCCGGCGCCAGGGGAAAGACGCGGCCATCGTCACTGGGCGGAAGCAAATCCTGTAAGGAATCGACTGCGAACGGACCGGTATTCCGACTCAAATAGCGCTCCGGCAAAACCTCATGGCGGATGGGAATCGTGTTCCAGGAAAGAAAACGATTGCCCCAGTCGTCGCGCGTGTTGCCGAACTGGCTCCGCCCGGCGATGGTCTCGAACTCGCCAGTGCCAGGCCGAAAGCGGAAATCGTGGCCGCGAAGCGAGACCGTTCGGGTTGCGTCCGGCCTGCGGACCTCACCGTCGCTGCGGCCATTGGCGCCGTAGATCCAGTTGTCCAATCCCCAGAATAGACCGTTGACCCGCAATTGCTGGTTTCCTTCGCCGAAGCCCGTCAGCACAACTCGCCGTTCATCGGCTCGTCCGTCCCCATCGTTGTCTCTCAGAAACAGAATGTCAGGCGCGGCCGTGACCAGCACGCCGCCATTCCAGGGCAGAACCCCGTTTGGGAATGGGAGGTTTTCGGCAAAAACGGTGGCTCGCTCGTATCGGCCATCGCCATCGCGATCTTCCAGCATCTTAATTCTACCGCCATTGGTCGCGTTGGGATAATCGAGCATCTCGGCGACGAACAGCCTTCCGTCAGCGTCCCAAGCGATGGCCACCGGGCTGACGACGTCCGGTTCCGACGCGACGAGGTCAGCCATCATGTCCGGATCAGCGAAATGAAACGAGCCGAGGGCCTGTTGCGGCGTGAGGGGGCTTGCGGGCTGCTGGGCTGAAGCATGAAATGCGGCGAGCGTGGCGAGGACGAGCGCCAATCGCTTTGTCCGTGCATTATCGTTAATTTTCAATTCGCTCAGGAGCGTAAGCTGTAAGGTGCGACCTGCGTCAAAGCCCACCGACCACCGACACCTACTTTGCCAATTCTTTCAGCATGTTGATGGATTCATCCACGATGCGCTCGCCAGTGCCGGGTTCTGCGTAACTGTGGAAGCCGGTCCAGCACTGGTATCCGCCCAGCATGTGGCCCTCCTGGTTTGGAATGTAACCGATCCAATCGTTCGCCAATTCCGCGATGTAAGTATAGCGGAACGGAGACCGGTTCTTAATGTCCAGTCCGAGCTGAGTGAAAAACTCCGCCGGCACGCCAACAATTGCCACGTCGCCAATTCGCATGACCTGGAGCCATGTTTCGCGGGCCTGCCCGCGTTTGGGCGCGAGCTCCTTGCGCATGTTGCGAAAGACCGGAATGATCTGGTCGGCATGGGCAGGTGCGTATTTCCGGCAATAGCGCGTGACGGATTCCTCCTCAGCCGCTTCGTCAAAATTGCGGACCTTGAAAGCGAACGGGCGTTTGATCGCCGCCAACTTTTCGACGGGTCGCGGTTTGGATTGCGCGAGCGCGTCCTGAACAGCGACTTTGATTCGTTTGGTCATCTCGTCACAAGTCAGATTGAGATTATGAGTCGAGCCGGACGCACCCTCCAGGAAGCAAACCGTCGCGCCAAGCTCCGCTTCCAGTTCCTGGGCTGCCAATCCATAGAAGGAAGGCGAACGCCGTGCAGCCTGGCGCGTGCCGATGCTGTGCGTGGAATGATTGAACAGGAGCGCTTGGACCTTGTCTGAAGGCTCACGAAACGCCAACACAGGCAGCTCCGGATCGAATGGCCCCGTGGGCCGAACAAAGTCATCGCGAGGCCCTATCCAATAAATCATGCCATCCGCCAGCAGCATGCGGCTGTTCTGGCCGACGGTTGGTTCCGATCCGAGACGAAAGAAGAATCGGCATTCCTCTTTGGAAAGGTTGGCGTTCGCGTCCTGGACGGCTTTGACGATGCCACGCTGCACGCGTTTGGTGAAGGTCTCGTCCAGTCCGTACCCATGTACAAACATGGTGCTGGGCGCGTGATGCGTATGCGTACAGTTGATAAGAATATTGGCGACCGGAATGCCGGTCGTCTTTTCAATCTCGGCCGCCACCGGGTCGAGTCGTTCGCGAGTGATCATCAGGATGTCACAGGCCACGATGGCCAGCTTCGAGGATGAATTTTTTTCGAGAACAACGGACACAGCGCGAAGTTTGCCCTCCTGGCCAATCGCTTTGCCCGGACTGATCCCGCCGGCGATGGTCATTGAGTCATCGGCCTCGAATTCGGCGCTGGCGGTTCCCACTCGGAGTCCACCCGATGAAGCAGTCTTCTCTTCGCCGTGAAGAAGAGTTGTGAACAATAGCGCGGCAGGAATTGCGGCAAGAATTTTCATGCAAACGCAAATAGACTTTGAGCCACTTAATGACACTTCGCGCCGGAATTGTCAGTAATTTGTTCGTTGGCGATTGGATCGTCTCAGCAGAACGATCAGCACAAGATTCCCAATCGAAATCGCGGCTACCGTCAGGGAGGCGTTAGCTCGCCAGGCACTGGTCAGGAAGAGGCAATTGAGCATCAACCAGAGAGCCAAAGGCGAGAAATTCAATGGTCGCAAAAGAGGTTTCTTATCAATAAGCGCCGGCGTGGCCAGCACTTGGGCCACGACAGCCAGGGCGGCCCACCAAACGGCGTTGAATGCCGATATCGGTGGGGACCCGAGACCATTCAGATCAGCTTGCGCGGACCAGAAGTGTTCGAGGCCGAACTCGCCCAATGCCACGATGAGTGCAGTAAGCCCGATTAGCCGCAGGCCATGGATTGGAGCCCTGCGCCACTGAGCGAGTATCAGCCGTGCGACGTCACGCGAGACGAGCAGCGTGACAAGCCAAATCATGGGCAGAATCCAGAAGTGGCTGGAAGGGAGTTTCGGCGCCAAAGGAATGCCTGCCACCGCGGCGAGCTTGTGCGCAAGGCTGACGACGACGGGAATGATTCCAGCCACAAGCAGCACATTTTGAATGGGGAGCTCGCGCGCGAGCGAAAGCAGAGCCACCAAGGTGCCGAGCGCAAGAAGCGTTGCCTCTGGCCAGTATGCCGGTCCGAACAGCTTTTGTGGAACCAACAACCTCAACCAGACGATGAACCATTGAGCCAGAAACAAGCCAAAGCATATCCGATGGAGAACTTCGGTTGCACTGGAGCGAGTGCGTTCATTGTGAACGGGAAGAACGAGCCGCATTGCATTTGGTGCCCGCTTAGCGGGACGGCGGCAAATTTCCAACATCCTCCGCGCAAGAACAAGGCGCAATAACCGCACCCGCTAAAGCAAGTTAGGGGCAACTATGGTGGAGCGGCCAGTTGCCTCGCGAAGTCCCGCCCCGCGGGAGAGTGCGACCGGCTTGTCCACCATACGCAGGCTTGCTACGGAGGACGGGCCGGCGCTTTCGGCGGTCGTGGGTAAGCGCCAAAGCGGGAGCAAGCTCCGCGCACTCCAAACGCTTCGCGCAGTTCGATCGCTGTGCGCCCGTGCTGGGCATCGAGCCCTGCCGCGCGCGGGACTAAGGCACCGCAAATTGCCTTGTTTGCTGGCTCCGGAATTGCTTTCTTGTCCGCAGCAAACGGCCCGAAATTTATGACGCTCGACCAGGCAAAGACACTGATTAAGAATTGCGCGGAGCAGATGCAGGCGCGGTATGGCAAACCTGTGTTCGATGAGTGGGCGATAGTGTCTCTTTCCGAGCACCCGGGGCACGTGCTGGACTATGTCGGCCCACGAAAAGAAGGGTTCAAAAAAAACTTCCTGACCGACGCCGGTTCATTGCGCGCCGGTCTGACGAACTCGGATTACGAGATTGGAGATTTTGAGTTCGCTCGCTACGGCGTAGGCACAGGTTTCGAGTCCTTTCTTGTGCTTGCCAAGGGCGTTTACCTAATTTGCAACAATACGGCGGAGTCGATGGACGGTATCACCAAGGACCCGCGGTGGCTGGTGGCGCAGGTGCCATTCGTCGAGCTAAGCGACAAGGTGCGGGCGGACCCGCTAGTGGTGCAACGGTAATCGCTCAGCGAACATGCGAGCGCAGCAACACCGCAATTTGCCTCCTCTCAGTGAAATCCAAATCCGAAATCCGAAATCCGAAATCCGAAGGCCGAAAGAAGCCCGAATTCCGAGGTCCGAATTCACGACCGGCAATTTGAGTAGTCGCTGGTAATTGGCAACGTACCTAACTTTCGGTCTTCAGTTTTCGGATTTTCTTCGGATTTCGGCCTTCGGATTTCGCAATTGCGCCGCATCACTTCCCCAAACCTCGATAAAGAAAGACGGCGTAAACAGCGACCAAAACCCAACCCACCCAGCGCGGCAGACGGCCGAGCAACGCTACGAAAAAGAAATGCAGAACCGCCGCTCCAAGCAGAATTATCATTCCCGCGCGAAAGAATGGCGGCACCTGGATGGGGCGGTAGAGCGCAAAAACGCCGATGCAAAGTGGAATACTGATGTGACCGTCGCCGACCTGTGAGGCATAGACAACTTCGGGATTTCCACGCCAGCCGTAGTAAAACGCAAGCAAGCCGTTCGGCAGGACCATCAACCAACCGCTCAGCCAGCCCAGGTTTTTGGCGCTGACGAAGCCGCTGTGCTGGCCGGAGACCCAGCCTACCAGCCAATCCGTGCTCACATAGATCGCATAACCGCCTACCGCCAGCAGCAGCAAATCCATCGGCAACATCCAACTGAAAGATTTGTTTTGGCGGACATTCGTCTTGAGCACTTCGAAAATGTGAAAGCATTGCCAAAAAAAGAACAATCCGATCAGCACCAGGCCATCGTCAAAATCGATCTTGCCGTCCCGGCCCAGCGCCCAAACTGCTCCCGTAAAGAACAGCACCGCCGTAAGCGTCAACAGAAGCGAAAGCCTGTTAAGCCGGAGTTCTTTGCCGGCGCCTTTTGATCTCTTTGAGTTTTTTGCCTTCTGATTCGGCAGGATATTCATGCCCCAGAACACGGCAGGAAGTCCCAGCAGCAGCGTCATGTTCGTCACGTTATTGACCAGCGAATTCGTCAGCACCTCGGTTCCAGGGCCGCCTTTAATTCCGAGCAGAAAAGCGAAGATGAGATTGCCCATGCCGGAGCAGTAAGGCATGACCAGCGTCCCGAGCACGGTGCCTTCTGCGCCTCTTTCGGTCAGGGCTTCCAGCCGCCAGATCGTGAGGAAAGACGCGGCAATGAACAGTCCCAAAAACATCCACGGGGCCCACGCGCCGGAGCTTTCCATCCATTGAACGAGCGAGTTCAAGAGAAGGAGCCCAAGACATTATCTGTCAGAAGCCGCCGTCAATTTGGCGACTACGTCCGCGGGCGTCAGGCCGTGCACCTTGACGACTTTGTGTCGCGAGGTGTGGCCGCGCACCAACTCAACCCTGCCGCGCGGACAATCCAGTCGGTCCGCCAGCAATTGAACCAGGGCGTCGTTGGCAGCGGCCTCAACCGGCGGGGCTGTAACTTTCACGCGCAACTCGCGGCCCAGCGGTTCTCCAATTTCGTTGCTGGACGCGCGCGGCTGGAGCTTTAGGGAGAGGAACACGCCGTCTGGCGCCGCGCGGAGGTAATCAGGCAGTGTCATCCGCAAAATGAATTCTCGCCGTGCATCAGGCTGAATGGTAAGAGTCTAGATATGATATGAGCAACTCCGCTTTCTTCTTTGGGCAAGTCTCACGAGGTCCTGTATGCCGTTACTCCGGATTTTCCAACGCCCGGTTCCCCTCACCCTCCACCCTCCGCAGTATTGCTACGGAGGACGGGCGGCCCTCTCCCTCTGGGAGAGGTGGAATTATCGCGCGCGCGTGGAGGTACCCAGTGGTTGGACCATCGTCGAAAGCCGAAAACCCTTTCCCTCTCCCAAAGGGAGAGGGCCGGGGTGAGGGGGAAGAGGACACTCGGATATCCACCGACTGCCCCATTACCATTGGTCTTCCGGTGTCACTGTTTCTCGTCATCATACTCGCAAGCTGCAGCACTCCCGAGAAGCTTCAGCTCTCAGCTCACGTCAAGCCTCCAGAAGCGGCAGCGCCAACCGGCGCGACAAGGCCGACAACTCTGGAGCTGCTCCGGCAAGCCTCCGTCAAACCGACCCAGCCGTTCGAGGGCGAAGGATGGCGGTCCATGTTCGATGGCCGAACTTTGACCGGCTGGCGGCTGACCGAGTTCGCGGGCCGCGGGGAAGTGCAGTGTGAATCCGGCATGATCGTGCTCAACATGGGTGATCCCTTCACCGGCATCAATTGCGCCAACGAGGTTCCCAAGATCAATTATGAAGTCGCCCTGGACGCAATGCGGGTGAGTGGCTCGGACTTTTTCTGCGGCTTGACTGTGCCAGTACGCGATTCCCATTGCAGTCTGATCGTAGGAGGGTGGGGCGGATCACTCCTGGGCATCTCAAGCCTCGATCGCATGGACGCTTCTGAAAATGAGACGACCAAGTTTATGAACTTCGAGCAGGGCCGATGGTACCGAATCCGGCTACGAATCACGGAACGGCGCATCGAGGGCTGGATTGATCAGGAGAAGCTGGTGAACGTGGACATCAGCGACAAACAGATCTCGCTGCGCCCGGGTGACATCGAACTTTCCAAACCGTTTGGCATTGCGTCATGGCAAACAACGGCGGCTTTGCGAGAGATCCGGATTCGCAGTGTGACCGAGCCGGCCGGGCCGTTGAGGAGCTCCGCTGTCGGGTCGCCTGGAAACCAACTGGCGCTGAATGTTGCACCGCAGACTTCCCAAAATCCGTAGTTGCAGATTCAGTATGTCGTCCGGAAGCGGAAGAACTGTCGCGGCGCGCCGCCCGGAGGGATGACGAGGCCCATCGGGCCGTTCGTTCCAAGAAGAGTTCCGCCATAGGGCGACCAGTCCACAAGATTACTGGAACAGAGAACCTGGTAGCTTACGCCATTCAGGCCGTACCAGGCCAGGTTTAGCTGCGAGTTTTGCACCTGAGCGGTGAGCTTCAAGGCCGAGGAGCTGACGAGATAAAAGTTCTGGTTCGTCAAGTTAGCCGACATGTTGCTGTATGCCCTGAACTCGGGGACGAAGAGGGAGTTGCCCTTCACGGGAATAACGGTTCCCGTCCAGCCGGGCGGAACCTCCAGGCTGTAACCACCTTGGGCATCGGTCACTTCGGGCAGCAGGCCGCCATCAGGACGGATTGTGACATAGGGAACAGGGTGACCGTTGGCATCAGTGACGCGGCCGGAGATTGATGGTGGCAGGATGACGAAATCACCGATGTACGCGGCGGACATCGGCTGGCCGTAAATGTCTTCGATTTCGGGTCCAGCCTGGAGTTCGTAATAGCCTACCGAATTCTGGGCGGGGAAGCTCAAACGCAGACTGGTGAAGTTGCTCGGAGTGACCACAAAACTGCTCGTTGGCTCGAGCCCATTGGGGGTATCGAGATCAAAATCGGAAGCCGCAGCAGTCGAAAAGTTCATCGGAGAAGCGAAGGCCAGGTTCACATGATCGATTTGCGAATACACAATTCCGGACGGGGTCTGAGCCGTGATCTGCGGCGCCGGAATGTTAGTAATCAGCACTGTGCCAGGCCCTCCCGGATTGGCTCCAAGACCGCCGAATGCGTAAACTTGGCCGACAAAGTAGTTGGAGCGCGAATTGATAGCGATGCGGCCACCACCACCTCCACCGCCTCCGCTGTCTTCACCCTGACCGCCATTTGCTGTGATGAGGCCAAAGCCATCCAATTGGCGAGCGGTGAGCCAAATGCTGCCGCCGGCGCCGCCGCCCGCCCCTTCAAAGAGCGCATCGTTCCCGTTAGCCGAAATCCAGCCGTTGACGGTTAGATTGCTGCTAACACGGAGCAGCAGCGCTCCGCCGCCCTGGCAGAAATCAGGATAGACAGGACTCATTCCACCGCGGCTGCCACGATCGACTGGTTGCGTCGCCGAGCCATAGGTGGCCCCGCCGGGAGCGCTTGTGCCACTGGCACCACCGGCCCCGCCGTAACCCCCACCGCTGCCCGAGAAGTTCGTAACGAAACCGACTCCAGGACCTCCGTCGGAGCCGTTGTAGCCCTTTGCATCCACGAGGATGCTTCCGTTCGTTTGGATCACTGCATTACCAAGCACGGTGACATCGAGGTTGGTTTGACTGCCCAGGTGCGTGAGGGTTCCGCCTGAGTCCACCACTAAGCCGCTCAGCAGCAGTCGAGAGCCGGAGGGGTGAACCACCGCGCGGCCTGAGACTGTAAGCGCAAATGCCTCCGCCGCGTTCAGAGGAGTGTTGGTGCCGGCGATGCCGCCATTGTCCACAATCACATGTCCAGCTTGCTCAGTGGTCGCTTTTACATAAATCGTGCCCGCTCCGCCTGCGACCGCTCCAGTGCCGCCATGGGCCTCCATGTTGCCGGTGAAGTGTGTGGTGCCTGAATAGACTGCGATGCGCCCTCCAGCGCCGCCGCCACCCTGCAGATAATCGCCCGAGCCGCCGTTGGCGGCCAGCAGACCGGCGCCGGAGAGGGAGCCAGCCGTAAGCCAAATGCTGCCGCCGGAACCGCCGCCGCCGCCTTCGTAGGGAGCATTGCCGCCATTGGCGGAGAGAGTCCCATCCAGGGTCAATGGGCCGGTGACGACAAACTTGATGGCGCCGCCGCCCGCGCCACCGACAGGGATGGTGTTGGAGCCGCCGCCGCTGCCCTGGTCGCTCGGCTTAAGAATCGAGCCATAGCTATTGCCGCCGATGGCATGGGCGATGCTTGAGCCGCCGTAACCGCCGTAGCCGCCGCCGCCGCCAGTGGGGCCGTAAATTGGCGTATTTGTCGCGCCGCCGTAGCCGAGGCCGCGACCTGCTGGATTTCCACGGCCATCTACAGAGAGCCCTCCTCCCGCCTGGAGAGTCGCCTTACCGCTGGCGTTTATTTGCAAGGTTTGATTTGTAACACTCACGATCCACGAATTCGAATTGACTGCTAAGTTACGAACGAACAACTGCACTGCTTCGCTGCTAACCGCGTTGACCACGGCGCAGCCCGTCACGGTAAGATCGAATTGGGAACCATTGACTGTTGTGTTAGTTCCGCGTTGGCCTCCATTGTCCACCAGGACCTGCGGAACACCGCCGTTGCGAGCGAGCAGGTAAATCGTCCCAGCGCCGCCGTAGTTGACGCCCGCACCACCCCGCGCCGAGAGAGCGCCGGTGAAATGGTTTGTGAGATACGAAATCGAAATGCGCCCGCCCCCGCCTCCACCACCCGAAAACGAGCTTCCCGCGCCGCCGTTGGCCGCGATCACACCTGCGCCAGACAGGGCCCCAACTGTCAGCCAAAAGCTGCCCCCTGAACCACCACCTGCGGGGCCAGAGGCTGCGCGGCCGTTCGCTGTAAGGCTGCCATCCACAGCGAGTGTGCCTGTCACACTCAGATGTAAGGCGCCACCACCGGCACCGCCACCAAGATTTTCCGGTGCGCCGCCGCCACTCCCCGCATCCATCGGCTGGGCCACCGAGCCGTAGGAGTTGCCACCCGCAGCACCGGAAAAACCGTTTCCGCCATAACCTCCATAACCGCCCCCGCCCCCGGAATAACCATTCGTCTGCGAATAAAATTGCCTGCCCGCTCCTGGTCCCGAATTTGACCCATAGCCCATTCCATCCACCGTAAGGGCGCCTCCAGCTTGGATAGTAACGTAGGTTGCGGTGACCAGCGCGGAACGGTTCGAATAAATCAACGCGCTGTTTGAGGCAATCGCGAGATTGCCGAGCGAGCCCAGCAAGGTGGAATAAGCGGTGGCGCCGCCCGTGATCGACAGGTTGGCGAAGCTAACAGCGACCGGGGACTGGTTGATCAACGTGTTGGTTCCGCGAGTGCCCGCGTTATCGACGATTAGTTGGGCGGCCCCGATGCCCCTGGACGGTGACAGAAGAATTGTTCCCGCGCCGCCGAAATTTGCACCTGCGCCACCATGCGCGGAGATCGTTCCTGTGTACAGATTCGAAGTGTAGAACAAGGCAATCCGGCCGCCGCCGCCACCGCCGCCTGTCGGCAGTCCACCGGAACCGCCGTTGGCGGAGATCGAGCCTGCGCCCGAGATTCGGCCCGCGTTCAGCCAAAGAGCCCCGCCGGAGCCGCCGCCGCAACCCTGAGACAGAGCCGGCGCACCATCGGCATTAATGATTCCATTCAGGTCCAGTGTGCCAGAGACGATCAGGTGCAGCCCGCCGCCGCCTGCGCCGCCGAGCGTCGAGTTGATGAGGGTTCCGCCGCCGCTGCCAGCGGATTCGGGTTCAGACATTGAACCATAAACGTTGCCGCCTCCGGCGTTTGTCGTGCTATTCCCACCGTAGCCACCGTAGCCCCCGCCGCTGCCCGTTAATGGCCGTCCCGCGCCCTGTCCTTGGCCGGCGGGATAGCCCGCGCCAGCGAGCGTAATCCCGCCTCCGCCTTGGATCGTAGCGTTGCTCGAGATCGTCATAGAAATGTCGGTCTTGGATATGTTCGATAATGCCAGCCAACTATTCGAGTGGATCACCAGGCTTCCGAGCGGCCCGAGCGCTCCACCAGGATAGGTGACAACCGACTTGCCACCGATGGTCAGGTCATACTGGGCTTGCAGCGCAAGTATTGTGTTCGTGGCGACGAGTCCGGCGTTGTCGATGACCATTTGCGCGTACGGGTTTGTGCTTGCTTTCGAGTAAATCGTGCCGGCGCTTCCGTTATTCGCGCCGACAGCACCGCGGGCGGCGACAGTTCCGCTGAAATTGTTTGTGCCGGTGTAGTAAATCGCGATGCGGCCGCCTCCACCTCCGCCTCCGACGGGCATTTCACCCGGCCCAGCATTT
This sequence comes from uncultured Verrucomicrobiota bacterium, assembly GCA_964446585.1. GTDB lineage: Bacteria > Verrucomicrobiota > Verrucomicrobiia > Limisphaerales > UBA8199 > CAYUPI01. Next base: position 40,911 of record CAYUPI010000028.1, read on the forward strand.
GCCATGATAGCTCCTGTGCCCTGAAGATTTCCGACGGTCAGCCAGACACTGCCGCCCGAGCCGCCGCCACTGCCCTGACCAGTGCCGAGCAGGCCATTGGCAGTGATGCGACCGTCCAAAGTCAAAGTCCCGCTCACACTGAGCTGGAGAGCACCGCCGCCCGCACCGCCTAAATTGTACGGTGCATTGCCCGCGCCTATCCCCCCGCCGCTGCCGAGGTTCATCGGCTCCGACGCCGAGCCATAATACGTTCCCGCGCCGGCACCGAAGGAGCTGGGACCGCCATAACCACCATAACTTCCGCCGCCACCGGTGAGTCCGATTGGGGAGGAAACACCGTGGCCCGCGCCAGGTCCTTGGCCGCCAGCGTAGCCGCCGCCGTCGCCGTTGAATCCACCTCCCGCCTGGACAACCGCGTCGCCAGCTACATTCAGCACCAGAGCCTGGGCCGTAGGAGGTACGATCCAGCTGTTCGAACCGATCGCCAGACCGGTAATTATCCCGCCCGCCAGCAGAGGCTGTACGACGCTGCCTCCGGTGATCGTAAGGGCAATATTGTTTGAGATCACGAGAGGCGTGTTGGCGCCCGGCGCGCCGTTATTATCGATGACGACCTGCCCATTGGTGCCGCCAATCAACGCGAGATAGATCGTTCCGGCTCCACCTGAAACCTTGCTGGCTCCGCCGCGCGCCGACAGCGATCCGCTGAACAAGTTCGTGCCATAAAAAATGGCGACACGCCCGCCGCCGCCACCACCGCCGTCGGGCGATTCGCCAGCGCCGCCATCGGCCGAGATTAAGCCGCTGCCGGAAAATGTTTGCGCCGAGAGTCGAACACCGCCTCCCGAGCCGCCACCGGAATGAAAATTCACGCCGGGAGCGCCATTCGCCAGCACGCGACCGTCCACGCGGAAGATTCCGCCGACCGTGAGATCGGCAGCCCCGCCACCGGATCCGCCCGGACCGGCGCCCGTTCCTCCACCGCTCCCCAAATCAGCAAGGCCCGTTAACGAGCCATAGACATATCCTTTACCTGGCGAGATTGACGCTGGCCCGCCGAACCCGCCGTGCCCACCACCCCCGCCCGCCGTGAAGGGATACGGATAATTCGTCGCGAAACTTCCGCCGGCCCCGGGCCCGTGGCCGGCTCCGAACCCTTTTGCGTTGAGATCAATCGCGGCGCCGACCTCGATTTCAAGGTTGTTGCTGATCGAGAGACGAAGGCCCGCAGCCACTGGTGCGAGCAATGCGTCGTAATTGACAGCCACAGTCGCGCCTTCCGCAATGGTCGAACCTGGCAACAGGGTGATGAGGGTCGTGGCATTGGAAACTGCCAGGCTGTAGTCGGTTCCCGGCTGAAATACGCCGCCCGACGAGTCGGTGACCGCGATGGTGTTCGTCAGCGCGTTGTCATAATTGAGCGCGGCAGGGTTAGTGGCGCTCAAAGTATGGAGCTCGCGCGTGATGCTGAGCCGATTTTCAAGCAGGCCGTTTGTGGTGAACGAGTGCGTCAGCCCCGCGCCGTTGAGAAGGTGAACGCTGGCGAACGCGTGACTACCGTCCACCGTGAGCGTGGCATTGCTCACGACGATGTCGAGGCCCTCATAGTTGGTGTCGTTGATGCCAATAATGGCATCGTTGGTGAAAGTCGCTGATCGAGCGATGAGTGTCATCGTGAGCGGGGCGGTTATGCGCGCAAAACAGAGAAGGGTGGAGAGTGGGGTTTTCATATAGAGGAGCGTGGAAATGAAGACAGAATGGCTTGAGTGCACGGAGATTCGGAGCTTCACAAGTTTGGTTTTACGTGACAAATCACCACGCTAGAAGTGCGCCTTTGGGCGCACACCTGTGCCTTTGCCTGCACACTCCGGCGCGCGGAGACGATCCCGCTCGAAATAGCAGAAGGGCAAAGCAGGGCAGATGCCGGCTGCTATTTACGGCGTTCCGGAGCCGTTGAGCATTTTGTGTGCGCCAAGGTCACGCATTTAGCGTGAGGTTCGCGCAGAACTCCGAGGTGAATGGAATGCTAGCTGGTTGCGGCGAGGGCGTGGTCGAGAAGAGATTTTTCTTTTGGGGGATATGAAAGCTCCAGCGCGAAATTTCGCGCAGCGGGGGTCATTTTTTTCCAGGCTTTTTGCAGTGCGTTTATCATTTTTTCGTCGCTGGTCTTGCGGGCGAGCTCGACAAACTGGTGTTCGAGGAACACCAGGCACAGAGCGTCTTCCAGCACGCGCGTTTCCGGATCTTGGGGAAAATTCTTTTTCAAATTCAAACTCTGCACTCGTACCACGGTCTTCTCCGGGTAGCCAACCTCACGGAGAAGTTCGCCTGATTTTTGGGCGTGAAATTTTTTGAGTCCCTCGCGCCACTGCAAGTAGCCGGCGCGGGTCATCGGGTAGGAATTGCGCGGGACACTCCACCGGCAGAGATGTTGGCAGCGCGCGGCCAGTCGAAGTTCCTCGGATGCGTTGGGACACAGTCGCA
>CAYUPI010000028.1:43494-75090 GCA_964446585.1 uncultured Verrucomicrobiota bacterium
TGTTGGCAGCGCGCGGCCAGTCGAAGTTCCTCGGATGCGTTGGGACACAGTCGCAACACCCAATCCGTCAGCCATTCGGCGTAAACCAACTCGCGGGGACGTTTGGTGCCGCCGATTTCCGCCGAATGCGGGTCGCGGGCATTTTCTTCGTCGAACCGTCGCAGTGCGAGCTCGAACCGCCGGCGGTCGATTGGCTCAGGGTTATTGCTCACTGCATTGGTGTTATGGCAAATGTGAGATATAGTGGCAAGAGAGATAGACCAGACAATATGAGCAAACCCATTTTAAGCGGACCGCAGTCGCCTGAGGAGTTTCAGCGGCAACTGTCGGAGTTCGTACGCCAACATTTCCAGAACATCCAGGCGCCGGCCGCGGAACCTGCAAGCGCGGGCGCACCTGAATCGGCGGAAGGCAAGGCCGAGACCGGGCAGTTCGAGTTCAATTACAAGCCTCGCGAAGTAAAAGCGCACCTCGACCGCTTCGTTATCAAACAGGACGAAGCGAAGAAGGTGCTCAGCGTGGCGTTGTGCGACCATTATCATCACGTGCGGCTCGCGCTTGAAGGCAAAGAATCGTCCAATTATGCCAAGCAGAACATCGTCCTGATCGGGCCGACGGGTGTCGGCAAAACTTTCCTGATCCGAAAAGCCGCAGACTTGATCGGCGTACCGTTCGTCAAGGCTGACGCGACGAAGTTCTCGGAGACGGGTTATGTCGGTGGCGATGTCGAAGATATGGTGCGTGATTTGGTGCGGCTGGCTGACGGCGATGTCGCCCGTGCGCAGTATGGAATCATTTACATTGATGAAATCGACAAAATTGCGGCCGCCAGCAACCTGAGCGGGCGGGATGTCAGCGGCCGAGGCGTGCAAACCAATCTGTTGAAGCTTATGGAGGAGACCGAAGTGCCGGCACGCTCGCCCAACGACATCGCCGGGCAAATTCAGGCGATGATGGAGTTCACGCAGCGCGGCCGGAAAGCGCCGAGCACGATCAATACGAAGCACATTTTGTTTATTGTGAGCGGCGCATTCGGTGGCCTGGAGAAAATCATTCGGCAACGGTTGCGCGAGGCCACCATTGGGTTCGCGGCCAAAGATCGGCCGCTGGACACCGCGGAGGAGGTCCTGGCTCATGGGCAAACAAAGGATTTCATCGAGTTCGGTTTCGAACCGGAGTTTATCGGGCGGTTGCCGATTCGAGTCGTCTGTCATTCGCTCAATGTGGATGATTTGTTCCTGATCCTGAAGAACTCTGAGGGGAGCATCATCCGGCAGTATGAGCTGGATTTTGCCGCCTACGGCATCGAGGTATTGTTTTCTGATGGCGGGCTGCGGCGCATCGCTGAACGCGCGGGGGAGGAACAAACCGGAGCGCGCGGCCTGATGACGGTTTGCGAATGCGTATTCCGTGACATTAAATTCGAGCTGCCCTCGACCGAGGTGAAACGGTTCGTCGTGACGGCCGAGCTCGTGGACAATCCGGAGGCCGAACTGAAGAAGATTCTGGCCGATCCGAAGCAGGAGGAGCGAATCGTAGCTCGGCAATTGGTGGATGAGTTCGCGCGGCGTTTTGCAGAAAACCATGGATTGAAAATCCGATTTACCGAAGCGGCTGCTGGCCGGCTTGTGCAAGAAGCACTCGAGAAAGGACAATCAGTGCGCGAGCTTTGCGCAAAACGGTTCAAAGATTTTCAGTTCGGCCTGAAGTTGATTGCGCAGAACTCGGGACAGCAGGAGTTTGTGATCGATGAGGACGCCGTGGAGCTGCCCGACAAGGCGCTGAGCGATTGGGTAGTGGCCAGCTACAGAAAGACGGCGTGAGCGAGCGGCTTTCTCAGCCACTCACCCACCGACTCTCGCTTTCCTCCTCTCCCCAAACAGCGCCGTTCCTATCCGCACCATCGTCGCCCCTTCTTCGATAGCGACTTCGAAATCACTCGTCATGCCCATGCTCAAATGGGGCAGGGGAGCGCCTAACTTTTGCTCACAATCCTCTTTGAGCTCACGCATCTGGCGAAATATTGGCCGGACATTTTCCGGATCCGTCGTCCAGGGCGGCACGGTCATAAGTCCGTGGATTTCCAGCCGCGGCAGGGCATTAAGCTGATCGAGCTCGCCCTGGAGTTTTTCCGGGCGATAGCCGAATTTGCTGGCTTCGCCGACGATGTTGACCTCGAGCAGGATGGGCAGGTGTCTGGCGGCTTGCTCGGCGCGTTTGTTGAGCTCTTCCGCCAGGTGAAGGCTATCGACGCTTTGAACCATTTCAAATAACTCGACTGCATCGCGCGCCTTGTTGGTTTGCAGATGCCCGATGAAATGCCACCTCAATCGGCCCGAGCAGAGAGGAATCTTGGCCTTGGCCTCCTGGATCTTGTTTTCGCCGAAAAGTCTCAACCCCAGCCGGGCTGCTTCGCTCACTATCTCCGGCGGCTGGCTTTTCGTCACGGCCACCAGCGTGACTTCATTGGGTTTGCGACCGGCCCGGTCACACGCAGCCATAATCCGCCTTTGAACTGACGTGATATTTTCCGACAAGTCCATCGCCACAAGCTATCTTGAATGCCAAAAGGTGAATAGTTGAATCCGATCGCGCCAGCTCCAGGCGCGCATGTTGACAGTACGGGAGCGCGTCCGTCACCGGACGCAGCAAGCCCTGACCGTGCAAGCGTGTTTGAGAGTTCCAACGCCAGCCCGCGTGCGTGCATTTCTGCGCCCGGGGACGGGCGCCCTCCTCGTCCAACACTTCCGATCGACGCGGTGTCAAGAAGCGCTCCAATTAGAACGGGCGTGACTAATCCGCAGTCACAAATCAGTATTCAACGCGTGAATTACTGGATAGTAAAACAGGAACCCGAGTCATACTCCTGGACGACTTTCGTCAAGGACGGCGCTACGGCTTGGACCGGGGTGCGGAATTATCAAGCCCGGAACAATTTGTGCGCGATGAAACGCAATGACCTGGTGCTATACTACCATTCCGGTGAAGAAAAGCAGGCCGTGGGCATCGCGCGAGTAACCAAAAGCGCCTATGCGGACCCCACCGCGAGGGAAGGAGACTGGTCGTGCGTCGATTTGTCCCCGGTGAAGGCGTTGACGCGGCCTGTCAGTCTCAGAGCCATAAAGGAGGACAAAGTCTTGAATCATATTGCTCTGGTCAGGAACTCGCGGCTGTCGGTCTCGCCGCTCGCCGAGAATCAGTTTCATAGATTGCTCAAGCTCGCAGAGACGACTGTCTGAGGATGAAGGCGGTCATCTTCGACATGGACGGCGTGATCGTGGATAGCGAACCGCGCCACGAACGCGCCTTTCTGGATGTCCTGAGGGAAATCGGTTTTGGCGATGGTCACGGCTTACGTTTCAGCGATTACATTGGCCGGGCCGATCGGGAAATCTGGTTGGATTTTCTGGCCCGCTACAAACCGAAACAAACCATCGAGGAGCTGTTGGCGATGAAACGAGAACGCGTGCTCGATCTCCTTCGCCGCGAGAAGCCAGTCTTCGAAGGCTTGCCGGAGCTGGTTGAGAATCTGGCCGGAAGTTACAGGTTGGCCGTCGCTTCAGGATCAGAGCGGGCGGTGGTCGAGGAAGTCGTTTGCCTGACCGGCCTGCAGCGCTTTTTCCAGGCAGTCGTGAGCAGCGCCGATGCTCCCCGTGGCAAGCCGGCGCCGGATATCTTTTTGCGCGCAGGGGAGTTACTTGCAGTCACGCCTGCGGACTGTTGGGTCATCGAAGACTCGAAACCGGGTGTGGCCGCCGGTTTGGCCGCGGGCATGCGCGTCATCGCCATCACCAACACATATCCAGCGGAGGAATTGGGAGCCGCAAACCATGTAGTGCAAACCTATGAGCAGATCCAAAGCCTGCTGCTTCAGAGTGCTCTGGAAAATGCCGCTTCATTGTAGGAGCCGACGTAAGGAGGCTCAAATCTCAGCGACTTTCGGCGGGGATCAGAGCCTCCTTACGTCGGCTCCTACAACCTAGAAACTGCCCGTTAGCCTGACCCACGCCCTCACCCACCTACCCACTCACTCGCCTTCCTTAGGAGCGGCTAGAGTTGATTGCCCTCTTGATCGCGGCGATGACTTTTCGTTGCACCGACAGCGGCCGTCCCGGAACGCGCGCGCCGGCCGCAGCGGGATGGCCGCCACCGCCAAATTCAGCGGCGATTTCGTTGACGTTCACCCGTTCGCTTTTCGAGCGCAGGCTGATCCGCGTCAATTCAGGTTCCATTTCCTCGAACACACAGGCAACCACCACGGGAGCAATCGCGCGGATATGATCGATGAGACCCTCCGAATCACTGCTCCGGGCGCCCGTGCGGGCGTAGTCGGCTTGCTTCAGCCAGAAATAAGCGATCCGGTCCTCGTGCGTAAGGTGGAAGTGACTGTAGATGTGTTTGAGCAGGCGCGCCCGGGAGAGCGGGTAGGATTGATAAACCTCATCGCAGATTTTCGCCAGGTCCGCGCCACGCCGGACCAGTTCGCCGGCCACATGGTACGTCGCCGGACGAGTGCTGGGGTATTGGAAGGAGCCCGTATCGGTCGAGACGGCCGTAAAGAGGCAGTCTGCGATCGGTCTGGTGATAGGCCAGCGGGCGGCCCGCAGCAGGCGGAAGATGAGTTCGCCCGCGGACGGCTCCCGCGGCGAGACCCAGTTAATATCGCCATAGCGGGTGTTGCTCTCATGATGGTCGATGTTTATGAGGAGCTTGCGCCGGCCGATCCGCCTCCCTACTTCGCCCAGACGGTCGAAGCTTGCGCAATCGAGAGCGATGACGCAGTCGAACTTTAGGCCCGGTTTCGGCTTTTGAAAAATCCCGTCGGGATCGAGGAAATCGTATTTTTGCGGCATGGGATCCTCGTTCCAGCAGACCACTTTCTTGCCTTCCTGGCGCAGGGCGAGCGCGAAACCCAACTGGGAGCCAACGCAGTCGCCGTCCGGACGAATATGACCGGCCACACAGACCGTGCGGCTCTCCCGGAGCGCATCCAGGATGCGGTCGATGATTTTTGGATGTGGTTTCACCCGCGCGCTAAGGACTTCCTTCGGGAGCGCCCTCGGCGGATCTTTCCAGGTCGGCGATAATCTCGAGCACGCGATTGCCGCGCACCACCGAATCATCCATAAAAAATCGAATCGTGGGCGTGTATTTCAGAACCACCGACCGTGCCACCAGACCCTGGATCCGTTTGCGATGGCGGACGAGAAGTTCAAAGCCGCGCTTCTGTTGCTCGGCAGTGCCCAGAATGCTGACGAACACGAGCGCGGAATGTAAGTCCCCGGCGACGTCTACGTCGTTGACCGAGATCAATCCGGCCTCACCCACGGGAAACTCGCGGCGAATGACTTCACCGATCGCCCGCTTCAAGAGCTCACCGACGCGTTGCATTCGGAGGGAAGGCATAGCTCAATCACGGTGTTGTCTGGTTTATGGGCGCAGGGTGACCCGGCCGAAATCTCGTTATCAAATCAACGTGCCAACCCTGCCACTCTGCCACCATAGAACCTGGCGACCTGGGGTGTCACAGTTTTTGCGCCACCTTTTCCATGGTGTAACATTCGATCGCATCCCCGACTTGATAATCGCTGAAGCCTTCAATCCGAATGCCGCATTCCATGCCGGCGCGCACTTCATTGACTTCATCCTGGAATCGGCGAAGCGATTGAGTGATACCTTCATAAATAATCTCCTTGCGCCGGCGCACGCGCACTTTTCCTTTGACAATGCGGCCGCTGCTGACCATGCAACCGGCCACAGGCGCGCCTTTAGACAATGCGAAAATCTTGCGGACTTCAGCCGACCCAACGACGGTGTCCTTGAGGAGCGGGTCGAGCAAGCCTGCCATCCCCTCTTTGACCTCATCGATTAACTCATAAATGATCGCATAGAGTTTGATCTGCACGCCCTCATGCTTGGCGTTGTCGGCCACGCCGCTATCCACGCGCGTGTGAAAGCCGAGAATAACGGCATCGGACGCGGAGGCCAAAGCGACATCCGACTCGGTGATCGTGCCGACAGCGCTGTGAATGATCTCGAGCAGGACTTTTTCCGATTCGATTTTTTTGAGCGCCTCCACGATCGCTTCGACCGATCCCTGGGTGTCGGCCTTGACCACGACCTTGAGCACCTTGGTATTGCTGGAAGCAAGCTGGGCGAAGAGATTCTCGAGCGTGACTTTGCTGCGGTTGGCCTCCTGGCCGAGCGCTTTGGCCTCCTGGCCGCGTTGTTGGGCCAGCTCGCGCGCGGCCTTCTCATCTTCCACCACACTGAATTCCAGCCCGGCCTCCGGCACGCCGTTCAGGCCAAGCACCTTCACCGCGACCGACGGTCCCGCCTCCTTCAGCCGCTTGCCTTCCTCATTAATCAGCGCCCGGACGCGCCCATAGTACTGGCCGCAAATAATGACTTCGCCGACCCGCAGCGTGCCTTTGCGCACCAGCACCGTGGCGGTTGGACCGCCGGGTTCCAGACCCGACTCGATCACGTTGCCTTTCGCGCGGCGATTCGGGTTGGCTTTAAGCTCGAGCAGATCCGCCTGGAGCAAAATCATCTCGATGAGTTTGTCCACGCCCTGCTTGGTCAGGGCGGAAACATCCACGAAGATCGTGTCGCCGCCCCAGTCGTCCGGCACCAGGCCTTTGTCCTGCAACTGCTGACGGACCTTCAGCGAATTAGCGTTTGGGTGGTCCATTTTGTTCACCGCCACCAAAATCGGCACTTTGGCCGCGCGCGCGTGGCTCAGTGCCTCGAGCGTTTGGGGCATGACGCCATCGTTGGCGGCGACGACCAGAACCACCAGGTCGGTTACATTGGCGCCGCGGGCGCGCATTGAGCTGAAAGCCGCATGTCCCGGGGTGTCCAGGAATGTAATCTGGGCCAGTTGGCCCTTCCGTTCGGGATGAGGAAAGGAAATGGTATAAGCGCCAATGTGTTGCGTAATACCGCCTGCTTCGCCGGCCGCGACATTCGATTTCCGTATCACGTCCAGCAACGTCGTCTTGCCATGGTCAACATGACCCATGATGGTGACGACGGGCGGGCGCAGCACCAGGTGCTCGGGTTTATCCTCGACATCCAGCTCGAGTTTTCGGACCGGGGCGTGGACAAGACCGCTGCCCCGCTCGCGCTTTTCCAACTCGAAGCGGCAGCCATATTTGGCGCAGATCCTTTGGGCAACCGATTCGTCAATTGCCTGGTTCACGTTCGCGAAAACGCCGGTCTCCATCAAATCGGCGATGATTTTGAACGGTTTTTGTTTGAGTTGCTCGGCCAATTCCCGGACGGCGATTGGCGGTTTGATCGAAATGATTCTCGCATCGGGAGGGAGTACGATCTTTGGCTGAGCCGCGGCAGGTTCCGCCTGCTTCTGAACGGCAGAGCCTTTTTGTGCCGGGAGCCTGGTCGCGGGCACGGAAGGGCCGGCTGGCGCCGAAGGAGCGCCGCGAACGCCCCGAATGTCCCCACGCTTCGTGAAATCGGTTTTCCTCGGTTCCAGGGGACGCGCAGGAATTTTGACCGGAGCAATTCTTTCGGGAGGTTTCGGGCCCGGCTTGGGTGGAAGGTGAATAAATCCGACTTTATCGCCGACTTTTGGTCCAATCGGGGGTGGCGGTGGTGGCGGAGGAGACTGGATTACGGCCTCCTGAGGAGGTGCCTGGGTGAGCACTGGGGCCGGCCCATGCAGTTCCTGGGTGGCAATTTCCTCCGGCGGCGATTTCGGTTCAACCAACCCTGTCACCGTTACGGTCGCCGTGGTTGGAAGCGTTGCGGGTGGTGGCGGTGGGCTGCTAACGACAAGGACAGCCTCAGGAGCTGCTAAGGGAGGGGCGGTTGGTGCTGGCGACGGTGCTGCCAGGTGCGGATGGTCGAGAATGAGTTGTTGTTCGAGATACTCCGCAGTGATTTTATCCAACGAACTGGAGGCGACCCGCGCGGCGACCAGGCCAAGTTGCTTCGCCTTGGAGAGAACTTCCTTGTTCTCCAAGCCGAGCTTCTTTGAAATGTCGTAAATACGAACGGGCATATTTCTCTAGCGCATCGGGTCTGCTTTGGCCGCAAGCCTTCATAGACTCGATCCTAACATGCGGCTCTTTCTTTCGTCACTCGCATGAACTCAATCCAATTAACCAGAAACAGGAGCTTCACCGACTTTGAGAGTCCGCCGGGACACCTCAGCTCGCGCTGCCTCCAGTATCGCCGCCGCCTGATCCCCGAGCTGCGGGATTCCCGCCAGGTCGCTCACGTCGGCCTGCAGCAAGTCCTCAAGACGCGTTAAGCCATGATGCACGAGCACGTCGGCCTGTTCTCGGGAGATGCCTTCGATGGCAGCCAGCGACTCGACAGCTTCGGCGACTTTCTCTTCGAATCCCTTGGTCACGACGATTTCCGGTTCAATGTCCACCTGCCAACCGGTCAGCTTTGACGTCAGCCGGGCGTTCTGGCCGCGCTTGCCGATCGCCAATGAAAGCTGGTCCTCACTAACGATGATTTTGGACCGTTTATTGGGCTCATCGATTTCAAACGCTTTCAGTTTGGCCGGCGCCAGGGCATTGGTTATAAACGTCCTGATATTCGGATCCCAGCGGATAATGTCCACTTTCTCATTATTCAGTTCCCGCACAATGTTTTTGACCCGTTGTCCTCGCAACCCGACACAGGCCCCAACGGGATCCACCTTTTCGTCGCGCGTCCATACGGCCAGCTTTGTCCGGAAACCCGGTTCACGGGCGATTCCTTTGATTTCAATCGTGCCGTCGTTAATTTCGGACACTTCGAGCTGGAAAAGTTTAATGACGAAACGCGGATCAGCGCGGGACAATATTATCTCGGGGCCATGCGGACCTTGCTCGACGGCCTTGACATAGCAACGAATGCGCTCGCCCACCTGGTACTCCTCGGTGGGCACGCGCTCGCGGTTGGGGAGCAGGGCTTCGTACTTCACCAGGTCCACAATTACGTCCGAGCGTTCGAAACGCCGGACAGTTCCACTGATGATATCGCCTACCCGATCTTTGAACTCAGTGAAAATTAGCTGCTTTTCCGCCCGGCGAAGATGCTGCATGAGTGCCTGTTTCGCGTATTGGGCAGCAATGCGTCCGAAGCCGACTGGTGTGACCTCCACCTCCAGCTCCTCCCCCACCTGAGCGTCGGCCTTGATTCGGCGTCCGTCGAACACCGAGATTTGGTCATGCTTCGAAATGACCCTGTCGGAGACGATTAACTTGGCAAAGGCCTTGATGTCACCGCTCTTTTGATCGATGACCACACGCAATTCGCGGGCGGGACCGACGGCCTTCTTGGCCGCCGAGAGCAACGCCTCGTGTACGGCCGCCACCAGGACATCACGATTGATGCCCTTTTCTCGTTCCCAGAATTCCAAAACCGCTAAAAAATCCGCGTTCATTCTTCTCGACGGCAAACCCCTACAGGGGAACAAAAAAGTCGGCAGATTAGGGTCTTCCGACTTTGGCGCACTGGCGAACCAGCAATGTACCGTTCTATCGGACTTTAGGGTTTTTGCCCTGGGGAGTCAAGCGCCAAAAATCCACGAAAACCTCCACAAAACAAATGCTTCGCAACCCCTTGACACATAACGGCAAAACGAGTATTCATAATTCGTGGATGATATGTCATCCGTGCTCCGATAAATTACCCATGAAAATTAGAAAAGATCAGGTTGCAGCGCGCGGGTTCCACTGGTGCAGGTCGGCTTTCACATTGATCGAATTGCTGGTGGTTATCGCCATTATTGCAATTTTGGCGGCGCTGCTTCTGCCGGCCCTGTCGAGGGCGAGGCTGAAGGCCCAAGCTGTGCAGTGCATGAGCAATGAGAAACAACTGGGGCTCGGCTGGCTGATGTACGCGGATGACAACCAGTCAAAGGTTGCAGTCAGCTTACCCAATGGTGGCATTGCGAACGATGTCGATTGGGTTCGAGGAGGCCTAGGTTACGATGGTCATCCGGACAACACGAATGTTATTTACCTGCGAGACGGGCTATTAGGACCATACGTCAAAAACGTAGGTGTGTATAAATGCCCGGCCGACTTGAGCCGAAGCCTCGGCCGGAAGGGTGACCCTCGGGTGCGGAGCATCTCGATGAGCCAGGCGTTCAGAACTTATACAAGCGAACATTGGAGCTCTCCGCCCTGGAGGATCTTCAAGAAAACTTCGGACATAACCAAGCCTCAGCCGGTGAACGTCTGGGTCTTGGTTGACGAAAATCCGGACAGCATCAACGATGCCGCATTCGCGACAGCCATGGACAGTCCGTACCCGAATACCGTTTGGCAGGATACTCCCGCCAATTATCACGGTGGGGCGTGCGGATTCGCCTTTGCGGATGGCCATTCCGAAATCCATAAATGGCGTGACGCTGCAACAGTGGCGATACCGACGACCTACTCTCAAAATGTCAGCACCCGTTCTCAGCGCAATAGTTACGATGTTGTGTGGGTGATGGAGCGCACGACTTCCAAGATCAAGGATAACTAGTCGGGTAAAGGGGCAGTCCGCTCTGGGTGGAAGCACAGACGGCGCGTCAGTCCTGATTTGATTCTGAACGTTTGGAGTCGTCTGGCTTCCGGAAGCGGAATTTGGCAAACCGGTGGAAGGTGAGGAAATTGGCGTCGTGGAAATTGTGCGCGCTGTCCCCCCTGGTCATCAAACGCCGTGCGGCAAACCGCAATGAGATCGTCCCCATCGAACAGCCAATCAACATATTGGAAGCCATGGCTCAACGTGTCCGGATGGTGCAATAAAATCCTGCGCACTTCCCAACGAATCAGATCAGAGGAGCAGGTTAGCGCCAGAGTGTTCCGAATCCCCGCTGGTCGTTTCACGGCGGCACTGCCTCGAGGAAGCGATTCGGTCACCGTAGCCAGAGACCAATAGTGCTCGCTGGCCGCGTCATAGCGGATAGTAAATTTCTTCGCGCCGCCTGGAAAATCGATAAATCTCTGCGGTGTATCTAACACGGCCACACGGCCATCTGAACTGATTTGGACGAGCGCGGCCTTTTCTGGACAACCCGGAGTGTCCACACGCAAGATGTCGAGAAGCCTCCCGTCCCGAGTCGCGACCGCATTGCCTTCGAGCCATCCTCCAAAGCCACCACCAAGCCAATTCGTGTCGCCAGGGAGAAAATTGCTGAACGTCCAACTGGCGCTATCGATCAAATCTGCATCCACTCTCGCGGACATCATCCCAGCGCGGAAATTGACTCCCCACCCTGTCGGCGGCTCGCGCCGCTCGATGCCGCGCCAGAGGCGGCCTCGATGTTCGAGGAGCGGCGTTGGTGCGCAATGATACTGGCCGTCGTCGCGCAGCCGGCCGGTGGCTTGATTCGTCGGCGTGGTCCAGGTCTCGCCCTCGTCCCGGGACCGGCGGATGACGACGTCGCCGTATTCCCTGGATGTGCCCAGAAGATAGAGCGCCGCCCGATGCACGAACAGCGTGGACCACCATTGCCCTTCGATTTCGGCTACCTTTTTCCATAACTTTCCGCGGTCGCCGGAGCGGAATACGGCCGTGCGATTGTTGGAACTTCCCGGGCCGAAGAAGTCATGGGAGGCGACGTAATCACCGTTGGGCAAAACCGCGATGCTGGGCGATCCGATATAAGCGCGTGTCGAGGCAGGGCTGCAGTCGATGACGACTCCGGGAACGAGAGCGTAGCGTTGACCGGTCTTGGGCGCTAAAGAAATCTCCGCCGCAGGCGAGCTGAGGAGAGCCGTCATCGCAATCATCGCGAGGAGACCTGTTGCCCTAGAAGCCTTCCGCGTAGCGCCACCCGACATGCTGTTCAACAAACCGGATGTTTTCATGAACTAGCGCTGGTGTAACGACGGATGGAGGTGCGCCAGCCCCATTCAGAAAGGAAAAAGCAAACCACACTCATCGCCAGGAGCAGCAACGAAGGATAACCCCAGCTCACCTTGTTAACCAGGAGACGAACGGGCACATTGGACACGAGCAGCATCGGAATGGCGAAGGTAAAGAGCGCTTTGAACAGGCCGCGAAAGGCCTCATCCGGCATGCGCGCGATCTGGAATAGATTGTAATAGCCCCAGACCATTCCCTGCGCTCGAACCGTCCAGAAACTGATACTGGCCAGCAGCAGCATGAGCGAGTAGTGGATTAGGATCCCCGCGGCGCAGACCACGAAAAACCCCACCACCTGCGCGGGACCGGGCACGAAGTGCATTTGGCGTGCCGCGTACGCCATCACCGCGAGCGCCAACGTCGCATTGACAAATCCACCCAGATCCACCTGGCGGAGTGAAACGAGAAATCGCGTGTTGGCCGGCAGAAGCAAAAGAAAATCCAGTTTGCCCGTGCGGATCAGTTCGGAAAGGTTCGAGCAATTGATGATGAAAAAGGCCTGGAAGATCTGTTGAATGAAATGGCTCGCGCCAATGAGCATTACCACCTGCCATTTTGACCACGTGCCGATGTGATCCGTGTGCAGATACAAAACGCCGATAAAGCTGATTTGCAGTCCGAACCAGAGTAATTCGACAAAGATCCAGAGCAAGAAGTTGCTCTTGAAGCTCATTTCCCGCGCGACGGAGTTTTTCCAGAGCGCGGCGTAGATGCTGGCGTAACGCTTGAACATGGCGATTTTTAGCCGCCCACCGCGGAGTACTTTTTGATCCCGCGCTTCCAGGCGAACCGCGCGAGCCCATACGCCGCCACCACCCAGCACGCTTGGATCAATAGACCGCGACCCAGTTCGATTCCAACCGTTTTTCCCATATAAATGCTAACCGGGAAGTAAAGTTGGTAAGGAAACGGCGTGAAGGCCAGGACACGTTCGAGCCCGGGCGGCAGAATGTCGAGGGGGAACATATGCCCGCTGGCAACGTATTCAAATGCGAACAGAATGAAAATAAATGTCGAGACCTCGAGCACCCAAAACGCCAGCATCGCCATCGTGTATGAACTGAAGAATTGGAGCAGAGCGGTCAGGAGCGTCGAGACAAGGAAATATCCCAGCGTCGCCCAATCGGGTGGCAGGACGAAATACTTGCGGAAATAGAGGATAAACAGCACCAGAGGCAAGGCCGCCACTGCAAGATACGTCAGCCGGCCGGAACAGAACAGACAGAGCCGATAGTACAGATAGTCAATCGGCTTCAGCAGAAACTGGCTGACGTTTCCGTCCTTGATGTCTGCGGCGATTTGCCAGTCGTCCTCATTGACCGCGGTCAGTGCGTCCACGACCGTCACGACGAGATAATATGAAATCATTTCAGCCAGCGAATACACCCCGACCGTCGCGCCGGCGCCTTTGCCTTCATAGATCGTCCGCCAGACGAAGAGTATGGCCAGCAAGGGAATCAGGCCGAACAGTGTCCGGGCCAGAAAATTGAACCGATACGTCAGATTGTTCTGGATCCCAATATTAACGACATGTAGGTATTTTCTCATCAGCGCGGCCGCGATGCTCCCGTTTATCACGCCTGGGCGAATCCGAGCGCGGAGATCATCCAGCGCAACGCTAGCGGCCTGCCGAAGCGCGATCAAGTGGATCTGTTGCCGAGGCGCGGGCCGCAATTTCGGAAACCTCGACGCTCTCTCATGCGTCTGTTGCAGCGTATGCGCTACCGACTCCCGCTCTCAATCAACCTGACAATCCACACTTTCCTTTTCGCAACTTTTGTTCTCGCGGTGCCCACTCTGAACGCCGCGGAACGCAAGCCAAACATCCTCATCATTGTCGCCGATGACCTCGGCTACGGTGAACTGAGCTGTCAGGGCAACCCGCAAGTCCCCACGCCGAGCATTGACTCTCTCGCCAAAGCAGGAATCCGGTTCACGAGCGGCTACGTCAGCGGTCCGTACTGCAGTCCCACGCGCGCAGCCCTGATGACCGGTCGCTATCAGCAGCGCTATGGCCATGAATTCAATCCCGGCCCCGCCCAATCGGCTTCAGAAGTTTTCGGCCTCTCGCTGAAAGAAAAAACCATGGGCGATCATTTCAAGGAAATCGGCTACGCCACCGGCTGGTTTGGTAAATCGCATTTGGGCTATTTGCCGCAGTTCCATCCGCTCAAGCGCGGCTTCGATGAATACTTTGGGTTCCTGGGCGGCGCGCATGATTATCTGGACGCCGCGGCCGACAAACACAATCCCATCCTCCGCGGCACTAATCGCGTGAACAACGTTGATTACACCACCGAAGCTTTCGGACGCGAAGCAGTCCAGTTCATTGAAAAGCACCGCGACCAGCCCTGGCTCTGCTATCTTCCTTTCAATGCCGTTCATGCCCCGCTCGAATCTACCGCCAAATACGTGTCACGTTTTCAGAACATCGAGGACCAGAAACGCCGCACCTTCGCCGCTATGCTCTCGGCCATGGACGATGCGGTCGGCGCCGTGCTGCAAAAGCTCCGCGAACATCACCTCGAAGAGGATACTTTGATCTTCTTCATCAGCGACAACGGCGGCCCCACTCGAGTGACCACGTCCGGCAACGGCCCGTTGCGCGGCTTCAAGGCGCAGACCTGGGAGGGCGGTATCCGCGTACCGTGGATCGTTCAATGGAAAGGCCACTTGCCGGCTGGGAAGGTGGACGACCGCCCGGTGATCCAGCTCGACGTTCTGCCGACCGCCCTGGCCGCCGCCGACGTGACCGCCAAACCGGAATGGCATCTCGACGGCGTTAACCTGCTGCCCCATCTCACCGGTGACAAGCAGGGAGTTCCTCATGATGCGCTCTACTGGCGCTTTGGCCAGCAGATCGCCCTGCGCATGGGCGACTGGAAGCTGGTGAAAGCTCCGGGAGGCGGCACCGAACCCGGCGAACTCGCCGGCAAAGCCACGACCGCCGGCGCCCAGCTCTACAACCTCAAGAACGACATTGGCGAGACACACAACCTCGCCGGTGAGAACCCCGAAAAACTGAAAGAAATGTGCGCGGTCTGGGAAAAGTGGAACGCCGAACTCGTCGAACCTAAGTGGGGCCCGCCGAGAGCCGGCGCGGCCAAAAAAGGCGCCGGCCCAAAACGACCGGACTAGCCTCATTTAGTGCTCAAAGGCAATCCAGCGGACTCCTCATCCCTAGGCCGCCCTGAATCTGGGGTTGAGCACTACCAGACACCCTCTCGGAAGGGAGACAAGCGAGGATGAAGCGGTTGTCCCAGATTGACCTCCGAGCTTCTCTTGCAGATACTTACAAAGTCAGTAATGGAATCGCCTCCCGATGCAATGTTTTTCGCATCCTATCAACTTAGCTTGCAAATCCTAAATGCAATCAAATAGTCCGGCGTCGTCAGAGTGCATGAAGACTTCTACACGCAGATGGATTGGAGTTGCGCTTGTTGGAGCGTCAGTCGTCAGTTGTTTTGCAATATCATGGTCAGGAGTGTTGGCAAGGGCCACTGCTGAAGTCAGAGACGCATTCTTTCGGTTCTGTGACTGCTTCCACCGAGATTTACGAGTCGCATTGCCCGCTGTGGTTTCGCATTACTTTATTGAGCACCTCGGTCATGGGACTTTTGCTATTGTCTTTGCCAAGACGTGAAAAGACGAACGTCTAACAAAAAAGCGCTGCAGGCAACGCTGGATGGCGCTCTCAGTTCCGCTTCGCGGTTCACGCGTTTTGGTCCCGCGTGCCTGAGCTCTGGACGTTCGACGACATGAACACCGCCGACGCCCCAGCAGTTTATCCCCGAAAGCTCCAAGTTGGAGTTTGGGCTGCAGTTGTGATTTTAGCGATGGGTCTCGCTAGCTTCCTGTCGCATTTTGTCCCACTTTACGATTACGATTGGATGTCTGGGGTCTTTCTTGCCGGCGGAGCGGTTGTGTTCGTAGCCGGTCTCTGTGGAGCGTACTGCGGGCTTTCGCTGATAATCACACTACGAGGCTTTCCGAGAGTAATTGCGGTACTTGTCGCGCTAGTTTCACTCTATGGAGTTCTTCGCTGCCTCGGGTTTTTCGGGTGGGCTATCAATTTGCCATGAGGCCTTGGTCGAACAAACGGCCTGGAGTGGACGCAGTGTGGCCAGTCCTGCTTGCATTTCAGCGCCTTCGGCCCCGCGCCACTCAGGCCGAGTGGTATCTGAAAGCCGGTCATGAACAAGCGTGAGCGTGTAATCAAAGTTGAAGGCGCCGGCGTTGACAACGATGCGGGCTTCAATTTGGTTTACGATTGCGGAGACCGGGTCTCCGTGGTCGCGTCAACCGAGAAGAACGGCGACGCGGAAATCATCTTGGACAAGTCCGCCACGACCGCGCTTGCGGAGGCCCTCAGAAAGCTGTCGTGAGCGATCTTGATAACAAGACGCGGCAGCCTATGCCGGGAGATGATCTTGATTGCAGTAGGGTGCCAGTGGCCCGTCGTGGCAGCGCTAGACCGCTTCGAGTTGACTTACAAAAGGAGGACACACATGCCTATCACAGCCTTCAACAGTCTCACTGACGGCCTCGATGCGAATCAACGCAGCCGCGAACATTTCGTGGCCAACATCAACGTCGAGGACAATCGCCGCTGGGTTCCGTACGCCGAAGGAGTCTGGATCCAGCCCTGTTGCTTTAACGTCACCTCGGGAGGGTTCAGTGTCGTTCTGAAAGCTCTGCCGGGTGCCAAGCTTGGCGTCCACTACCACGTGGGCACCGTGCGTGGATATACGATGCGTGGTCACTGGCGGTACGTGGAGCATGACTGGGTCGCCAAGCCCGGGACGTTCATTTACGAACCGGCCGGCGAGGCTCACACGCTGGTCATCACCGACGACTCGCCAGAACCGGCGCTGATCCTCTTCATCGTCGAGGGCGGCCTGATCTATTTGGACAAGGCGACCGATGGTGGCTTCGCCGCATACGAGGATGGATTCACACTGCTTGAGCTATGTCGGAACTATTATCGCAAGATCGGTCTGGATGTGCGCCAACTGGACCTGCTCGTTCGCTAGTCCACGCACGCGGTCTAACACTTATTAAGCCCGCGCGGTCAATCCCGATTCTGAATCGGAAGCTCGCAGGCTCGAGAGCGACAAGAACTGCGTAACGGAATTCCTTCATTTTCCGTTTTGTCGTCCTCTGAACGGGAACTTCCCCCTTCGCTCGAAAGCAGCTACGGCGTGACAGGCCACGTTCGGAAAGTCTGACCCGGCGGTGGCGGTGTCGAGATGCGTCTGAGCGAGCGATGACGATTTGCTCTCTGCTCCCATTCCGTTGTAAGGTGGGGCACTTATGAAACCTGCGCGCCTTCGATTTGTGTTCCTGCTCACCATTTCCCTCGGCCTGGCGATGTCCGCCATGGCCGGAGATTTTTTGATTCAAGACGGAGACAGAGTGGTGTTCCTCGGCGACAGCATCACCGAGCAACGACTGTACACGACCTACATCGAGGCGTACGCGTTGACGCGGCATCCGAACTGGAAGTTGTCATTTCGCAACGTCGGCTGGGGCGGTGACACCTCGTGGCTGCGTCAGCGCGCTCATCCGGACGAGAAGGCGCTCTTCGCAGCCGATGAAGCCGAGCAGCGGAGAATGGTCGAGGATTCGGTTGGACGCGGCCTGAATCGAGACGTGCTGCCGCTTCAACCAACCGTGGTCACCGTTAAATTCGGCATGAACGACCATTCCTATCAGCCGTTCCGGGAGGACATCTTTCGCGCTTATGTGCGGAGCCAGACGGAAATTGCCAAGGTACTGAAAGGGCAGGGGGCCCGTTTGGCGTTTCTCACTCCGCAGCCGATCGAGGAAAAGAGGGCCGACCCCGATAAGGACGCGCGGAACCAATCATTGCGAAAGTTCTCTGATGGCCTTAAAGATATTTGTTCGAAAGAGGAAGCAACTTTCGTGGACCAGTTCGATCCGTATATGGCCATTATGCTGCGGGAGCGGGCCAGCAATCCCACGGCATTCATTGGCGGCGGCGATGCGGTGCATCCAGGTCCTGCGGGACATACCTTGATGGCCTGGGCGATTCTTAAGAGCCTGGGCGCGACCCCTCTCGTTTCACGCGCTGAAGTAGATTGCAAATCGAAAAAGGCAACCGCGACCCAGTGTCTTGTCGAGAATCTAAAAGTGGCGGATGGAACCGTCAGTTTCGATCGGCTGGACGAAGCGCTGCCGATGCCCATTGACCCGCGAGGGGAACCAGCCCAAAAACTTGCGCCAGTGTTGGAGGATCTTAATCGTTACGAGGTGCAAGTAAGCGGCTTGCCACCGGGGAGCTACGAAATCAAAATCGATGGAGAACCGGCGACAAAGGCAGATGCGGACCAGCTTGCCAAAGGACTGAATCTGGCCACCCAGGCGGGTGCAATCACTAAACAAGCGCAGCAAGTGTTGGAGTTGGTCTTTAAGAAGAACAACCAGTTCTTCAACCGTTGGCGGAGTGTCCAATTATTCGAATTTCCCGGTTGGGCCCAATCTCCCGACGTGGAGAAGCAGCGCAGCATGGAACTGGCCCGGCTTGACGCACAGATCGCGGAGAGCGAGGGTCAGATGGATGTCGCCCGGAAGCCAAAGTTGCGGCATTTTGAGCTCAAGCGCGCCGAGTAATAGCCCACCCGCCGTAAGAGTCATTCAGCTCGACCATGAAGAAAGTCGGTGCAAGAGCTTTCACCCTGATCGAGTTGCTGGTCGTCATCGCCATCATCGCAATTCTAGCGGCGATGCTTTTGCCTGCGTTGTCTCGCGCGAAGATCAGGGCCCAGGGCGTTCAATGCATGAGCAATCTCAAACAGTTGCAAGTGGCTTGGCACCTTTATGCCCTGGACAACCGGGAGCAGGTCCCGACCTCAGGTTACACGTTGCCCGTGGAGCCCACCGCCTGGGTGGATGGCTGGCTCGATTTCAACCCCGGCAATCGCGACAATACCAATACCGCCGCGTTGAAAGATCCCAATCGGTCGAAATTCGCCTCTGTGCTTAAGGAGGTGGGTGTTTACAAATGCCCGGCCGACCTGAGCAAAGTCACCATTGGTGGAATCACCTATCCACGCGTGCGCAGTATGAGCATGAGCCAGGCCTTTGGTCCTGGAGACTGGCTGGACCCGGCGGGCTTCCAGGCGAATGTCCGCACCAAACGCTACCGGGTTTATTACAAGACCAGCGCGATCGTCAATCCAGGCCCGGCCAAATGTTTTGTCCTGCTGGATGAGCATCCCGATGGAATCAACGCGGGAGGCTTCGCCAACATGATGGTGGAAAATCCTTCGCAGGCCTATATTGTTGACTTTCCCGCTAGCTATCACAGTGGCGCGGGTGGAATTTCATTCGCGGACGGCCATGCGGAAATTCGATTCTGGGTCGATCCTCGCACCAAACCTCCGGCGCGCTATGACAATTCGTTGAAACTGGATGTGCCCTCGCCCAATAACCAGGACATGATCTGGCTGGCGGAACGCACTTCGAGCCGGAATTAAGCGCGGCGCTACTGGACTCTAGCTTCCGCCGTTAATGGGACTTTTGCCCTGCTCCCCGATGGAAGCCAATCGGGTAGGGCGCGCTATGATCGACGTCTATCGGCCGCAGCCGGACCGCGCGAAGCGTTTGGAGTGCGTGGAGCTTGCTCCCGCTTTCGCGTCCCCGTACCGTCGAAAGCGCCGGCAAGCCGGACGCACTGTATCGAGGGATGGGGCTCGGCGATGCCCGAATCGGGTCCCCAATAGATGCGCATGACTGGCAAAATCACACTGCAAACAATGCGCATAGAACGACAATTCCGGAAAAAGCAGTTCAGCGCGCCTCCTTCCCTTCCCATTGTCGCATTTGCCCCTATTGGTCCCATTCGCTTTGACTAAAGGAGAAACGACCGGATAATGGTTCAGACCGGCCTGCGACCCATGACGTCAGCATTGCTCCGTGTTTTTCGTGAATAGCCCGAAACGCAAAACGACTCGACGCACTCGCGGGCAGCCGCGGTCTGCCTTTACATTGATCGAGCTGCTCGTCGTCGTTGCCATTATTGCGATCCTGGCGGCCATGCTGTTGCCGGCGCTGAGCATGGCCAAGGCCAAGGCAGACCGGGTCTCCTGCCTCAACAACCTGAAACAGATCGGGTTGTTCATCCAGTTTTACACCGATGAAAACCGAGACATCTTCCCGGCTCATCGCAACCAGAACGAGCCGGACAATCCTACCACCGCGCTCACCAATTGGTGGGGCAACGCGGTCATCGGCTACGCCCGCAACCAGTCGAACCTCTTTCGCTGTCCGGCGATTAAAGGTCAGCAACTCGAAAACGGCGTCCGCTGGGATTGGGCTTTCGACTGCCACAAAGTCGGTTACGGCATCAACAGCTATTTCAACTGTTTCTGGCCTTATCTGTCCGGCAGCGTCACCGTCGGGGGAATCAGATTCGACACTGCTCCCTGGTTCAAGCGCGGCCTGGTGAAATCTCCGACAGACAACTTCCTGATTGGCGACGCCATGCCGAAGGCGGATGGTTACTGGAGCTCCAGTTGTTGGTGGCCCAATGCCTGCATGATCAAAGCCGCCAGCGCCAGCAAGGGTTTCGAGGGCGTTGACGAGGTCCGGCATCACGCCCTGGGTATGGTTGTATTTACCGATGGGCATTCCGAGGCGCGCAAAGATTCGGCTATTAACCCGCCAGTCGATCCTGGCGCCGGTGCCGCCAAGGGCCTGGTGAACTCCCGCTATTGGGATCCTCTCAAGCGGGGTGGGGACCGCTAATCACCTCCGCGGAATGCGCTCCATACTCCCCGCCAAACGCTCGATTCACCTGCTGGTTCCATTGCTGCCGCTAATAGCCTTTTTGTACGCTCCCCTCCGCGCCGCCGCCCAGGGCTATCCTCCCGACAAAGCGCCTGGTCACATGACGCTGCCTGATGACCTCCAGGTCCAGCTTGTCGCAAGCGAACCGATGATCGTGCAGCCGGTCTGCATCGAGTTCGACGATCGCGGACGGCTCTGGGTCATGCAATACATCCAATATCCGAACCCATCCGGCCTGAAACGCGCCGCCGTGGATCGTTGGTCGCGCACGACCTACGAACGCGTACCAGAGCCGCCCCCGCGCGGACCGAAAGGCGCCGACCGCATTACAATACTCGAAGATACCGACGGAGACGGTCGCGCCGACCAAGCCCACGATTTCGTCAGCGGCCTCAACCTCGCGACCGGCCTGGCCTTCGGGCACGGTGGAGTCTTCGTCCTCAACGTTCCGTATCTGCTATTCTACCCCGATCGCAATCAGGACGACGTTCCCGACAGCGACCCGATCGTTTGCCTCGATGGCTTCGGGATGGAGGACGCGCATTCGGTCGCCAACTCGCTGACATGGGGCCCGGACGGCTGGCTCTATGGTTGCCAGGGCAGCACCGTCACGGCGCATATTCGCGGCATCGAATTTCAGCAAGGCATCTGGCGCTACCATCCGCTCACGCACGAGTTCGAGCTTTTCTGCGAGGGCGGCGGCAACTCCTGGGGACTGGATTTCGACGCCGAAGGCGAGCTGATTTACAGCACGAACCTCGGCCCCTATCGCCATCTCCACGGCGTGCAAGGCGCATATTACTGGAAAAGCTTCGGCAAACATGGAGCACTGCACAACCCGTACGCGTTTGGTTACTTCGATCATATCCCGCACACGAACTTCACCGGCGGCCACGTGACCGACGGCGGCATCATCTACCAGGGCACCAACCTGCCGCCCCGCTTCCAGGGCCGTTACATCTGCGGCGACCTGCTCGGCCACGGCGTCCAATGGCACGAGATGTATCGCTGGGGTTCGACCTTTACCTCTTCGCACGGCGGTTACTTGCTCGAAGCCAACGACAAATGGTTTGCCTCGACCGATCTCACCATGTCGCCCGACGGCGCGGTGTACGTCGCCGACTGGTGCGACCAGCGCACCGCCCATCCCGATCCCGATGCGGACTGGGACCGCAGTAACGGCCGCGTCTATCGAATTTCCGCGAAAGGCACGAGGCCCGCCCCTGCCCCCGACCTCCGGAAATTGCCGACACCGCACCTTATCGCCCTGCTCGGTTCGCCCAACGATTGGCTGGTGCGCAAGGCCCGGCGTCTGTTGGCCGACCGCCGCGATCCCGAAGCCATCTTTCCGTTGCGGTCACTGGTCCTCGAAACGAAGGATGGCCACCTCGCCCTCGAAGGGCTTTGGGCCCTTTATGTCAGCGGTGGCTTCAACGAAAGCTTTGCCACAAAGACGCTCAACCATCGCAGCGCCGCCGTCCGCAAATGGAGCGTCCGGCTGCTGGGCGATGAAAAAAATGTGTCCCCGATAATCGCCGCGCGTTTCGCCGAACTCGCCCTGAACGATCCCGACGTCTCAGTCCGCGCCCAACTGGCATCTTCTGCTCAACGCCTGCCAGCGAAACAAGCGCTGCCGATCATCGAGGCCTTGCTGCTCCGAGACATTGACGGCCGCGATCCCTGCATTCCCCTGCTGCTTTGGTGGTCGGTCGAACGCCATTCGGTGAGCGCGCTGACGGAGGTTGAGGCGCTCGTCACTTCGCCGGCGACCTGGAAATCCGGCCTCGTCCGCGAGGTGATTCTGGAGCGGCTGATGCGCCGCTGGATCGCCGAAGGCACCCCGGCAGCATACGACGCTTGCGCGCGCCTTTTGTTATACCCCCGCTCCTCCCCCGCTGCGACGACGCCACAGCGCGGCGAGCCAGGAGGAGAGGGCCGGCCTGCCCTCCGTAGTGCTCTTGACGAAGGAGGGGGAGAGGAAGCATCTAGTGCTGCCTTTCGCCATCGTCTGCTGGCCGCCATCGAGCAAGGCTTTCACGATCGTCCCGCTGGCCCCGTGACTTTTGGCAGCGGCGGTCTGTTTGCCAACACCGAAGTCGCAGAAATTCGGAGCAACAACGCGAAAGCTTCTTACGAACAGGTCACGAGCGCGCTGTCCGCACGGATCGATGCTCTCTGGCAGACTGACACGACCGACTCTGTGCTCATCCGCGTTGCTACCCGTGTGGGCCGCCCGGCTGGCACCGCGCGGGCACGCGCGCTCGTCGAGGATGCTGCCGCCAAAACCGAGCTCCGCCTGGATCTAGTCCGGCTCCTGGGCGAGATGGCCGACCCGGCGGACGCGGAACGCCTGCTCAAAATCGCTTGCAATCCGCCCGAGCCGCTTCAGCTCGCCGCGCTCGACGCGTTGCCCTCCTTTGACGCACGGGAACTTGCGCCCATGCTACCTAAATCCTATTCCGGGCTGAGCGAGCGCGTTCGCGCTCGCCTCCGCCAGGTCATGCTCAGCCGCAAGCCATGGGCGCAGGCGCTCCTCCGTGAAGTGGACGCCGGCCGCGTGCCAGCGGCGGATTTTTCCGTCGAACAGTTGCGTGTTGTGGCGTTGCACGAGGACAAAGAGCTCAATGACCTCGTCCACAGGCACTGGGGCACCGTCAGCCGCGGGACGGCCGAACAAAAATTGGCGGAGATGCGGCGGCTCAACAACGACCTCAACGCCGGCCTCGGCGAGCCCGCGCGCGGCCACGAGGTTTTCTCCCGCATCTGCGCCGTCTGTCATGCTTTGTTCGGCGAAGGTGGAAAAGTAGGGCCGGACTTGACCCACGCCAACCGCCCCGACCGCGAGTATCTGCTGGGCAGCATCGTCGATCCGAGCGCTTCCATTCGCAAGGAATATCTCGCCTATGAAGTCGAGACCCGGGACGGCCGCGTTCTCTCGGGCGTGATCGCCGAGCAATCCGGCGGAACATTGACGCTCGGCACCAGCACTGGCGAACGAGTTGTCCTGCCGCAGAACCAGATTGTCTCAATGCGCGAATCGACTGTTTCCCTCATGCCGGAGGATTTAGTCAAACCCCTCAAGCCCCAGGAGCTCCGCGATTTGTTCAGCTACCTGCAGAGCAAGGGACCCCCTGAGCCAAGACGCTGAAGACTATGCCCGTTCGTCTCGGGTCAGCGTCGCGATATTTGAATCTCTTTCCCCCTATTAGACATCGCCCGATGGGCATTCGGCATTGACAAAATCAGCCAGACTCATCAAGTTTCCTCCACAGAGAATTTCAGCCGAACCAAGTTCACCCTTCCACTCAGCACTTTAGGCCAAACATACTGTTAGTCTCAGAATTTATGAACACTGCGACCCTAAGAAGAAGTGCGTGGATTGGAGCAGCGCTTCCCGGTATCTGGCTACCACTCCTCGCTTGGTTCGTGTTCCGGACACACGACGGATCGGGAAAGGCTCTGTATCCGATGGCGAAGTATTCACCGTACCAGGTGCATTTCACGCTCACGCAGTTTCTGTTTCTGGATTTTCCCATCCTTGCCTTGGTGGCCGCGTATCAGGTTTACGTGCTGCGGAGGCGTGATCCTGATTTTCACATTTTGCCGGTCTGTGTTCTCTTGGTGAGCACCGTCGCGGTTTCGGTTGCGGTGGTTGCCTTCAATCCCGGGGGCTATTTTCGGTGGTTTTTCGATTGAGACCTCGGACTAACATTCACATGCACTGGAGGGCGGGATTCCGCTGCAGTTTCATATTTCACATCACCGGCCCGCCGCCAGTGATGTGATTCGTTGGGCCTGAACACGACAATGACGGACGATCGAGAAATCCCGCTGTGCCGATCCGAGTGGCTGCAGGACGCGTCCATCGAACTCGGTAGGCGTTTTGCGGCGCGTCACCCTTTCAGGTCCTTCACCGTTGAGGTCGATACATGCGACCACGAAGGAGAGCACCTGGAAAGGCTGACAGTCTGGGCCAGCACATGGTACGGCACGTTGATCAATCTTACTCTTTGGGATGACCACACTCTCTGGATTGGCATCAGGCTGCGCGCCGCCGAGAACAACTCCGAGTACGAAGTTGGCTTTTACCCCCAATGCGGCGGCTTGAGCTCGGAGCGTATCGCCGAGGCATTTCGGGACACAGTCGCCGCCTCCACGCGTCTTTGCTACAGCGAGTCTCCTGAGCCGATACTGCGCCGACTTTGGAACCATACGGGTGAGGCTCAGACGAAGGGGACGCTAAGCAGGCCACGAAAATCCCAACCAAACGCCTCACCGAATGGCGGCCCGGCGGATCGGTTTGGCAGTTCGGGCGTCGGTAACGGGCCGCCATCGGTGACCTGATCGTTCGAAATCACGAGGAAGATGAGCGCACCGAAGCGATTTAAGATCACAGTGAGCACTGTTAATCGAAAGACGCACGGTTATACGATTTGCACTTTGCTAGATGACCGCAAAGCCATAGCTCTTGCTGCGCAGGTTCACCTGCAAAGGATGCCAGAAGATCGGCTCTATGAGGTTCTAAGCGTTGAGCCCCTTGGCGGCTGTGAGGCCAGCCCGGAGGACATAGTTGATAGGCTGGAATGGTAATCTATGTCGAACTAGCGGACTGCAACGAGCCCCGCGATGACGAAGGAATTGCGGTCCGGGACTTTATGGCGCGGGGTCGTTGACCCGAAGCGTTGAACTAAACCGCTTCGCGGTAGATTCGGCTGTGCGTTTTGAGTGGACAAAGGTCCTGGGACCAGCGATGCTAGCGGCGTATTTGGCAGCACTTTCGCACTGGAGATTTTGCTTGTCGTTGGTGTAAGTACTTACGGGAGAAGTGCCTTGTATACTCTACACTGTAAAGCTGAGGCCACGGGCTCAGCGGTTCAGTTCAACAGCAGTGTATCCGCCATGCCCTCGGACGGTTGCCGAAAATTTTGGACGCCGGTGCATTCGGGCACGGCGGATACACTGCTTTAATGTTAGGCCACATGCCACAGCGCGCATGAAACGATTGATTGGCATCATTTTGGCGATGGCGTTCGCGGTTTTCGCCATTGTGGACACCATCCGCGAGTTCGCTGCCAATGACACGATTCATTACTTTTCCCAGCAGCCGCATCGGTTGTTGTTGATTGCGGCCATTGGCATCGCAGGTGGTCTTGCCGCATTCGGCTTTTCGGCGCTGTCACCGCGATTGCAGCGCAGAGCCAAACTGGTTGCCTTGGGTTCAGGAGGCGTCTTCGTGATGTTAGCAGGCGGTTATTTTGCATTCCAGTTTGCCGGATTGTCGTCGGAGCTTCATTCCGGCATTCCTCGGCACATGCCCCTGACTCTTTTGAGTTGCAGCGCCGTTATCGCCGGATTGATTTGGTTCGAGTTTTACAAGATTTTGAGAAGCCATGACCACCTGGCCTAACGAGCGCGGTGCAGGCAAGGGCGAGATGCCCGTTCTGTTGCATGCTGGACGCGCTCGGCCCGCCCTGCCTGACCGCGTACGTTGGGCGATGTCGCACTATGCCGACCGATCCTGAAATATTCGCCACTTTGGGCCGATCAGTCCCCCATGAGGCCATCAAGCAGTTGGCGTCCGATTTATCGGAGGTGCTGGGCAGTGGTCGTGTCTTGGACTACGATGGCGGAGGCTCCATCCTGCTCGAATCGAAAGCCGAATATGAAGTGTTACCAGACGAGTTGCCTCGTGAAGAGTCAATCCTCCGGGCGCGGCTCAGCACGCCCTACTACGGGAAGGGCTACGAGCGCGGCTGCTGGCCCGAGATTGCTGCAAGCCTGGAATTCCTGCGGCACAGGCTGCCGGGCGGGCGCGTCTGGTATGGCCCTGGCGGGACCGAGCACGTGGAGGAGGTCACTCAGGAGTTTCTCGACAGCATGTGGGAGTACTGGGCGCAGCATGGCTGCCGCCCGTATTACCAGAGGCAGTCGATCGCCCAACCTGACGCTTCACCGAATGGCGGCCCGGCGCTGCCGCTTCCCAATTCGGGCGTTGGTGGCGGGCCGCCTTCGGTGAGCTAAATCGTTGGGCATACGCGGCATGAAATCGTTTTCGAGAGTGCTCTTTGCTGCCGGGGCTTTCGCCATCTCGTTTGGTTTCCTCCGTTGGCTTTGGCTCGGGCATTCTATGACTCCTGATCCCGCAGCTTCGGAGGGCGATGCGCGTTTCATTTCCTCTTTCCAAGAGATGATCGCCTGGGTCTCGACGGGCACTGTTATAGTCTGCGTGTCGGCGTACCTTTCCACACAAGCAAAGAAGAGAAGATGGTAAATGCCACACCCAACCAGCCAGCTTCACTGGACGGCGAGAGTCCGGTTCTGTTGACATTTTCGGCCCACGGGCTCGCCGCCAGTGAGCTCGTTCGTTGGGACGAGCATGGCCGCAGCCTTTGTCCTGGACAGGTTGACATGACGATGAACGCTGCAAGGATAGGTTCAACCGAGCAGGTCATGGCGCTCTGTTTGAGCCTTCTGCTGCTCATGTCGGCGGGCTGCAAGCCTCGGGCGCCCGGCGACGCCAAAGGAAAAACGTTCGCCCAACTCCAAGCCTCCGCCAAAAGGGGCGATCGGCAGGCTCAGTTCGAGCTGGGCGTCCGATTTGCGGCAGGCGAAGGTACCCGGGAAGATAGAGTAGAGGCCCTGGCGTGGTGGCGAAAAGCGGCCGAGCAGGGACTTCCGCGAGCTCAGTACAACCTGGGTACCGCCTATTTTCGCGGAGATGGTGTATCCAAGGATCAGAAGCAAGCTCTGACATGGTGGCTTCAGGCTGCGAACCAAGGAGATCATGATGCCGAGTTCGAGGTAGGCAGATGCTATTGGTTTGGTTTAGGTACCGCCGGGAACGTCACCGAGGCCCTGAATTGGACGCGCAAGGCGGCAGCAGCGGGCCAACCAGCGGCGCAGGTTATGCTCGGATCAGCATCCGCGACCGGCACAGGCCTGAAGAAAGACCCCCTAGAGGCGGCGCGGTGGTTCGCTGAAGCCGCAAAGAGGGGCGATCGCTTTGGGCAATACTACTTGGGCTTATGTTACCGTGATGGAAAGGGAGCGCCGACCAACGCTCGAGAGGCCGTCGTCTATTTCCGGCGTGCGGCTCAAAATGGATTGGCAAAAGCGCAGGTCGCACTCGGCAACTGCTACATGAACGGGATGGGAACTAAGCAGGATCTTACCCAGGCGAGGGAGTGTTTCCGTAGAGCGGCTGAACAAGGTGACCCAGATGGGCAAATTCGTTACGGAGCCTTCTATCTTGGGGGGAGTGGCGTCAAAAAGGATCTTATTGAGGTCTACAAATGGTTCACGCTCGCCGAGTTGAAGGATCCGGATGCTGCTAAAACGGCTTTCGAACTGCTGCGGCAGCGAGAGGCGCTGACGGCGGAGCAGATTGCCGAGGCGAAACAGCGTGCGAAGGTCTTCACGGAAACGAACCGAGCCGACTTCTCTTTCCCGAAAGCTCAGCGCCATGACTAATGCCGGACTCACAAGCCCAACAATGCCCCTGCACCTAACCGCCGCCAACGGCTTCCGCTCAGCCGTCTGGCATGGTGCGATTATTTTTTTGCGCTCCACGTTCCTCCCCGGCGGCGGTAGGTGAGGCGCACCGTTATCTTTATGAAGGCTCTCCTAAGTAGCCCATTCGCCAAAGCAGTAATTGCCGTTGTGCTGCTGCTGGCGATCGCGGTTGTTATCGCTTGGTTCAGCTTTCGTCAAGGAGAGCGCCACGTGGCCGGACCGTTGGCCGTTCTGATGGCGAATGACCGTTGCTTTGATTGCTGGGCCGAGCTGACTGCCATCAAGAACACGAACGAAGCCAAAATGGCCATTCTTCTCGACCGAGAAATGGACTATTCAGCGGCCATGCTCGCCGGAATGAGCCTACAGCATTCCGATCTGATTCAGCGCAGGCATTACAATTTGCTGCTTCGGGTTCGCGATTACCGCAAGAAGTATGGCCGCGACGCAGACCGCGGTCCAGACTCTGACCCCGCAGATGTGGATCGCAAGGTCGCAGAGGCCATCACTTACTTGGAGTCCATTCACGATACGAACCAGTGGGGTGTTCGGACAATTGATGAGATCATTGAGCACGCTGAGAGATCTAAGCGCGGGAGATAACCAGTCGCGTCAGCCAACGCCGGGAACCCGTCTCGGTTGCATTTCATCGCCCTTGGCCCGGCGTGGCTGCGCTCATCGTTAGGCAGATTCGCATCATGACATGGAAGCAGCTAGACGCGAGATTCAGCGAGTGGTTCTTCAAGCCACTGGGGACGGTCGCGCCCCATTTGCGCACGAACTACTGGCTGAATGGCGACACCTTTACCTTCAAGCGCCCGTTCAGCAAACCTGTTTCCTTCAAGATTGACGAGTTTGATGAGATTGGGGTTGAGACGACCGACCAAGGCCCTTTCGTTGAGGATGTTTTCTGGATTCTCAAACGCGGAGACATGCGGCTTCGCATCGGCGATCCACACCCAGTTTTCAAGATACTCATGGATCGTTTCGGTTCGTTGGAGGGTTTCGACTGGCGTCCCTTCATCGAAGCTCAGAGCTGCGCCGACAATCGCTACTTCCTGTGTTGGAGACGGCCACATGTATCCGCCTAACGCTCAAGATAGCATTCAGCGAAGCGCGGCAAAGATGAGCGGATGCACAGAGGGCCGAGCGCGCATCATATGAAGAAGCACTACGCGTTATTCATCGTCCTCTGTCGCATTGGCGCTGGCGCTGTCTGCCTCCTCACCCGCCCAGTCCCCGCTCGCTCAGAGGAAGTGCTGCTCCGGAACCGCCCTGTCGCTGCCTGGGTTAACGAGGTTGAGCTGGGCGGTGGGCCCGGCGACACGAACACCGCCGAACATGTTTTGATTTCAGCCGGACCAAAAATGTTGCCGCTCCTGTCGCAGCTCCTCGTCAGCAGGGAACTAGTCAAAGACTTTGCGATGCGCCTTCCGGGTGTGCCTACCGAGACCAAAAACCTTCGGGCAATCACCTCGGACACGCTGATCTTCAAAGCCAAAACGGCGTCCGTGATCGGTGGAATCACATACCAACATCCAAATGCTTCCGAGGTCCAAGGAACGATTACGTTTCTCATCACCGCACTCGAAAGCGGCAGTCGGGAGGTCCGATTTCGCTCAGCCCAGGCTTTGGGCTCCGCGGGCAAAGGAGGCAGCAACGCCATCCCGCGCTTGATCTCATGTACCCGGGATGAGGATTCCGGTGTGCGAACGTGCGCGGTCGAAGCTCTTGGGCGAATCGACATGGGCACTCCGCCCGTGATTGAAGCGCTGACAAGAGCATCGTCTGACATCAATACCGATGTCAGCGTCACTGCCAAAAACACGTTACAGGCGCTTCACCCTGTGAAGTGAGGGCCGACGAGCGTTCCATTGGCTAACAACACCATGCAGCGGATGCGAGCCGGCCGTTTATCTCCGTCAGAACTCGGACTGTCCTCGGCGGCTGGCTCGCACCGTTGATGGTGAACGAGCCTGAAACGAACGTCGGTTGCAGGTGTTGAATCCATTATGAAGACACAACTTAACCGAGTGCTCGTTGCTGTAGTTGCGAGCGTAATTCTAGCAGGCTGCACCAGCACGCCGCATTTCACCAGATGGGAGTACAAGGTAGCCACGGCGCCAGGCTACCTAGTCCCGGCCCCGACAGAGGTGCAGGAGAAATTCCTTAATGATATGACGAATGAGGGGTGGATACTATTTCAGGAGGATGCGGGACGGTTTTATTTCAAGCGGCCCAAGAGATAGAAAGATCGTGCTAACGAATCGCATCAGCCAACGCCGGGAGCCCGTCTCGCGGCGTGCTGGACGTCATTGGCCCGGCGTGGCTGCGCTGTGCGTTGAACTAAACCGCTTCGCGGTAGATTCGGCTGTGCGTTGTGAGTGGACAATGGTCCTGGGACCAGCGATGCTAGCGGCGTATTTGGCAGCACCTTGGCACTGGAGATTTTGCTTGTCGTTGGTATAAGTACTTACGGGAGAAGTGCCTTGTATACTCTACACAGTAAAGCTGAGGCCACGGGCTCAGCGGTTCAGTTCAACAGCAGAGTATCCGCCATGCCCTCGGACGGTTGCCGAAAATTTTGGACGCCGGTGCATTCGGGCACGGCGGATACACTGCTTTAATGTTATGCGGCGCGGCACCGTCAACCTCGCCAAGATGAAAGGTCAAACATGAAGACAACAGCATTTCTCCTGACGATGCTCCTGCCGGCTGCCGCATTGGCGCAGCGAAAACCAACGACTGGCTACGCGCCGGTCAACGGGCTCAAAATGTACTACGAAGTCCACGGAAGCGGCGATCCCGTGGTGCTGCTCCACGGCGCGTTCATGACCATCACCAACAACTGGACCGGGTGGATCGGCGAGCTCTCCAAAACGCGGAAAGTGATTGCCGTCGAAATGCAGGGCCATGGGCGCACGGCGGACATCCCACGCGACATCACCGCCGAAAACCTCGCCGACGATGTGGCGGCGCTGCTCGATCACCTCAAAATCCCACGCGCGGACCTCATCGGTTACAGCATGGGCGGCGCCGTGGCAATGCAGTGCGCGATCCGTCATCCGGACAAAGTGCGAAAGGTGGTCGTCATTTCGTCCATGTTCCGCCGTGACGGGGCGGTCAAGGAAGGGCTCGACGCGCTCGCGAAACTCACAGCGGGCGCCTTCAAAGGCTCGCCCATTGAAGCCGAGTACAAGAAGCTGAGCCCGACTCCGAACGACTTTCCGAAGTTCGTCAAGCGGCTCCTCGCCGCGTCTTCGAAAGGGCGCGACATCGGCGCCGACCAGCTGAAGGCCAGCACGGCGCCGATGTTCTTCATCCACGGCGACGCGGATGGGGTGCGGCTCGAGCACGTCGCGGAAATGTTTCGCCTGAAAGGCGGCG
>CAYUPI010000029.1:0-70558 GCA_964446585.1 uncultured Verrucomicrobiota bacterium
TATCATTGCTCAACACACCCGGGCTGCTCACCGTCAGCGACGAGTTCTTGTTCAAACCATAGCTGTCGTCGTTGGCCACCGGCGCCCGGTTGACGTTGGTAATCGTCAGGCTCACCGTCGCCACTCCTGAGTTGGTCAGTCCGTCATTGGCCCGATACGTGAAACTGTCCGCTCCGTAGTAATTGCTCAGCGGCGTATAAATGAACCCACCATCGGCACTCAAGGTAAGGCTGCCGTGGGCCGCAGTGGAAACCACCGCCGCGGTGAGCGCGTCACCATCCAGGTCAGTATCATTGCTCAGGACACCTGGAGTGGTTATGGAGAGTGAGCCGTTCTTTCCTAAAGTATAGCTGTCATCAGTAGCCACAGGAGCGCGGTTCACGTTGGTGACCGTCAGTGAGACTGTGGCAACGCCGGAGTTGGCGGCACCGTCGCTGGCCCGGTAACTGAAGCTGTCGGCGCCGAAATAGTTGCTTACGGGCGTGTAAGTGAAGCTGCCATTGGCATGGAGGGTCAGGCTGCCGTGAGCCACCGTGGTGACGAACCCAACAACACTGAGCGCGTCGCCGTCCAAATCCGTATCGTTGCTCAGCACGCCAGGTGCGTTCACGGTTAGCGAGCTGTTCTTGTTCAAACCGTAGCTGTCATCATTGGCCACTGGTGGCCGGTTGGTGACCAGAGTGACCGTTGGCGGGCTGAGATTATTGGTCAAATCCCCGTCGATGGCTGGACCACCTACTGAGGCAAAATTTGTCAGAGAAGTCCGCAAAGTCGCGTTCACGGTCAGGACCAGATTGGTAGTTGCCCCAGCCCCCAGGCTGCCCAGGCTCCAGATCACCTGGTTGCCATTCGCGGACGCAGTCGGCGTCGCGCTGACAAGATTCAGTCCGGCGGGCAGGTTGTCGGTGACAGACAGACCACCTGACACCGACGGTCCAAAATTCGTCACGGAAATGATGTAATCGAAATTGGTTCCAGCAAAAATAGACGCGGGACCGCTCTTGCCCACGGCCAAATCGGCCACGGGCGTAACCGTGCTGAAGACCGGTGGGGTGACGTTGTTGGTCGAGTTCGGATCGGGTGTTGGGCTGGCGACGCTGGCGCTATTGGTGAGGCTGGTGCCGTCGGCCGGAGCCTTCACGGTGAGCGTGAGGTTGGTGCTGCCACCCGCCGCGAGACCGCCGAGGTCGGGCCAAACGACCTGGCCGCCGCCCAGTGCTCCGCCGCCGCTGGCGCTGACGAATATCACACTCGCGGGCAGGCTATCGGTGACGCTCACGCTGCTGGCCGCCGTCGGTCCGAGGTTGGTCACGACAATGGTATAATCGAAATTCGCCGCTGCATTCACATTGGCAGGCCCAATCTTGCTCACGGCCAGATCCGCTGAAGCGCCGACGCTCGTAATGACCGACGGAGTGGTGTTGTTGGCGGGATTCGGGTCCGAAGTGCTGCCTCCGCCGCTGGCGATATTGGTCAGACTGGAAAGTACATTTGGCGCGGTGACGTTCAGCGTGAAATTCGTCGAGGCACCGGCACTAAGGCTGAAATTCGTCCAACATACCTGGCTGCCTTTGAGGGTCCCGCCGCCACTGGCACTGACGAACGTGACTCCGGCGGGGAGACTGTCGGTCACAGACAAGCTCGTGGTAGAGGAAGGGCCGAGATTTGTGACGGAAATGGTGTAGGCGAAGCTCGCGCCCAGGTTGACATTGGCTGGAGCGCTCTTGCTCACAGCCACGTCCGCGACCGGCGTCACGCTCGTCAGTACAGGCGGACTGGTGTTGTTCGTCGGATTAGGATCGCTGACCGGGCTGCCGACGACGGCCGTGTTGAACAGGCTCGCGCCCTCGGGCGGGGCAGTGACAGTGAGAATCAGGTTCGTGCTCGAAGCGGCAGAGAGGTTTCCAATGTTGGCCCAAATTACTGTGCCGCCGCTGATAACGCCGCCTGCGGTGGCGCTGACGAAAACAACGCCTGCGGGCAAATTGTCCGTCACCGACAAGCTGGTCGCCGTGGACGGGCCGCCGTTGGAGACAGTGATCGTGTAATTGAAGTTTACTCCGGAGTTGATCGTGGCTGGACCGGATTTCGACACGCCCACGTCTGCGGAGGGCATCACCGAGGTAAGAACTGGCGGAGTGGTGTTGTTTGTGGGGTTCGGATCCATTATTGGGCTGGAGCCGCTCGCCACGTTTGTGAGGTTTCCGCCCTCAGAGGGCGCGGTAACGGTGATAGACAAATTCGTGGACGCGTTGGCCGCCAGAGCAAGATTGGTCCAGATGACGTGGCCGCCACTCAGGAATCCGCCGCCGCCCGCGCTGACAAAGCTCACGCCCGTGGGCAGGCTGTCCGTCACCGAAAGACCTGCCACCGGCGATGGACCAAGGTTTGTGACGCTGAGAGTGTAATTAAAATTCGCGGCAGCCACTACGGAGGATGGGCCGCTCTTGCCGAGGGCGACATCCGAGACGGGAACAATAGTGAAGACGGAAAGCGACGGGCTGTTATCAGTTGGGTCGTCGGTTGAGTCAATCTGTGTCGGGCCGATCAGCCCAGCGACGCTGTTGGTGTAGCGTCCGGCGGCAAGCGGCGCTACCGCCTGAAAGGTCAGGACCGAATTTCCACCAGCGGTGATCACGAACGGCCTCGCCCAGTGGAGGGCTTGTCCGACAATGATCGGATCGGCCAGCGGCGACGCATTGAACGTGGCGCTCCCGGGAACATAGGTCACATTGGCCGGCGTGCCGGGCAACAGGTCAACGATTTCATCCAGAGCAATATCGGTGTTGTCAGATGAGTAGTTGGTAAAAGTGATGGAATAGGTCACGGTGCCGCCGGGCGCGAGGAGAGAGTTGGGCGTCACGGTCTGGTTGCTGATCCTCACGACGTTGGTGGCGGAAAAAATGACGTTGCTGCCGCCCGACGAAGCCAGCGACGAATACGCCGTGTGCTTGGTGCCGCTGCCGCTGTCCACGAAGCTGAATGGGCTGATGGCGATATTGGTGCCCGTAGGCTTGACGGCGCGGAAGTAGAACGTGTTGGTGTAGGATTGTCCGGTAAAATTAGTGAATCCGGCGACGCTCGGGTCAAAATAAATCTGGTTGGTGAAGGTTGGGTTTTGAGTAAAATTAACCTTGGAGCCAATCAACTCATAGCAGTCAGGGCGCCAACTGCCCAGCACGGCCGGCGAAAACGACACACTGTTCTGGCCACCAATCGTGCCGGTGTCGCCGGCAATGACCATCACCACCTGCGAGCCGAGCAAGGCGTAGGGGTTCAGGTTCGTGATGAGCGTTACCTTGTTGGCCAGGGCTTCGATTGCGTAAATGATGTTGGTGTAGCCATAGCTCGCTGAGCTCAGCACTGACCCGACGCCGGGCGGACCGTTCAGGACGCGAATGGTGTGATTCTCATTGGTCAGGTTCAACAAGGATTGCGCATTGCCGGTAAGGCTTGGTCCTTTGAGAAAGAATGCCGCCATCTTGGCTTGCCCCGGCGCGATGGCGCCCAACGCGCGCACCCCGCTGTCCGTGGCTGTAAGCTGGATCAGGTTCGTGCTGGCGATGTTCGTGATCGCCACGTAAACACTCGGGAACGTAGCGGCTGTGTTGTTCGAAATCAGGTACGCCGCGTAGTTATACACGATGCCGATCGACGCCTTGTCGTCCACAAAAAACTTTCCCGGTGCGGATACAAGGCTGATGGCTTGACCTCGAGCTTCACAACAGCTCAAACAAATTGCCGTGGCCAGGCCAAAGCAGCCCGTCCAATTCCGGGCGAGTCCCAACCGTCTGCGGCGCGTTGGCGGGTGCTTCGCCCGCAGCGGCGCGCTGTCACTTGGCGCGGTCCTCCTGCCTGAGTGCGTTCTGCTTTCCGGAAAGCTAAATTGCAACATATTCATCGGTACAGTTTTTACGGGGCGACAACTCGACACGGGAAGATTTCAAACGAAGATGCCCGAGAATTCACCCAATTAATCCGTCGATTCAGGCGCGAGGAAAAACCTCCTGCATGGCCAGCAAGCCAAAGCGACCGCTGCGACTGCCGGACAGGCTTAATTAGACTTATTGCGTACATATATATTTGCACTCTTCGTACAAATGACTGCTTGGACGGCACTACTCGGGAACTGCTAAACTGCTGAGTGGCAGGGTGCAGCAGCTTCGGGGCCACGTTGTACCACCAGACAGATTAGGCAAGCAAAAACGTCAGAGATTGCCATTCCACTGATTATCCGTCTTCATCGAGCGTATTACGCTGCAGGTCGAGGGGGTAAGCGGTCCTTCAAGACTGCGAGAGGGTGGGACAGTGTCTGAAAAAACCTCAGGCCCCGTCTCGATGTGAGACGCGGGCCGGCCTTGTTTGTATGGAGTAATCCAGCCCGGCTTTGAAGGAAGCGGGCGTGCAATTCTGTTACCGAGCGCCTGCCTCGAGAAAGGCAATGCTCAAAAACCCATCCGGCTCAGCTCGGCATCAAGGGTGACTTGAAATTTCTGCAGATCCTGGGGTGACGGACGGTAACCGGTTTTTTGTGGGACCAGACCCAATCGTCCAGCCTGATCGAAATACCATTCTGCGACATTTCCGTCGCTGAAATTGACCTTGCCACTGACCACTGCGCCCGGACGGGCGATTTGGTCCACGACGACGGAGACCGAGCCTTGGCCCGGCGCTGGCCGTGCGGGCTCGGGTGCGCCACTCGATCGCGACGGCGGCGGCGAGGTGGCGGGTGACTCGATTGCTCCACCGCCGAGCCGAGGCCGCTCTTCGTCCTTCGGTGTCAGTTTCAAGTCGTCCACAAGCAGGCGAACATCCATGTAAGTCAGGTGCAGTCCTAGCTCCGACGCGAGACGCTTTTGGATCTCGGATAGTTTCAAACCCTGGGCGATCCATTCCGCCACTTTCTTTCGCTGTGCGTCATCCAAATTCATACACGGCCCTCTCCCCTCATGGCGTTAGACGCCTTGGGTTCAATTTTTTCTTCAGCTTCATCCTGCCGCGGAGCGGGCGGGCGATACAGCCAAAAAACATCTTCTTCGCTTTCTTGTAATCCTCCGGCCAATCGATGTCGAACGCGAGCGCGGGATCCTGCAGGTCGCAATAAGCGACACTCGCCGGTGGACGGTCCAGGAAGCTCCTCAAGTCCTGCGCACTTGTGCGGCCCAGTCGCAGGAATGCCACCCTGGGCAAGAGCACGGGATGCCGGCGATGGCCGCCTTGTCGCGGCAGGCAGATGAATTCCGGATGCGCCACGCTGAAGTCGAGCACTCGCTTCAGCGTCTCGCGGCGCACATGAGGTTGGTCACCGAGGA
Organism: uncultured Verrucomicrobiota bacterium; assembly: GCA_964446585.1. Lineage (GTDB taxonomy): Bacteria > Verrucomicrobiota > Verrucomicrobiia > Limisphaerales > UBA8199 > CAYUPI01. Next base: position 5,313 of record CAYUPI010000029.1, read on the forward strand.
CGATAGCCCAGTGAGTAAGACTGGTTTTCCAGCCATCCCACCGCGCCGCGCACTGAATGGAACTGAACATGCCGCGCTCGGGAGCGGGGTTCCAGATGCGGTCAGACAGAGCAACGCCCAGTCGATCGAGTTCGGCTTGCAGCAATCGATTACCCGCACCGCAGACCACGGCCAGCTGGTGAGGGCCGATTGCCTGCCATTGCCCGAGCAAGTGGCCGACAACGGAAGTCTCGCCCCAGGGCAACAATAATTTGGGCTGGCCCATGCGGACGGAACGGCCGGCGCCGAGCAGCACGACGCCCAATTTGAAAGGAACGGCTGGCGTGCGGTTATGTTTGGCTAAAGGACGGCGGGCCGGTCTCGCCCTGGCCCTTGCGTCTCCTTCGGATGTCACTCCGATCGACTAATGCTTCTTGCGTTTCTTGGCAACCGGCCTCGTCAACTCCACTACTTCGGGCATGTCAAAACCCATCTTCTCCTCGATGATCTCCAACAAAGCGATATCCGCGGCGCCAAGATTTCCCACGTCCGCCACCAGCGGCCGGCTGGTGGCGCCACCCCCCGAGGTGAGCTGGCGGACACGGCGTGAAATCAGGTTTACCAGAATGTTGGGATTCCCAACTTTCTCCAATGCTTTTCTTGTGAGTTCGGCGTTCAAGCTCTTCATCAGCGGTGTTTCCAAATCGAGCCGCAAACAGTAACGGTCTCGGCGGTGAACGCAATCTAATAATTGGCGGAAATCCACTTGCGCCGGCCCGCCCCATTTCCTAATAGAACGCAGCATGCCTCCGTTGTCTGCGAGACCGCAGCGGAAAACGAACCCGCCCTTCGAGCTGAGGGCGTTCCTGTCTTCACGCGCCGCCGCCGTCAATGAGGCGCTGGACGGTTTATTGCCCCGCGCCACAACCAGGCCGCGCACGATTCATCGAGCGATGCGCTATTCGCTTTTCGCAGGCGGCAAACGCATGCGCCCGGCGTTATGCCTGGCGGCGGCCGCAGCTTGCGGCGGCGACGAGGACGACGCCCTGCCCCTGGCCTGCGCCGTCGAGTGCATTCATACTTACTCGCTCATCCACGACGACCTGCCGGCGATGGACGATGACGATTTCCGCCGCGGCCAGCCTACCAACCACAAGGTGTTTGGGGAGGGCATTGCGATCTTAGCCGGCGACGCGCTGTTGACGCAGGCGTTCGAAATTGCGGCGGGCTGCCGAGGCTGGCCGCGATATTCACGCGCGCGAATCATTCAGGAACTCGCCCACGCGTCGGGCTCGTTGCAATTGATCGCCGGACAGGTGGCGGACCTCGAGGGAGCCGGTCGGAAAACTTCGGCGAGCCAGCTTCGTTATATTCACGAGCGCAAAACTTCCGCCTTGCTTTGCTGCGCAGTTCGACTCGGAGGGATGAGCGCCAACTGCAACCCGGCGCAGCTTGCCGCGCTCACCGATTTCGGGCGCCATGTCGGCCTCGCCTTTCAGGTCATCGACGACATCCTGGATGTGACGCAAACGACCGAGAAGCTGGGCAAAACCGCGGGTAAGGATACCAAAGCTCAGAAGGCTACTTACCCGGCAATCGTGGGCCTGATCCGCTCGCGCCAGATCGCCGAGCACTTGACGCGGCGCGCCTTCGCTGCGTTGCAGGCATTCCGAGGCAAGGCCGCCGCTCTGGAAGCGCTGGCACAATTTCTGTTGCAGCGGGATCGGTGAAATCGGTGATTTGAAGTGAGTCAACGCGGCCCGCTGTAATAGGAGTCGATTTTCGCCTCGACATCTTTGTAGCCGCTGTCCACGGCATAGATCTGTTTGAACTGCGCGATTGCCTCGTCACGTTTACACATTTTCTCCAGCACTGAGCCCAGGTTGTAAAGGAGTTCCTTTTTCTCTTCGTCCATCACCAACTTCTCTTTGATCGCCTCCTGGAGCGTGCCGGCAGCCAGATCATCAATGCCACGGCGGGCATAACATTGAGCCAGATAATTCATCGAGGCGACTTTCTTGTGCGGATTGACTTGGGCTTTTTGAAACTCTTTGATCGCTTCGCTGATTTTTCCCAGTTTGAAGTAAAGCACGGCCAACTCGAAACGAATGCCGAGATCGGTCGGGAAACGCTCGACGCGCCGGCGGCATTCCTCGAGCTGATAGGCCTGTTTCGCCGCCTCAAGCTGGGCGACATTGGCCGCGTAGTCGGGCGAGTCGGGATCCAGCTCGGATAACTCGTGCTCATACTTGCGCAGCCGGGTGTCAGCGATGGCGCGATCGAGCGAGGCATCGGCGCCGATGTCCGAGGATTTGATGCGGCTGTAGTACTCCAGAGCAAGGTCGAATTGTTTCTTCTGCGTGTAAAGCTCAGCCAGGTTGCGCAGCACTTTCAGGTTGTTCGGCTCGGTTTTCAGCCGGCCTTCGTATTCAGCGATCAGGCGCGCGGCGGTGTCTTCGGTTTGGACCTGCCGTTGCTCCTGTTCGAGCATCACGGCTTCGTCCTTGTCTTTGAGGATGTCGCGATACGAGCCGGTGCCGTCTGCCAACGCCTCGTAACCGCCTTTTTCTAGGGTCTTTCGGGCGGAAATGTTTTTCAAAGCCTGCGCCAGGTCATTGTCAGTCGGCACCAGGCGCAGCAAATCGGCCAGGATTTTTTCCGCCCGAGTCACTTCACCGGCGTCGGCCAGCGCATTGGCAAAGTGAATTGCCAGGTCGCGATCCTTAGGCGAGTTTTTCACGAGGATCTCCAGCGACATGACGGCGGTGCGAGGCAACTCCAGCGCTGTGGCCGCCTTGACGACGAGGCGATGCGCGCCGGAGTTATTCGGATCCGTGTTCAGAATGTGTTCGGCGATTTGCAGGGCCTCGGCCGGGTCCTTGCGCAATGCCAACTCGCCCTTGGCTAATGCAGGCTGCGATCCCGCGCTGCTCAGTATCTTTTTGAAAAACCCGCCACGGTCCCCGGCCTTGCGCTGCTGAGCCGTGCGCAGAGCCTTGCGGCATTCATAAACGGCGGGCGCCTTCGCCAAGACCTGATTGAACAGATCGATGGCGTAATCAAAGTTGTCCCGCTGCAAGGCCTCGCTGCCCTTGGTGAAAAGAACGCGCAGGTCGCGCGGCAGTTCATTCGCGCTTTGCTCTGCCATATGCCCTGAAAGTTAAACAGCCCCGTTCGAAAAATCCACTGCAACCGGTGGGGGTCAAAGCCTGGGGGGCGCATCTCGATACCACCACCGCAGCGCGACAGTACAGTTTACTGCGGAAACTTTGCTTTGCCCACCGAGGCTTGACGACGGGCGATCTGGAGCTTGCTCAGCCTGAATCTGGCTCCGTTAAATCACGAAATCGTTATACTCCGGTTTCACGGTTTCGGCCGGGGGCAGGAGCATGCCGGCCGCGACAGTGGCGTTTGTGCCCGGCTCGATCAGGATGAACGATCCGGTCAGGCGGTTTGCGGCGTACCCATCAAAAATGAGGGGTCGCGCCGCGAGGAGTTTGACCTGGCCGATCCCATTCATTGCCAACTCGGTGGGCTGTGGCTCGGACTCGAAAGTGTCAATACTAATGCGGCTTTCCAGTGCCTTCACCACTGCCTGAACGGTTTGGGTGGTATGCTTCAGAAGCAGCTTGCGCCCACTCTCCAGAGGCCGGGGATGCATCCAGCAAAGCCGCGCGGTTAACTCCGCGCTCATGCCAGGCAGCGTCTCGAGGTCGACAATCATATCCCCGCGGCTGACGTCAATATCATCCTGGAGCACGAGCGTGATCGATTGCGGGCAAAACGCTTCCGGGCGCGGCCCGTCGTACGTCCAGATCTCCTTGACGGCGCTCCTCAGCCCGCTCGGCAGTACCATCACTTTTTGGCCCTGGCGCACGATGCCACCGGCGATTTGACCGCTAAACCCGCGAAAATCGTGCAGATGCGGATCGATCGGGTTTTGCGGACGGTTCACCCATTGCACGGGCAAGCGAAAGCCGTTCAGGTTCCAATCGCTGGCGATGTGAACGCTCTCCAGCTGTCCGAGGAACGTCGGCCCCTGATACCACGGCATGCGCTTGGAGAGCTCAACCACGTTGTCACCGTGCAGCGCGCTTAAGGGAATGAACTTGACGTCTTTGATGTCGAGCCGAGGCAGGAATTCCTCGAATTGCTCGCGAATTTCCAGGAAGCGATCTTCGCTCCAGCTCACCAGGTCCATTTTGTTGACGGCGACCACCAGATGCGGGATGCGCAGCAGCGACGCCAAATACGTATGGCGCCGGCTCTGCTCAAGGACGCCCGCGCGCGCGTCAACAAGCACGACGGAAAGGTTCGCCGAGGACGCGCCTGTGACCATGTTGCGCGTGTATTGAACGTGGCCGGGCGTATCGGCGATGATGAATTTGCGGCGTGGCGTGGCAAAATAACGGTAGGCGACGTCGATGGTGATGCCCTGCTCGCGTTCGGCGCGCAGACCATCGGTCAGGTTGGCCAGATTGATTTGGCCGTTGCCCGTGATATCCGCTGAGCGTTGCAGGGTCTCGAGTTGATCTTCCATCAAGCTCTTCGAGTCATACAACAAGCGGCCGATCAACGTGGACTTGCCATCGTCAACGGAACCGCAGGTGTTGAACCGGAGGATTTCGACCGGGTGCTGCGCAGCGTGGCCCAGGACATTAAAATCCTTCAGCGCCTCAAACCGCTCGGCCTCCGCCGCGGCTTGGTCGAGCGAGCCAATTTCAGCAGTCTCTTTCACAATTCCACGATTCGACGATTCAACGGTTCAACAATTCAACGATTCCACCATTCCACCATTCCACCATTCCACGTGTTCAAAAATACCCCTCTTTCTTCCGATCCTCCATCGCCGCCTCAGACGCTTTGTCGTCAGCGCGGGAGCCGCGCTCGGTTACACGGGCGGCGGCGATCTCGGCGATGATGTCATCCACCGAATCCGCCGGCGACTCGACCATGCCCGTGCTGATGATGTCGCCGATGGTCCGGACCCGGACGACCAGTTCGCGCGTCTCTTCGCCCGGATTGCGATGCAGGAATTCGGTAACGGGCAACCATTGGCCCTGGCGGCGCAGAACCGTCCGCTTGTGACTGAAGTAAATCGTCGGCACTTCGAGCTTTTCGCGGTGGATGTATTGCCACACGTCCATCTCGGTCCAGTTGCTCAGGGGGAAAGCGCGCATGTGCTCGCCGGGGTTGACGCGGGCATTGTAGAGGTTCCAGATCTCCGGCCGCTGGTTCTTCGGGTCCCATTGGCCGAAGTGATCGCGGAAGCTGAAAAACCTTTCCTTCGCGCGCGACTTCTCCTCGTCGCGTCGCGCCCCGCCGATGCAGCAGTCGAACCTGAATTCCTCAATGGCCGCCAGCAAAGTCGGGATTTGCAGCCGGTTGCGGCTGACCTCGCCCGGCGTCGCAACTGCGATGCCATTGCGAATGGCGTCTTCTACTTTGCGGACGATCAACCTGGCGCCGAGCTCGCGCGCGCGACGGTCGCGGAAGCCGTTCAACTCCGGGAAATGATGCCCGGTGTCGATGTTCAAGAGAGGCATCGGAATCTCAGACGGCTGAAACGCCTTCTCCGCCAGGCGCAACAGGCAGATCGAGTCCTTGCCGCCGGAGAACAGCAGACAGGGCCGCTCGAACTCGGCCGCCACCTCGCGAAAAACATGGATCGCCTCGGTTTCGAGATACTGCAGATGATCGAGATGGTAGCTGATCATGGTTGATACTCCTGCACGGCTTGAATCGTTACCCGATCCTCTGACGCCTCCTGGTTTCGCTCGATGTCAGGCAATTAAGGTGACCTGCCAATCTTCCTGGAAGTCCGCAAGCGACGCTCCTCACCGGCTGGCCGGTTCCACGGCCAGGGCGCTCGCGCCCCAGTTCGAATGCAGTCCGCACTCGCGCTTTTCATCCGCCTTGGCCGGATCGAAATAGTCCCATTCGTTGGGCAGGTTGTATTGCTCCAGGTAAGCTTCCATCGCCGCGTCGGCGTAAAAAAAGACGGGGCTGACCTTGAGCGCGCCGAAATTCGTGTCGTGCGTCAGGATGTCGAGGTTCGCTCGATTTGGGTTCTGCACTTTGCGCAGTGCGGTAATCCAAACCGTCGGCGCCAGCTCGCGCATTCCGCGTTGGAACGGTTCGAGCTTCATCAGCCTGCTGAACTCTTTCAGGGCCGGCTCATCGTCCGGCGTGGGCACCGGCCCGTGAAGGGTTTCATAGCGCGCGACGGTCATGCGTGGCGCATAGACTCGAAGATTCAACCTGAACAATTGCCGGAGCTGCTCGGCGTGTCGGTATGTCGCCGGCCGGTTGTAGCCGTGATCCACCCAGAGCACCGGAATATCCGGTTGCACTTGCGTGCAGAGGTGAAGCAGCACGGCTTCGTAAGGCCTGAAATTGGTCGAAAGAACGGCCCGTCCCCCCGCGTGCGCGACCGCCCAACGGACGATTTCGGCCGGGCTTTGGCTTCGCAACTCGGAATTCCAGCGTCCGAGTTCTGCCGGACCAAAACTAAGATTCTTGGGTTGTTCCATCTCTCTTTCCTCTGTTATCGCCCGTTGCCTTCGTGGAGGCTCGGCTGCTGCCAAATTACGCGCGCGCAGAAATCACCAAAGCGCTCGTCCGGCTGGCGTTGTTGCAAATACCGGGCCAACACTGCGCGCAACTCCGTGAGCAACTCTTCGCCCTTGACCGTGTCCTTGTAGAGTTTGTTCAAACGCGTGCTCGCCTCGTTACCGCCCAGGTAAATCTGGTACCGGTTTGGCCCTTTGCCAACGAAAGCGATCTCGGCCATGTATGGCCGGGCGCAGCCGTTGGGGCAGCCGGTCATCCGCACAATCAGCTCCTCCTTTTCCAGCCCGAGCTCGGCCAGCAATCCTTCCACCTGAGTCAGGATCCCCGGCAGCACGCGCTCCGATTCCGCCAGCGCCAGCCCGCACGTCGGCAAGGCGGGACAGGCCATCGAAGCCAGACGCGTCCGGCTGAACGGATTAGCCGCCGAGACGCCATGCTCGCTCAATACCTGTTCGATTAGCGGCCGCTGCTCAGAGCGCAGATTCACCAGGAGCAGGTTCTGCGAAGCTGTCAGCCGCACCTCCGGCTGGAACTGTTCGATGACGCGCCGCAGCCCCGTCTTCAACCGATATGCGCCTTCGTCGCGAATTCGGCCATTCTCGACAAACAATCCGAGAAAGTAATTTCTATTGGTCTGCTGGTGCCAGCCCAACAGATCTCCTTGCTTCGTGAATTGGAATGGCCGCGCAGGTTCCAGTTTGATCCCCGCTCGCTCCTGCACTTCGATGCGGAACCAATCGACACCTCGATCCTCAAGGACATACTTAAGTCGAGCGTGCTTGCGATTAGTGCGATCGCCAAAATCCCGATGGATCGTGATCACCGCCTTGGCCACCACCTCAAGATGCTCCGGTCGCAGAAATCCAACGACGTCCGCCAGGCGCGGAAACGTCTGCGCATTGCCGTGCGACATCCCCATGCCGCCGCCTGCCAACAAATTGTATCCGGCCAATCGCCCCCCTTCCGCCATCACGACAAATCCGAGATCGTTCGTGAAGATGTCGATGTCGTTCAACGGCGGGATGGCAAACGCCGTCTTGAACTTTCGCGGCAGGTAGTGCCTGCCATAAAGCGGATCGCTGAATTGGGCATTGGCGTCGCTCCCAAGATCCACTTCGTGTCCATCCAGCCAGATCCCGTGGTAGGCAGGCGTTCGCGGCGAGAGCGCGTTCGAGAGCTCGCGCGCCTGTTCGAGGACTTCGTCCACCAGCGGACTGGTTGCGGGAGTCGGTGGCGCCATCACATTGCGTTCGACGTCCCCGCAGGCCGCGAGCGTCGTTACCAACGCCTCGTTCAGGCTCTTCATCGTCTGACGCAGGTTCGTTTTGACGATCCCGTGGAACTGAAAGTCCTGCCGCGTGGTAATTCGCAGAGTGTTATTCCCGTATTTGCTGGCCAATTCATCGCACACCAGATACTGCGCGCCAGTCAGCACTCCTCCGGGAAATTTCGTTCGCACCATCAGGATGAACTGCTTCCCTTCTTTGCGCCTGTCCCGATCGTCCTGCTGATAAATCCCGTGGAACTTCAGGAATTCATAGTCGTCGTGCGAAAAGCTCCCAGCCGCGGTGTCCGCGAGAGTTTCGCGAATTGTCCCGGCAAGAAGCGGGCGCGCTTCTTTCAGACCCTCGTTCCGAGTCAATTTGACCGGTGCTTCCGTCTCAATCATAAGTAAAATGCCAATCTTATGTATGATTCTCGCCGCGAATCGTCCTTTTGTCAATAGCTTTCGCCGTGGAAGGTGGAAGGAATCGAGGTGGTGACGGCCTGGCCCCCGAATTTTGACCGCTAGGGCGACCGTTAAGAGGCGACGGAGCCGTCCCAAGTATATATGTGCGCGTTCTTCGAATCCTGTGGTGCTAAGAAAAGTGGGCTTCCCGCACAAAAAAAAGAAAGACCGGGTTTTTAAGCCCGGTCTTTCCCACACATTCTACGATGAGAACTAAAATCTTCAGTAGCCCCGCCAAGGACCACCGTCAACACGCGTTCAACATACCAGTCGGCTGGATTACGGCCAGTCACCAGTACTGGGGACAGGTCTCCAGGTAGTGTCCTAATCTGGACTCGGAATCTGGCCCCAGGGTAGTTGTGGGGGCCTTCCCTCGCCCGCTGCTGGGATTCCGTATCCCGAAGAGTACACTGGGTTTCGCTGGTCGTCGGAGAGGACGGCAATAGGCGGAACCGGGTCGTTTCCTAACAGAAATCCCACCCTTCTCCCACCGCCTGGATGCTAGGCCTCGTGCACTGATGTTGCTCATCGCTCTGTAGACAACCGGCAGGAACGGACTTGCAAACCACGGCTGGCCGGGCAGAGTCGGGAGACGATTATGGCGCTGATAAAACTGAACCGGATCAACAAAGGCGGCGAAATCCTGATCCACAGCGAACACATCCTGTTCATCGAAGTGGAGTCCAAAACTACGACCATCCACATGACCGATGGCCTGCTGTTCTCGGTCATCGAACCGCTGGACGCCATCGCTGAGCAGGTCGAGACGATGGAGACGGCCCGGATCAAGAACGCGATTCAGCAGAGCGGGTTGGGCGGCGCGCCGACTTAAAAGCGCGCATGAACTCCTCCAGGCGCTTGCGCTGAAGCCGCCCGAGAAACTGGCCGCCTTCGCGAAAAGTCGAGCCGACAATGAAACCGTCCGCCAGCGGAAGATAGGCCTTGATATTGGCCGGTGTCAGGCCCGAACCGATCAGGACCGGCACGCAGGCGCTTTTTTTGACCCGTCGTAGTTCGGCTTTGTCCGGCGGCTCGGTCGTCCGCGCGCCGGTGACGATCACGCCGTCCGCCAGAAAGAACTCCGCTTGTTTAACTTCGTCGATGATATTCAGGTCGCCAGTCAGCGCGTGCGAGCAGTGTTTCTTCTTCACATCGGCGAAGATCTTGATGTGCTCGCAGCCGAGCGCCTTCCGTTTCCGGAGCAACTGGCCGGCGCAGCCCTCGATTAACCCCGCGCCACCGACGTGCGCGAACACGTAACTTTCGACGCGCAAGAAATCAAGGTCGCACGCGCGGGCGATCTCGAGCGCAGTCTCGTTGGCGGCTTCGAGCACTTGGATGCCGACTGGGCCGGGAAAACGGCGGCGGACTTCGCGCGCAATTCGTTTCATCAGCTCGACCGCGGCCGGATGGAGCGGCGGCTTGATGTAGGGCAGGTCGTGGCTGTTCTCCAGCACGATGGCGTCCACACCGGCTTCCGAGAACTGGGCGAGGTCGGATAGAGCCTGATCAAGGATTGCCTCGTCATCACCCGAGTAACGCGGCGCACCGGGCAGAGGCAAAACGGCGATCATCGCCGCCAGAAATTTATCGGGAAGCGGTCGCATGAGTGCCGTCCTCATTACCTTAGCGCCTTGTTCGGATGCGGGGGCGGGGGTGGGACGGTGACGGGGTGCAGCCGAATCTCCTGCTGCAACTGCTCGAGGGCGCGTTTGAGCTGCGCGTCTTCGCCCAGGTAGGCGGCATGCGGCGGATTGTCCACCACGATGTCCGGATCGACGCCATGACCTTCAATCAGCCATTTGCCTTCAGGCCCGTACACGCCATATTCGGCAGCTGACGCGATGCCTTTATCAACGAGCCAATTATCGAAGGAGAGCCAGATTTCGCCGCCCCAGGTGCGGGTGCCGATCACCTTGCCCAGGCCGAGTCGCTTGAAGCCTTCGGTGAAGGCCTCGCCATCCGAGCCGGTGCGTTCGTCGCACAGAACGACGGCATGACCGCGAAAGGCGTATTGCATGTTCCAGTAGGGAGCGCCGACGCGGCCCTGCCAGAAGAACCAGGCCTTGCGCATCAGCTTTTCCAGAATCCAACTGTCGATATTGCCGCCGCCGTTGTGCCGGACATCGACGATCAAGCCCTCGCGTTGGAACACGGGATAGAAATCGCGCGCCCACTGGGCGATGTCGCGCGGCCCCATCGCGCGCAGGTGCACGTAGCCGATGCGGCCTTTTCCCAATTCCTCAACTTGCAGGCGCCGGGTGTAGTCCCATTCGTCGTAGCGCAGATCCGCTTCCTGTTCGATCGTGATGGGAACCACGACCACCTCGCGGGCGGTTGCGGCGGCCGGGGTTTTGACGCGCAAGAGGACTTGGCGGTTGGCCTGGTTCCGCAGCAAGTCGCCGATGCCTGGCAATGTTGAAAGCGATACGCCATTGATCATTTCCAGGATATCGCCCTCGTGAATGTTGATGCCCGGCCGAGCCAGCGGCGAGCTGCGCTGCGGGTAATCCGAATCGGATTGGTAAATATGGGCGACGCGGTATCCGCCCCCGGCGGCGTCGCGCTCCAGGCGCGCGCCCAGGGCGCCGAGCTTGATTTTGTCCGGGCTTTCGCGTTGATCGCCGCCAACGACGAAAATGTGCAGCGCAGAAAGCTCGCCCACCATCTCAGCGATCAGGTCACTCAGTTCCTCCCGGTCCGTGACGCGGTCCACGAGCGGCAAATTCTTCTTCAGCACCGCCGGCCAGTCCACGCCGTGGAGGTTGCGGTCGTAAAAGAAATCGCGCTCGAGACGCCACGCTTCGGTGAACATCTGGCGCCATTCCTGGCGCGGGTTGAGCGAGAAGGTCCAGTCGTTCAATGGCACGCTTTTCTCCAGTTTCGACGGCGCCGTCGCGTCCACCTCCACTATGTAGAAGTTGTCGTCCTTGCGGATGAGGATTTTCTTTCGGTCGGTGGAAAGTTCGAAACTCTTGATCGACTCGGCCAAGGTCTTGAGTTTCGGCTCCTGATTGGTGATGTCCAGGGTCCGGAGCGCAACGTTCGTGCTGCCCTCCAGACCCGTTCCGCTCGATAGCAGGAAGAGCCGCTTGGCGGTCATCTCGAGGATTCTATAGTTACCTGGCGGCACCGGAACGCGCTCGACGCGCGATTCGATTCCCGGCAAATCAATCGTAACGGCCGGCACGGCGTTGGTATCGGATTCCTTTTCCTTGCTGTCTTTTTTCTTTTCCTTTTCGACAGGATGCAGTTCATCCGGCGGCTGGAAAGGAGAGCGTTGGTCCTTGACGAGTGACACGTGGTAGATCTCCACCGGCAAGTCGAAGAACGGTTCAGGCTCGCGCAAACCCCAGGGGGATGGAACGGCGGATTCTAGGTGACGCTCGGAGAGGAAATAGAGCCACTTGCCGTCGGGGCTCCACGCCGGGCTGGAGCTGCTGACGCGGTCGCTAGTCAGGGGGGTCGCGCTGCCGGACTTGAGATTGTAAAACCAAATCTGCGGATAAGTGTTATCGGCCACGCGCACATAGGCCAGCCATTGGCTGTCGGGAGACCAGGCGAAATCGGAGAACTCAGCGCTTTGGGACGTGGCAATGCGCTGCGCCTTCTTTTCGTCGAGGTTGAAAACCCAGAGATGCCAATCCTTGTCGCCGAACGCTACCCACTTGCCATCCGGTGAGGGCACGCCTTCGAAACGGAAGACTTTGCCGTCGCTGGTCAGTTGCTCGGGTTTGCCCACGCCGTTGGCGGGCAGTCGGTAAAATTCCAGTTCGCCCGTGGCGTCGGAGAGAGCAAGCAGCGATTTGCCATCGGGCAAAAAGCGCGCCTCGCGGTATCGAATGCCGGCGTCGTGCGTGGCCTCGACGAGACGGCCCTGATCGGCAGGCGCGACGAAGGCCTGGCCGCGCGCCGTTAACACCAGCCGGTCACCGTCTGGCGACAAATGAGCGGCGGTCAAGAACTGCACCGGTTTCTTGACCCATTTTTCGCGTTCCTGATCGAAATCGGAAGTCAGTGTGATTGGGATCAGTCGGTCTGACTTCCGGGCAATGTCGAACAGGTGCAGGTCCGCGCCGAGTTGATAGATGATGCGACCATCGTCGAGCGCGGGCGATTTCACATCCCACCCCTTGTGTTTGGTGAGTTGTTGCAAGTCTCCACCTTTGGGATTCATCGACCAGAGGTTCATTGTGCCATCACGATCGGTGACGAAATAAACGCGGCCTTGCCACCACATCGGCGCCTTGCTGGTGCCGGCAAAATCCTCGGTCAGCGGCGCGGCCTCGGGCTCGCCAAGAGTGTACTTCCACAAATGCTGAATGGTGCCGCCTTGATATCGTTTAGTGCTGCTGCCCTGAAACGGGAGCCGCGTGAAATACAGAGTCTTGCCTGCGGGGTCGAACACGCCGTCGCGCGCCTGGCTCAACGGGAGCAGCGTCTGCTCGCCGGATTTCAAGTCGATGGTGGCCAGTTGCCAATTCGGCAGCGTCGAGAACTGCATGGTCGAATAGAGCAGCTTGCCATCCGGCGACCAGCCGACGACCGAGGCCGCACGGCCCTCGAAGGTCCGCCGCGTCGGCAAGCCACCCTCCACCGGCATGGTATAAACCTCGGTCGGGCCTTCGTATTCGGCGGAAAAGGCGAGCGTCTGGCCGTCCGGCGAAAAGGCGGCGTGCGATTCGGTGCCAGGGTGCGAAGTCAGCCGTTGGGCCATGCCGCCCTGAACGCTGACGCGCCAGAGATCGCCTTCAGCGGTGAAAACGATCGTGCTGCCATGAATGGCGGGGAATCGGTAATAGCCCTGCGGCGCGTGGCCTGTGTTTTCTTCGGCCTGGAGCGCCCTCAGGCACGCAGACAAAAGAACGATGCCAAGTGCTGAGCGCGTAATTTCACGAAGGGAATGCAGAGGTGTCATACACAGAAGGGTCATGGCTGATGACCGCGGTTTATAAGCCGAGGGAAAAAGCTGTCAAGCACGGAGACCGCGATCAGAAATCCGAAGGCCGAAATCCGAAGGCCGAATGCCGAAGCCCGAAAGAAGCCCGAGGTCCCAAATCCGTATTCATGTCGTCGGGATTTCAAAATTGGCGGCTGCTGACTTGGAGGCTGCCATTCTCGACGAATTCTTTCCCCTGGTGGTCAAACAACTACCAGTTCAGATAAGCTACTTAGCAGATCCAATCAGCGGCTAAGTCTTGAAGCTAATCGCTCACTGCCACGCTATCGTTCGGGGGACTCCACGTGCCGAAAGCGAAAATCACTGAAGCATAATCTACTAAGCTGTGCGTCACGGGATTGCACGTTTGTGGACAACATGAGGCTTTCGCATCCCCAATTTGCAGGAAGTGTTTGGCGCGCTTCTTGCGCACCGACCTGCGCAATCGTGAAGGAAGTCATGAAGCGCTCGACGATTGTGTGAGCGTGTTGTTGTCGCTTGCAGACCGGTGGTCTTGTGGTAAAGTTTATTTCGTCGTTGGAATTGGAAAAATGAAAGAGGGAAGTGTTGTGGGAGGCCGGGGAATCAGGAGCGCTTTTACCTTGATCGAGCTACTGGTGGTCATCGCCATCATCGCGATCCTGGCGAGCTTGCTGATGCCCGCATTGGTCGTGGCCAAGCTGAAAGCGCAAGGGACGTATTGCCTCGGCAATATGAAGCAGCTGGGCATTGCCTGGTCGATGTACAGCCAGGATTATTCCGATTTTCTGGCCCCCAACAGCGACCTGGGGAACGAAGGCAAAGATTTCGACAACCCTGCCTGGGTGGCGGGCACGATGAGCTATGCGACGGACCCGGTTTCACTTTCCGAAGACACCAACATGGATTTACTCATCGGAGCCGATTACGCCAAGTTTGGCTCGCTGGGACCCTACACGCGGAACCCGGGACTCTATCATTGTCCGGGAGACAAGAGCTCAGTGACAGCCGACAGCGGGACGTATGTGCGCGTACGCAGCATCGCGATGAACGGCTGGGTCGGGTACGACACGCGCGACTGGCTGCAGCCGCCGTCACCACCGTACTACAAACTGAATTTCAAGATGCCGGACATGGTCAATCCGGGCCCAGCCCAGACCTGGGTGTTCATCGACGAGCGGGAAGACAGCATCAATGACGGCTGGTTTGCTTTGGATATGGTGAACCAAGGGAGCCTGGCCGAATGGGTGGACGTGCCGGCAAACTATCATAACCGCTCGGCCACTCTCTCTTTTGCGGACGGACATGCCCAAGCGAGGAAATGGCAGGACCCGCGCACGATGCCAACGCTCAATCGCGGCGTTCCGGTGATCAAGGGCCTGGCCTGTCCGAACAATCCGGACGTAAGTTGGCTCCAGAGCCACACGACGGGTTTGGCACGCTGACGAAGGGCGGGCTGAAGATTCGTTTGAACTGATGAAAAACATAAGCGCCGCCCTCCTGTACACCCTAGCCCTTAGCATCCTGACGCCATGCATTCAAAACGTGGTCCTCGGCCAGAGCTACACGATTGCGGACCTGGGCACGCCAGACGATTCGTATAGCGAGGCCCATGGGCTCAATAATTCGAATGGCGTCGTGGGCGAGTTCGAGCTGACAAACTCGTTCAGTGTCAGCGCGTTTTGGTACCGGGACGGCACACGCACCAACATCGGAACTCTAACGGGCAACCCCTACGCGGTGGCCTGGGGGATCAACGAGACCAATGCGATCGTCGGAGAATCCGCTGTAGGAGTTGATACGCATGCGTTCGTGTACAGCAACGGCGTGATGACGGATCTCGGCACTTTAGGCGGTAGTTTCGTTGGCGGATACAGCAGCGCTCACGCGATCAATCGCTCCGGCCAAATCGTTGGGGAATCGAGCACCTCCTTTATGCTGGCGAGCACCATTCATGCGGTGCTCTACAGCGGAGGCACAAAGACTGATCTGGGAGCCCTGGGCGGAGATTACAGTAGCGCCAACGGCGTCAACAGTTCGGGGATAATCGTTGGCGAATCCGATGTCGTGGAGCAAGGCGTTACGAACGTGCATGCGTTCGTCTATACCAACAATCCGATGAAGGACCTGGGGACTTTGGGAGGGACCTATAGCAGCGCCAACGGCATCAATGACTCTAGCGTGATTGTCGGCGAGTCCGAGACGGTGATCGGCGGCGTTTCCAATCTTCACGCCTTCATCTATCAGAACGGCGTCATGAGCGATCTGGGGACGCTGGGCGGTTCAGCAAGCAGCGCCAGCGCCGTCAACAGTTCCGGGCAGATCGTTGGGTATGCGACGGATGCCAGCGATGTTTCGTGTGCGTTCCTGTATATTGGCTCCACGATGCTCAGGCTCATCGACCACATTCCCGCCGCGTCCGGCTGGACGAACCTGACCTCGGCGGATGCGATCAATGATGCGGGGCAAATCGCCGGCACCGGATTCCTGGCGAACGGTTCCTTCCATGCCTACCTGCTCACTCCAGCGGGGCAGCTCATCGTTGGCATTACCAATCCCGCGGCTAACGCCACGTTTGCGGCTCCGGCAACTTTCGTCGTCGGTGCCTTCACCACAGACAGCGCGGGCAGCGTGACCAACGTCCAGTTCCTGGTCAATGGCAGCGTGATTGGAAATTCCACTTCCGCCCCTTACAGCGCGACTGCCAATAGCCTGAGCGCGGGGAGCTACCGGTTGACCGCCGTGGCGTCGGACGATACCGGGCTGAAAGCAACCAACAGCATCAATGTCACGGTCACCAGCAGCTCGCCTTCTCGGCCGACGATTCTGAACCCAACTTTCGACGGCGCCGGTTTCAGTTTCTCTTTTTCCACGGAAACCGGCTATACTTACGAAGGACAATTCACTACGCCGCTGGCCTCTTCGAACAACTGGCTCACCTTTACCAACCTGACCGGGGACGGCTCGACCGTCCGCGTCACGAACTCGACTCCGACCAACACGCAGCGTTACTATCGGGTTGTCGCGCATTAGGCGTGCTGCATGATAACGAATGCCGGTTGCTCTTCCAGGAAAGCGGTGACCCCCGCGGCGCCGGTCGGCGCTGGCGCGGCGGATGGCCATCTCCAGGCAAAAGGAAAATTCCTGTTTCTGGGCGACCAGAAATTCTATGTGCGCGGCGTGACCTACGGACCGTTTCGACCGGAACCTGACGGCTGCGATTACCATCGGCCTGAAGTTGTCGAACGGGATTTTGCGCTGATGCACCGATACGGTATTAACGCGCTTCGTACCTACACTCAACCGCCAAAGTGGTTGCTCGATCTGGCGGCGGAGCACGATTTGAAAGTGCTGGTCGGCCTGCCGTGGGAACAGCACGTAACGTTTCTGGCGGAGCGGAAGCGAGCGCGAGACATCGAGCAGCGCATCCGAAGGGCGGTGCGCGAATGCGCCGGCCATACTGCCTTGCTGGGCTACGCCATCGGCAACGAAATCCCCGCTCCGATCGTCCGCTGGCACGGGCATCGCCGCCTCGAGCAGTATATCGAACGCCTCTACTGGGCCGCGAAGGAGGAGGACCAGGACGGCCTGGTCACTTATGTGAATTATCCTTCGACCGAGTACCTGGAGCTGCCCTTCCTGGATTTTGCCGCGTTCAACGTGTATCTGGAATCGCGGGACAAGTTACGGTCCTACCTGGCCCGGTTGCAAAACATTACCGGAGACCGGCCGCTGGTGATGGGGGAAGTTGGCCTGGACAGTCTGCGACATGGGGAAGCGGGTCAAGCGCAAGTCCTGCAGTGGCAAACACTGGCGGCGTTTGATGCCGGCTGCGCCGGGCTGTTTCTTTTCGCCTGGACCGACGAGTGGCACCGCGGTGGTCACGATATCGATGATTGGAAATTCGGACTGACGACGAGCACTCGCCAGCCCAAAGCGGCCCTGGAGACCGTTCGGAAAGAATTTCAAGAGGTCCCTTTTCCGACAGGCCGCGCGTGGCCATTTATTTCCGTGGTGGTCTGCAGCTACAACGGCAGCGGGACGTTGCGCTGTTGTTTGGAAGGATTGCGGCGGCTGGACTATCCGGCGTATGAATTTATCGTAGTGGATGACGGCTCGACGGATGGCACGGCGACACTGGCGGAGGAAAATGGAGCGCGGGTGGTCCGCATTCCCAACGGCGGCCTGAGCAACGCCCGGAACGTGGGTTGGCGCGCCGCCCGGGGTGAGATTGTGGCTTACCTGGACGACGATACGTCGCCGGACATCCATTGGCTGAAGTACCTGGCCACCGCCTTCGAGTCAGCCGACCACGCGGGAGGCGGCGGGCCGAATATTGCTTTTCTGGAGGATGGTCTGGTGGCCCAAGGCGTGGATCACGCGCCGGGGAATCCGACGCAGGTGCTGGTGACCGATTCCGAAGCGGAGCATTTGCCGGGCTGCAACATGGCCTTTCGGAAAAGTTGCCTCGAGGCGATCGGCGGATTTGATACTCAATTTCGAATCGCCGGCGACGACGTTGACTTGTGCTGGCGCCTGCAGGAACGGGGCTGGAAGCTGGGCTACCATCCCGCGGCGATGGTGTGGCATCACCGCCGCGGCACGCTGCGGGGCTATTGGCGGCAGCAGGTCAATTACGGCCGGGCCGAGGCGATGCTCGAGCGCAAGTGGCCGGAGAAATACAACGTCGTCGGGCATACCACCTGGAATGGCCGGCTCTACAGTAAAGGGCTGTTTTCCTTTCTGAGCTGGAGCCGGCGCCGGATCTACCATGGCACGTGGGGCAGCGCGCTGTTTCAATCCGTCTATAGCCTGGCGCCAGGCACGTTCACCTCGCTGCTGATGTTGCCGGAATGGTACCTGGTCATCGTCCTGCTTGCCGCCATATTCGCCTGCGGCGTTTTCTATCCGCCGCTGCGTTATGCGCTCCCACTGCTGGGCCTGGCCTTTGTGCCGCCACTGACGGCAGCGGCGCTGAGCGGGGCGCGGGCGTTTTTCAAAACCGGCCCGCGCGCACGCTGGTCGTGGTTGAAATTGGCCGTCGTGACCGCGCTGTTGCACTTCGTCCAGCCGGCCGCCCGGCTCTGGGGGAGGGTCGGGTACGGATTGACGCCTTGGCGGCGCCGAGGCAGCGGGCGTTTGTCGCTACCCCGGCCGCAATCCATCGATTGGTGGAGCGAAACCGACTGGCAAAGCGCGGACCAACGATTGCGTGCAATCGAGACTGCGTTGCGCAAGGGGGGCGCTTCGGTGGCACGCGGGGGTGAATACGATCGCTGGGACCTTGAGGTCCGCGGCGGCCTGCTTGGCACGGCGCGGCTGCTAATGGTGATCGAAGAGCATGGCGAGCGGCGACAGCAGGTGCGGCTCCGCCTGTGGCCGATGGCCGCGCCGATGACGCTCTTGGTGGCCAGCGTATTCGCACTGCTGGCCATGAGAGCTGCGCTGGACCTGGAATGGATCGCCTGGGCACTGCTGAATGTTCCGGCCGTGTTCCTGGTGGCGCGCACGCTCTATGAATGCGCCGGCGCGATGGCCGCGCTTAAGGAAGTCGTTTCGCAAAAAGAAGTGGAGCCGCTCAAAGCCGGCTCGGCGCCCACAGAGCCAGCCCTGCCCAAGGCGGCCACCGCCGAACTGGCGGAAGGCCGGGTCGGCGCTCCCACACTATGAACGCACCGGCGACAGGCGGCCTGCAAAACGGCAACGGCACCTTTCGCGTCACCGCCCGGTTGCTGCGGCGTTTTCTGCCCGGCGAGACGCGCGGGGTGGTCCTGGGTTTGCTGCTCGTGTTCGGTGCGTCGGGCGCGGCGTTGTTGCAGCCCTGGCCGCTCAGGCTGGTCCTCGATTGCGTCATCGGCTCGAGCCCGACTCCAGCGCCCATTGTTGCCGTGCTGCATTTTTTTGGCGGAGAGAGCTTCGCCACAGCCCACCCGCAAGGGTCGCTGCTGGCGCTGCTTTGCCTGGCCTTGCTGCTGATCGAATTGGCGCTGGGCGGTCTGAATGTCTTGAGCGCTTACCTGCTGCATTCGGTGGCTTTGCGCATGGTGTTCAAATTGCGCTGCGCGTTGTTCGACCACGTGCAGCGGCTCTCGCTCGGTTTCCACGATGAGCGCGCGGTGGGCGATTCGCTGTATCGCGTCACTTGGGACAGTTACTGCATTCAAGCCATTTTCAGCGAGGGGCTGGTGCCGGTCCTGACGGCCGGCACGACGCTGTTGGGCATCGCGGCCGTGATGCTGAGCTGCGACTGGCGCATCACCGCGGCGGCGTTGTCCGTCGCGGTCCCGCTGATAATACTGGTGAAGCGCTTGGACAAACCGATGACCGAACAAAGCCTGCGGGTGCACGAGCACGAGAGCGAAGTCAGCACCCGTGTCCAGGAGACGCTGGTGGGGATTCGGGCCGTTCAGGCTTACGGCCAGGAGCAATTCGAAAGCAAGCGTTTCCAAAGCAAAGCCAGCGCGAGCCTTCATGCGAACCTGCGCCTGACGGTCGTCCAGACCGCCTCCCAGGCGATCGTCGGACTGGTGTTGGCGGCCGGGACCGCGGCGGTGATTTGGTTGGGCGCCCAGGGCGTCCTCCAGCATCGCATCACCTATGGTACGCTGGTGATGCTGGTGGCCTATGTGGCGATGATTTTCAAACCGCTCGAAACCCTGGCCTATACAGCGGGCGCGGTCCAAAGCGCCGCCGCCGGCGCTCAGCGAGTTTTGGCCGTGCTCGATTCCGCGCCGGAAGTGACCGAGTCCCAGGACGCGCTGGAATTGCCGGGTCGCGCCCGCGGGGAAATTGCGTTTGAAGGCGTCGCCTTTGGCTATCGGCCGGGCACACCCGTGCTGCGTGGAATCGATCTGGAGATACCGGCAGGCTCGAGTCTCGCGATCGTCGGAACCTCCGGCGCCGGCAAGACCACTCTGGCGAGTTTGCTCCTCCGCTTTTATGACCCGACGGATGGCCGGATTGTCCTCGATGGCCACGACCTGCGCACCCTGACGCTGGCGTCATTGCGGCGGAACCTCGCGCTGGTCACGCAGGAGCCGATTCTGTTCGCGGCGAGCATTCGCGAGAACATCGCTTACAGCCGTCCGGGCGCAGGACTGGAAGAGATCGTGGCGGCGGCGCGGGCCGCCGGGGCGCACGATTTTATTCAGCGGATGCCGGAGCGATACGACAGCCGCATTGCCGAGCGCGGCGCGACGCTTTCCAGCGGCCAGCGCCAGCGACTGGCCATCGCCCGCGCGTTCCTGAAAGACGCGCCGGTGCTGATCCTGGATGAGCCGACCAGCGCGCTGGACGCGGAGACGGAGGAAGCACTCTTGCAGGCCTTGGAGGGCCTGATGAAAGGAAGGACCACGCTCATCATCGCGCATCGTCTTTCGACCGTGCGCCGCGCCGACCGGATCGTAGTCCTGGAGGAAGGCCGCATCAAAGAGAGCGGCTCACACGAGGAGTTGCTGGCGCGAGAGGGGACCTATGCGCATCTGCACCAATTGCAATCTGGCGAAGCTGAGGCGCTCACGAGAGAGCTCCAACCATGACCCAACGTCCACCCAGTGCGACCGAGCTGCCGCCGGGTCGTTGGACCGAGGGTTTGCTGCCGCCGAACGTGCGGGCCGGGCCAAACACATTGATTACAGACGAGCTTGCTTTCAAGCGCTTCAAGAGCAAGGCACCGGAAGCGTTGGTTATTGGCGCGCATTGCTCTATGGACGGTGTGCACTTCGACCTTGGAGAGCAAGGCCGGATGGTGATTGGCGACTATTGCTATTTTACGAATGCCATATTGCTTTGCGAACTGGAGGTCCGGATAGGCAACTATGTTTTGATCGGCTGGAATGCCACCATTTCCGACACGGACTTTCATCCGCTGTCCCCCGCCGAGCGGATCGCCGACGCCATGGCCTGCTCACCGCTGGGCCAAGGCCGTCCGCGCCCGCCAATTTTGAAACAGCCGGTGATCATTGGGGATGACGTCTGGGTCGGGCCGAATGCCACCATTCTCAAAGGCGTGCGGATCGGCGCCGGCGCGTGGATCGACGCAGGCTCACTGGTCACGCGAGATGTCGCGCCGCGCTCGCGCGTCTTGGGAAACCCGGCCCAAGTAGTCGGCCAAGTCCCTTGACCCGAGCGCGGATTCACACCCAAACGAGTGCGAGCGATGGCGTTATGGCGGCAGAGAGCATAGTGGAAAAAACTATCTGGCAGCTCGCACAGAACGATCACGTGGCGCGGCTGCTGATTCCGGCGCTGAGGGCTTGTGTGCGGTACTTCCCACTTGCGCCGGGCAAGCGGTTGGTCTGGACTCGGCTCGTGGAGCCTTTTTTTGCCTGGCACCCGCATGAATTCGTCGCCTCGACTGTTTTTGGGGCGAGGCTTTCAGGCAACACGCGAGAATTGCTGCAGCAATACGTTTATTATTTTGGGCTCTGGGAACCGCAACTAACCTGTTGGATTCCAGACCGGCTGCGGCCTGGGGACACCTTCGTTGATGTCGGCGCCAACATCGGCTACTTCACGCTGCTGGCTTCGAAGCTGGTGGGAAATTCGGGCAAGGTCGTTGCGATTGAGGCCTCTCCCGGGACGTTCGAGGCCCTGCAGGCAAATCTCGAACGCAATCACGCTGGCAACGTTCGGGCCGTAAACAGGGCAGCCTCTGAGTCAGCCGGCGTGGTGAAGGTCTATCGCGGCCCCGAGAGTCACATTGGGTTATCAACGATTTTTCCGGAAGAAGCCTCGAAGCGAGAGGCCAAATTCGAAGGCGAAGTCGAAGCCGGACCGCTCCCAGTGATCCTGCACGAAGAGGAGATGCGCAACGCGCGCTTGATAAAGATCGATGTCGAAGGAGCTGAGTGGTCCGTTGTTTCGGGAATGCGCCGGCTGCTGGAGAGCGGCCGAAGGGACCTGGAGGTTATGATCGAGATCGATCCTGAATGCCTGGCCCAGCAGGGAAGGAAGCCCGAAGACATCCTGGGCCTCTTCTCGGAAGCGGGGTTTCATGCTTATCAATTGGAGAATGACTACGCGGCGGTGAGTTATCTGCCCCCATTCGAGAAACGAGCGCCAAAGCGGCTACAGGGCGCAATTGACTCAGTTGTGGACCTGGTGTTTTCCCGGCAAGACGCGGGGAGGCTTTAGGTCAGCACGTTGACGCACGCACATTCGGCTCATATCATCCGCCAACAGACCATGAGCGCCGGCCGGACACTTGCGTGGGATTGGTACCCGGGAACGATTCCGGAAAACGTCGTCATTGACGAAACGGCTTACGTTGAAACCAGCTTCAGCTTTTATCTATTCCGCAGCGAGCTGCCTGGCGGTGTGAGATATGGCCGAGGCGCTTCGACCTATCTTGGCACCATGTTCGACGTCGGGCCGCGCGGGCGCGTCGAGTTGGGCGAGTACGCCCTGGTGCACGGTGCCCGGATAATTTGCGATGCGGCGGTGACAATCGGGGATTATGCGCTCATTTCCTGGAATGTGGTGTTCATGGACACCTATCGTGTGCCGTTCGAGGCCAAGGAACGGCGCAAGGAACTGGAGCGCGTGCCGCTGCGCCCCCAGCGGTTCGCCTCCGCTGAAGTTCCGGCGCAGCCCATTCGCGTCGAGCGCAATGTGTGGATTGGTTTCGACGCCTGCGTCTTGCCGGGTGTCACGATTGGCGAAGGCTCGGTCGTAGGCGCCAAATCGGTCGTTACGCAGAGTGTGCCGCCTTTCGCGGTCGTGGGCGGCAATCCCGCCCGTGTGATTCGCAAACTTGATCCTTGAGGAGCCCAGGAGTCAGAGGCCGGCGGCGGGTAGGCCAACAATCACCAATTCCCACCTATCTGACCTATCTAAGCTGCAGCCATGCCCGTCCACCCTCCCACTAAAGGCAAGATCATCGTCTTCGGTATTCTCTTCTGGTATCCGCTGGCGGGGGTGACTTTTCAATTCCTGCACTACCTGCTAGGCTTGCGGCGCCTCGGCTACGACCCGTACTACATCGAGGACTCGGGTCGTTGGATTTACGACCCTAAACTCAATGATCTTTCGCCCGATGCCAGTGGCAACATCGCCGCGGTCCTGCCGATGCTCCAGGAGCACGGCTTCGCGGAGCGTTGGGCCTTCCGCGGCAACTATCCCGACGGCCGGTGCTATGGGATGACCGAATCGCGAATCCTCGAGCTTTACCGCGAAGCGGATGCGTTTCTCAACGTGACCGGCGCGCAGGAACTGCGCCCGGAGCACCTCGAATGCCCGCGGCGGATCTATGTCGAAACGGACCCGGTGGCGGCGCAGATCAAGCTGGCGCAGGGTGACGAAGAAACGGCCGCTGCTCTCTCCGCTCATCAGAAGCACTTCAGCTACGGCGAGAACTTTGGCGCGCCCGATTGCAAAGTCCCGCTGGAACGATTCCAGTGGATTCCTACGCGCCAGCCGGTGATTTTGGATTTCTGGAAAAATCCCTACCCGGCGGATGGCCGGCCCTACACGACCGTCGCCACGTGGGAAAACAAAGGAAAAGACATCGTCTATAATGGAGAGACTTATTACTGGTCAAAGGACCGAGAGTTCATGAAGTTCATTGCTTTGCCGCGGCGGCGAACGGCGCGTTTTGAGCTGGCGGTCGGACGGGAGGAGAAAGTCCAGAGTATTTTGAGGGAGAACGGTTGGGGCTGGACTGATTCGCTCGAAATCTCGGGCGACTGCAAACGTTACCGCGATTACATCGCGCGCTCGCGTGGCGAGTTCACGGTCGCCAAAGATCAAAACATCCGGCTTCGAAGCGGTTGGTTCAGCGACCGCAGCGCCTGCTATCTGGCGGCGGGCCGGCCGGTGATCACTCAGGAAACCGGTTTCAGCAATTGCCTGCCCACGGGCGAGGGATTGTTCGCTTTCGAAACGATGGCCGACATCCTGGCAGCGGTGGATCGGATCGAGAGCGATTATGCAGGCAACAGCCGCGCTGCCCGCGAAATCGCCGGCGAATATTTCGCAGCGGAAAATGTTCTAGGCAAAATGATGGAGCAGGTCGGGCTTTGAAGCAATGCCGCGCCACCTGATTGTCAACGCCGACGACTTCGGTCTTACCCGGGGCATCAATCGTGGCGTCATCGAAGCCGCTGAGCGCGGCATTCTCACCAGCGCCAGCCTGATGGTTCGTTATCCGGCTGCTGCCGAAGCAGCCAGTTACGTCAGTCGGAACCGAGCCTTCAGCCTGGGCCTGCACGTTGAACTGGGCGAATGGGTGTTTCGAAACGGCGAATGGGTGTTGCGGTACGAGGTTGTGTCCGCCGATGACGCCAAACAGGTGAAAGCGGAAATTGAAAAACAGCTCGCTGAATTTGAGCGGCTCGCGGGCCGACCCCCTGATCACCTGGACTCGCACCAGCATGTCCATCGAAACGAGCCGGCCCGAGGCATTATGCAGGCTGTGGCCTCAAAGCTCTCGGTGCCACTGCGCGAATGCAACTCCGAGATTCATTTTTGTGGCGACTTCTACGGGCAGAGCGGCGAGGGCGAGCCCTTGCCCGGCGCACTCACCACGGAGAACCTAACGAAAATCCTCGAGGCACTCCCCGATGGAATAACCGAATTGGGATGCCATCCGGGTTATGCGAAGGATCTGGAATCCGTTTACCGCCAGGAACGCGAGCAGGAGCTCCGGGTGCTGTGTGATCCGGCGCTATGGGAAATCCTGGAGCGGTCCGGCATAAGGCTGCGCGGGTTCCGTGGATCTACTCAGTGACCCACTGCCACCGGGGGTCAAAGAGCCCGTTTCCGCCAAATAATGTGGAGCCCCAGGCGGTTTGACCGTCGGCAGTTTTGCCCGGGAAGAATTGCAGGCCGATCTCGCTGACGCGGATTGCTTTGGCGTGGCCGTCCACATAACCAGCAGCGCAACGACCTGCATGCCGGCCCACTGGACGGAACGGAGTGATGTAGGCATACCACGCCCGAGTGCTGGGTGGCAGCCAGAGAAGAAACGCGGAGTCGGGCTTCTCGATCCACCGGTCGGGATTGGTTTCGGTTAAGTTGTCAATCAAGCCTGCATCGGTCGCCGGAATGGCTTCGGCCGGGCGCTTGACTTTGGCGAGAGTGGGCCGCCAGTCCTGGTGATACTGGACGGCCGTGTAAGCAGTCAGCTCGCCTTCTTCCAGGCCCAGCCCGAATCCATTTCTTATGCTGGGGCAAGCGATGATATTGGTACCGTGAAGATAAGGCCGCAGCAGGTCCACCCAATAAGTCACGGGACCCGGGAAAAGCGAGTCCGTCGGCGCCCGCTGGTTCCAAAGCACTATAGCGACGATCTGGTCCTTGTTGTCTGCTGGATACAGATTATACGCCAATTGAATTTGGCGGACGTTATTGATGCACTTGATCGCCTTGGCCTTTTCTTTCGCGCGGGCCAGCGCCGGCAGGAGAAGCGAGGCTAAAATTGCGATAATAGAGATGACAACGAGTAGTTCGACAAGCGTGAAGGCGATGCAGCTAAGGGGCCGGGTCCGCCGCGCCGCCGCCATCGGAGTGCGCCCGTCCCCGGGCGCAGCAATGCCCGACCGAACAGGCGCTTTCGAAAATCCCAAAGGCCGGCTTCTTGCGCACATTGCTGCGCCCGGGGACGGGCGCACTCCAGTTCCGCGCCTTCGAAAGGTGGTGATGTCAAGCCGCAACACGAATTGGACGCGGAGATTCAAAGTGCGGGAGTCTCCCATACGTCAATAAGGGCTGTAAGGGATGCTGACGCGGAAAAAGCCGGCTGCGTTTGTCGCATAGCTCCTCGTGACGAAGACGACGTTCGTGCCGTCGCCAAACAGCGCGCCCGGTGGCACGGTTGACCAACCAGTAGAGCCGCCCAGTGAGTTGGTGTACAGCAGGGAATTGGCGCCGACACCGGCGCCGACGGCATTCCGCCAGGCCGCTCGGAACACGCTGTTGCTTGGCATAACAAAGATGCTGGAGGGATCGTCGGCCAGGATACTCCACGTCGTGCCGTCCAATGGCGCGCCCGTCGTGAAATCACTGGAAATGTGATTGGTAAAGTTCGCGTTAGTGACGGCAACCCGGATGCTGCTCACAGTTAAGAATTTTCCGACGTTCTGGCTGCCATTAGGATTCACACCCAGAAAAAATTCAACCTGGCTGGCAAACGAGCCCGTGTCCGCGCTTTGCATAATGCCCACGGCGCTGCTGCCATTGGGAGCAGTCAGCAGGAAATCTGTGTCGTTAGTGAGGCGAATCGTCCAGGTTCCGGCAAATGGCACGTTGGTGATGCCGCACATAAAACCACTGGTGAGGAAGGCCGTGGTGTCATAGGGATCGTTAACCTTGTAACCTAGAGTGGCCAGAGCCGAGCCGTTGCCATCGGCCTGGAGTCCCAACCGAACCACGTTTGGATTTGAGAGTTCGGCGGAGATAAAACCATTCGGGCTGGCAATCAGCCAAGCGTAGGCAATGAAATTCGTGGCAGCGCGGGCGGGTGGATTGGTGATTGTGAAAGAGTAGCTCGCCGGCGCATCCGGCGTGGAGCCAACCCAGCTACATTCTTTCGTCGGGTTTGAGACGATCTCGTTATAATGGTTCGTTGTGCCCGCGGCTCCATTGAGTTGCAGGCCCATGGGACCGGCGAGCGCCAGGGACAAGATGGGCGACGCTGGCGGTGGGTTGGTTGAAATCGCGGTGGCCGGAACCACGTCTGCCCAGGTGGAGCCGATCTTTATCTCGTCCACCTTCATCTGGCAATTGCCGCCGGTGCGGACGAGCAGATTGCCCTGGCTATAAGGAGCCGTCCGAAATGCAGTAAAGTCAGTCATAAAGAGCGCGCTGTCATTTGTCGGCTCCCTGGACTGATTGAGCCAAACATCCAACCTGTCGGTGCCGGGCTGAAGGAGCGGGTTGGCGACCGGAGGACCCAACCGGAATCGCCCGACGACCAGTGCCGGACTCGTCCGGCTGCCTGCAGTCTGCAGGTAATTCACGGTGTTGGTGCTCATTTCGCAGCAAAATTGCCGGATGTACACCTGAAGAGCGCCCCCGCTGCCTTTGCAGGATATCCCAATGCCGGAAAGAGCCTGGAAGGAATTCCCAAACGGCACGACGATGCCGCCGCTGGTAGAATCCACTTCGTAAGTTACGAGGCAGGAAAACCAGATAGTCGTTCCGAACACGGATTCAAAGGGCATCAACGGATTGCTGGGATCGAACCACTGCCGGGCGTCTCCATGGCCGATGCTGTGAGTGGAGCTGCCATCGTCCTCATCAAAAATGCAGGCTCCAACACCGGCCACGTAACCGGCGCCGTTTGTCCAGTTGAGTCCATTTGTGATTCCAAACGGCAGATCACCCGTCGTCGTCGCTGCGCCACCAAGGTTCGGACCGATCCAGGCATTGGACCAGCCTGTTCCGCCATTCTGGCCGGGGAGCGTAGCGCTGACCGGGTAGTCGAAGCCTTCATAAACGAACAAGGACGCCTGGCCCGAAATGGCAAATGATAAGCAAACTGCGCACAAGACTCCGCCTATGATCCAGCGGAGGGACTTTCGTCTCATGAGCCCGGTGCGGTGATTAATCCAGCATAAAATACCAGAATTTTAGGTGACTGTCAAAGATGCCCTAACAGAAGGGTGTAGGGTGCAGCTTGATATGATCACTGCCAACGAGGACACGGCGCGTGGCATTGCCAAGACGCGCCGCGTGGCGGGGTGTGGGGCAGAGGTCTTGGCTGCCGCAACCGGGCCCTAATCGCAACGGGCGCGGTAGAAGCGGGCTGCAGGTAGCGAGTTGGTATCCTGAAACACGAGGGTACCGCCGGTTCCAATTAACGACGCGGACAAAGGAGTCCAGGCAGGGTCGTTCAGAGAATTCTTGTATTCGACTGTGTAATTCAAACCGGCGACGCTGGACAGCGAGACTTGGAAACCGGTCCCCCATTGGGTCCTCAGCACGGGCGGCACCAGGACTCTCAGATTGGCGGCCGGGCTCGTGGCCGATCCAGATGCATTGGTAACGTTCACTGCATAGCTGCCCGACTGAGCGGGTTGCACGTTCGTCAAAGTCAGTATGGCGCCGGTCTGGCCCGGCAGCGGTGAGCCGTTGAAGAGCCATTGATACAGGAGGGGAGGAGTGTTGGTCGTCGTCGCGCTAAAACTCACAGCCGACCCGGCGAGGGCCACCTGATTGCTGGGTTGGAGGCTGATAGATGGCGGGCCGATCACGGTTGAGGCGCAGCAAACCGCGATGCTGTCGGAAACGGAGAGCGAATCGACGTACCAGCCCACGCCTCCGTAGGTGTTGGCCGTGTCGGTCGCACACGCCCAACGCAGTTGGATGCTCTGGCCCGCGGCCGTGGCGGGCATGCCGACAGTGGTCGTGATCCAACCACCGGAATCTCCAACCCAGGCCTGGCGTCCTCCGAGAGGATTGTCGGAGCCGGTGGAGATTTCGCCATTGTAACCGCCGGCCAGGAAGCTGCCTCCAGCGGTGAGAATATCCGTGAAGCCTCCGCCGCCGAGCTGGATTTCAAGCACACCTCCATCGAAGTAAGTTGCCGCACCTTTCCGCGCGTGCATCTCCAGATTGTAGTTGTGTCGGAAGGTCAGTTGCGCTGTCCCTGAGGTGATTGCAATCGGAGGAGAAACGAGCGCGTTTTCGCCTGGGGTGTCAGCATCTGCGATAAAAGCCGCATTGGGAGTGGTATCGAACGCGTTAGTTACGGTAGTCCAGTCCGTCTCGACACCGGTCACCGGCGCAGTCGCCCAACCGGCCGGCAATGCGGGCGCGGTTACCGCGTCGAAAGTGGCGGAGAAGTTTGTTAGAGAAACGACCTGACCGAGCGGAATGTTGAAGCTCACATTGCCCAGGTTGGTTAGGCCATCCTGAAGTTGGACCGTGGCAGTAATGCTTGCGCCGCACACACCGCTGGCTGTGAACGCAAATGCCCGGCTTGCTATTCCGCCCGCGGCTAAAGCGCCGTAGAGTTGGGGACCACTCGGGGCGGTGACTCCGCCGCTGGTCTGGAGCGTAGCCAGCAAGTTGGCTGTGGCGGAGCCGCCCACATTCTTCAGACCGATGTCCACGCTCACCGTTTCGCCTGGGTCCACTGCGCCGTTGGTGCAGGTTTCGAGTGTCAGCGTCAGGCTGTTCGTAACAATCGAAGGAGCAGGAAGACCCGCCAGAGCATCGATCAGGCCGCTGCCGGCCGGTGCGCCCCAGCCCGTGCAGAGGTCGTAGCCGCTCACGGCGTAAAAGCGGCTCGGGCTGGTGATACTGGTGTTGTTGCCGATGACGACGTCGTGCAGGGCCGACGCATAACCGGGCGCCTGCCCCAGCGCATATATGGCGGGGTTGAGAAAACCAACGCGATTCAAACCGTTCGCGGCAGCTTGCTGGTTGATGAGGGCCGTGAAGGCGGCCCAGAGGGGCGTGGCGCAACTCGTGCCGCCAAAGGCTCCGCTACTGCCGTTATTGTATCGGACATAAATGTTGTCGGCGACCATTGCCACGTCGGGAATGTTGCGCATCAAGGTCGAGCCCTGGCTGGCGGCCATGGCCACGCCTTGCTGCCAGCCAGGGATGGTGTAAGAGGTGCTGATGCCGCCGCCCGTTCCCGTGCCGCTGCCCCAGTTCCATACCGTTTCCGAAACCCACGCACCTCCGGGTCCCGTCGTGGTCAAGGTGGTCCCGCCGACGCTGACAATGTAGGGATCGTCCGCAGGCTTATCGATTGTGCTGGCGTAGGCGTCATTGTCGCCGGACGCATTGAAGTAACACTGTCCCTGCGCAGCAAATTGCTGAAAAATCTGGTCGGTGGTTGGGCTGAAAGGCGCCCAGGTCCAGGAAGAACTGAGTTGGCTGGCCAGGTTGTCGGTGGCCATGCGATTCAAGATATCATTGGGAGTGGTGCCTTCATAGACGAGCACATTGGAAAGCCCGGGCGCCATGGAAATGACCATCTCGATGTCGAGGGCGACTTCGGAGTTATTGACACCCGCGCCGCCGGTAACCCCATCGAGGAGCACGTTCTGCAATGGCACGTTCGGCAATCCGGCCAGCGATTCGTAGGCCGTGATGTCGCTCGCATAGTAGCCATCGAACTGGACAAGGCCGACAATTTGACCGGTTCCGGTCAGCGAAACGCCGGGCGCGTACGCTGCGCGGAAATCATTACCGATATAAGAGCCGCCCGGACCCGAGCCGCCATTGAGTGTCACGCTTCCCGGTTTGCGGGCTGGCACCGGATGGAGACTCGCAGGATGCGGCGGAGAGAAACTGTCCAGCCCACTGATGTCCAGTACCGGCACGTCCAAATCGAGGGATGGCTCTGCGTCCGGAGCGTAAAACGTTCTGGCTTCTTTGGGATGCGGGTACAGGAGCAGCTTCAGATGCAGCGCCTTCTCGAGGTCGCCTACCGAAGCAGCCACATCCAGCAAAACGCGGTTGGGATGAGTGGCGGTTATGGTGAAGCCGTTCGTCTCCGCGAACTCAATCAGCGCCCGATAATCCTGCTCGGTCGGTCCGAATTTTTCCGTGAACTGGGCCGGGGTCAGATACAGATGAAACTGTGGACTGGCTGGCTCATAGAGCTGCTGAAGGAGGTTGGTGAGCGCCGCGCGGTTGCGCAGCGGCAAGCCAATCGCCAAGTTCAGCCGTTGCGACGCTGGCAAATGGCCAATAGATGTCAGGCCAGCGGCGGCAGCCGGTACGTGGCCGCGCAAGACCTGTCGGCCAGCCGCCCGGGCCATTACTGGCAGCAGCAGGCTCAGAACCGCACAGGCGGTGGCAGGAATTCGGTTGAGGAGTAAACGTCCGGCAGTTAAGCCAAACAAATTCTTCTTCACGTTAGGACTTACGCTGTCACGAGCAGGCAATTCTGATTTCGTGGAACCACTGGCTGAGCCGATTCTAGATCAAGAGCAGGAACCGGGCCAGCGAATTCGGATGGGGGATTGCCCCGGTTGAGCGGCGCAGTTTTGCGGAAATGCTAAGAAAAATGGGTGATTGAACGCATGAGCGCGGAAATGACAACGGTTTGGAGCGGAAAATGATTTTCCACCCTGTAAAGTTGCATTACACGACCTCGAGGTTGAGAAACGCTGCCGTGATCCAGCTCCAAGGGCCGCGACAGGCAGACAACTCTACTTATTTTTAGCCGGAACGATTCAGTTAGAACACGCTCGCCCTCATCCTTGCCCTCTCCCCCGAGGGAGGGTTCCCGCTTTGGCAGTCTGGGAGACAGTCACCGTTTGGTGTGCGGACGCCGAACTGGAACAATCGGACACAAGCGCCGCTGCAGCGGCACCGAAGTCTCGCAGCAGTTAAGCCGAATTGCATCGTTCTGGCTCAGCTAAGCTGAGGAAGGAAGTTTGAAGGAGGGCAAACTCGCTCCTGATACGCCGATGATTACATTGCGCCGATTTCGCCTAACGATTACTGGAGCGCTACCGCAATGGCGGAAAAAGGCTCTTACGCCTACGGTATTATTCAGGTGGCGGGTGCGGCGGGGGCACTTTGTTTGGATCCCAGCGGTGGTGCCAATAGAGGGTCCAGAGATTTTCCACTTTCACGGATTGCACGTGGCCGTCCACGAATCCCATGTTGATCGAGCCGGGCAATTTCCCGGAAGTCACGTTGCGCGGCGCGGCGGACGACGGGAAGTTTCCGTGCCGCGCAATGGCGCAAAGACATATGCCGGAGTAGCCAGGGGAGGACTCCGCCAGGGGTTCATAGAGGTTTCGGGAGGGAGGATCCTTTTCAAGGGGGAAGCAAGCAAACCAGACGCAATCGAAGAACATGGGAGTTTGCGTCGGCTTCTGAACGGCCGTGTCTTTATAGAAAAAGTAAGGGTTTCCCTGACCGCCCAAACTATGCGAAGGGTTAAGCCAACCGTTGATCCCGTAGCTGCCACTGATCCGTGGCCCATAAGCGGATTCCCACCATGACCATGGGGTGTCGGCACTGCCCCCATGGTATGACTGCGACCGTGGCTTTGGCGTCGAAGGACAAAGCAGAACCGCGTGCTTTTTGGGGTCGTAATTGATTGAGCTGTAGTTGATCTGGGGGTTGTAATTGATTAAGCGGGTTATCCACCAAACCTGATAAAAATAATTGTAGTCAGGGCCATCCTGAACAAAAGAACCACTGTAACAGAAGGCCCCTCCGTTGTCGCTGGCGTAGATAAGCCCGGCCGTGTTCAACTGTTTGACGTTGTTCAGGCATTGGATCTGTTGCGCCTTGAGCTTGGCTTTGGACAAGGCCGGCAGCAGCAGCGCCGCGAGAATGGCGATGATGGCAATGACCACCAGCAGTTCGACGAGCGTGAACGCCGGAATGCGCGGCCACTTTGGCTTCAGGGACTTAGTCATCGTCCGTATGTCCTGCGCTCGGAACGGTCCGCTAACGACGTTCGTTCGCCGGAGCATGCCCTGCTCACGGTGGTGGCTAGGGGCCCTTGCATTCGACGGCCGCAGCGAGCCGCATTTTCAAGGCGGTTAACCTGACTCTCAGAGCCTGAGCCGGTAGAACTTCCTCGCAGCGGTAGGCGGCACCGTGCGAGGAGACATTGCGCCTTCTACATCGGTGTACGGCCCTGTGACCACGTCTGCCGACTGGAGCACACCGACGTCCCACCTTAAAATGGCGTTGGTTCCGCTTCGCGTCACCGAGAGGCTGAATGGAGCATTGGTGAAGCTAAAGTTGTTGGTGACGGCAGCGATGAAGATCGAAGCCGCTTCCAACGGCGTGAGCGCCTTCTTCCAGACGCCGAGATCATCAATGGTGCCCGAGCCGGCCTCTTTATATCTGCCAGTGGGATCCTGGCCGATGGTGAACCAATTGCTGGTGTCTATGTTGCCCGCGGCCGCAGCCGTTGTGCCGGCCTGCCGGTTGAGTTTGACCGCCACACCGTCCAGGTAGTTAAAGTTACCAGCCTGGCGGTCGAAGACATGCACGAGGTGATGCCAGTTCCCATCGTCAATTGAAAACTTCTCGCCCCGGCCCCCGACACCGTTGCCCGCCCGATCGAAAATAGACAAGGCCCAGCCGCCGACGTAACTCTCGGGAGCCTTGCCATACGTCCAAGCGAAACACAGACCGGCGCCGAAGGTCGAATTAGTGGCGGAGCAGAAGAATGGCAGGTCGCCCCATTCGGCAGCCGGCGCGTCGCTATTCCTTATCCAGAAGGCAACCGTGAAGTTGACATTGGAACTGAAATGGAGGTCTGGACGGTCGCCCAACGTCGCGTAGAAACACTCCAAGTTTGTCCCGAACCCATCCGGATCAATCGTTTTGAAATGCAGAGCATCGCCGAGTTGCCCAGAGATAAAAATGGGACTAGAATCGACGTTGCTGCTCTGACCGAAGGCGCCAGTGGTGACGTGAATCGCAACGCCATTGTTGCCGCGACCGGTGACATCGATCAAGTCGTCGTTAAAAGGCAGGTGCATCACCAGCCCTGGAATCGCTGGAGGGCTGGTTGGCGCGCTCAGCACCGTGAGATGAACCGGTGCAGTGACAACCCCAGGATTAACGCCGTTGGTTATCGCCACCGTGTAATCGCCAGCGTCACTTAAGGCGAGCGTGTTTGTATAGACAGAGCGGGTAGCGCCGGCAATGGCCACACTGTCTTTCTTCCATTGGTAACTCAACGGAACCGTGCCATGGGCCGTCACCGAAAACTTGCCGGGCAGCCCGGCGTAGTTTGTCAATGGTCGGGGCGGGATATCAATAACGGGCGCCAGGTTCGGGCCGTAGGCCGCGGCGTAATGGGCCTGAACTGTGGCCGCACTCATGGCGTAACCATAGACTGCCACTTCGTCAATGATACCGTTGAAGGTGTTATCGTACGTAGGAGAATTGCCCGAGCGTTTCGAGCCGATGTTGACGGGGTGAGACGACTTACGAAGTCCATTGGTAGGACCCACGCCGCTGCCCGACAGGTCGCCGTTGACATACAGATACATATTGGTGGAAGCATGGTCATAGACCGCCACAATATGCTGCCACGTCTCATTCGGGCCGATCGACGCGTTGGTTCCGAAGGCCACTGCGTTGGCTTGTCGCACGAAGAAATGATAATTTCCTTGGTTGGCCTCAAGGCAGAACTGTTCGTTCGGGACGGTTCCGGTGGTGCCGGTGCCTTTGGCAATCAGCGCAGCGCCATCCGCCTGTTCCGAACCATTGGCCCAGCACTCGAGGGTAAAGCTGGTGTTGGTTCCCTCGAAGTTAATGGCGGTGCCACTGATGTAGCCGGCGAAGCTGTTGTCGCCACTGAACTCAACCGCCGTGTCGGGATCAATGGCTGGAGCATAGCCCGGCTGACTGAGGGTCGCGCTGGCGTAGATGCCGTCAATTCCCGCGACATAATCGTGGGCGACATCGCCGCTGGATTCTCCCAGCCGCCAATAGGCCAGCGGCGCGCTCCCAAGCACGGCGCCAGCAAATCCACCAGGAACGGGCAGCACGGTCAGAGTGACGGGAGAAGTATTGGTGCCGCCTCTTTCATTGGTGACGGTGCAGGTATAGGCGCCGACTAACGCCGGGCTGGCCACGCTGGTGTAGCTCGAGGATGTCGCCCCGGGAATCGGCGTGCCATTGGTCTTCCATTGGTAGCTCAAGGGAGCGTTTCCGAGCGCGGTTACTGAGAAGCTAAATGGGCGGCCCGCGTAACGAATCACATCCTTGGGTGGAACCGCAACGTAAGGCGCAGAATCGAGGACGGCGACAGTCACGGAGCTTGTGGCCGAGCCGTAGAGGTTGTTGATAATCACGCTGTAGGTCTGCGTACCAGGTTGAACGTTATTGACCGTCACATTCGTTGCGGTGACTCCTAAAGAGACACTGTTGCTGGTCCACTGGTAGGTCAAGGGCGGACTGCCCTCGGCCCAAACTGACAGGTCAAGGGAGTACCCTTTGAAAATCGGGGCTGGCGCCGTCACCGACCTGCTGATGACCGGCGGGATCTGAGCCGCGCTGTAAATAGCGGCGATGCTCGCGGCGTCGAGAGCGGTACTGAAGATGGCAGGTTCGTCAATCCAGCCGGGAAAATACATGCCGGAAATAGCACTGGCATCGCTGCGGGAGCCGACCGACCAGCGGTCCGGAGGCGTGGGCGCAATGGCTCCGTGCGTGTTGGTCGCTACGGCCACCAGCGATCCGTTGCGGTAGAGGTTCCAATTGGCGCCGTCGTAGGTGCCGGCAAGGAAAACCCATTTCCCGAGGTCCTCGGGTGGCATTTTGAACGTTGCCGCGTCGTAATAGGTATCGCTGCCGCCGTCGGTGGTGCCGACCTCGTAAAAGGGCCCGTCTGGCGAGCCGTACTCGGGACCGCGGCCGATGCGCAGGAAGGTCTCCTGGTAGTCCGTTGGCCCGGCCCCCGACAAAGGCACGAACCAGCCATGAGCGATGATGTCGCGGAAGTAGTTCCAGTCCCTCGGTTTGATCCAAGCCATTAACGTGATCTTTCCCGAGATGTTGAGAGCGACAGGATTGGGTAGCCCGAGATACCCACCGCTGAGGCCATCGTTCAGGATGGCCTTGTTATTGGGGCCAAATCCGGCATAGGGAGGCCCGTCTTGCGCGGCCAAAACGCCCCACATGTTGGTGCCAGCGGCTTGCGAGCCGAGAACGCCACTGTTGGCGGCGATCGGCAGGCTGGCCGGGTCGGGAGGGGTGACCGCGGCTTCATTGAAACCCCAGTAACCAACCGGGTTGTCAGCCAGAATCAGGGCTGCATAGCCCTCGGGATTGGCTGTGGCGGCCGCGAAATGCGCCGCAACCGAGTTGGAACCCAGTGCGTATGAATAGTACGCCACCTCGTCCACCCACCCGTCGAACCCGCGGTTGCCTGTGATTCCAGTAAACGATATCCACGGAATGTCGTCCGCGCTCAACTGCCCGCGGAACGGCGTCCCGCCAATGCGGAAAGGCATTCGTGTGTTCCGTTCCAGGGTCGCGAGCTGGCTGAGCGGGAGCACCAGGGTACTGACTAATTGACCGTTCACATAAATCCGGCTCTTGCTGCCGGCAAAGATGCCGTCAAAGGTGCAGACCACATGGCGCCACTCGCCAACCTTGGCATTCAGCGGGGAGCTACCGGTATTGACGATGCCGACATAGCCATCCGGATTGCCCTGGCGAAATTCGATTTGACCCGTGGCATCCACATAAACCAAATAGCCGCTGCGGGCGGAGGCAACGGGCTCGTTCATCATGGAAGACAGAATCGCCATGCCCCCCCCCAGGGCGGCATCCCCCAACGAATTGGGCTTCATCCAAAGCTCAAAACTGAACGCGCCCGGTGCGTTCAGTGCCGGATGGTACGGAACGTCAATCTTCCCCATAGCGTAGGGGGCAGTCGAACCAGGGTTTGTCAGGCGCACGCAGTTGCCGACGATGCCCGGCTCACCCAATTGCGCATCGGCGACCACATAGCCGTCCAGGATGCTCCCCATCGTGCTCGAGTTGGCGGTTTTGTTGAGGGCAGGCGAAGTCGCCGTCTCGTTGAACCGCCAGTACGCAAGCGGGCCGAAGGACAGAACGGTAGTGGGATAATCCGCTCCCAGAGTGAGCAGGCTGGAAAACGCGAGCAGCAGGGTTGCCGCAAGCGGACACGGGCGAATAAAGTGATTGGGTCTAGTAGGTTTCATGTTTTCTTTCGGTAGCAGGCCAGCAGCAGCGCGTATTGCCTGAATTGGACACCACCACAGTTTTGACGCAGGGATCGAACACGGCCGCCGTTTCGACAGAGTGAGGTCCGCCGGCGCTGGCGGTGGATTCCAGCGCCGGCGGCCTCACCAACTCCCTGGCGCCGGTTGTGAGGTCAATCCAATAGCGTTCCACCTCCGCGGCGCCCTCGACTTCAGGATCGAGCAGACGGACGTTATAGAAACTGGCAGACGAATGTACGGCATTTGGTCTTAGTCGCTGCACACAGCTCAGCATCGCCTTTTCATTTGGTCCCCGTGCATTTTGACCGCTGGCTCCTCAAACACGGGGTTCAGGCAAACTGGGTTTCGTACAGGGCGATACTGGCCTACCTGCTAGCTCGGCCCTGACTTCGAGGCTAAAACTAGCAGCCTTCCCAAAGATTGCATGTCACCTAAATACGCGACACGTTCGGTGTGGCTCTGGCCCGATTCTTTCGCACTTCGAGGCCGCCGACGTCAGCGCATGTCTCCGAACTGGCGCGGATCGCGAAAGGCAGGGCGCATTGTCCTCAGAGTGTGTCTTAAAATTGTAGGAGCGGACGTGAGGAGGCCCTGATCTGCACCAAGGGCCGTCGAAATTTGAGCCTCCTCACGGGCGTGTTGCCCAAATCCCTTGATGGTAGAGCGCGCTGTCCCAAGCGCGCCGCCATAGGGTCCCAACCTGCGATTTTGCTCGAAATCTGCGGTGTTCCTCGGCGCGCTGGGGACAGCGCGCCCTACCTTTCGGCCTTCGCGACAATTGCGCAACACGCCCTCACGTCGGCTCCTTCAGTGAGGCGGAATTTCCAAACCCGCTCTCAAAGAAATTGGGCGACACGCGCCCATCCCTCGCCGCCTTCGCCGCAACTTCAAAGCTTTGCTACGGAGTCACCAACCGATAGAAGCGGCGCCCAGACCCGGGCGCGGTCGTATCTTCAAACTGAAACGTTCCATCGCCCGCGGCGTTGGTGGTGCCGAGGTCGCTCCAGGTGTGCAAATCCGCCGCCCCTTGAATCCGGACGCTTGCTCCTGCCGGACCTAGGCAGTTGAGGAGCGCATGTCCATTGGGGAGGACGGAAATAGAGGTGATGATCAACACGCCGATCGCCTCGGTCACGCATTGCGTCTCGCTATACGGACCGGGGGCCACGCCCAAGGGAGTCGTGAACAGGCCGGCGACGCGGTAATAGTAAGTGCCATTGGTCCGCCCTTGAACCGCAAGTGAGCCGCTGAATGATAAGGGCGCTGAGGTAATTGGAGCGGGAGTCGCGATCGTGTGGAAATCATCCGACGCGATACGAATGTCTTCGATGTACCAACCGGTAGGAGCTCCGTCAGTAGGATCCGCGCCCGAGGGAGCGTTCCCCAAGTCACTGACCATCCGGAAGCGGACTTTGATGGCCTGGCCGGCATACGACGAAATGTCAACGGTGCGCCGGCCCACATAATCCCCCATGTAAGACCCTACCGGATTATAAGAGATCCCGCCATTATTGCTGATCTCGACATAGACAATATCACAACAATTTTCCAAATTCTGGCTGGTAAGGAAGCTGAGTGTCGCTGCCCCGGGCGGAAGATTAAGATTGTGCAACATGAAAAGGCTCGAGTTTTGTTGGGCGGTATCGGGAACATAATAAGCCAGCCTGCCGCTGTTGGGATCAACCTGCGAGCTCCAATCTGACCCCGACGGAGCCGGCGGCGAACTCGAGCTCCAGGTAGTGTTTGATGGCGAAGCCAAAGGGACACTGGCATCGTCAAAAAACACGTCCGCGGTGCGCGTGGCTTCCTGCAGGCGGAAGCCAACAGGGTCTTTAGCCGGCGGGTCATTATCTGGCCCAGCGGGGGGGTCGGTATAGGTCCAAAGGACCGTGAAGCTACTGTTGGTGTCTCGGACGCAAGTGCTCGGGGCCTGGGCAGGCTGGTCCGCCTGAATCTGTGCCAGCACCGGCGAAGTGATATTTGTGATCGCCGGCTTGACTGCTCGGTAATAGAACGGCACTCGCAGTTTTTGGCCGCTCGCTGCGTGGGTTGCCGTGACAAACCATTGAAATTCAGTAGGGTCCGCATTAATGAGACTCCCGTAAGCCGTAACGCGAACGGCAAATGACGCTTCGCCGGCCAGCGGTACGGTTATTGAGTTGGTCGGCGACCCCTGCATGGAAACCAACTCGATCTGAAAACCAGGCTGATCCGCGTTGCGGTTATTCTGGTAACTCAAACTATACGTGCCGCTGCCATCGCCCGCTGTGACGTCCCGCAGGACTACTTGCTGCGTAAGCACGATCGAGCCATTGACTCCAACGATGGGCACTGCTCCGAAGCTGGCGCTCGGAATTGACACGCTCAAATTTCCATTGGTGTCCACGGTTGGCGGATCATTGCTCGGAAGGTCAAACTCGTTAGTCAGAAGCAGCGTCGGCGCGACCATGATGGCATTAGCGTGCAAAGCTCCATCTACATTGATGTGGCCGGCTCCGAAGTCGTTGATCGAGGCGACCGAATTCGTGCCGTCGCCCTGAGCTGCGCCCAATCCGCCACGGAGATTCGAGGCCGAGTTCATCAGGAACGCGCGAGCAATCGTCACTGCATCAAATCGGGTTGAGCGGTAGTTCGCGGCTGAAAGGTTCACTGCATCCAAACCCAGATCGCGCACGCGCTGCCGCACCAAAGCCATCGTGCCGGCCGTGATTGGCGAGGCAAAGCTTGTGCCGCTGGCCTGAACGTATCCCGTAGGGTCAGCCAAACCGATAGTTGCAGAAGGCAACCCGTCCGGCGTTGCTGCGCCGAGGATGCCGACGCCCGGAGCCGATACATCGGGCTTCACGATCCGGAACTTCGCATTGGAATGATCGCTGGGACCACGCGAACTGAAGCCGGCCATGCCCGGCTGAAAGGAATCGAGCGCGGCGCTTTCCGCAAGGCGCATCGGCAGTCGCGAAATCGTTCCCTGCGGCACACTCGATCCCGGTAAATCAGTGGTCATCTGGTCGAGCAAGTAATTGGCGTCGTCGGGGCCAATCGTGAAGGTCGGAATGTTGCCCGCGACAGCCACTGCTGTGGCGCTCTCGGTCGCGGCGATCAGCAAAATCGCAGCCGGCATGAATGGGGCAACTGCGTTGGCATTTTGGAAGAACGTCGTCTGACTCGCCATCTTAACCAGAGCGATGCGGTTTTGAACCTCTGGCGGGACCGTGTTGGCAGAATCGGTCCGATCGACAAGGACGTAAAATGCCGACAAAGAACCGCCGGGAAGTGGGCCGCCGCCGGCTGCTGGAAAGAGCCGCATCGTTTGGCGCGTGCCCGGTTCCGGAGTATTGGCAGCCGAGATGGGACCGGTTTCAGGATTTGGTCCAACCGATCCGGGCAGGCGAGTGTCGCTGGCAATTTGATTGGCCGCCAGCAACCCACCGACGGACAAAGAGCCTGGGTCATAACTCGCAGCGGCAGCAATCGCCAAAGTGGCGGCGGCAGGTGAGCCAAGCGTTCCGGGACCAGGACCGTCGTTGCCGGCCGCCGTGACCACAATGGTCCCGGCCAAAGCAGCATTGTTACACATGACCGAGGTCGAGTCGGCCGGATCGCCCCCGGAATTTCCCAGGGACAGGTTGATTACGTCTGCGATCGGTTTTCGAACCATGGTATTCGTGACTGTCCCACTGACGGTGCTTCCCGCCAGAGTGTACGGAGAAGCCGCGTCCTCGATTGCTAATTCGATGTCACCTGCGCAGGCATTTGCAGGGCCGCATACTTTGTAGGCCATCACTCGCGCCTGCGGCGCCATGCCATGGAGGGATACTCCATTCGGAGTTGGGCCGATGCCCATATTGCCAGTTCCGGTTCCGTATCCCAGATTAGCGGGTGTAGCGCCATCGACTAAGTATCCAGCCGCGCAGGAGGTGACCAACGTGCCATGACCAAAATCGTCAGTCGGATCACCAGGCGATGAAAGGGCGTAATAATAGATAATCTTGCGGTTATCATTTGATGAAGTCGCCGATCCGGAAACATAGGGGGTAGGAGTCGTCAGCCCGGTGCCACCGAACATCGGATGCCGCCAGTCCACCCCGCTATCGATGATCGCGATGATCATGCCTTGCCCCTCAACGCCGTCGATGCGGTTGGTTTCCGGAGTCTCGGGATGGCCCGAGGCCACGTCGGTGCCGGCAGGCTTAAATTCCAGCGTCGAGCCATACACCGCCGTTCGGCGGTCTGCTAAATTGGTCTGGGTGCCCAGGCTATAGTCGATTGCTTTATCCAAGAGCAATCGGACCGGCGGGATGTCCAATACTCGCCGCACTTCAGGAAGCGCCCGCAGCCGCGGCAGATCGTCTTTTGCTACGAAGGCGACGAATCCGTTCAAGAGATAAGTGAGCTGATATTGGACGTGCCGGAGCGAGCCGTCGCTCTGGCGCGTGTCAGTCTCGCGCAGCAGCGCCCGCACCCCGCGGCCAGGCAGCGAGGCGATGAACGCTTTCTGCCTGCCCACCAACTCACCACCATGGGCCATCAAGTCTTTGACAGTCACGCCGCGACCGGCCTGTTCGGCCGTCATTCGATGCATGAGCCCGGGCGGCTCTTGTAATTCCACGATTACAGGGACAATTTCGCCCCTAACGAATTCGCGAAAGGCGTCCAGCCCAATGGCCTGGGCGCACGTCGGACAAGGTTCTTGGCGGGCGGCGGCGTTGGCGGCGATGGTGGGAGTGGCGGTTAGAAACAACCAGCCAGTAGCGAGACTGGCGCCGGCAACTTTCAGCAATGCTTGCTTTGGCATAGGAACTCCGGTTGAAGGTTTCACAATCGAACTTTGTTGAATATGGCAGCTCCTGATAACTCAGCATGAGGTTACCCCCTGAAATCTTCGGACGCCCAAGGCTATCAGTCCTGGCGGGGCGCAAACGGTAGAAGCGCGTATTGCCCGACTTTGGCGCCACCACCTTTTCGACCCCAAGGTCGGACACGGCAGCGGACACCGCGGCGGTCTCGACGGAGTAAGGTCCGCCGACGCTAGTGGCGGGTTCCAGCGCCAGCGGCCCTACCAACTCCCTGGCGCCGATTGTTAAGTTAATCCAATACCATTCCGCCTCCTCCGCGCCGCCCGCGACTTCGGAATCGAGCAGCCGGACGTTATTGACTTTGACGGGCGAAGGTACGGTACTGGGTCTTGGTCGATGGACACAGCTCTGCATCGCCTTTTCATTCGGTCCCCGTGCATTTTGACCGCTGGCTTCTCAAACACGGGGCTCAGGCACACCGGGTTTCGTACATCTTCGTACCAGCCTGCTCGCTCTTTCGGCCGGGACTTCGAGACTAAAACTAGCAGCCTTCAGGAAGGTTGCATGTCACCTAAATACGCGACACGATTTGTGTGGGTCTGGCCCGCTTCTTTCGCGCTTCGAAGCCGCCGGCGTCAGGACGTGTAGCCAGGGACGACTGAGGCTGTAGGCAGTAGTTGAGCGCAATCGGCAGAAGAGCGTGTTCCCAGATTTGGGCACCGCCACAGTCCTAGCGCCGGGATCGAACACGGCAGCCGACTCGACGGAATAAGGTTCGCCGGCGCTGGCGGTCAATTCCAGCGCCGGCGGCCTCACCAACTCCTTGGCGCCGGTCGTTGCATTAATCCAATACCATTCAGCCTCCGCGCTGCCTCTGACATATGAGTTCCCACGAAAATCAGTCTGTTTGGCCATAGTTAATGGTCGCTGAGCAACACGAGCTCTTGATTTGGTCCCCGTGCATGACGACCGGAGGGTCGCCCTGGACGGGGGTCATGGACGCCTGGGAGGCTTCTATCAAACCCGCTGCCCGCTTGCTCTCACTCGCGGCGCTGACTTCGAGCGTAACCGTAGCAGGCTTGCTGGAGATTTCATGTCCCCTAAGTACGCGACATGATTTGTGTGCACTCGAAGACCTGGCGGTTGTTCGGCGGCGCTCAGTGAACGCTGCTGGAACGGGGGGGGGAGTTGAGAAGAGCAAAGAAACTCCCCCCGACCGTTCCAATCGTCGTCAGGTGACGGGCGCCCTCCAGAAGGCCAGAGCCCGGAGGGCGCAGACCGGGCTGTGCCGCCGCACACGCGCCGTCGAGTGAGACAAGCCAGCGAAGGAGGCGCGCGCTTTGGCGATCACAGCCCGGTTGATCTTTCGTTTTTCCTGCGACCCGCGGAAGTCGATCCTACTGTGTGGTTTTTCATGGCCGGTCGTGTTGTTTGCCGGCGCTTATTCCACGGGCCGTCCTTCGAGCGAAACTTTTTGATGACTCAGTAAAATGTAATTCGCGGAAACTACCGGACGCCTGAGGCTGTAATCCCTAGAGGAGCGCTGGTATCGCGCATTCCCAGACTTCGAGCTCCTCGAGGCGCATGTCACTGCAACTGGAATCATAAAGCTTGCCTTGGCTTATGGGTTCGCCAACGCGCGGTAAAAGTTAAGGGCGTTCGTGGCATTGGTATCCATAATCGCGAAGGAGCTGCTAGGAGCGTTGGTGGTCAGGATAGATATCCAGTTCGTCAAAGTGGAGGAGGACTGGATGGTATAGCTTTGACCCGCCGTTCCGAGAAGCGTGAACTGAAATGCTGTACTTGAAAGGCGCAGTGGAGAAGCGAGAGTTGGCGGAGTGGGTGGGACGGCGGCAGCCGGAACAATTTCGCCGGTCCCTGCCAGGTAAGCTGCCCCAGGCAAAAACCCGGTGAAACGGACGTTGCTCAAAAAAGAGGCGGAGGGGGTAGCGTTAACGATGATCCTATCGTCTGTGCCGCTTTGCCCCCCCACGCCGGTCCAGCCGTTGACGGTCAGACTGCCACCGCTAACCGTAGCGCTGGAGAAAGTGAGGACACCGGCAGGAGCATTGGTATTGAGGTTAATCGTTGAATCGCTTATCAGGCTTAATGCGCCAAAAGTTTGGTTCGCGTTGTTGGCCTCCAATGTCCCTCCGCTAAAGTTAATCGCCGCCGGGTTATTGAGGGTTGCATCGGCGCCCAGAAAAAGAGTGCCGTTATCATTTAAGATGACCGCCGTACTCGACAGGACACCGGCGCGCGTGAGATAAAGCGTTCCGCCGCTGATGGTCGTTGGCCCGCTAAAGGTGTTGGTGTCTGAAAGGCCCAAAGCGGCATCGCCAATCTTGGTCAGGCCCCCCACGCCGCTAATGATTCCCTCGTAAAGTGTGCCTAAATTGTTGCCGCCAACGCGCAGAGTCGCGGACCCTAAAGCAACTCCGCCCCCTTCGCTTCCGCCCCCGTCCAGGGAACCGATTTCGAGGTTGATGTTGTTCAAATCCAGACTGGCGCTGCCGGCAACGGACAACGTTACTTCCGAGTTGATGTCCAGGGCTGCGGCATTATTGACAAGAATTTTGCCTTCATTAATCAGCGTCGGTCCGGTGAAGATATTACTGCCATCCAGGCTCAGAGTGCCGCTGCCGGTTTTGGTCAGCCCCCCCGAGCCGCTGATCGTCCCGTAAATCCTGTTTGGAGCGCTCGGCGCGCCAAATATCCTGAGCCGAAAGCCGTTATTATCCACCGCGCCCCCGAAAATGAGAGGCCCCGCACCGGTGGTGCCCCAGTCCTGGTCAGCGACAAGGACGATATTGTTTGAGATGGTTTGAACGTTAGCTGACTGATTGACAACACCGCCTGCTTCAATCTTGAGCTGCATGCCGCTATTGGTGAAAGCACCCGCGGTGTTACTGTAGGTAATGCCATAGACATCCCAATTTACGTCTGTTTTGGGAGTCAAACGCGTGGTTCCGGCAAAAATCGGTTGCGCGGTTCCATCGTTCGGAAGCGGTGTTCCTCCCGCTCCCGCGCTCCCGCCCCAATTCGCCTGCGTGCCCCAGTTATCATCGTTGCCTCCGCCGTTCCAAGTCTGGGTCACCGGCGTCACGGACGTCGGCGACGCGTCCAGCCGGACATTGTCCATATAGACCTTGACGGGAACGGTACCGGAAGACCCGCTGCTGGCGGACAGCCGAATGACGAGCGGCGAACCTATCGACGGGTGGCCGGGGGGAATCACATATGTCCTGACCGAATTGCTGAATGTGTTCTGCGCCGGCACTTGATGGTCGGTCAGGGTCGGTACTAGAGTCGTTCCTCCTGCAAGCAATTCAATTTCATAGT
The DNA here is from genome assembly GCA_964446585.1 of uncultured Verrucomicrobiota bacterium. Lineage (GTDB taxonomy): Bacteria > Verrucomicrobiota > Verrucomicrobiia > Limisphaerales > UBA8199 > CAYUPI01. The sequence goes on from CAYUPI010000029.1 coordinate 50,292, forward strand.
TACCAAACGTGAACTGCTTGTCTGCCCCCACCGCCACCGTGAGGGTGTAGGTCAGGTTGCCTTCCAGGTTGCCGAGCGGGACAGTGTTGGTAATCGCAGTCAGGGGCGTGTCTTCAAAAGTAAGCGCCTTGGCGCCCGCGGCCGGGGCGGGCAACGGCCCGTTCCCGCCCGCGCCAGTAAACTGAGCCTCCGACGGGTTAGCCGTCTTAAAATTTGCAAAGACGGGAGAGGTTTTGGAGAGATCCACTATCCAACCCGTCGCACCGTTGTTCGCATCGCCGTCGTTTACTGAGTCAATTTCAAAGCTAAAGTTGGGAACCGTGATTGGAGCCGCATGCGCGATCCTGGTCAGCCCAAACCAGAGCAGAAGTGAAACAAGGACAATCCGTTTTCCGCTCGGAATGACATTTCGCATTGTTCTCTTTCTCAGCGGTGACTGCCAGGGTCCTATCGGCGGCAACACCCACCCTGCGCCCGGTCTGTTATCGGGGGGGGTGTCCCACCGAGAGTTGGATATCAGTTTGTAGTTCACGACATTAAGCAGCTTTTCTGAGAGCTTCGAAGCTGTTTGCGAATGATTGTACGCATAAGGTCAGTCGCTTGACTGATGTTTCTTACCCTAGCTGTCTCGACGGCGGTCACGTTTAGTCTTTCTAAAGGTATGATCTTTAAAGCGTTGTTGAGTGTGCCTGGATTAATTCATCTTCACGCGGTAGAGGCGTTTGGCCGGACTGCCCGTATTATCCGTCGCAGTTTTCACGGTGCCATCGCCGTTGATTGACGGCAGGTCGGTCCAAGTGGCGTCGGTCAACGCATTCTTGTATTGCGGCGTGTAGGTCTTGCCGGGGCAGGTCGCGAAGTCGAAGCTAAAATTGCTCCCGCTTCGCCTCGGATTGAGAATTCGGACGCCGATATTTCGATAAGCCTTGATTGCGTTCGGGTTGCCAGGGTCATTGATCAACGTCGGCAGTCCTGTGGCCGGATCAATCGAGTAGAACTCGACATCGGCGCCTCCGGTCCCTTCGTAGTACAAGAGGCGGAATGGGTAAAGGCCACTCACTGGCGCGATGAACTCAAACTCGGTTGGGGAACTGGCGCGAGCTCCGTCGAAGGCTCCCACAATCAAATTCGTGGCGGGCAACGCTGAACCGGTGGTCAACCTGAATCCGTCATCACTGCGCACGCCAAGGACGTGAGACCCGGCCGTCAATTCGAGGTAGGCCGTCGCCGCCATGGAGATGTGATTCGGGTCGCCGCCGTTCCAACCGGGATCAGTCGGGCCGATCCCTGGAAAATATGAGTCGGCGCCAAAAAACCCGGCGCAACAGCCGCTTTGATTAATATTGATGAGCGAAACATTATAAAAGCCGTTGTTGGTCCCGGCAGCTTCATTAACGTAGGGCTGACCTGTATTCGCATCAATGAGCTGGCCAGCCAGATGTTTTTCCGCCCGATCCGGGGTGTCGTCGAAGTCTGGGGTATCCGGGGCGTCATTGCGCGCCTTGGCGATTTGAACGGTAAAGCCAGGGTCACCACCAGCGCCTATCGGACATGTGCCGGCTGGAATCGAAAGCACTGAAACCAATCTCCTGGCTCCGTCGTAACGACTGATCCAATACCACTCACAATCGGCGTTGCCGCCGCCTTGCTCCATCACCAGGCGAAACATATAGACACCGCTGGTCTGCACGGCGAATTCAAACTGCCCGTCACCGCGTGTGTTGGGGATGGACACGTCGTTGCAGCCCAACCAGACATTCGTGCCGTAGGGACCACCGGCCGTCACTTTGAACCCGTCATCGCTAGTGACGCCCATCCGATACACACCGGGTGATAATTGGAGCTTGACTGTCGCCGACTCCGCAAAGTGCTGTGGGAAACCTTGTGAACAATCCCAAAATTCAAGCCCTGGGAAAATCCTGGCACCAGTAAAGAACGGCAACGTAGTGCCGCATCCGTCAACCCAATTGACCGCGTTCGTCTCGGTGTAGAGCCCGGTAACACCATCGGGCTGGTTGGCGGCTTCGTTCGGATACGGCTGGTTCGCATTATCCGAATTGAGGCATCGCCCGGCCAACTGCACCTCGGCCCGGGCGAGATTATTCTCCCAGGGACCATTAACAGCACAAGAGCTGGGATCGGAGGTGTTAGGCGACTTGTTCAATTTGAGACTGAAGACCGTATCGGCTGAGCCTCCGACGGCATCACTCGTGGAAAGCAGAGGCAGAAAAGGATCTACCGTGAAAGTCCACTGGTTGGTCTGCGTCGTGGCGCCGTTGCCGAAAACCAGGTTGATGGAGTGGACGGTGTTCGGCAACAGGAACGGCGGACGGTAGGTGACCGTCGCCCCCGACCCTTCGGGCGTGGACCCGGTGATGACCGGCGAGACGAGGCTGCTATCAAACTTCAATTGAATAGTGTTGGTGGCAACAGGTGTGCCGCGATCGAGGATCATAAAAGTCGCGGGCGCGTTGGGTCCGTAGGCTGCCGTGGGACCGAATGGGTGCGCGTTGGGCGACTGGCGATCCGGCAACGACACGAGCGTGCCCGCGCCGTCGGGACTGAATTTTTCGGAGTTGGCGGATGGATAAGCGTAGCCAACCCACGGACCAGAAGAAGCCGGAGCCGTCGTGGGGACGAAGAGGATCCAATTGAGCTGCAAATCGCCACTATCCAGGACACCTTCTTTGAAGGCTTCATAAGCCGTCAAGCGCAGGGTCTTGACGTCCTCCAAATGTATGGTCTGGAGGTTTCCTGCACCGTCAGTCAGCGGAACATACCGGAAACGGGTGATGCTCGCCGTGTTGGGCACCAGGAATTGTCCTCGCAAGACCGTAGTTTGGTTGGACGTGGTTCGGTCGCTGGTAACCTCATCCAGGCGCACGGTTTGCGCGGCCTGGCTGGAAGCCCGGAGATACACATTGTAGTTATTGGTGGGAAAGTTGCGGGTATAATTCATCCAATCGCCCGGATCCATGCTAGCGACGATATAATCGGGCACGTAAGAAAGGCCGGCAGAATTGTTGGCGAGGTTCGCGCGGTAGGCTCTGGGCGTGTCGGCGCCACCATTTTTGGTGCCTTGGACTGTGCCGACACGATCCAGGCTGCGATACTGATTCCTTTGGAGGGGGTCGATCTTTTGGTAGGTGTTGTCATGATAATCAACGTCCTCAATCCCCTGCAAATCGAAATAACCAATTCCATTGCCGTTGACCTGGGGGCCGAGGTTTTCGCTAGGAGGGGGTCGGGAAAGAGTAGTGGCATCAAAAATGGGATAGTCAGAGGTCGTCGTATCGTCCGTCCCCGATACGGGCGGATTCGGCTGAAAACTCCCGCCGTCGTAGTTATAATCTTCGGCTTCCACGAGAAGGAAACCGGTCGTGTTGGCGGGACCGGGAACGAAGTATCCGAAAGTGTCGAAGTACCAGTTGTTGGTCGTACCCCTGCCAGTGGGATCTTTGACAATGATTTTCCCGTGGTAAACCGTGTTGCTGGCGAGACTGCCCGTGTAAGTCACCAGGTAGTTGGTCTTGGCGCTGGCGGTTCCCTGAGGGGCAAAAGTCAACTGCGACGTGACCTCATTGGTGACATTGTTCGCGATCAAGAACATTTGGAGCGTGTTGGTGTCGATTTGATTGGTGTTCAGGGCGGTTGCCGTAAAGTGAATCGGGTTGTTTGAAATGGTATAAAAGAGAGCCTGCGCGGGCGGGATCAGGCCCAACACCTGAGGCGTTCCAGGGAAACCAATCGGAGTGGTGCGGGTCCCCGTCTCGCGAAAGTTGTCCCACGTAAAATCGCAGACCTCGTCAGCAGAGAGATTAAGGCCCCCGAGGATATTTTCGCCGACGGTGCGGTCGCTCTCATGTGCGGTGGTGTCCTGCCAATTGATCTTGGCCAGGGGCTCCAACAGATCGAAGGCGTCATAGACTGCGTATTGGAAGCTGTTAGTGATTCCGCTCAGGACCATGCGCAGCCTTCTCGAGGGGGGGAATTGGGCCGTGACATTAAGCCCACCGCGGAAGCCATCGACGATGGTGGACGTAATTTCCTGGAAGAACGCGATATTCGCCATTAGCTCCAGGCGTTGCAACGGAGTCCCAAGACTGATTAAGCCAAGATAGCCTTGGATATTGACTGCCGAGCCGGGGATTTGCTTGAACCGTGCCGACATACCCGCCGCGGATCCAAGTGTGTATTTCTCAAAATTGATGACGTCCGCCGCCACGAAGCATTCTGTGTACTGTTCAGACCGGTAGACGCCGCCCACGTTTATTATGTTGACGCAGGCACCGGGTCCGCCGTACGTCCGGAAACCCTTGCCCGTGCCTGGGAAAGTGTCATTGGAGTTGGTCGGAAAAGTGTAAGTGTACACCTGGGCTCCGGCCGTGCCAAGATCCAGGTGCCCCCAACCGTTAGCCTGGTCATCACCCGGATTATTATAGGAATTAAAATTATCGCTGAAATCTGTTTGGCCTTTTACCATGCCTGGCAGGACGATGCTGCCCAGCAATAGACTTAATGCAAAAACTTCCCGCACACGTCGAATCCGGAGCGAGCGAACCGCCCGAGTGTTGGACTTAGAGGTGGATGTAATCATGTGTTTCATTTGCTTCGTCTGGTTCACTTGGTTAAATGGTGCGCTGCCAATCTTTTATCGGGCTTGGGTGCTGCCCTAATTTTTCGGGCCTGGGTTATCATCACCGTCGAATTCGCGTCGCCTTGTGTGTGCGTTCTTCCAGTTCTCACCTCACCGGTTCACCAGGACTCGGTAGAAGCTCACGCTGTTGGTGGCCGTGTCATCAGTAAACGTGAACAAGTTACTGGGGGCTTTCGTCGTCGCGATCGAGACCCAGTCGGTCAAGTTGGTGGAGGATTGGATCGTGTAGGTCTGGCCAGCCGATCCCGCAATGCTGAATTGAAACTGCCTGTTCGAAGGCCGGCTGAACGAGCCAAGCACGGGTTGACCTGCTGAAGCCGTGGCGAGCGCGGCCCCAACCGGAGCGTTCGCGGTCGGAACGATCTCGCCGGAATTTAGACGGAGCGCCCCCGGCGCGAAAGGCACCCCGTTTTGGTCGGTGAATTGGACCGCAGGCAAGAAGGTGGGATCAGTGGGGGCGGTAGTTATCATGATCTTGTCGTCCGTACCCCCGCCCAGGAGGCCGGCGGTTCCGGTCCAGCCATTAATCGTAAGTGTGCCAGCAGTGCGTGAAGCGCTGGCAAAGGTGAGCACGCTTGCAGCATTGCCAGCGTCGAGGTTAATCGACGAGTTGGCGGCCAAAGTGAGCGCACCGAAATTTTGCGACTTGCTCGAAGCCTGTAAGGTACCGCCGCTGAAAGTAATATTCTGGCCGCTGAAGAGATTGTTCATGGACGGTCGAATTTCGCCCTGGTTAAGGGTGATGGGGCCACCGAAAGCCATCGGAGTGCTGATGACCAAGGTTCCATTGCCATTCTTGATCAGGCCGCCCGAGCCGCTCAATCCGCCGGCGACGAAGGAGACGTCCTGATTGCCGTCAACCGTGAGCGTAAACCCACTATTATTGTTTGCGCCACGAAGTTGAAGCGGACCGGATGTCGCCTTCCAGGTTTGCGCATTGGAAACCGTGATGTTGTTGGCGATGATTTGGAGCGTGCTGCTGTTGTTGACAATCCCAATGCCGGCATTACCACGGATGGTGAGGGCTGAGCCGCTGATCGAGAACGCCATAGGCGTGTTGCCGAAGACGACACCCAAGACATCCCAACTAAGATCGGTGACGGGCGTTGGACGGTTGGTGCTATTGGGGCCAAAAAGGATAACCTCGGTGCCGTTGTTCAGGGGGGGAACGCCTGCCTCCCAATTCTGCGGTGTGGTCCAATTGTCATTGACGCCGCTGAGGCCGACCCAAGTGGCGAACGGTGTGGGAACGATCTCGCCGCTAGCGAGGCGGATCGCCCCCGGTGCGAATCCGGTGAAATGAATTGCGTCCAGGAAATCAGAACTCACAAGAGGCGAAGTGATAAAAATCTTATCGTCGAGGCCGCTATTACCGTTCGTGCCGGTCCAGCCGTTGATGGTGAGCACGCCGGCCGAGAATTTGCCCGCCGCGAAGGTAAGAGTCCCCGCACCTACGTTAACACCGCCGGGAGGATCCAAATTAATCGTAGAATTGGCGGCCAGGATCAAATTGCCGAAAGTGTTCGTCCGGCTTAAGCCCGATAATGCTCCTCCGCTAAAGACAATATTTTGATTGTTGAAGACGTTATGCGCGGCCGTTTCAATGGTGCCGCCGAAATTGGTGATCGGCCCGGTGAAGGCCAGCGGAACATTGACGGTCAGGGCGCCGGTGCCTTGTTTGATCAGGGCACCTGTGCCCGTCAATGCGCCGGAGGCCGCGCCGTAGATTACGCTGGAACGGGCATCAATGGTGAGCGTGAAGCCATTGTTGTAGTTTGAACCGGCAACCAACAGCGGGCTGGCCGTGGCCTTCCAGGTCTGCGCCCCGCCCAGGACAAGATTATCTTGGATGCTTACCAGGTTGCTGCCGCCGCAATTTCGATTGTTGAGGATACCATTGGTGCCGATAACGAATGACGCGCCGCTGTTCGTGAAGCCGCCGGCAAAAGTGGCGCCCACGACGGTGGTGTTGGTGTAGGTGATTCCCTGGACATACCAATCCGCCGGGGTGGTAAGTGGCGCCAAACGGTTCGTTCCATCGAAGATCAGATTGTATCTGACGGTGTTGTAAGCATCTCTGGGGACCACATCGCCGACCCAGTTCTCAGGCGTGTCCCAGTTGTTATCAAACCCACCGCCGTCCCAGGTAGCGGACAGTCCGGGGACAATCTCGCCGGTGGCAAGGCGCATCGCCCCCGGAGGATAACCCGCGAAGTTGACTGCGCCCAGGAAAGCTGGGTTGGGGACGCCGGGGGTGATGACAATCCGGTCGTCGCTGCCGCTACTACCGGGGGCTCCGAGCCAGTTGTTGATTGTCAGTGTGCCGCCGTTCCTGATGCCGCCGCTAAAAGTAAGCACCCCAACGCCATTGAACGCCTCGAGATTTATGCTGGAGTCGCTATTTAGCGTCAAAGTTTTGAACGTCTGCGACTTGCTGTGAGCCGTCAGAGCGCCGCCGGCAAAGATGATACCCTTGTTGTTCAAAACATTATTAGCCAGGGTTTCGATGGTTCCGCTGTTATTCGTCATTGTTCCCGTGAAAGCCAGCGGCGAGTTGACGCTCAACGTACCGGCGCCATTCTTGGTCAGCCCGCCTGTGCCGTTCAAACCGCTGCCAGCCAGGAAACTGATGTTCTTACTACCGTCGAGCGTGAGCGCGAAGCCCGCATTATTATTTGTGCCACTAAAGGAGAGGGCGCCGGAGGACGCATACCAGGTCTGGGCTGCCCCCAACACAATATTGTTCGCGAAGGTTTGGCCATTGACACTGGCATTAAAGACGCCACCACCCTGAATTGTGATTTGCGAACCGCTATTGGTGAAGGGACTGGTACCGGGGTTAAACGTGATGCTCTGGACATTCCAGTTGGCATCGGTAAACGGCGTCGGGCGGGTACTGCCAGCAAAAACGATTCGGGCGACACCATAGTTGACGGGCGCCAGCAGATTGCTCCAGTTGTTGGTCGTACTCCAGTTGTTATCGCTGCCGAGACCCGTCCAAATGGAAGCATCCGGGAACGGAACGATTTCGCCACTGGCCAGGCGGGTCGCTCCTGGGGAAAACCCTGTGAAGTTAATTGCGCTCAGCAACGCAGCGCTCGGCGCGCCGGTAATAAAGATCTTATCGTCGGTGCCACTTCTGCCCTGGATTCCGCTCCAGCCGTTGATCGTAAGCGTACAATTGGTTCCAGTCGAACCGCTGCCAAACGTGAGAACACCAGCGGCATTGCCAGGATCCAGATCGATGGTCGAACTTGAATTGTCGGCCAAAGTAATACTGGTAAACTTTTGTGTCGTGCTTAAACTCGATAATTTCCCTCCGTTAAGAGTGAAACTCTGACTATTGTTGAAGACGCTATTAACGGGGGTGGCAATTGTGCCGCTGTTATTAGTGATCGCCCCGGAGAAGGTCATCGGAGCGCTAACAGTCAGGGTTCCACTGCCGTTCTTGGTCAGGCTCCCCGAACCACTCAAGCGGCCGCCCGGACCGAAGTTAACGCCAGCGCCATCAATCGTGAGCGGAAAGCCGCCATTGCTGTTTGTGCCAGTAAAAGATAGCGGCCCGGCTGAGGCGTTCCAAGTCTCCGCCGCGCCGATGACGATATTATTCCCGAAAGCCTGGCCGGCGCTGCTGTTATTAACGATGCCCCCACTACGAATCGTCAGGGGCGAGCCGCTAATGCTGAACGCGGTCGCATTGTTCGAGAAAGCGATGCTCAGGACATCCCAATTGGCGTCAACAAACGGAGTTGGACGAGCACTGCCGGCAAAAATGAGGCTGGCGACACCGTAATTGACGGGCGCCAACCCACTGAGCCAATCCGTCGGTGTGCTCCAATTGTCATCAGGCCCGAGACCGGTCCAGATTTCAGGGATTGGGGCGGGAACAATCTCACCGCTCGGCATGCGCACCGCCCCTGGGGAAAAACCGGTAAAGTGGATTGCGTTGAGCAAGGCAGCGCTTGGGGCCGTCGTCATAAAGATCTTATCACCGGTGCCGCTCCTGCCTTCCTGTCCGGTCCAACCGTTAATTGTTAGCGTGCCGCCGGTCTGCGAGCCACCGGCAAAGGTAAACACACCCGCAGGAGAGCCAGGATCGAGGTTAATAATTGAATCAGACGCCAAAGTTAGAGCTCCAAAAGTTTGCGAGTTGTTCGCGCTCAAAAGCGTGCCGCCACTGAAAATAATCGGCGGGCCATTGATGACATTATCAACGTCGGCCACAATTGTGCCGCTGTTGAGCCTGAGCGGCGCGGTGAAAGTGACGGGCGCGCTGAAAGTGTTGGTGTTTGCTCCGTTTTTGGTGAGCCCTCCGGAGCCGCTCAAACCGCCGCCCGGGCCAAAGTGAACCGGAAAACTGCCGTCAATGGCCGGCGAAAACCCAGCGGTGTCGATTGTGCCACTAAAGGAGAGGGAGCCAGCGGCCGCGTTCCAGGTTTGTGGAGCGGCCGCGACAATATTGTTCGAAATGGATTGGGTAGCAGTGCTGTTGTTGGTAATGCCGTGACTACGAATCGTGATCGGGGAGCCGACGTTTGTGAACGCGCCTGCGCCGCCGGCATAGGCAAGGCCCAAGACATCCCAATTCAAATCTGTGTTGGGAGTCAAACGGTTATTCCCACCAAAAATGACAAGGCCGGTGCCATTGGCGGACGGTGGACTTGCGCCGGCCCAATTATTCGCTGTGCTCCAATTGTTATCTGAGCCGCCACCGTTCCAGGTTGCCGGTGCCGCTGCTGGAACGAGTTCCCCCGTAACGGTGTTGCCGAGAGGCAGCTTAACCGTGTCTCCCAAGCGGGCCGCTCCGGCTCCGGGAAACGCCGCGAATTGAATTGCGTTCAGGAAGGCAGCGTCGGGAGCGGTAGTTACGTAAATCCTGTCATTCACGCCGCTACTGGCTCGTGCGCCTTGCCAGTTGTTAATCGTCAGCGTACCGCTGCCCGTACTACTGCCGCCCGCAAAGACCAGTGACGCTTGCCTCGGATTGGCACTGTCGAGATCAATGCTCGAACTGTTGTTGGCGATGGCCAAAGTGCCGTAATAGTCCGCGTTTTCCGGAGAGCCCGGATCCTCCAAGCCGGCCAAAATCATTAACTTTCCCCCGTTAAATGTCATCGGAACAGTAGTGGAACCGATCGCACGATATTTATTTAGAGCAAGGACGCCGCCGTTCAACGTCACGCCAGAACTCTTTCTCACCGATCCCGGCCCGTCGAATTCCACGGTACCGGTGTTATTCGTGATTGTGCCAGTGAAACCATCATTAAACGTCCCGTTCGCACCAAGGAACAAAGAGCCAGTCCCGTTCTTGATCAGTCCACCCGAGCCGCTCATCCTGGCTTGAATGGTAATGTTCGAGCTGCCGGATATCGTAAGGGTGTTGCTGTTGTTGTTAATAGGGGTTCCGCTGCCGAGAAAAATCAGATTCCCTAAGTTGGCGGTCCAGGTCTGCGGTGCTCCCAACGAAAATTTGGTATTTTGTATTGTTTGGTCATTCAAACCGTCGTTGCCAATACCCCCCGCTTGAATCGTCAGCGTGTTGCCACGGCCACCACAGATGAAAGCCCCCGCAGCGATGTTGAAGCTCACAGCATGGACGTTCCACGAGTCATTCATATCTGGAGCCAATCCTACCGAGCCTGTAAACACGATATCGGCTGACCCGTTGTTGGCCGGCGCAGCCTGTTCCGCCCAGTTTTGGGTATTGCGCCATTCGGCGCTTCCGGTGAGGGGGACTTGGGAGCCGGCTCCGGTCCAGGTATTGGTTGCGGCGAAAACGGTGAAGGAGAAGTGCGCGGCCCATGCCATGGCAAGGCAGCAAACGAGTTTCTTAAAATTGTGCTGCAGCAAAGTGCTCGAGAGCAGGTGGCAGGTTTTCATCCGGTTCGTTGCGAGGTCAGAGTTTGACGTTAGCCAACTATTTGGAGAGAAATGGGTATGACGGCCGAGACGTGGAATATGGTCGGGACGAGCCGAATACCGGCTTGCGTCAGGGCCGAGCGCCGCGGTTTTCGTTCCGGTGCGCGGCGAAAACTCCTTAAGGGCGGTTTGCGCGTCAGCGGGAAGCGGAGCAATGCCGGGCTTGGCTCCAGAAGCTCCATCCACTGATAATTCGACGCGAGCGCCCTGCGGAGGCTTGCCTGGGCTTGCTGCGAATGGTTTGCGTGATGATCTAGCTGAACCGTGTGTAAGCTGGCTTCTAGTTTTTTCATATGTCTCACTCGGGCTTGCACGCTAACCGTAGCAGATTTACAAAAACGCGCATGTCACCTAAATACGCTACACGGCTCGATCACCCACCAGGACCGCATTTTCACCAATGATGACCGCATTGGATGAAGGTTGAACCCCCTTTCGATGCCCACTAATTCGTGCGGGAATTTGCAAAAGAGATTTGACCGATGCGAACAATGCGCCTTGATAAAGGGCCGCTCAGAGAATAAAACGGCCGCGCGAGCGGGGGGGTCCTGAGGGCTCCTGCGGCGGTTGAAGGTGTGGCCTCCAACCGGCCACCTCAATCCAGAACCTTGCGGTAGCTCGGAGGCGCTCGGCGAACACGCCCGCCCCGCCATGCGGGAGAGTGCTGCAGCCCTGTCCACCTCTCGCAGGGTTTGTGCGAATGGCTAAGCTGGAGAGGGTTCTAACCTTCGAGGGCGATACCCAAAAGCGCCGCAGGAGCGGTCTCACCCCAAGACTTGGCACGGTTTGGTGGAAGCGCGGCGACGTTGCTGGAAAGGTGGAGGGAGCAGAGAAGAGCGAAGAAACTCCCCGCGGCCCGTTCAGCAATCGTCGTCACCTGATGAGTGCCCTCCAGAACACCAGGCCCTGGGGGCAGAAACCGGGCTGCGCCGCCGCGCGCGCGCGTTGTCGAGTGAGACAAGCCAGCGAAGGTGCGCGCGTTTTGGCGATCACAGCCCGGTTGATCGTTCGTTTTTCCTGCGACCCGCTGACGGTGATCCTACTGTGTGATTTGTCATGTCCGGCCGTGTTGTTATCCGGAGCTTATTCCACAGGTCGCCCTCGAGCGAGAATTACTGATAACTCAGCACCACATTCCCACCCGACATAACCGGTTTGCCGAGAGTGTAACCAGTGCTGGAGCGCAGGCGATAAAAGCGCGTCGTCCCCGACTTGGGCACAGTCACTGTCTTCGCGCTGGGGTTGAAGAACGCCGCCGCCTCCATAGCGAAGGGGCCTTTGACGCTGGCCGCGGAATCGAGTGCCAGCGGCCTGACCAATTCTCTGGTCCCCGTCGTGCGATTGACCCAATACCATTCACAGTGAGCCCCGCCACTGCCTTCTTCGTGGATCATGCGAATCTGGTAAACACCGTTGCTTTGGACAGCGAAGTCAAACTCCGGCTGAACGCCCTGGCGGAATTCTCGTTCGCCGGGCATAGTTTCGGAACTGCCCAAGTAAACATTTGTGCCAAAAATGCCGCCGGCTGTGACCTTGAACTCGTCATCAGAATTGACGCCCATTCGGTAAACGCCAGGCCCTAACTGCAGGTTAATAGAGGCCGCGATCGCAAAGCGGTTGGGATCAGTCCCGGTGGCACAGTCGTAAGTGCCATTGATGGTATCGGAGGTAGGAATTCCTGGATAAGGCGTACCTTGCCCGAAATTTGGAGTACTGCCGCCACATTGTTCATATTGGACAGCATTGGTTTCAAGATTTTCAGTATAAAAATGACCATTATGGGCGCCGGTGGCCTCGTTCGGAAATGGCTGCAAGGTAGTGGGATTGATGATGTCTCCGGCCAGGTGCCGCTCTGCGCGCGCCGTCGTATTACCGAACGGGTTCACGAGGGTGCATTCGGTACTGGTATCGTTAGGTCCTTTGACCGATTTAATGGCAAAAAGCGTGTCAGGTGGCCCCCCTGAGGCGTCGGCTGGAGTAATTAAGGGCATATTCGGGTCGATCGTGAAGCTCCACTGATTAGATCGGATTGTGCCATCGTTAAAAACCACCGCCAGCGTGTTCGTGGACCTCGGCAGCGGCATCGGTGGACGGAAAGTGACCGTTGCGCCGGGGCCGTCAGTCGTGGTGCAGGAGATGCTGGCGAAACTGGTGACATTGGAGCCGTTTAGCCACAATTGGATGCCGCCAGGGCAACTGACGGTGCTGCCGCGATTAAGAATGCCAACCGTTATGGTCGAGTCCGGACCGAAATTGTCGGAATTAGCGGAGGGCGACACCGAAGCCAGCCAGGCGCCGGTTGAGGCCGAATCTGTCGTTGGCACAAAAATAAAGTAGTTGAGCTCCATGTCACCCAGTTCATCACCGACAACGTTTGCCCATCTAACCTGATTGGCGGTCAGCCGAAAGGTGGTGACCCCTGAGATAGAAAGCGTCTGAATATTTCCCGCCTCATCGGTCAGCGGCACATAACGATAGCGGGTGGAGCTGCCGGTGTTCGGCACGAGGAATTGACCGCGGAGAACCGTCGTTTGATTGGAGACACTCCGGCTACTGGTCACTTGATCGAGCCGCACGTCCTGGCGGCCCTGGCAAGCCGCCCTCAGATACACTTTATAGTTGCCGCTAGTAAACGTGCGAGTGTAGTTCATCCAATCGCCAGGATCCATGAAGGCAACAGCATAGTCAGGAACATTATTCGTCAGATATTGAATCCGGGGTGTATCGCCGGTCCAATTGCAGCCCTGGGCAGTCCCAACCAGGTCCTGCTGTCGATACTGGTTTCTTTGGTTAGCGTCAATGCCCCGCTGGTTGTTGTCATGGAAATCAATATCCGGAGAGCCAACCACGTTGTAGTAACCTTGTCCATTCCCACCGACGATGCTCCCAAGCACCGTGGATTTATTATCAGAGCTGGTCGTGTCGTCCGCTCCCGACACTGGCGGATTGTCCTGGAACGTGCCGCCAACGCCGTTAATGTCCATATAGTTGTAGTCCTCGGCTTCAATCACGACCGTGCCGGTGGTAGGAAACGTATCGAAAACCCAGTTATTGGTTGTGCCCTTGCCCGTGCTATCGAGAACGATGATTTGCCCCTGGTAAATGGTGCTGAGGGCCAGATTCGCAGGATAGCGAACGAGGAAATTGGATTTGGGAAATAATACTAAAGAAGCGTCGTATATCAACAGTTGTGAGGTAACCTCAGTACCGTTAAGGAACATTCGCAGAGCGCTGGCGTTGGTGTCAATCTGAGTGCTGCCGAGTGTCGTCGCGTAAAAGACGATATTACTGCCATTTTGAGGTGGCTGATAGAACAGCGTTTGCGCTGCAGGCACCAGGTTGGTCACTTGCGCAACGCCTGGGAAACCGACCGGTGTGTTTGCGATTGCCGTCTCACGATAATTATCGAAAGTTAGGTCGCAGGTCTGATGCATGTCGAGGTTAAGCCAGCCAATGAGGTTCTCACCGCTGGAGTGGCGATCGGTTCCGACACTAGGGCCGTTACGAAACCTGACCCTGGCGAGCGGCTCCAACAAATCGGTCCGATTGTAGATTTCTGAGGTGATCACCCCTTCGGCACTAGCGTCATTCGTTCCGAACATCGTGAAGCGGAATTGTCTGTTCGTGCCAGGCTGCGATATCAGGGCGGCCCCGCCCCGATAGGCAAATGGTAGAGTCGATTGAACTTCAGCAGTAAACTCGATTGCCAAAGCTATTTCCTGGCGCGCGCGCGGATCGCCAAAGGTGTAGCCGACGACATAACCAACGGTCGTCCCAGCCCCCTCAGAACCGTGGGTGAGCCTCCCTCCCAACAGCATTGCGGACCCATACTGACCGACAATGTAATTCAACAGGTCAACACTCTCGAAGAACTCGGTGTATTGCTCGGAGCGGTAGCTGCCGCCCCGGTTAAAAGCGCCGGCGCAATTCAGCGGCGGCGCAAACATCCGATAACCAAAGTCTCCCGGACCTTGGGATGGAAACGACCAAGCGGTTTGCTGACCGCCGGCCGTGCCAGGGTCGTAGTGGCTCCAGCCGGCTTCAGTTTGGTTATTGAAATCGGTCGAGAAATCCACTTGGCCCCACGCAGGGTGGGTCAGCCCAAAAACGAGCGCAACAGAAACCGAGCAAACAACGAGACGAGTTCGAGGAGAGGGTGCGAGAATGGCTCGCACTGGCGATTCAGACTTTAACTTATTCATAGGCTTTGATGTTTTGTTGAGCGGTTGACGATTTAAGGCACGCCCGCACCTAAAATAGTCGGTGATTGCTGCTTAGTGATTGGCGAAAGCCGTCGATCGTTGGTCGGTTTAGGGTAGGGCGGGTCTGTCCTGCTCTGGCGGCTGAGCAAACCTTCACGTGGTAATACCAAGTCCTTTTCATTGGTCATGGGTTCGACAACACTCGGTAAAAACCGATGTCGCCGGTGGCACTGATATTGACGTAGTCGAATGTGACGCTCGAGGCCGTCACGGTGGCAATGGAGGCCCAATTTATCAGGTCAGTGGAGAGCTGGACGGTGTAGCTTCGCCCAACCACTGCGCCGTTAATCGTGAATTGAAATTGAGTATCCGAAAGCCGCTTGGCTCCGCTTAGAGTAGCCTGCGGTGGCGGCGGAATCGGCGGGACGATCTCATTATTCGGGGCCGGCAAGTACACCGCCGGGGCGTCCGCAAAGCCCGTGAACCGGACGGCGTTCAAAAAAGAGGGTGGAGGGGTAGCGATGACGATGATCTTATCGCCTGTGCCGCTTGTCCCCCCCACGCCGCTCCAGCCGCTGATGGTCAGACTGCCACCGCCAACCGTAGCGCTGGAGAAAGTGAGCACGCCGCCACTGCCCGACAAACTGATTGTCGAATTGGCCGCCAAAGTTAACGCACCGAGCGTTTGAGACTTGTTGAGCGCGGTGAGTGTCCCTCCATTAAACGTTATGTTCTGCCCGCTGAGTACGTTGTCGAAGTTCGGTTGTAGTTTGCCGTTGTTGAGGGTGATAGGCCCAGTGAAAGGCTGGTTCGTATTATTAATCCTCAGGATTCCGGTGCCGGTTTTGGTGAGGCCTCCGTTGCCTGTGAGACCGCCATTGAAGGTAACATTTGTTCCGCCATCAATTGTCAGCGTAAAGGCGCCATTGGTAATGAACCCACTAAATGTCAGCGGCCCCGCCGCGGCTTTCCAGATTTGGTCGGCCCCGAGGACGATGTTATTACTGATGGTTTGCTGCGCGGGGCCGTTGTTGACAATCGCAAGTCCATTGCTGCTAATAGTCAGTGGCGAGCCACTGTTAATGTAGGACCTGTTCGTGGCGCCATAAGTGAGATTCAAGATATTCCAGGCCAAATCTGTTACTGGTTGTTTAAGGCCCTCATTAAAGACGACAGTCGCACTGCCGTTGTTGAGGGGTGGCACGTTGCCGAGCCAATTGGTTGGCGTGCTCCAATTGCCATCGGCACCGTAGCCGGTCCAAGTGAAGTAGAGTGGAGGAACTATTTCACCGGTGGATGGCAGGCGAACTGCCCCCCTGGAGAATCCGGGGAAGCGTATTGCCGCCAGGAACTCCGGGCCTGGATCCTGCGTAAAGATGATCTTATCGTCGGCGCCAGGTTGACCGGCAGTTCCGGTCCAGCCGTTAATCGTCAATGTGCCGCCGGTCCAGATGCCGCCGGAAAAAGTGAGGGTACCCAATCCGGGAGGATTATTGGTGCTGGGCGCAGGGTCGAGATTGATGGTGGAATTGCCGGACAGAGTTGCTGTGCCGAAGGTTTGGCTGCTGCTTAGGCCGGAGAGTGTTCCCCCATTAAAGGTAATTCTTTGACCATTGAAAACGTTGTTGACAGCGGTCTCAATTTTGCCGGCGTTGAGGAAGATAGGGCCGCTAAAACTCAATGGCGTATTAGCCGTCAAGGTGCCCCCGCCGTTCTTGATTAGGCCTCCGGACCCAATCAAACCGCCTGAGCTGCCTGAAGGGCTGACCGAGCCCAAAGTGACTCGTGAACCGCCATCAATGGTGAGCGTAAAGCCACCGTTGTCATTGGCGCCGGCAAGGAGCAGGGGGTTAGCCGCGGCATTCCAGGTCTGTGCTGCGGCCATCACGATATTGTTTGAGATGATTTGGGTCTTACCGCTGTTATTGACAATGCCGCTCGCACCGGTGGTTATGTCCGAGCCTGTATTGATGAACGCGCCGGCGTTAGCCGCATAAGTGATGCCCTGAATCTGCCAGGGGATACCCGTTACTGGCGTTAACCGCGTTGCATTGTTAAAAATTATTTGATAGATCGGAGGCAAAGGAAAAACACCATTAAAGGGGGCGACTCCCCCCGCCCAATTCGCGGCCGTGGTCCAATTGTTATCGCCGCCACCGCCGGTCCAGGTAGCCGTCAGTCCCGGCACGATCTCGCCGCTGGCCAGGCGCATTGCGCCGGCGGGATGGCCAGCAAACGTGATGGCGCTCAGCAAGGCAGGGTCCGGGTTGGCTGTGATGAAAATCTTGTCGGTGTTTATTCCGCCAGGTTGCCCCGAAATTCCGTTCCAACCGGTAATGGTCAATGTGCCGCCGTTGGTTGTCCCACTGGCGAAGGTCAGGACGGCCTGGCCGGCTCCGAGGCTGAGGATTGAGCTGGAATTGGCAGCCAAAGTTAGATTACCCAAATTCTGTGAGTTGGTTGTCGCTGAAAAAGTGCCGCCGTTAAAAGTGATATTTTGGTTGATGAGAACGTTGTTTGCGGCGGGTAGCAATGTGCCGCTGTTGAGGGAGATGGTCCCGGCGAATGTCAAAGGCGTATTGATAGCGAGTGTACCACCGCCTTTTTTGGTTAGATCGCCTGAGCCGCTCAACCCTCCACTGAAGGTGACATTTGTGCCGCCATCAAAGGTGAGTGTAAACCCCGCATTGTAGTTGCTACCCGAAAAGGCCAGCGGCCCAGAGGCGGCATTCCAAGTCTGCGGCGCCCCAACTACGATATTATTGGCAAAGGTTTCAAGATTGGCGCTGCTGTTGACAATGCCGCCATCGCGAATCGTCAATTGCGAGCCGCCATTAATAAACGGGCCTGCCGAGGACGCAAAGGTGATGCCGGTAACGTCCCAAGGCACATCGATGTTTGGGCTTAAATGGGTAGTGCCCGCGAAGAGGACCCGGGCCATGCCATGAGCCGTGGCCACGTTCTCGGGTGCGATGCCATTGACCCAATTAGCTGTAGTGCTCCAGTTGCTGTCGGTAGGACTAGCACCATTCCAGGTTGCGTATTGCGCGGGAACAATTTCACCGCTTGGTAGTCGGGCTCCCCCGGTTGCAAAGCCGTCGAACTGAATCGCGTTCAAAAAGGCGAAACCAGGATCAGAAGTAATGAAAATCCTGTCGTCAGTGCCAGTCGTGCCTGCCGTTCCAGTCCAGTTGCTAATGGTCAGGAAACCGCCAGTTCGTGAGCCGCCGGAAAAAGTCAGCACACCCGCGCCACCGCCGGCCTGGAGATTAATAACTGAATTGGCGGCCAAAGTTAAAATGCCCAAACTTTGGGTAGTGTTCAGGCTCGAGAATGTTCCTCCAGTAAAGGTAATATTCTGATTATTGAAGACATTGTGAACAGGCGTTTCGATTTTGCCCTTGAGGACCAGACCGCCCGGGCCAATCAAGCTGCCGCCGAAACTCACGCGGAAGCCGCCGTCAATCGTGAGCGTAAATCCGCCATTGTCGTTGGCGCCGCTGAGGATAAGCGGTCCGGCCGCCGCGTTCCAAACTTGAGGAGCGGCCATAATAATATTGTTTCCGATGGTTTGGGCAGCGGTACCGTTGTTGGTGATTCCATGACTACGAACGGTCAGTTGCGACGAGCCGCCATTGGCAAACGGACCCGAGTTGGCCGTGTAATTGATACCCAAAATATCCCAATTGGAATCGGTGGTGGGCCCTAAGCCGGTTGTCCCGTTGAAAACGACCAGCGTGGCGCCATTGTTGAGAGGAGGCGTCATACCTGCCCAGTTGGCGGGGGTGCTCCAGGAAGTATCGACGCCGCCGCCGCCATTCCAGATGGCGGCATCCGGGACTGGAACGAGCTCGCCGCTGGCGAGCCGGGCTGCGCCCGGTGGAAGCGCGCCGAAGTTTATGTGATTCAAGAAATCAGCATTCGGCGCAGCAGTGATAAAAACCTGGTCGTCCGTGCCGCTGCTGCCGCGGCCACCCGTCCAGCCGTTTATCGTCACGCTGCCGTTGCCAGTGCGAGAGCCAGCGGCAAAAGTATTGGTGGCGTGGAAAGTATCGGCCGGCGCCAGCTCGATGGTGGAATTGTTATCAGCGATGATTAAAGTGCCGTAAAAGTCCGAGGGCTCGAAAGGTATCGGATTGGGGCCGAAAGCCTGCAAGGTTCCGCCACTAAATGTCATGGGGACATTGGTGGAACCGATTGCCAGTGTCAGGTTTGCAATCAGAGTGACGCCGGCGTTCAAGGTGACTCCGGAGGCCCGCGCGATCGGTTGCTGCCCATTGATCTGAACTTTACCCTGGTTAACAGTAATCGCCCCAGTAAAGTTCGTATTCTGGAACCCGCCGAGGAACAAGGTGCCGGGCCCTTCCTTGATCAAAGCGCCCGAGCCATACATTCCGGGAGAGATGGTCGTGTTGGCATTGCCGGCGATGGTGAGAGTGTTGCCATTGTTCAGAAATGAGTTAGCGCCGGCATCGATGAACAGATCGGCCGTATTTGCAAACCATGTCTGTGCCGCGCCCAATACAATATATACGCCGTTTCCGCTTTGGCCCAACCTTTGGGGGTTGGAGCTATTGTTGACTATACCGGCCTGATTAGTCAGAAAGCTTCCGGATGGGTTGTCGCCAAGAAGCACGAACGCTGCGGCCGCGGTATCGAAGAGGATGCTTTTGACGTTCCAAGCGCCATCAACTTGTGGTGATTGCGCCACTGCCGTCGCAAAGACCAGGTCAAAACTGCCATCGTTTTTTGGTTTGCTCTGTTCGAGCCAATTCTGAGCGTTGCTAAATCTGCAATTTCCCACACCCCCAGCCTGACACGAGGCCCCGGACCAATGATTGGTGGCGGCGAGAACGGTGGTGGAGAAAGAAGCGGAGCATCCCATGGCCAGGCAGCAAAGGAGATTCTTAAAATTGTGCCGGCGCAACATACGCGAGAGCATCTGACAGGTTTTCATCAGTTTCGTTTTGGCGTCAGCTTTTGACCCTAGGTCAATACGAATTCTCTTTGGCCATAGTGAATGGACACTATTTTGCTATTCCGTTTGACTGATTCCCCGTGAGTTGTGACCGCACGATCACCAGCGACGAGGTTCCCCCACACCAGGGTGGCTCCTATTCGACCACGCACCTGGTACCTTTCACATTTGGGCCTGATTTCGACACTAACACCCTTGACGAAATTTGCATGTCCCCTAAATACGCTACACGATTTGTGCATCGTCTGCTCTCCTACCTCCCGCTTCGTAGTCGCCGACGTGAGTTGCTCCGATCTGGCGACAGGGAAGAGCGCGCCGACTGACGCCTGACTGGCGTCAGCGGCTACACCCTATTGGGTAGTCGCGCAGAGCGTGAAAAATCTGGCCCAGACTTGCACTTTCCCCAATGATGGTGGCCCCGGCTACAGGTTGATCCTCTGAATACTATCGGCCGGCTAACCCAAGTTCGTCAGTAACTGAGCCAAAGCAAGATTTTTTGGAAAGAGATCTG
>CAYUPI010000030.1:0-69524 GCA_964446585.1 uncultured Verrucomicrobiota bacterium
AGAGCCTAGCACACCCCTTCCCAAATGGCTATAGTTTTTATTGAAACGCTTTAGCTCACGGTTCCAAACAGGTGGATGGTAACTGGTGGCAGAGCGGCGGCGTCAACTAACGATCGCGCGCGCACCACTAGTTACCAGCCGCCTTTTTTTCTAATTACCCAAGCCGCTGCCGGAGCGCGGTTAGTTGCTCGGTTAAAGCCTTCGGTAAGTCCCCATCGAACTTCCGGTAATAAGCCCCAATATCCTCTGCCTCCTTTTTCCAGCCGGCCGCGTCCACCGAGGCCAGCGTCCTGATCTGCTCCGCCGCGAGGTCGAGGCCGCCCAGGTCCAGCGCTTCGGCTGACGGCAGATTCCCGATCGCCGTTTTCTGGGCCTTGCCATTGCCCTCGACTCGTTCACAGATCCATTTGAGCACGCGGCTGTTTTCCCCATAACCCGGCCAGAGAAATTTGCCATTCCCGTCCTTGCGGAACCAATTAACGAAGTAGATCTTCGGCAGCTTCGTCCGGTCGGCGCGGCCGGCGAAAGACAGCCAATGCGAAAAATAAGTTCCCATGTTGTAGCCGCAGAAGGGCAGCATGGCGAATGGATCGCGGCGCAACACCCCGGCCTGGCCGAGCGCCGCCGCGGTCGTCTCGGAGCCGCAGGAGGAACCCAGAAATACGCCGTGCTCCCAATCAAATGCCTCATTCACTAACGGAATCGTGCTCGGTCGGCGGCCGCCGAACAGGATGGCGGACAGCGGCACGCCGGCAGGATTTTGCCAATCCGGATCGATCACCGGACATTGCGCCGCGGGAGCCGTGAAGCGCGAATTTGGATGCGCGCCTTTCCGGCCACAGGTCGGGGTCCATTCCTTACCTTCCCAATCGATACCTCTGGCCGGGGCGGGCACTCCCATGTCCTCCCACCAGACATCGCCGTCAGGCGTCAGCACGACGTTCGTAAAGATGCTGTTTCGGGCGAACGTGGCCATCGCATTTGGATTGGATTTCGCCGAGGTGCCGGGCGCGACGCCGAAGAAACCAGTCTCCGGGTTGAGCGCATAGAGCCGGCCATCCTGGCCCAGGCGAATCCAGGCAATGTCATCGCCCAGGCAGGTGACTTTCCAGCCGGGCAAGGTGGGCTGCAGCATGGCCAGGTTCGTCTTCCCGCAGGCGCTGGGGAACGCCGCCGCCACGTAATATTTTTTACCCGCGGGCGAGGTCACGCACAGGATCAGCATGTGTTCGGCCATCCACCCTTCTTTCCGTGCCACAACCGAAGCGATGCGCAGGGCCAGGCATTTCTTGCCCAGCAGCGCGTTGCCCCCGTAACCGGAGCCATACGACCAAATCGAGGGTTCATCGGGAAAATGAACGATGTATTTCTTCGCCGGGTCCGGCTCGCAGGGCCAGGATACGTCCCGTTGTCCAGGCTCCAGCGGCGCGCCCACCGAATGCAGGCACGGAATGAAAGCGCCGTCCTGACCCAGCTTGTCCAGTACCGTCTGGCCCATCCGCGTCATGACCCGCATGTTGACGACCACATACGGCGAGTCTGAGATCTCAATGCCAACCTTGCAAATAGGCGAATCCAGCGGTCCCATCGCAAATGGAATCACGTACATCGTCCGGCCGCGCATCGAGCCTTTGAACATCGCCCGCAGCTTCTCCTTCATCTCGACCGGATCAGCCCAATTGTTGGTGGGACCAGCTTGATCTCTGGTCCGAGAACAGATGTAGGTACGGTCTTCGACCCGGGCCACGTCGCTGGGATGTGACCGCGCCAGGAAACAACCGGGCCGCTTCCTCTTGTTCAGCGGCGTGAGTGTGCCGCTCTTGACCATCAATTCGCAGAGCGAGCGGTATTCCGCGTCGGAGCCGTCACAGTAGAAGATTTTTGCCGGATTACAAAGCGCGGCTACTTCGTCCACCCACCTTCCGAGAGATTTGTGGCTGGTATTGCGCCGTCCCAATGCTTCACTTGTTTTTGCCATACTAAATGTGTGTTGCCCTCAAGGTCCATCATCCCGGGCTTGCGGGCCGCAAAACTATGCTGCGCATCGGCCATTGGTCAAGTCGCGCGCTCAAGTTTTTTCAACAGCAGAGAACCACGAAAACACAAAGTAGAAGGCAGAAAGTAGAAAGCAGAAAGCCAGAACTCATGGCACTTGCTTGGGGGTCGAGAGCCGCTGCACCGCGACCAGCCGCGTCTTTTGCGTTTTGTTGAGGTCGGACCCGCTACGCTGGCCGCTACGGGGTGCTACGCTTCCCTTTCCGACAAGGAGTTAAACACCGTCACATGGAGTTAAAAAAGTGAGGACTGACCCGCACGGTCGGAGTCCGGAGTTGGCTGAAGCGGCCGGTTCGCTGTACCGTAGCCCCGCAGAGGCGGTCCGAGAATAGACCATGGCAAGGCTTCTGCAGCCGCCGCCATGGGCAAAGAGCCACCCCGCTCAACCTCTTTTTTCCCTTCTGGCTTGGCGTGCCGGGGGCGCGCCGAGCCAGAAGGGAAAAAAGTGGAGATCATTTTGCGCCCGTAAACCCGGGCGACTCCCGCTGGCGCGGGATTGCCCGGGGCTATTATCATATCGTCCCTCCGGGACTTCAAGCTGGCTCGCTCCGCTCGCATTGTAGGCGAACGTGGCGGTCCACGTACCGCCGCCGACACCGATGGGGAACGCACCTAACAATCGTGCTCAGGTTTCCTAGTTCGATTTGAGGAATGCTTTGGCGTCCTGCAACTCGGCCCGTTCGGAATTGGCGCCCGAGGACACTTCAAGGAGCTTCGCAAAGTGGGTTCGCGCTTTGTCCTTGTCACCAGATAAACGGGCTGCCTTGCCTGCGCCGTACAGACCATTAAAGCGATTCGGCGCTGAGCGCAGCGTTGTCTCAAACTCGCGCAATGCCGCCGAAGACTCCATTGCTGCGAGCAACAAGTCGGCAAGCTGTTCACGTCCGGGAATAATCGGGCCGGGCGTCACCGGGTTCTTCTCCGTGGAGTCTTCAAGCTCGGCGGCTTTCGTCATCTGCCGTTTGGCTTCGTCACGTTCGCCCTCGACAAGCGCAACCCAAGCAGACAGTTCTCTCCGGCTCATGGCGAGGCCCCAATAAGCAATGCCGCACAACGGATCATCACCGGAAACCTTCGAAAACGCGTCGTCCAACCGCTCATACCAAAACGAATGAAGCATTGCCACGGCGCGGTTGAAATTTTCCTGGGCCGGCGCAGTCGCAGAAACCTGGAAATTGACCTGGCCCAAGGTCGAAACGTCTTCGGCCACGGCGTGGTCAGAGGACAGAAGCACGGCCACCGACCAGAACAGAACGAGCCAGCGCGAGGGGTCAATCATGCGGTAATTTCTCCGAGATGGCTTCTACACAATCCCACTGAATCAAAACCACTGGGCTGCGTCAATCGCGGCACAAGAAGGCAGAGATTTCACGCAGAAGCAGAGGAACAGAACTGAAGGGAACAGGAAACGGAGGGGGGAAGGGGTTGGGCAGAATATTAGCTGGACAGAATCATGACTTCGATGGAGGCATTCTCGTCTCGGCGCTCAAGGGCGTTCGTGGGTCCAGCCGATATGATTCTGTCCTCCCGTGATTCTGTCTGTCCCTTCCTTATGATCTCGTCGTAACCGATTTCTATCGCACGCCACACCAACCGGAGTTATCTTGGGAACCTGAGATTTGTTCATGTACCGCATGCCCGAATCTGAAACCACCAGCGAGGCCGAACCTGTTCCTTGCCTCGCGCGCTCGGTGGCCAAGGTCCTAACCGAGAATCCGGCCCTGGAGGCCGTTACTTTCCAACCGGATCACCAGACCATTTCGGTGGCCACTATCGGCAACACGGACGTGCCGCGGCTGACCGAGCACATTCGGACCACTGTCCAGCGCGCCCAGGAGGCCGACCGTGACAACTCGTGCACGCTGCTGGCAGGCACGGGCGACTGTTACTCCTGCACCCAGCCGCTCTCCGACCTGGAGCGGCAAAAGATCACCATCCGGCACGATGCCGGCGCTACCACCATTGCTCGCGTCACCTGCCCGACGGCTCCGAAATTCTGGCGCTGGCGCGACATCCCGCTGCCCCGGGTCGTCCAGCGCGACGTCGAATTCCTCGAGCACGCCGAGGAAATCAATGAGTGGAAAGCACAATTGGCGGCCGCCCTGCTCTGCGGCGCATTCGGCCTGGGGGCTTATCTGTTGCGCGCGCAGCAATTCGCGATTGCTGGCTTTCTTTTGGCTTATCTGGCGGGGAGCTGGTTCACGGCGCAGGAAGTTTGGGAACGCTTACAGAAGCGCGCCATTGACGTGCATTTCCTCATGCTGGCCGTCGCCGCCGGCAGCGCCTGCATCGGCGCCTGGGGTGAAGGCGCCACCCTGTTGTTCCTTTTCTCACTGTCGGGCGCGCTTGAACATTTCGCCCTGGGCCGAACACAGCGCGAGATTCAGTCGCTCTTTCGCGAAGCGCCTAAATTCGCCATGGTGCTTGACGAAAAAGGACACGAGCGAGAAATGCAGGTCGAACGATTGCGTTCGGGCATGCGCCTGCTGATTAAGCCCGGCGCCCAGTTCCCGGTGGATGCAGAAGTTCTCAAGGGACAGACGGCTGCGGACGAGTCCAACCTCACCGGGGAAGCGACACCGGTCGAGAAGACCATCGGTGACACCGTCCTGGCAGGTACGATCAACTTGTGGGGCGCGGTCGAGGCAGTCGTCTTGCGGCCGGTCGCCGAAAGTTCGCTGCGGAGAATCATACGACTGATTAAAGAGGCACAGCAACAGAAGGCGCCCGCCCAGCAGTTCACAGACAAATTCGGAACTTACTACACCTACATCGTGCTCAGCCTGTCATTTGCGATGTTTTTCGTGTGGTGGCTGGGGATGGGACTGCCACCGTTCGCGTCCAAGAGCGCCGGCCACAGTGCCTTTTACCGAGCAATGACATTACTGGTGGTGGCGTCGCCGTGTGCCCTGGTGCTCTCGATTCCGTCGGCGGTGCTCGCAGCGATTGCCTGGAGCGCCCGCCACGGGATTCTGTTCCGCGGCGGAGCGGCGGTCGAGAAGTTGGCCGACGTTACCACCGTCGCCCTGGACAAAACTGGCACGCTGACCACGGGCGAACTGCGAGTTGAAACGATCGAAAGCTTCCCTCCGGGGCGGGAAGCGGAGGTAGCGCAGCTTGCTTACTCGCTGGAGCGTCTTTCGACCCACCCGCTCGCACGAGCCGTCACGCGGCACGGCAAACAGCAGCGCCTGCAGCCGGTCGAATTCAGCGAGTTCGAATCGGTCGCGGGCCAGGGACTGCGCGCTCGCCGGAACGGACAGGTTTGCTCGCTGGGCCGACGCGATTGGCTCGCGCAGAGACAATTGCAGCACGCCGCAACGATCGCGCAGGTGCCGGCGACTGAGGCCGGGTTTTCGGAAATCTGGCTCGCCGACGGGGGGCTGCTCGGACGAATCATCTTGCGCGACGATATCCGGGCACAGGCGCGCGAGGTCGTGAACGAACTTCACGGCGAGGGCTTGCGCACCGTCGTTCTGACCGGCGACCGCAAGGCCACTGCCGAGCATTTGCGTTCCCAATTGCAAATCGACGACGTCCGCTCCGAGTTAAAGCCGGAGGAGAAGCTATCGGAGATTAGCGCGATGACGAGAGCGGGCCAGCGTGTGGCGATGGTGGGCGACGGTGTGAACGACGCTCCCAGCCTGGCGGCGGCGCACATCGGCGTCGCCATGGGCGCGCGCGGATCGGACGCCGCTCTGGAACAGGCCGACGTGGTGCTGATGCACGATCGGCTGGAGAATTTTCTCGCCGCCTTCCGGTTGAGCCAGCGTGCCCGCCGAATCATTCGCCAGAACTTGATCCTTTCGCTCGGAACGGTCGTGGTGCTCGTGACGTTTGCTTTGCTGGGCCGAATCCCGCTGACAGCCGGTGTCGTGGGCCATGAAGGCAGCACCGTGATTGTTGTAATGAACAGTCTGCGGCTGCTGTTCGGCTCGACCTCGAAAGCCTAACCGGAATGAGTCAGTTAAACCACGAATTGACACTAATGGACACCAGTGGAACTGCCGTCGCGGGATTCGTGTCGATTCGAGTCAATTCGCGGTTGTCTACTGGATGACTACCACTCGCGCTCCATGGCAAGAACGGACCCCGCCGTGAGTGATTTCGCCGAGCCCTGTCTATTCTAAAGACATGACGAACGAGACGCCCACGAGCATCTGGAAACGGCCTTTGCGCGGACCCGCCGGTATCCTTGTCTGGTTCGCGCTCCTGACGAGCGCGATCTTTGTGGCTATGTTGTGCTCCGGCTTGCTCGCGGACAAGAGTGCCGGTGCTGGGCAGGCGACTCTTTTTGCCCTGGTCGCTGCCGTGGTCTTGGCCGGGCTGGCCAGCGGTGTTTTGCTGTTCCTCCATTGGATTTTTTCCTGGCGCAACTTCCGACGCTTTTTGATCGGCGTCGGCTGCTGCCTCGCGCTCGTGGCGCTGGCGTACCTCGAGGAGAACTGGCGTGGCAAACACGCCTGGGAAAAACACCGCCGGCAGTGGGCGGCCAAGGGAGAAATACTCGAGCTTTCGGGGCTGATTCCGAAAGAGGTGCCGGCCGAGAAGAATTTCGCCCTCACGCCACTGCTCAAACCGGCTCTGGATCTCACCCAGACGCCGACAGGTACAGTCTGGCGTGACACCAACGGCGTCGCGCGCCTGGAGAGAATTTCTGCGGAACTTTCCGTGCCGCGGAGCACCAGCGACCATCTCGCGCTCGGCAGTTTGGAGAAGGGCACCTTCGCGGACCTCGCGGCCTGCCGGGAATTTTATCGCGGCAACACGAATTATTCTCAGTCCACGATACCGGCACAGCCCGCAGAGGGGATTTTGGTTGCGCTAGGCAAATTCACGCCCGAACTCCAGGAGTTGCACGAAGCTGCAGTCTCGCGGCCATATTCGCGTTTCCCGATTAGTTACGATTTCGAGCCGTCTTGGGGCATCCTGCTGCCGCACCTGGCCCGCATCAAGAGTCTGACTCTCCTGGCCCATATCCGTGCCACGGCCGAGTTGGAGGCGGGCCGTTCAGCCGAGGCGCTCGAGGACCTGAAGCTCGGATTTCGTTTGTCCGATTCCATTCGCGATGAACCTATTCTGATCGATCACCTCGTTCGGATAGCGACGCTAGCCATCAATTTGCAAACCGTGCGCGAAGGGCTGGTCCGGCACGCCTGGAGCGACGCTCAGCTGGCCGAACTGGATGGCTATTTGAAGTCGGTGGATGTTTTGGCGGAGTACAAGCTTGCCATACGCGGCGAGCGGGCATTGTCCGTGGAAGGAGTAGATTACCTGCGCCGAGAGGGATTCCACGGCCATCCCATGTGCTACCTCGCCAACGAAGACGGAGGTTCCGCTTGCTTCCCTGGGCCCGAGTTTGCGCCTGGTGGCTGGTTCTACCAAAACATGCTGACAATTTCCCGGATGCATCAGGATTTCACTCTCCCGGTGGTTGATGAGCGGGCGCGACGCGTTTTCCCAAAGCTAAGTGAGGACGGAGCACAAGCGCTCCAGAAAATGCGCACGGGCCCATACACGATTTTTGCCAAGCTCCTTCTCCCGGCATTGGAGCGGGCCGTCCGGAAATCAGCCCGAATGCAAACCTATGTGGACGCCGGCCGCGCCGCTTGCGCACTCGAACGCTATCGCCTGGCCACTAGCGAGCTTGCGGACTCGCTCGCCTTCCTTGCCCCAAGGTTCATGGCAAGCATCCCGAAAGATGTTATCGACGGACAGCCGCTGCGCTACCGCCGACTTTCCGATGGGGGATATGTCCTCTATTCCGTGGGATGGAACGAGCGGGACGATGGCGGTGTGCTGGCCTGGACGAAGGAAACGAAGCAGACGAGCGTGGACATCGCCCAAGGAGATTGGGTCTGGCAAATGGCTGCCAGGTGAGAGCAGCCAGCAGTGGACCGTTAACGTTCCGGAGCACTGCAGGAGTTGGTAACCAGGTTCAAATTTCCTTTGTACATCGACGGTTTTAGAAGAGATCAGAGCCTCGTTATGGGAGTGTTGCCTAACCGCAAAATCGTGGGAAAGGGACGACTCTCGGTCCGACAGTTGTGCCGAAATTCGAGAGAAACAACCAGTTCGACCATTGCTGCGGCCGGGGAAGGCCGCGCTCCGGCGTTTGGGCAACACGCCCTTACCTCGGCTCCGACAGTTTCAAGTCGCGCTCTCAGAAACCACGCGCGGTGAGTTTGTCTGAGCCGAAGGTATGGATCAGTTCAGGCGCTGGGACCACAAACGTTCTGGCCTTGCCTGACGGCTCGAAGACCTTCACTTCATGCCTGCCGCCGCGACCACCAAGTTCACCGGCGTGCGCAACGGTTGCCGCGGCGGAGTTCCCCGCGAGAACGACAACCGAAAAGCGGGGGGCGTCGGGATTGACACCGGCAGCCAGAACCGCGCTGGCCATATTGGCGTAGGTGTGGTTGCGCACCGCAAAGGATGCGGGACCGAAAGCCAACGGAAGCGCTCGCGCCACGCGCGCGGCCAGCGCATTGGCTTCCGGCCGGCCGATCAGGAGGAGATGATGTGACTTGAAATCAGAGTCGCTGACGCTGATGTCAGTTTTGATCGGCAGCTCGACGTTGTGCCATGCCGAGCGGATGGCTTTTTGGCAGGCTTCGGCGGCTTCGTGGTTGGCGGCGGCGTCATCGGTCGTGCCATAAGCAATGAGGGTGTGAGTGAGATCGTCGGCAAATGACCCGAAGTCGGCCTCGCTGCCATTGCCGCGAGCCGTCCGCGCGTATTTATCGACCACCAATCGGCGAGCCGGCTTGGAGGTCGTGATTTCGAACCGGCCATCTGCGTCCAGATCAACGACCCGCGTCAGCTCGTCATCTTCACTGTATTCCACCGTGACTTCCATGTTTGAAGGTAAAGGACCACCCTGGGCGCGGAGCACACCCTGCACCGAGTTGGAGGACGCGTTAGCCGAGAGCAACTCGATCCGCGGCAAGCCGGTCTCGGTCAGCCAATACTTGAAGAACGGAGCCAAATCGCGTCCGCCCGATTTCGCGGCGTGCGCTGCGAACTCGGCACTCGTCACAGGTCGCCCAGCGTGGCTTCGGCCAAACTCGTCCATCATCCCGGCAAACGCTTTGTCGCCCATGAGCCGACGCAACTCGGCCAGGATCAGCACGCCCTTCCCCGAGGCCACCTTATACCAGGCGTCGCTGGCCGGGTCCCACTTGATCGTCGCGAGCGAGACCTCTTTGGCCTTGCGTGCGCCGGCGAAGTAACGGGCCCTCGCGGCGAACAACGAATCGGCCACGTTGTCGTAATCGGCCGCGCAGAGGCACTTGTTGGTTTGAGCGTCGGCGTATCCGTGCTCCAAACTGACGATTCTCTCGTACTGCGCGAAAGACGTGGCAAGCCACAGATCGGCGTCGGTGGCCGGCAAAACGGTTCCGTGCCAGGCGGGCTTGGTCGGTGGGGCGACTTCATCTTTTTCTTTTTCTTTGGCCGGCCCGAACAGCTCGGTGACAAGATGGCCACCCGTTGGATCGTGCAGATCGACCGGCGCAGGTTGGGGTTCGCGCAGCCCGGTCGCCGGACACGCCACGCCCAGAACCGTCCAAGGATTGCTCACCAGGGGACAAATATCTCTAAATTTCCGGCTCTCTTCGGGAGTCGGCAGCCACGTATGCTGCAGCGGCGGACCGAACAACGCCCAGCTCTGCTGCGACCGCGCCATGGCCGCCGTAGTGAATTTGGCATCGACCGACGCGGAGGAACACAACGGCGCCGTCGTGAATGCCCGGGCCGCAAATGCTTCGTCCATTTTCCCGAAATTGTCGCGATAAAGTTCGAGCCACTTCAGATCGCGGTCTGAAGGATGCCACACCATGTCCGCCGGCCGATCGTTCGTGGCGGGAATTGTCTCCATACGCATGGCCAAATCCTTGGGATTATTGCACCCCCAATAAAAGCCCGGCGTGCCTCCATACCATTCGTCGCGGCTGCTGCGCCAGAGTTTGCTGGCGTGAGTGCCGAGTTCGTACATGGCAATCTCGTCGGTTTTCATGTCGGCCAACAGCCACTCATTATTGTAGAGGCCATTGTTGCCCTCATTGAGCATAGCGACCACCGAGTCGATCGAATCGCCGTACTGCATCGCCTTGCGGGCGCGCGACGCCAGCGGCGTACCCCGCGGCTCGAACCGAGTCTGTTCGATAGTCGTTTCAACCATCGCGATGCCCGCGTCGTTCAGGTAATAATCCATACCGCTGTAAATTCCCGCGGGATAGCTCTGCATCGTGAGGCGGTGCCCATGATCCGGCTGGATGTCCAACCAGACGTTGTACCAGCGAACAGCGTAGAGACTGAACATGGTGATGTGGCCGATGACGGGATGGCCATCCCGCGTGGCCTTGCCGGTGGCGGCGAAGGCGGAGCAACGCGCCGGCTGCGCGGGCTTCGCAGGCGAGGAGCCGGCGTCGGGAAACACGATTCCTTCCAGGCCCGTGGGAGTGGCCTCGTTCGCGGCATCGAGCGTCATGAGTTCTGGCCAAAGATTGAGCGCGGCGATATCAACCAGATCGATCGCGCGCTCGTCGTAACGCGCCCCCGCGGCGGTGGCGCCGTCGGCGATCCCTTTCATTTCCTCGAGATATTCGCGATTGAAACCTCGCAGGAAGGTCGTATTGGCGATGGTGCGCGCGAGTCTCCAACCGTCCACCGCCCCTTCGGGACTCAGCATGTTGGCATAGCAACGCAGGTAACCGGCAATCTCCGGCGCGAGCAGGCGCCCGTGCTGCACGCCACGCTCGTATGGGCCGCCCTCGAGGTGAACCACGATCCAACCGTGCTGCGGGTACCGGTAGCCGGCGCCATAGCGCTGGACGGCGGCGGCGTCCGGCACGAACGACGCCGCTTGCGCAGCGGACGAAGACAGCGCCGACGGCGACGGGAGGGGCGGGGTTTCCGAATAGGCCACATGCGTCGATAGGACGGCAGTAATGAGACAGAAGATGTTCAGCGTTTTCATGGTTGGTTTGGACTCCGAAAGCTCATGCCGGTGAGACGTGATTTGCACGGAATAAAGAGCACCATAACCACACAGAATGATTGGGACAAGTCTGAATCCTGGCAGTTCAGTTCTCTTTGGCGTCGGCACTTGACGGCATCGGGGCTTGCGCGGGGTTCATAAGGTAGGCGAGAAGATTACAGACCTGGTCTTCTTTCAAGCCCTGCAAGAGACCCTCCGGCATCAGCGAAAGCGCCGTCTGGCGGATGCTGGCAACGTCTTTGAGCTCGAAGGTGAGACGGTCGGTCGGCGTCTGGATAGTGACGGCGCGTTCGTTTTGAGACACGATCAGCGCACTAAAGCTGCGGTCGTCTTTGAGTTCGACCTCGGAGACCCGATAGTCGGCAGGCACGATGGCGCTGGGGTCGAGAATGTTTTCCAGCAGGTAATCAAGGTTCGCGCGACCGCCGCCCGTCAGGTCCGGCCCAATGGCAGCGCCTTCGCCATAAAGCCTGTGGCAAAGGGCGCAAACCTGGTTAAAAACTTCGCGCCCACGCGAGAGGTCGGTGTGCTTGAGCCGTTCGGGAGTGAGCAGCGCGTGGTATTGAGCCATGAGGCGCGCCTTATCCGCGTCACTGGTCCGCACTTCGCCCCAAACTTCCGCCAGACGGCGGGTAAGAAATTCGTTGTTGAAATTGCGGATTTGGCGCGCCTCGAACGCAGTCAAAGCGCTGCGTGGAATCAGGCCATGAGCGATCGCCTCGAGGAGTGGTCCCGCATAAGTTGCGCGCGCCGCCATGAGGCCGACGACCGCGGCGCGATCCTGGGGGTAAAGAATGTCCCAATGTTTGAATACCTGTTTGGGAATTTCCGGGTCGTCGAAGCGAAGCAGTCCACGTGCGGCCACACCCACCGTGGCGCGATCGGATATGAGCTTGAGCAGAAGCGTTTCAAGTTCGGGCGGGCAAGCGTCGATAACCTGGCGCAACGCCGCGCGGCGACTTTCGGCCTCGGCTTTGGAATCAAGAGCGATCCGCCTGAGCTGTTCGAGTGCCCGTCCGTCGCCGAAGACCACGCTCAGGTCACGAACCAGCGCCTGAAGGTTTGAATTGCCTGTTTTACTTACGTGAGCCTGAAAGGCGTCCCACAAGGTGGGTTTAGGCGCTTTGCGCCAGCCGCGGAGGGCTTCAGACATGCCACGAAGGACATCCGCCTGGGCGGCAGGAGCTGGTTTGGTGAAGGTCCGCAGCAGGTCATCCAAGACGGTGGGTTTTGTTTCGAGGTCTTCAGCGAGGCGTCGCGCGATGTACTCACGGATCAAAGGAACGCGGGTTTGGGACGCGAGGCGGATAGCAGTTTCCGGAAGCTGGGCAGCAATGGGCTCGACACCATACCAAAGCATCAGAGGCAGATAATGGTCTGCGTTGTCTTCGCCGTGAGCCAGCAAAGCGGCCGCGAGGGGTCCGCGAAATCCGACCGGAGCGCGTTGGAGCGCGGAGGCGAGGTTCAACCGTACGAGGGCCGAAGGATCGTTCGCAGCCAGGATGGTGAACACGGGAATCAATCCGTTCCATTTTGCATCCGACTCAGCCAGGAAGCGCACGGCCCAGGAACGGACGTGTTCGTCGGGATCGAGGAGCTGTTCTTTGAGCCATGACTGATGATCGCCGCCCACAGCGTGGAGGGTAAACAGGAGACGGAGCTTGAGAGGGATATTCGTTTGGAGACCATATAAGCTACTGATCTGGTGCTGGAGCGGAGACAGGTCGGTGGTTGCCGAAGCGCGTTCCTGCAGAATGCGGCGGGCATGACGCGCATACCATTCGTTGGGGTGTAATTGGAGATTGATGAGAGCGGAATCGCTAAGTTGGGCGAGACAGTTGGTTAAGAGAGCGAGAGGCGCAGGGGCGTACGGCGCAGCAGGCCTGGGCTGGTTCGGGCCGGAGTAAGTCAATTTGTAAATGCGGCCCGTCTCGCGATGGACGCCATCGGCGTCATTCTCATGGCATTCCCCGGTATCAGACCAATCGAGAATGTAAACGCCGCCATCAGGGCCATAGTCGAGGTCAATGCCACGGAACCAGGGATCTTCAAATTTCACGAAATCTGGCTCGTGTTTGCCGACGGTCCCGGAGCCGTCAAGTTCGAGGCGCTCCTGGTTGATGCGTCTTCCATGGAAGTTGAGAGTGAAAAGCCGGTTTCGGTATTCGGCAGGCCAATTATCGCCCTGATAGATCATGAGCCCGCTGTGCGCGTGACCGCCGCCTAGAGCGTCGGCGCCACTACCGGCATTGCGCGAATCGGACCATTTTTTGCTGCTGTCCCAATGGTAATGGTCGGCGGTCTGGTCGATGAGCCCGTAGCGGAACGGGGCGAGATGCTCACCCTACATGCGCTGATAATAGGCGCCGGGGAAGCCCTGCCAAAGGTGACCGATGACGGTATTGATGAAAAACAACTCGCCGTATTGATCCCAGTCATGCCCCCAAGGATTTGTGCCGCCCTGGCAGACGACCTCGAAGGTTTTCCGAGTGGGATGGTAACGCCAGATGGCGCAGTTGAGCTTTGTCCTCGCGCCATCCGGTGTGCCCGGTTTCCCGACGGAGGATGTGGCTTGAATCCCGTGCCGCCCGTAGAGCCAGCCGTCCGGCCCCCATTTGAGACCGTTGACGATGTTATGGCGGACGGCGTGGTCCTCCCAGCCATCGAGCAACACTTCCGGGGGTCCGTCCGGAATATCATCGCCGTCACGGTCGGGGATAAAGATGAGGTTCGGGGCGCACGTCGCAAAAACTCCACCGAAGCCAAGCGCGATGCTCGTGAGCTTTTGTCCCTGATCCCAGAACACTTTGTATGTGTCGAAATGGCCAGCGCCCTTGGTGTCCTCGAAAATCAGAATACGATCGTGAAGGTTTGTGTCGAAGTTCACCCGACTGTCGCCGTAAGTATTGAACTCGGCGACCCAAAGGCGGCCACGATCATCAAACGTCATGGAGATCGGCTGGCGGATGTCAGGTTCCGCCGCGAACATGGTCATCCGAAAGCCAGGCGGCATGGTAATGCGCCTGGCCGCCTCTGCTGCAGGCAGCGGCTTGTCGATGACAGGAGCTTCACTGGCTGCGAGCGGGAGAAGAAATCCGAAGAGGAAGTGAAACGCGCCGAACCATGAGAGGCGACTGGAGCGATGGCATCGCCGAAGCCGTGAGCGATCACAAGTCGTCAGGCAAGTCCAAGAGAAGTCGCAAGCCACTCAGCGAAGCCTGCCTATGGCTGTGGCAGAAAAGCAAGAAGACAAACGAACATCGGATTTTGGAAGGCGCAACTGGATGCTGCCGCCGGAGCGCACGACTTAGATCGTGCGGGTCGCTCTTACCCACCCCGAAACGCGCACGATCGGAGTCGTGCGCTCCACCCGACTATACGCTCGGAGGCACCAGGCTCAAGATGCGCCCATCGGAGTTTGGCGTAACATTGACTTTCCCTTGCCGCCCGCTCACGCTTGAGCTATGGAAAGTAATGGAAGCACGTCCCCTCGTTCCGGCAGAGCACTGTTCGGTGAAACTGGCCAAGCATCCAGACCGCAAAGGCTGTTTCTGATATCCGCTCTGATTTCGTTCGCTCTGGGAGGCATGGCCGCCCGCGCTGACTGGCCGGAGTTCCGCGGGCCGTGGGGAAATGGCCACGTCTCCGCGCCTGGTGATACGAAACTCATGGGCCTTCCGTTGCACTGGAGCGAAACCAACAACGTCAAATGGAAAACGGAAATTCCTTATCACGGTTGGTCCACTCCCGTGGTGATGGGCGGCCAGGTCTGGATGACGACCGCGACCGAGGATGGCCATGATTTCTTCGCCATTTGTGCCGATGCTCAGACCGGAAAGATCCGTTTCAACGAGAAAGTGTTTCACAGCGATAATCCGGAGCCGCTCGGAAACGGGGCCTCGATGAATTGTTACGCGACTCCTTCGCCCGCGATTGAGCCGGGCCGGATCTATGTCCACTTCGGCAGTTTGGGGACCGCATGCCTGGATTCAAGCAACGGTAAGGTCCTCTGGAAGCGCGAGGATTTGCGCTGCCGCCATTACCGCGGCCCCTCCTCCTCAGTGGTTTTGTTCGAGAACCTGGTAATCCTGACTTTCGATGGAGCCGACTTGCAGTATCAGGTCGCGCTCGACAAGCATACCGGCCGGACGGTTTGGAAGACCGATCGCTCGGTTGTCTGGAACGACGAGGACGTGCCCGGACAGATGGCCAGAGATGGGGATCTGCGCAAGGCCCACAGCACGCCGTTGATCGCCTCGGTTGACGGGAACCCGCAGATGTTTAGCGCGGGCGCCAAGGCCGCCTACGCGTACGATCCGCGCAGCGGCAAGGAACTTTGGAAGGTTCAATACGCCGATTGGTCCGTCGCACCGCGGCCACTGTTCGAACAGGGCCTGGTCTTTTTCGTAACGGGCCTGATAAAGAATGAACTGTGGGCAGTCAAACCAGGCGGCCACGGCGACGTCACCGACACACACGTTGCCTGGAAGCTTAAAACGCACATCGGCAAATACGCCTCACCGCTCCTCGTGGATGGCCTGATTTACACTGCAGCCGAGGAAAGCTT
Source organism: uncultured Verrucomicrobiota bacterium (assembly GCA_964446585.1). Lineage (GTDB taxonomy): Bacteria > Verrucomicrobiota > Verrucomicrobiia > Limisphaerales > UBA8199 > CAYUPI01. The sequence continues at coordinate 15,624 of CAYUPI010000030.1, forward strand.
CGTGAGCTGCATTGACGCCGCCAAGGGAGAGGTAGTCTGGTCCGAGCGCATCGGCGGCAAGTACGCAGCCTCGCCGATCTACGCCGATGGACGACTCTATTTCTTCAGCCAGCAGGGAACGACCACAGTATTGAAGCCGGGGCGCACTTTCGAGGCGATGGCGACCAACACACTGGCGAACGGCTTCATGGCTTCTCCTGCCGCTGCTGGCAAAGCTCTTTTCCTGCGCACAAAAACGGACCTTTACCGAGTCGAATCATCCTCCTCCGAATCAAATTAGCCTCGCAGTTGATCGCGGCTTCAAACGTTATAGGACCGAACCCGGTCTGATTCTTCAACAAATCGCAGAGGACGGGCGCTACTCAGGGCTGCAGGTGTACTCAAGATCATCAAAATAGGCGGTTACGCTATTGCCATCGATCCACGGAGTGCAGATGCCAAAATGGTCGAACGAAGCGTTGATGGCCTTGGCTCCGGAGACGAGCTCCAGCAAGCAGCTTTGGTGATCGAGGCTGACACGAATCTGGCCCCTGCCACGTGCTCCACCAGGATCATAGTCCAATTCCCAGTCGTGGGATTTCCCGTCCGGATAAATCCGTAGCGCATTGCCGGAGCGGTAATCGTACGGTTGCGCGACATTTCCATGTACCCGGTACACCGGATAGAAAAAGAAACCCTCCGAGGACGGTCCTTCGATGTTGATTCCGAGGTAATCCATCGGGATCGCCTGGTCCTGCGCCGGATTTTGCTTGAGGCTCGATACGGAGTGATAGAATCCAATCGACGCGGTGCTGTCTGACACGCCGCGCGTCATCGCCACCCGGCCTCGCACGTGCAGTTTTGTGTCGAGCGTGAGCAGGGAAAGCTTGTCGCCATACGCGGCCAGGCGGTGTCGCTCCCGGCAATCACCACGAAAAATCAGCCCTCCCATCTCCCCGACGGTTTTTCCTCCGGCAAACTGTGTCAGACTCCAGCCGAAGTCGAACCGTGGCCGGGTATCGGTGGTGATATAGGTGCGCCGGTTGTTGAGGTGGTCCCATTCGGGATCGGTAGCGAAAGCGAAGTGCATGCCGTTGATCGCAACGTCGCTCAGCCAGACCTCGCCCGGATTGTCCCAGGCCTTCAACACCGGCAGGAGGCCAAAATGAGTGAAAGAGGCGCCATCGGCGTGACCCTGCGGACCAATCTTACAATTGGCAGTCTCGTCACCCAATATCAACGTAACCAGACCATAGCCTCCGTCTGCCTTGGGCTCGTACGTCAGCCGCCACTCATAGACCTTTCCGCAGGGAATGAGTTTGGCCGAGATGCGTTCCCCGGGCACGATTTCCCCAATTACGCCTGCTGCGGCGCGCCACCGGCTGCTGCAGTACTCGAGGTGGCAATGAAACCCTTCGCCGCGGACGTTGATGCGCGCTACTATTGTGTTGGGTGTCCGCCACTCATTCAGCGTGTCCGCCCGGAAAAATCCCAACAGGAAATGCCCGCGACCAGCCAGCACCAGGATTTTTCCGGAGGCGCTCAGCGGCATATTCAAATCGCTTTGCTCCGGTAAGCGATAGCCGTAGTAAGCCGCTTCCCCTGCCGGATTGATTTTTCCGCCAACTTCCCCTGGCCCGCCGATATGGCGCGTTCCGGAGCTGTAGCCGAAGTCCTGTATGACGGTTCGGGGCGGGAAATTGGTGTTGCGATTATTGATCCCCTCCCAATGCGGTGGTTCGCGGTCGAAATGTTCCTGTCGAGTTGCTGCGCGTGCAGCCCACGTCAACAATGCTCCAGCCAGGACCGCTGCTGCGCAATTTAAGGAGGAGCTCAAATACACTATTTCCGCGGCTTCTTCGCAGCGGACGGATCATCTTTATGCTGGTCCTGCGCTAGGAGGTTGTTCAGAACAATTTGAAGCCGAGCATGCGCGTTGCGGGCCTGGGAATCGGCGCTGTCGGCGGGAATCGGGATTTCGCGGAAGGGCGCGTCTTGCATGTCAAAGAGTTCTCCCGCGCTGTTCAGCTTCCAATGCGAGTCACGCACGTATCGCTCGCCGAACAACTGAATGTAAAGCCAGTCGCGGGGTTGACCGCGCTGACCTCGAATTTGAGGGGCAAAGCTGTGGCCGTCTAGGGTCACACCCGCTGGCAATTTGGCGCCGGCAATCTCGCAGAGGGTGGGAAAGAAGTCGGTGAAGTCCACCAGATCCGTCTTGACCTTGCCGATCGGCGTCGCGCCGGGCCAGCTTACAATCAAAGGCACGCGGCTGCCTCCTTCGCGCATTGAGCCCTTAACCCCATCAACCATTCGCCCGTGGATTGTCCCCTGGTCGACACTCCCGTTGTCGCCAACAAACACGACGAGCGTATTTTGTCGAAGCTTCAGGTCATCCAATTCGGCCATGAGTTTTCCGACCAGCTTGTCCATGTAGATGATATTGTCTCGGTAAAGTGTGGGCTCGTCCTTTGCGCCGGGCGCGCTGTCAGGCGTGCGGAGGGTCGGGCGGTGGATCAGCGGCATTGGATAGTAGAGAAAGAATGGTCCAGCGCGGTGCCGGCGGATGAAATCGACTGCGAAATCGTGCAGGAGGTCTGGACCGTACTTGTTTTTCACATCGGCAAGGAATCGCCCGTTGTGATTGTAGCGCGGCTCCCAGTACCGCTCACCATGGTCCTGATCGAAACTAACACCCCAGATCATGAACTCGTCGAAGCCCCAGGCCCGGCCATCTTCCTTCGAGCTGAAGTGACTCAATTGCCGCCATTTGCCCGCCACCGCCGTCGCATAGCCCGCCTCGTGCAGCACTCGCGCGATGCTGACCTCTTTTTGTGGCGTGATGACGGGACCGGAGCTGTTGTCTAGGACGCCGGTGCGGAACGGGTAGCTGCCGGTCACGAACATCGCTCGCGACGGCGCGCATAGCGGAGCGGCGAAACAAAAATCAAATCGAACGCCGCTGGCCGCCAGCGCATCAATCTGCGGTGTCATAAACGCACCGCCGTAGCAACCCACGCCCGGGAGACCGTAATCGTCAGCGAGGATGAAAATGATATTGGGTTTGGTCTCTGCAGCCTGCAGCGAGATCGCCAGAGCCGCGGAGCAACCCAATAGCGCGAAACGGTGCAGCCATTGTCGAATTCCTGGTTGAGTTTCCATAGTCCCTCGAGGTCGTTTATCGCTTGCCGGAGTTTCGTGAGCACGCGGTGGATGGGCAAGAGCCAAATTATCCGAGTCCTCGTCGGCCACTGCCGCGCCCAACAGCTTCCAAGATCCAGCCTCCAGTCTTGAACTCCACCCTGCACTGAATTAGAACGCAGCCACTGTGATGAACGAAAACAACGGCCTTGCCCTGGTTGCGCCGCGCGTGGTCCCGGTGCTCGACCCTGAGTTTCGCCCGGCAGTGCTTGCCCACCACTCCTTCCGCGAACAAGCGCTCGCCACAGGTCATCCAGTGCCCGTTCGACTGGCTCTTGAGCAGACCGATGGCTCAGTGTTTCGCTTTTCTACCGATGTCTTTGCTGAAGGCCATGAGCAGGCGCGCGGCAATTTCACGTTCCTCGAGCGCCTCGTCAAAGCAATGCTTTGGTCGCGGGGCGGATTTCGGATTTATTTTGATGGGCCGTCAACCCTGGCCCGGCAGTTGGAAAAACGCTGGCGCGAGACCCCCGCAGGCAAATTCGACTCGAACATAGTCGGCGAGCGAATGTTTGAGCACGGGCTCGAACTGCTCCAGACTCGGGACCTCCCGCCCGAACGCGCCCACACGCGGCCGCTGGGACGCCATCTGGAGGGTTGTCGCATTGGCTTTGATTTGGGTGGCAGCGATCGCAAGGTTGCTGCAGTGATTGACGGCAAAGTTGTCTTCAGCGAGGAAACGGCCTGGGACCCGTTCCCGCAGACGGATCCGCAATATCACTTCGACGGCATTATGGATTCGCTGAGAACGGCGGCGGCCCATTTGCCAAAGGTGGATGCAATCGGCGGCAGTGCTGCCGGCGTTTATGTGAACAACCGCGTCAAGGTCGCCTCTTTGTTCCGTTCGGTTCCCGCCGATGCGTTCAATCGCCGGGTGAAAGATTTGTTCTTCGAAATCCAAAAGGCTTGGGGCGATGTGCCTCTGGAAGTGGTCAACGACGGTGAGGTAACTGCGCTCGCCGGTTCGATGGCATTGGGCAGGAACGCCGTCCTCGGCATCGCGCTGGGCACAAGCACCGCCGGAGGCTACGTGAACGCCGACGGCAACATCACCTCCTGGTTAAACGAACTGGCGTTCGTGCCTGTTGATTACAGTCCGCAGGCTGCGGTGGATGAATGGTCGGGCGACTATGGCTGCGGAGCGCAGTATTTTTCGCAACAGTGCGTTGGACGGCTTATGCCGCTGGCGGGAATCGAACTGCCCGCGACGCTGCCTTTGCCAGAGAAACTCAAGCACGTTCAGAAGCTGATGGCGAACGGCGACGAGCGGGCGGCAAGAATTTACCGGACGATCGGGACCTATCTTGGTTACGGCGTCGCTCATTATGCGGACTTCTATGAGGTGCAGAATGTGCTGATACTGGGCCGCGTCACTTCCGGCGTCGGCGGCGACCTCATGCTCGAGTGCGCGACAGAAGTGCTGGCTGTGGAATTTCCCGAGCTGCACGAACGTATTCACTTCCATGTGCCCGGCGAGACCGAGAAACGCCACGGTCAAGCTGTGGCGGCGGCGAGCCTTCCCGCCTTGCGGCCGTCCAGATAAGTCACTTCTCGCTCGCCGAAAAATCCACTCGCTTCAGGCCCGATTCCTTGGGTAGCTCTGCCGGAAACGTTTTGATGCCAGGAGCTTCCTGCCAGCCATTGCCAAGGCCGGTGCCGTCCCAGGCGATGTCACCGCCGGGAATGTGCTGTTCCACATATGACCTGGCTGGGTGACGGCCGTTATCGCGGTAGAGGTTGTCGTGAATCAGGTTGTTGTCGGAGTTGGGCTCAATGTCGAGTTCCATCTTCCGTTTCGGAGCCGCCTGCGAGGTTAGAAAACTCATCATTTGGATGCCTTGTGAGTCATTGCCGAAGATCTGGTTCTGGGTCACTTCGGTGTGGTCTGCAGCCATAATGAACATGCCCAGGCCCGGCGGCAGAAACGAAACAATGCTGCCAGGTTTGCCAAAGTTTTCGTGGTTGTTTTCCCAGCTCCGGTTGCCGACCACGCGCGTGTGCGCCGCGACTTTGGAAGGGTGGTTGGGCAGCAGGAAGACCAGAATCCCCGCTGTATTGTGGTGCGCGCTGTTGTTGGCAACGAGCGCCCGGACGGAATTCTCGATTTCAATGCCGGCGACGTTGTGAAAGACCTCGTTATTGCGGACGAGGATGTCACGGCTCTGTCCCACGTAGATGCCGGCATCTTTCGCGCCGCTCACGACGCAGCCTTCCACCAGCACACTCTCACATTCGACCGGATATATGGCGTAGAGACCGGGATTATCCACGATCAGATCGCGATAGATAACGTGATTGGCCCGGTGGTTAACGACACCGTTGCCAGTGTAGTTGCGAATGAGGAATCCTTGCATCATGAAGTTGTCTCCCGAGCCCTGGACAGCGTCGCCAAGTTTGTCTCGGCCGTCAAGAATCGGCCGTTCACCATTCACCTGGAGGCCCACCAAACTGATTCCGGCCTTATCGACCATCACTGACTCATGATAAACCCCCGGAAGAATCTCGATGCGGCCGCCAGCAGGCGCGCGATCGATCGCGGCTTGAATCGATTCACCTGCCCGGACGGTGTAGCCGCCGACTTCAAGAGGGGGACCTTCTGGTAATTTCGTGACCCGCCTCCTGATGTCGGCGGCTACAGCGATCGGCCCAGGCATCGCCTTGGATTTCACCGCCACGATGGGCAGGCCCGAGGGCACGCGCGTCGGCGCCGCCGGAAGCAAGGATGTGTCGGTAAGCGCTTTCAGGAAAGCCACCAGATCGGCGGTTTCCTGGGGCGTCATATCGAACGCGCCGATCTTGTCGTCGATGTCCAGATTTTGATTTGGATACTTCCGGCCGCCGCCCTTCGCATAAAAGTCGATGACTTCCTCGAGAGTTGCAAACCGGCCATTGTGCATATACGGCCCGGCCAGGGCGACGTTCCGCAATGTCGGGACTTTGAACGCACCCTCCGGGCCCTGACCCGGAACTTTGGCGCGGCCTGGGTCATGCGCCTGGCCCGCGAGGTCCGGCACCCCGTTGACGCGGAAGCTGCCGTCCGAAAAATTCGGCAGGGCGTGACATTCAAAGCAGCGCGTCTTCAGTGAGCGAAAAAGCTGGAGGCCGTGCTTCTCAGAATCATTCAATACGGCAGGGTCGCCAGCAGCGTACCGATCAAATTTGGAGTTAAACGACAGCAGCGTCCGCTCGAAAGAGGCGATGGCTTTGGTCACGTTTCGAAAGGTGAGAGCTTCCTGCGGTTTGCCACCGAACGCCTCCTGAAACAGCCGGACGTACTCGGGCACGTTCAGCAATTCTTTGATTAACTCGTCCGCATTCTGGTTCATCTCGTGGGCGTCCTGGATCGGGCCTTCGGCCTGCTGCTCGAGGTCTCTGGCACGGCCATCCCAGAATTGGACCGGGTTATACGCCGCGTTCCAAATGACAGGCGCGCGCCGCGGCAGGATGTCACCGCCGGTGCGCTCGGGACCAACGCCCCGGCCATGCAACCCCATGCTGGTCTGTCGGCCATCCGAGAATCCGAAGTCCGGATGATGACAGTGTGCGCAAGAAATCGTATTATCGCCGCTCAAAATCGGATCGAAATAAAGCAACTTGCCGAGGTTGACTTTGGCCGGGGTGATTGGGTTTTCCTCGATCGCTTTCATCCGCGGGAACGGCTGCTGCAAGCCCGTGGCGCGACGCTCGCCTTCTCGGTAAGGTTCGTTGGGCTGGTAGGCCCCTTCGCGAAACGTGTAACCAGGGATGGGCGCGGCCGCCACGTCGGCGAGCGCGTGCGATGAGCTGGGCCGAACGACGGTCACCGCGGTGGCAAGACTGAGCGCGGGAACAAATCTTAAACGAATCATTCGAGCAATAACAGAGGAGAGATGAGTCCGAAACCTGGAGGTCACGACCGATCATTAGGTCGTTGCCGATCACGTGTCAAGACGGTCATCGACGACGTTGCTCCATTGCTGTTGATTCGGGAACGTGGCGACTGGAACACAATCTGCTAGCGCGAAATTCTTCAGCAGGCGAAGGCTTTAGTGAAGTTCCACTTGCACAATCGATCCTATGAACGCACCTTATGCGTCGTATGAAAAGGACGAATTCAGTTTTCTTAGCGGAGGAAGGCGGCGTCGTGCTGGCTCCCGCGGCCAGGATGCCGGGTGGGGATGACACCTCGTCGAACGAACTGACGCGCAAACTACTGTACGCATTGCTCGCTTACAAAGCCGGAGACTTTTCCGTGCGCTTGCCCTCGGACTGGACCGGGGTCGCAGGCAAGCTCGCGGATGCCTTCAACGAAATTGCGGACTCGAATCAGCGCCTGAGCCGCGAGACGGCCCGTGTGAGCCGCGCAGTGGGCAAGGAAGGCAAGCTCAAGCAGCGCATCTCAGTTCCGGGGGCAAAAGGCGGCTGGGCCAACAACGTCGATGCCGTGAATACGCTTATTGATGATCTGGTCTGGCCCACGACGGAGGTCACTCGCACGATTAGCGCCGTGGCCAAAGGTGACCTCACGCAGCCAATGACCCTCGAGGTGGACGGACGGCCGCTCGAAGGCGAGTTCCTACGCAGCGCCAAAATCGTCAATAAAATGATCGAACAATTGGGTGTCTTCACTTCCGAAGTCACGCGCGTCGCCCGCGAAGTGGGCACCGAAGGCAAGCTCGGAGGCCAAGCCCAGGTCCGCGGTGTCAGCGGCGTGTGGAAGGAATTGACCGAGAGCGTCAACCAGATGGCCGGCAATCTTACCGCCCAGGTCCGCAACATTTCCGAAGTCACCATTGCCGTCGCCAACGGCGACCTGTCCCGCAAGATCACCGTCGATGTCCATGGCGAAATTCTCCAGCTCAAAGAAGCCATTAACACCATGGTCGAGCAACTTCGCTCCTTCGCCTCCGAAGTGACCCGCGTCGCTCGCGAAGTCGGCACCGAGGGGAAGCTCGGCGGCCAGGCCATCGTGCCCGGTGTCGCCGGCACTTGGAAAGATCTGACCGACAACGTCAATTCCATGGCCAGCAATCTGACGGCCCAGGTGCGCAACATCGCGGAGGTGACCACGGCCGTGGCTCGCGGCGACCTGTCCCGCAAAATCACTGTCGATGTCAAAGGCGAAATCCTTGAGCTCAAGAACACCATCAATACGATGGTGGATCAGCTTAACGCCTTTGCGTCGGAGGTGACCCGCGTCGCGCGCGAGGTCGGCACCGAAGGCAAGCTCGGCGGCCAGGCACAGGTACCTGGCGTGGCGGGGACCTGGAAGGACCTGACCGATAACGTCAACTTCATGGCCAGCAACCTGACTGCTCAGGTCCGCAACATCGCCGACGTCGCCACTGCGATCGCAACCGGCGACCTCTCCCGCAAGATCACCGTCGATGTCCGCGGCGAAATTCTTCAGCTCAAGGAAACCATCAACACCATGGTGGACCAGTTGAACGCGTTCGCGTCCGAGGTCAGCCGCGTCGCCCGCGAAGTCGGCACCGAGGGCAAGCTCGGCGGCCAGGCCGAAGTCAAAGGTGTAGCCGGCACTTGGAAAGATTTAACCGATAACGTCAACTCGATGGCCAACAACCTGACCGCCCAGGTCCGCAACATCGCCGAAGTGGCCACCGCTATCGCCAGCGGCGACCTCTCCCGAAAGATCACCGTGGACGTGCGCGGCGAAATCCTCGAACTCAAGGATACTATCAACACGATGGTGGACCAATTGAACGCCTTTGCCTCCGAAGTCACCCGCGTCGCCCGCGAGGTCGGCACCGAGGGCAAGCTGGGCGGCCAGGCGAAAGTGGCCGGCGTCGGCGGCACCTGGAAGGACCTGACCGACAACGTCAACTTCATGGCCAGCAACCTCACCAACCAGGTCCGCAACATCGCTGAAGTCGCCACAGCGGTCGCTCGGGGCGACCTGTCGCGTAAAATCACGGTGGACGTTCAGGGTGAAATCCTCGAGCTCAAGGACACCATCAACACCATGGTGGATCAGTTGAACGCCTTTGCCTCAGAAGTCACCCGCGTCGCCCGCGAAGTCGGCACCGAAGGCCAGCTCGGCGGTCAGGCCGAGGTTCAAGGCGTCGCCGGTACTTGGAAAGACCTGACGGACTCGGTTAATTCCATGGCCAGCAATCTCACCGATCAGGTCCGCAACATCGCCGACGTCACCATCGCCGTGGCCAACGGTGACCTCTCCCGAAAAATCACCGTAGATGTCCGCGGTGAAATCCTTCAGCTCAAGGAAACCATCAACACCATGGTGGACCAGTTGAATGCTTTCGCCTCTGAAGTGACTCGCGTCGCCCGCGAAGTCGGCACTGAAGGCAAGCTCGGCGGGCAGGCGCAGGTGCCGGGCGTTGCCGGCACGTGGAAAGGACTGACCGATAGCGTCAATTCCATGGCTACCAACCTGACTTCCCAGGTTCGAAACATCGCTGAGGTTACGACGGCTGTCGCCCGAGGCGACTTGTCGCGCAAGATCACGGTGGACGTTCAGGGCGAAATCCTCCAGCTCAAGGAAACCATCAACACGATGGTGGACCAACTAAACGCTTTTGCCTCCGAAGTGACCCGCGTCGCCCGCGAAGTCGGGACCGAAGGCAAGCTCGGCGGCCAGGCCGAGGTCCGCGGCGTGGCCGGCACCTGGAAGGATTTGACCGACAACGTCAATTCCATGGCCAGCAATCTCACCAACCAGGTGCGCAACATCGCCGACGTCACCATCGCGGTCGCCAACGGCGATCTTTCTCGCAAGATAACCGTGGACGTTCGCGGCGAAATCCTTCAGCTCAAGGAGACCATCAATACCATGGTCGAACAGCTCCGCTCGTTCGCCTCGGAGGTCACGCGCGTGGCCCGCGAAGTTGGCACCGAAGGCAAGCTCGGCGGTCAGGCCATCGTCCCCGGCGTCGCCGGCACTTGGAAGGACTTGACCGACTCGGTCAACGCCATGGCCACCAACCTGACGTCTCAGGTCCGCAATATTGCCGAAGTCACTACTGCCGTTGCCCGCGGCGACCTCTCGCGGAAAATCACGGTGGACGTTAAGGGCGAAATCCTCGAGCTCAAGAACACCATCAATACGATGGTGGACCAGTTGAATGCTTTCGCCTCGGAAGTGAGCCGCATGGCTCGCGAGGTCGGGACCGAAGGCAAGCTCGGCGGCCAGGCCCAGGTCCTCGGTGTGGCCGGGACCTGGAAAGACTTGACGGATAACGTCAACTCCATGGCCAGCAACCTGACCGCCCAGGTTCGCAACATTTCCGAAGTCACCATCGCCGTTGCCAACGGTGACCTCTCGCGCAAGATCACTGTGGACGTCCGCGGAGAGATTCAACAGCTCAAGGAAACCATCAACACGATGGTCGAGCAGCTCCGGTCCTTCGCTTCCGAGGTCACGCGCGTGGCTCGCGAAGTCGGCACCGAGGGCCGCCTAGGCGTTCAGGCAGTCGTGCCGGGTGTGGCCGGCACCTGGAAGGACCTGACCGACTCGGTCAATGCCATGGGCGCCAATCTCACAGCCCAGGTCCGGAACGTTGCCGAAGTCACGACGGCTGTGGCGCGCGGTGACCTCTCGCGCAAAATCACCGTGGACGTGAAGGGCGAAATCCTGGAGCTCAAAAACACCATCAACACGATGGTGGATCAGTTGAACGCCTTCGCCGCCGAAGTCACTCGCGTCGCTCGCGAAGTCGGCACCGAGGGCAAGCTCGGCGGCCAGGCCCAAGTCGCAGGTGTGGCCGGCATATGGAAGGAATTGACGGACAACGTCAACGTCATGGCCGCCAATCTCACCAACCAGGTGCGCGGCATCGTCAAAGTGGTGACGGCGGTCGCCGGTGGTAACCTGCGCCAAAAGCTAACCGTCGAAGCCAAGGGCGAAGTCGCCGCGCTGGCTGAAACAATCAACAGCATGACCGACACCCTGGCTACCTTCGCGGAGCAAGTGACCAACGTCGCTCGCGAAGTCGGTGTCGAGGGGCGGCTGGGCGGCCAAGCCAACGTGCCCGGTGCATCCGGCACGTGGAAGGATTTAACTGGCAACGTCAACCTTTTGGCTGCCAATCTGACTACGCAGGTCCGGGCTATCGCCGAAGTCGCGACGGCCGTTACCAAGGGCGACCTTACGCGCTCCATCACAGTCGAAACGCGCGGTGAGGTTGCGGAACTAAAGGACAACATCAACACGATGATTGGGAACCTGCGCGTCACCACTGAGTCAAACCATGAACAGGATTGGCTCAAAACCAACATTGCCAAGTTCACCGGAATGCTCCAGGGCCAGCGCGACCTGGTGACGGTCGGCCAGACGCTGCTTTCTCAATTGGCGCCCTTGATTAATGCCCAGCATGGCACGATTTATCAAATGACCCGCTCCGAGAACGATGCTTATCTGAAGCTACTCGCCAGCTACGCCCATCGTTCCCGCTCCAGAGACCCCGAGACCTTTAACGTGGGCGAGGGATTGATCGGTCAATGCGCCATGGAAAAGCAGCGCATCCTGCTCACGGACACCCCGCCGGATTATGTCCGAGTTCACTCCAGCCTAGGAGAGGCCGCTCCGCGGAACGTGATCGTGCTGCCGGTGCTTTTCGAAGGCCAGACCAAAGCCGTCATCGAGTTGGCCTCGCTCCAGCCCTTCACGGCCACACACACCACGTTCCTGGAACAGTTGACCCAAAGCATCGGCGTTGTTCTGAACACGATCGAGGCCAACATGCGCACTGAGGGTCTGCTCAAACAATCCCAGGAGCTGACCGCCGAGCTGCAAACCCGCCAGAGCGAGCTGCAAAACACCAATCAGGAACTGGCTGAAAAAGCCCGCCAACTCGCCGAGCAAAACGAAGAGGTCGAGCGCAAGAATAAAGAGGTAGAGCAGGCACGTCGCGAACTCGAGGAAAAGGCCGGAGAATTGGCCCTCACCTCGAAATACAAATCCGAGTTCCTCGCCAATATGTCTCACGAGTTGCGCACACCGCTCAACAGCATCCTGGTCCTGGGTCAGCAACTGGCCAACAACGCCGGAGGGAATTTGACCGACAAACAGGTCGAGTGGGCCCGTAACGTCCACTCCGCAGGTTCCGAATTGCTCAACCTCATCAACGACATCCTCGACCTCTCCAAAATCGAATCCGGCACCGTTACGGTTGAAGCCGAGGAGACCTCCTTTTCAAACCTGCGCGACACAATCGAACGCAACTTCCGCCACGTGGCCGAGGGCAAGAACCTGCCCTTCAGCTTGGAATTCGACAGCAGTTTGCCTCGGTCCTTTACCACCGACCCCAAGCGGCTGCACCAGATCCTCAAAAACCTGCTCTCCAATGCCTTCAAGTTCACGCACCAGGGCCAGGTGGCGGTCAATGTGGCTTTGGCCGAGTCGGGCTGGAGCTCCTCCCACCCTGTCCTCAGCCGCTCGCCGCAAGTCCTGGCTTTCGCGGTGCGCGACACCGGCATCGGCATCGCGCCGGACAAACAGAAGCTCGTCTTCGAGGCGTTCCAGCAGGCCGACGCCAGCACCAGCCGGAAATACGGCGGCACCGGTCTGGGACTGGCCATCAGCCGCGAGCTGGCCGCTCTGTTGGGCGGGGAAATCAGACTCGCCAGCTCGGTAGGCGAAGGAAGCACGTTTACCCTCTTTCTGCCGCTCCATTATACCGGCCCGGCCACCAGCAGAATCGCGCGAACCACCTCCCCTCAGGCCTCGCCCCAAATGCCGGCTGGCCTGCCGGTGCTGCCACGCGCCAGAGATGAGGAAATTCCCGACGACCGGGACGTCATCGCGCAGGGAGATACGACGCTACTCATCATCGAAGATGACCCGCATTACGCTCGGGTGCTGCTCGGCCTTGCCCGGGACAAGGGGTTCAAAGCACTGGTGGCGCAACGAGGCGCCGTGGGTCTTGCTCTCGCCCGCGATTTCAAGCCCACCGCGATCTCGCTTGACGTCTTCCTGCCCGATATGCTCGGCTGGACGGTCCTCAATAATCTCAAGCTCGATCCCGCCACACGCCACATCCCGGTCCAAATTGTCTCGATCGAAGCCGAGCGCCAGCACGGGCTGGCCCACGGCGCGTTTGCGTACGTCGTCAAACCCGCTACGACCGAAGGTATCGAGAATTCACTGCTCAGGTTGCGCGAATTCGCCAAGCCGCACACCAAACGCCTCCTGGTCGTCGAGGATAACGAAATCGAACGCCAGAGCATCATTAGCCTGCTGGGTCACGAGGACATTGAGATCACCGGAGTGGGCACAGGCGCCGACGCCCTCAGCGCAATGCTTGACCGCTCGTTCGATTGCGCCGTCCTCGACCTCCGGCTGCCGGACATGACTGGATTCGAGTTGCTCGACAAGATTCAGGCTGACCCTGACCTTAGCTGCCTACCGGTAATCGTATTCACTGGAAAGGACCTCACGGCGGAAGAGGAGGCGCGCCTCAAACAGGCGGCCAAGACCATCGTCCTCAAGGACGTTCATTCACCGGAGCGCCTGCTGGATGAAACCGCCCTCTTCCTGCATCGCGTTGTCACCGACTTGCCCAAGGACAAACAGCAAATGCTGCAGCGGCTCCACAGCTCCAATGAAGTCCTGCGCGGCCAAAAGGTCCTCGTTGTGGACGACGATGCCCGCAACATCTACGCCCTGGCCGCGTTGCTCGAAGCCCAGGACATGGAGGTCTTGAGCGCCACCAACGGACGCCAGGCCATTGGAACCGTCCAAAGCACGCCCGATATTTCCGTCGTCCTGATGGACATCATGATGCCGGAGATGGACGGTTACCAAACCATGCGCGAAATCCGCAGAGACGACCGGTTCCGCGCCCTGCCCATTCTGGCCCTGACCGCAAAAGCCATGAAGGGCGACAGGGAAAAGTGCCTCGAAGCCGGCGCCTCCGATTATATCGCCAAACCGGTGAACACCGACCAATTGTTGTCGCTGCTGCGCGTTTGGCTTTATCGTTAAGCGGATTAAACCATCAAATTATCGGCCGTATTGATTCGTCAACCTTATGTCTGACTCAGTCAAAATTTTGCTCGTGGATGACAAGCCGCAGAACCTTGCGGTACTCGAAACGGTTCTCGACGACTCGGACTATCACGTTACCAAGGCCATGTCCGCGCAGGAGGCTCTGGTGGCGCTTTTCGACACTGATTTTGCTTTGATCATCCTGGATGTGCAGATGCCGGGCACCACCGGTTTCGAACTGGCTCACATCATCAAGGAGCGCAAGAAAACCAAAGACATCCCCATTATCTTTGTCACCGCTCATTTCGGCGAGGACCAGCACGTGCTCTCCGGCTACAGCGCCGGGGCGGTGGATTACCTCACCAAACCCATTAATCCAACGATTTTGAAATCGAAAGTAGCGGTGTTCGCCGACCTTTACCGGAAGTCCAAGGCCCTCGATGAGGCCAATCAATCGCTCCACAGACGAAATCAGGAACTCACCGCCGCCAACAAGGAACTGGAGGCATTCTCTTATACGGTCTCGCATGACTTGCGCGCGCCTTTACGGCATGTCAGCGGCTTCATCCACCAGCTTGGACAGGACTCTGCCGGCCGCCTTGACGAACAGGGCCAGCGCTACGTGACTCTGATTCAGGATGCTGCCACGGAGATGGGTAAGCTCATTGACCACTTGTTGGCCTTTTCGCGTATGGGGCGGTCGGAGCTCCACCTCACTACTGTGGACATGAACCAGGTGGTGCGCCAGGCCGTGAGCGACCTCAAACCCGAGCTGCACGAGCCCCTCGGCGCCCGTCCCTGGGTGTCCACTTGCGGACAGCAGGATTGTCCCGCTACACGCGGCGAGCGGCACATCGAGTTGGACCTGGCCGCGCTTCCTGAAGTCCAGGCCGACCCCGCGCTCATGCGCCAGGTCTGGACCAATCTACTCTCCAATGCCGCCAAGTACACTCGGCCTCGCGACCCAGCCCGCATCGAGGTTGGTTGCCAGGAAAACTCCGCAGGAGAACACGTCTTCTTTGTCCGCGACAACGGGGTCGGGTTTGACATGAAATATGCCAGCAAGCTTTTTGGTGTCTTCCAGCGGCTTCATCGGCCGACGGAATTCGAAGGCACCGGCATTGGCCTGGCGAATGTTCGGCGTATCATCGCCCGGCACGGCGGCCAAACGTGGGCCGAGGCCAAGCCTGACCTTGGGGCCACGATTTCCTTTACCCTGCCTTGCCACAGCAGCGGCGCACGGTCCCGGCACTCCATTGGCCACCAGCGTCCGACGGACTTCGCACAAAAGCTTGAACACAAGCCTTCCGCGTACCAAACTGCGGGCCGCGACTCAATTGGCGGCCCATGCAATCCAGCTCCATCAAGCGAATCCTTCTCGTCGAGGATAACGACAATGACGTCGAGCTGACCTTGGGAGTGCTCGCCAGGAGCGGAGCTGTCCTCCAATTGGATGTCGTTCACGATGGTGAACAAGCGCTGGACTATCTTCACCGGCGCGGCGCATACGCGGACCGGCCCACCGGCGAGCCGGTAGTCATTCTCCTCGATATCAAGATGCCAAAGGTCAGCGGCTTGGAGGTCTTGCGCGAGATCAAGTCCAATTCCGCTTCCGAACGACTCAAGTCGATTCCCGTCGTCATGCTGACTTCCTCCCGCGAGGCCCACGATCTGCGGGAATCCTACCGGCTGGGGGCCAATGGCTACGTCGTCAAGCCCGTGGATGCTCGGCAGTTTGTGCAAGCCATCAAAAATCTTGGCACCTTTTGGGCCGAAACCAACGAACCACCGCCTCACTGAACTGACGGTGCTCGGCAGTCGCTAATGGAGAAGTGAACCAGCCGGCCCCCAAAGTTTCAGCAGCCGATGTCGAGAGAGTGATTGCACGAGATTTCGCGCCTCAGGAAGTTGCCGTGGTCCGGGCAGCCCTGGCCGAGTACGGGAAAAAGGAATGGCACCGAGAGCTGGATCGCGTCCGCTTGGCGATCCTGAAAATGGCCGCCGGTAACATTGATTGGCTGCGCACGGCGGTGGCTGTCGCCGAGCAGGACTTCCGCGACGTGCTCTGCGCCGCCGAGTATCCGAGATATATAAGAGAGGTTGGACCGTCAGATAAGAATCAGACGAAGCACCAACAAATCATCGAAGACGACTGGAAACAGTATCGTTATTGGTTTGAAAGCAAAAAGGGCTAGCGGTCTGTTCGCGGTGGACGCCCATCTTCCCTTTCGTTGCAGTTCCCGGTTGCCGCCGCAACCAAAATCCTTCATAAACCGAGCCACAATATGCGCAAACCAAAAACTTCCGCGTTCATTACCAACCGACGACAGTTCCTCCGACGCACTGGCGCAGGGGCAGCCCTGTTTTATCTGGCTCCGCGCAGCCTGCTCCTTGCGGCGCCTCGAATGTCCGCCAACGACAAGGTCAACGTCGCCGGAATCGGGGTTGGAAGCCAAGGCGGGAGCGATACGAACGCGGTGGCGGCAGAAGGAGCTAGTATCGTCGCGCTATGTGATGTTGACTCCAAATACGCCGCCAAAACTTTCGCCAAATATCCTAACGCGCGGCAGTTCGCTGATTACCGCATCATGCTCGACAAGATGGGGCGGGAGATCGACGCGGTCGTAATCGGCACGCCCGATCATACTCATGCGGTCATTGCGATGGAGTCGATGCGGCGCGACAAGCATGTTTATTGTGAGAAACCGCTGGCGCATAACATCCACGAGGTCCGATCGCTCATGGCTGCCGCGCATAAATACAAAGTGGTCACACAGCTCGGCAACCAGGGCCATTCCAGCGGAACGATACGCCAGCTCTGCGAGTGGGTGTGGGCAGGCGCCGTTGGCCCGGTGCACACCGTTCACGCCGGCTGTGACGCGTTCAAGAATGTTTATTGCCAGATTCCGAACCTGGACAAGGTGAACCAGCATTACGACGTCCCGCCCGAGCTTGACTACGAGCTGTGGGTCGGGCCGGTTCCGTTTGTTCCGTACACGCCGCTTTGGGTCCCCTGGAACTGGCGCGGCTGGCTGCACTTCGGGACCGGAACAATCGGCGACTGGTTCTGTCATGTCATGGATCCCTCGTTCTGGGCGCTGGATCTGGACGCGCCCGAGAGCGTTCAGGCGGAGGTGACTGATTACGATGTGGTCAAGCATGGTCTCACTTATCCGCCGGCGACGAAAATCACCTTCCAGTTTCCGGCGAAGAACGGGCGAGGGCCCGTCACCGTCGTCTGGCACGACGGCAACAACGTCGTCCCCCGGCCGCTCAGCTTCTCCGCCGACGACAAAATTCCTGGCACCGGGGCTGTTCTCTTTGGCGACAAGGGGATGATCGTGCACGGTTCGCACGGGGCCGGCGGCTGCTACCTGACTCCGGAAAAGCTCATGGACGAATACTCGGGCAAGAACGCCCCGCCTCACAACATCCCGCGCGTCAAGAATCATCACTGGGACTGGCTGGACGCCATTAGCACGGGCCGGCAGGCAGGCTCGAATTTTGATTACGGCGGTCCGCTCACGCAGGCGGCACTGCTCGGCGCCATTGCTATTCGGTTCCCCTCTCAGACTCTGAAATGGGACAACAAGAAGCTGCGATTCACTAACAACAATGCCGCCAACGCTTTCGTCGCCCCTCCATATCGGAAAGGATGGAAGTTGTAGGGACGCTGGGAAATCGTCTGCGGATGAATCCGTATCGGGATTTTGTGGCTGCGCATGCGCGGCTCGTTCGCGACGGCAAGTCACTGCCCTTGGGAGAATCCCAGGCCGTAGCTCGGCCGGGGCTGCCGCCGAATGCTCCCAAAGTCTTGTTTTTCGCGCCGCACCCCGACGATGAAACAATCGTCGGCGGCCTGGCTTTGCGGCTGTTGCGGGAAGCGCGAATGAACGTGATCGACGTCGCGGTCACTCAGGGCAGCAGGAAAGAACGCCAGGCCGAGCGCTTCCGCGAATTGCAGAAGGCCTGCAACTACCTCGGGTTCGGACTGGAGGCGACGGGCCCGCACGGCCTGGAACGGATCAACCCTCAAACCCGCCAGCAGGATCCGGCTCACTGGGCCAACTGCGTGAAAGTCATTGCGGCTATCCTTCGGGACCACCCGCCGCGCGTCATCTTCTTCCCGCATGAACACGATTGGAACACGACCCACGTCGGCACGCACCTTCTGGTGATGGATGCTCTTAAGCAAATGCCGGCCGACTTCAGTTGTTACATTGTCGAAACTGAGATCTGGGGACAAATGGCACACCCGAATCTAATGATCGAGATCAGGGCCGAGGATCTGACGGACATGATCAAGGCCACGACTTTTCACGTCGGTGAGGTCAAGCGCAACCCCTATCATCTGTTGATGCCCGCGTGGATGATGGACAACGTGCGGCGCGGCGCCGAACTCGTGGGCGGACAAGGGGGGGCGGCGCCGGATTTCCTGTTCGCTGTGCTGAATCGGCTGAGCAAGTGGCACCAGGGCCGGAGCGTCGAAGTGCTGCGGGGAGGCCGGATTGTTCCTGCCTCAATGAACGTTGGCGACCTTTTCCCATGAAGACTAATTTCATGCGCGAGGCGATTCGCCTCTCCATCCAATGCATGCGGCGTGGCGAGGGTGGGCCGTTTGGCGCCGTGGTCGTCAAAGGGAACAAAATTGTCGGGCGCGGCTGTAACCAGGTAACGTCGGCAAACGATCCGACTGCGCACGCTGAAATCGTGGCGATTCGCGAGGCCTGCCTGCAACTCAAGACCTTCCAACTGGATCATTGCGATTTGTACACCAGTTGCGAGCCATGTCCGATGTGCCTATCGGCAATCTATTGGGCACGAATCCGGAGCGTGTTTTATGCAAATACACGCAAAGATGCGGCGAAGATTGCATTCGATGATGAGTTCATCTA
The DNA here is from genome assembly GCA_964446585.1 of uncultured Verrucomicrobiota bacterium. GTDB lineage: Bacteria > Verrucomicrobiota > Verrucomicrobiia > Limisphaerales > UBA8199 > CAYUPI01. The sequence continues at coordinate 34,644 of CAYUPI010000030.1, forward strand.
TCGACAGGTGGCGCTGCCGCTCGGTCGGCGCAAGCTCCGGATGAAGCAGCTCCTGCGCACCGAGGCGCTGAAAGCCTTCGACGAATGGGAACAGAAGACGGACAAAATCCCATATTGAACCTGGACGGTGGAACACTGGTCTAAGGCACAGGAACTCAGTGCAACCACGAATAGACTCGATGGCCATGAAGAATTGCAACCGTAGGAAACTATGAGAACGAACCGAACCGTATTGCTCAGTGGCCTTATTCTTCTGGGGCTCGCAGGGTTCGCGTTGTCACAAGAAAAGAGTGTAGCTCCTGCTTCACCGAAACCCGCCGTGACGAAGCCGGCGCAACCGGCTTCGCCCGCCTCAACGACTGCGCGACCGGCGGATTATCCGATAATCGGACACCTGGAAAAGCAGGACCGCTCGATCACGATCAAATCCGGTCCAAACAGCACGCTCTACTCGGTTAGAACGACTAATGGTAAGATTCTTTTCGACAACGTTTCCATCGAGCAACTGCGGGCACAGGCGCCGGAACTGCACGAGTTCATCAAAGCCTCCGTTGCGAGTAGTTCGGGCGCCAAAACCGACGCTAGAGTCCGACTCAAGTCCGACGCCGGCTTACGGTAGCGCCGCCTCGGCTGGTCAGACGGGATTTTGAGGCAGGAATAGGCGAGTTGGCGTTGGATATGAAGTTACTCTTGCGGAGGTTCGATAACCGTTAAGCCCGGCACGAAATCGAAATGCTTTCTGTTAAACGTCGCAACCTCGCTGCCACGCTCCAACGCTGTGGCTGCTACGATTAGATCATAAGCGCCTGTCATTTTGCCTGCGGCTTCCAGTGCAGCCCAGATGCGAGCATGCTCACGAGCAGTCTGCTCGGTGTATGGTATGACGGGCAAGGGCGCCAGCACGCTCTGAAGATACTGTATGCGCCTGGACCTGTACACGCCCGAAGCCCGTTCCACTCCGTGCCAGAGTTCAGCCACGGTGATAGAAGCCACCTCGAACAAATCGTCGGGGCGGCTCCCCAGCCATCCGACAAGATCGAAGATGCCTCTCTCGCCGCGAATAATCACATCCGCATCTACCATTATCGCCATTTGTCGGAGGGGGATTTCATAGTCTTGCGCGCAGCTCGCAGATCCTTGTGCCAAGCCTTGGCATCCTTCGTCGACAATTTGATCTTGCTAAGTGCTTCAGCCAGGTCCCGGCCTGTGCAGTGCTTTTCGGCATCCGGTTCGATGCGGGCAAATGGTTTGCCATTTTTAAGCAGCACAAAGGTCATGTGCTGATAATGGGCGCGGTTGACGCAATCGGCGAAATTCCGGGCCGCGTCGGTAACAGTTAGAGTCGTCTTCTTCATAAAATCAGATTATCAGATTCTATGTTGTTGTCAAGGACTCGCACCGACCGCGAGGTGAGGGAGAGCGGAATAAACGTAGCAACCGACGCTAGGAGGCGGATTCCTCTTGGCGGTCGAGCTGCGACTGCTCACGTCGGCGGCTAGGGCCTTTTTCGCGCGTTGAATTGACGCTGAATCTGTGGAGGGGCGAATGCTATACAGTCGTGGTCGGCGGCCGCGGCTGCTTTCCCGCGGAGATTTCCAGCATCCGCTCGATGGGCAGACGGGCACGCTCAAGAATCGCTTTCGGCAATTCGATCTGCGGCGCCAGGCGTGCCATGCAGTCGCGCACCTTCGGCAGCGTATTCAGTTTCATGTATTTGCACTCGCTGCAGCGGCACGAGTCAGTCGGCATCTTCATTACGTCATACGCAGGCGCACAAAGGAATTCCTTGCCAGGGCACTCCTTCTGCATCCGGTGGATGATGCCGGACTCAGTCACAATGATAAACTGTTTCGCCGCGCTCGATTTGCAGTAGCTGATCATCTTTTCTGTCGAGCAAATCGCATCCGCCAGGTCGCGCACCTCACGGAGGCTTTCTGGATGAACGACAACCTTCGCCTCCGGAAATTTCTCCTTCAATCTCAGAAGACCTTGGCGGCGGAACTCGACATGTGCATAACAGTTGCCGCGCCATAATGTCATTGGGCGCCCGGTCTGTTCCATGACCCACGCGCCCAGGTTCTCGTCGGGCACGAACAAAATCTCTTTTTCCTTCGGGGCGGCTTCTACGATCTTGACCGCGTTGCCGCTGGTGCAGATGACATCGCTGAGGGCCTTCACGGCCGCGCTGCAGTTGATGTAGGCAATCGTCCAGAAATTCGGATTGGTCCGTTGGAGTTCCGCCAGCTTGTCTGCCGGACAGCTTTCTTCCAGGGAGCAGCCCGCATCTTTGTCCGGCAGGACCACGATTTTTTCGGGATTCAGGATCTTCGCCGTTTCGGCCATGAAATGGACGCCACAGAAAACGATGACGTCCGCCTGCGTCGCCGCCGCCTGTTGAGACAGGCCGAGCGAATCACCCACATAATCGGCAATCTCCTGGATTTCGGGCACCTGATAATTGTGGGCCAGGATGACAGCATTGAGCTGTTTCTTGAGGGTGAAAATCTCGCGCGACAGCGGATCGAATTGCGCTTTCGGCATCGGCTGGCGAATCGAAAGCCGATCGACGCGCGGCGGCTGGATGTCCACCAGACTGCTCATACGAACTAGCCTAACCTCGCGCTCCAGGTGCGTCAATTTTGCTGCGTCCAAGTCTTTGCAAGACATTGTCGCGAAGCTTGCTGGCGTTGTTTCGGCAGCATGGCGATGCGAAGGCGGCAGCAAGCTGCGCGCACTCCAAACGCTTCGCGAGGATCGGTTGCTGGCCTGGCTGCTGCCTAAGTCCGGATAGTTGCGCGGGCTTTGCCCGCCAGAAACAGTTCCCTCCCGACGAGATAGAGGAACGCGGTCAGGACGGCGAAGGGGAGCAAGGCCAGCCAATCGGCATTGGGTCCTTCAAAGAACCGGTTGTGAGCCACGGCCCAGTCGGTGATTTTGGCGTCCACGGTGCCCAAACCACCCGCAATAATGGCGATGATGATTCCGGCAATTGCCCCACCCGCGATATACCCGCTTGCCAACAGCACTCCAGGGCTCTTGTCACTCTCGGCGGCCAATTCTTCATCGTTGAGCTCGTGTTTCTCCAGCTTGCGGCGCATCCAGCGGTCCACACACCACCGGACGAGTCCACCTACAAAAATCGGCGCCGAAGTCGATATCGGCAGATAGACCCCAACTGCGAAAGCCAACGACGACACGCCGCACAATTCAAGCACCGCTGAGATCATTACCCCGAATAGCACCAGTGCCCACGGCAGTTTCTGGTCAAGAATTCCTTGGATGATATAACTCATAAGCCTTGCCTTGGGGGCATCAAGCTTACGTACTTGCGTGCCATCAGGGCGAGTTTTATGAACGCCATTGATGCCAGGATCGACCAGCCAGACTGTTTTGCCGGAATTGTCCACGAGGTACTTGCCGGGGGGACCGCTGGAGGTGTCAATCTTTTGCCATACGCGGTAAGTCGCCGTATCTTTTGCGGCTTGCGGGCCCCGCAATTTTTCCGGTCCAGAGAACGTCGCGTCCGCGGGCGCATGTAGTCCGGGCGCTACTTGTTCAGCCAAAACATAAACCGTGCTCGTATCGTTCAGCAGGAGGAGTATCGGACCAAGCAGGAAAGCGCTGGCTGCCGTTCCAAAGAGAATCGCAATCTGCTGGGCCTTGGGGGTTGCACCAACTAAAAACCCTGTTTTGAGATCCTGCGAAGTCGCTCCGCCATTCGATGCTGCCACGCAGACGATACCGCCGACAGAGAGAGCGGTGACGTAGTACGCACTTTCCGTCCAACCCATGATGAGGAAAATCAAACAAGTAAGCAGCAGCGTGGCAACCGTCATTCCTGAAACAGGATTGGAGGACGAGCCAATCTCCCCAGTCAGCCTGGAGGATACCGTCACGAAAAGGAAGCCGAATAGTACGATCAGCAGGGCTCCGAGCAATTTCATGTGTAACGAAGGTGAAAGCAGGATAGCAACGACCAGCACTAAAATGCCGGCGGCGACGATCTTCATCGAGAGGTCGCGCTCTGTGCGAAGCACGGAAGCGTGCCCGACGGCCGCGGCCTTGAAATCCGCCAGCCCGGAGCGAATGCCGTGCAGGATGATCGGCAGGGACCGAATGAGGCTGATGATGCCACCGGCAGCCACAGCCCCTGCCCCGATGTACAGAACGTATGAGCTTCGCATCTGGCTCGGACTCAATTCAGCGATCGGCTTCACGGCTGGAGTCAGCGCGCTTCCCAGGCCCTCACCAAAGAACTTGATCAAAGGAATCAGCACCAGCGCGTTCAGCACACCTCCCGCCATCATAATCGAAGCGACACGTGGGCCAATGATATACCCGACCCCGAGAAGTTCGGGGGATATCTCCGCCGAAATCGAGCCCCCCTTGAGTGGCGCGCCGAAAACCTTCTCCGGTGTATCCTTCCATGCCTTCAGCGCGGACATGAGCGTTTTATAAACCAGCCCGATGCCGAAGCCCGCGAAAATTGCTGTTCCGCTGATCGCACGGAGAGGCTGCTCCCGGCCCGGAGCCGCACTCGCAGGGCGTCCTTGGACAAGTTTTGAATTCGCGCCTCCGCGCTCGGACTCGTGACTTTCGCCTGCCTTAAGCACCTCTGCGCAAGCAGTTCCCTCAGGATACTTTAGTTGCCCATGCTGGGCGACGATCAGCGCTCGACGCAAAGGGATCATCATCAGGATGCCGAGCAACGCTCCCAGAAGACCCACCAACAGCACGCGGCTCGTTTCGAGATCAAACCCTAGAATCATGATCGCCGGCATGGTAACCCCGAGCCCGAACGCGATCGACTCGCCCCCTGAGCCGGCGGTCTGGACGATGTTGTTTTCGAGAATCGTGGCGTCGCGCCCGCCAAACTTGGACCAAAGCCGGAACAACGTGAGCGAAATCACCGCCACCGGGATCGATGCGCTGACCGTGATGCCGACCTTCAGCACGAGGTAAAGCGAAGATGCCCCGAAGAGCATTCCGAGCAAGGTCCCAACTATTAGCGCCCGAGGAGTCAATTCGGCCGGGCTGTCTGACGCTGGGACGTAAGGGCGGAACTCTGGAGCGGCTGGCTTCGCGGAGTGGTTCTCGGCCGACATTCGCGTGGGCGATTGTATGAACTCGCTAACTGCCCAGCGCGACGCGAACGCTCGGGAGTCGGATAATTCTCATTCTGAGCCGCGGATCCGTAACGGGACAGGGGGCGTTCATCCACGCACCGTTACCAATTCGTAAAGCGATTTGCACGAAAAATTTGTAAGCGAAAATCGCAGCGAGCAACGCACGGGCGCTCGCTCATCCGTTCCCTTCCCTGTGCCGGGCCAGGAAACCCGGCTCCGTCGCCGCCAAATCCGCGCGTCGTTGCCGCGCCAGCACTGCGCCATAGACGCGCGCGTCGCGAATCAGCATCTCCAGCCGTTCCTTGAAAGCATCGTTCACAATCTTTTGACCATTCACATCGACGTCTTCGGTGAACGAAACTCCATAAGGCAGCGTCCAGGCGTAGCATTGGCGTGCCACAGTCCGCAGTTGGTCGATCACTGTCAGGCCTTTTTCGTGCGAGGCGACGATCGTGGCAAACAATTTGCCGGCGAACTCGTGCCAAAAATGGTCCAGGAAATTCTTCATCGCGCCGCTGATGCCGCCGTGATAATCCGGCGTGCCCAGGATGATAACGTCCGAGCGTTCGACCCGTGCTTGCAGTTCAGCGTACCCCGGCCGGTCATGCGCCGTATCCGGATTGTAAAGCGCCAGTGGTTCGTCTTCGAAATCGAGCACATCAACCTTGCAGCCCTCAGCTCGCAGCCGTTTGGTAACATGAGCGATGACAACCCGCGTGACGGAGCCCCTGTGCAAACTACCGACCACGGCGAGAATGTTTAAGGGAGCATCAGTCACGAGCAGAGGTTAACCATTGAATGCACCAAGAGCCAAGTTCCAACCTCCACCTTCCGACCTCCAAGCACCAACATCCAACATCCAGGGAAGATCCAAATCCCAAACTCCATTCTCGAACTTTGGAGCTTGATGCTTCCTTGGATGTAGGAGCTTGGTGCTTGGTGTTTTTCCACCGCCTATCCCATCGCCCGCACGGCCCGGACAAAGGCATAGGCAAGCAGCGCGCAGACTGGAATTGTCAAAATCCAGGCCCAGACCATGCGCTCGACCACAGTCCACTTAATCGCGTTCAAGCGCCTGGCGGCGCCTACCCCCATGATGGCCGCCGAGATGTTATGGGTGGTGGAAACGGGAATCCCAAGGTGAGTGGCCGCCAGGATGACGAGCGCAGAACTGGTTTCGGCGGCCAGGCCATTGATTGGCTGCAACTTCACCATCTTGTGTCCGAGCGTTCGAATAATTCTCCAGCCGCCGACGGCCGTGCCCGCCGCCATCACCAGAGCGCAAGTGATCTTGATCCACAACGCAATGCCTTCGGTCCCGGGATCGTGCGTGGTCTGCAGGAACGAAAGCCAGGCCGGCGAGTGCTCCAGATGTCCTGCTCGGGTAGCGGCGAAAAGCGTCAAGGCAATGATCCCCATCGTCTTTTGCGCGTCGTTGGTCCCATGCATGAAGCCCATCGCCCCGGCGCTGACCATTTGCGCGCGGCCAAAGAAGCGGTTGACCGACCGCGGACGCGCGTTTTGCAGCAGCGCATAAAGGACCGCCATGAACAGGAAGCCCAGCATCAGACCGGCGAGGGGCGAGGTCACCATCGGCACGATTACTTTCCACAGCAGCCCTTTGCCCAGCCACCAGTGTTGTGAGCTGGGTTGGGACCAGATAATTGCCTTCCAATTGCCACCCGAAGCCGCCAGGGCCGCACCGCACAAACCGCCTATCAATGCATGACTCGAACTAGTTGGCAGGCCGAACCACCAGGTCACCAAATCCCAAATGATCGCGCCGAGCAGCGCGCAGATCATGATGTCGGACGTCATCGACACCAGTTTGGCATCAACCAGCCCCGAGGAAATCGTCTTGGCCACCGCCGTTCCCCACATCGCGCCCAATAGATTCGTGACGGCCGCTAGGACGACTGCCTGGCGCGGGGTCAGGACCTTGGTGGAGACGACCGTGGCGATCGAGTTGGCGGTATCATGAAAGCCATTGATGTACTCGAAGACTAACGCCACCACGATGACCGTCAGCAAGAGCGTCATGGCGGTCAGGAATTCTTCAGCACAATGTGAGAGATGACATTGCCAACGTCGCGGCAGCGGTCGATAATTCTTTCCAACAGTTCGTAGAGGTCCTTCAGCGCGATGACCTGCATTGGCGCATATCTGCCGTCGAACAGAGCTTTGTAGAGCTCCATCATCTGCCGATCCGCCTCGCCTTCGAGATACTGGAGCTTGTCGTTGCGGTCCCTGACCTTGTCGAGGTCCATGCCGTCGCGCAGGGCGGTAATCATTTCCAGGACCACATCGGTGGCGCGTTCGAGCAGGCTGATTTGAGTCGAAAAATCTATTCCCTGCACGAATTGCGGCGCAATCATCACGCGCTCGCAGAATTTCTCGACAAGCTTTGGGATCTTATACAAAGCATTGGACAGGGCCGCGATGTCCTCGCGCTCCAGGGCAGTCACGAACGTCGTGTAGATGGCGGCGTTAATTTCCTCGGTGATTTGTCTGTCCTTGCGCCGCGAATGAATCAGTTCGTCCAGCACTTTGGGCTGATCGAGCGCTTTGCCCAGCTTGACCAGCGCCTGCACGCTCGTGTGCGCCTCCCGCGCGCTGGCCTCGAGCAGCGAGAAAAATTTGTCTTCTTTGCCAAGAATTCGTTGAAGCGAGAACATAGTGGGCCAGTTTTCACATAAGCCGCTTGGAAGCGCACGCAAAATCCGCCCAAGTCGCCCGCTGCCGGCGTGAGGGGAATCCGCTCCGCTGGACCGCGGATTGGAAGTTCGGGCTCTCAGTCGTTCCGCCGACCTGCGCCCCTTTCACGGCGGCACAGGGTTTTCGGCGTCATCTACTGCCCTCAGGATCCGCAATTCAATGCTCGATTTGCCGGGCCTTCGCTCGGCAGGCAAGCAGCGGACGCGGTTCTTGAGTGAGTTGCTCGTGCGATCCTTGATTCGCCACTGGCCGGGAGTCACCCCGAAGCGATTCTTGAACATCAGATTGAACAAACTCACAGACTGATACCCGCTCTCCAGGGCAACGTCCAATACCTTCATCTGGCTTGCAGCCAACAATTCCCGTGCCCGGACCATGCGCAATTCAGTTTTCCGGTCTCGAAAACTCATGCCGCCGACCTCGTGGAAAACGCGGCTCAGATGTCGCGGCGTGCAAAGCGTCCGCTCGGCCAGCTCGCGAGCACTGAGGCCGAGCAATTCAGACGCTGACGTTTGCTCGAGAAATCTCCGCAGGCGTTCTTTTGTGTCGGGCGGCCCATTCACACCGCGCGAGCCCTGTGGCAACTCGGTACGGAAAAGCTGAACGAAAAACTGGAGCAACTGCACCCGGAACGGCAAGGAGTCCCATCCCCGATGAACGAGGAGTTCGCTGAACCCGGTTGCCTGTTGGGTTGTTGGCGCGAAAAAACGGCCGAATGGTTCTTTTGGGGCAGCCGCCGTTTCAAAAAAGTGTTGCTCGGACAACGTGATCAGCCCCGTCAACCGTTTAATGTCCACACGGAAAAAGTGAAGCGACACGGTGCTTAAGTGGCTTGCCCGAATTGCGCCCTCCGTTTGGCGGGCGAGCACCAGAATCGACCCGGGAGCTAACTCTTTATTCAGTCGAGTACTTAGCCAATACGCGTCGCCATCTCTGACATGAATGACGGACCAACCTGGCATCCGCGGGGCCCATTCGCTGCCGGGGGACAATGAAACCTCTCTCAGAACTAAATGCGGTTCATACAGGTCCAATTTCGCCATTGGTTAGAACTTAGAACTGGCGCATCACGAATCCGTGGCGAGTTTGAAACAACTATGTGAACAGCGGCACGTGAGGCCGTATGAATTTCAGCCAGGTACTCACGGCGAGATCTCCGACTCACCTTTTCCGCCGTCACCGTCTCCGCGGCTTTCGTTTGCAGTTTGTCACAATTCCGACAGAAAACCGTCACGGCGCTGGTTCACCCTGCCGCCGGGTCGAGTTGAGCGACGCCTGATTCCGCGGCTCGGAGCTGGCTCGCCGGCAGGCGGCTCTTACGTGGATGGCCATCAGCATCATGGCGGTTTTTCAATAGTCCGGAGACGGGCGCATCGGTGCGTTTTGTCTTTCCACGGGAGTGCGCTTCCAATTTGGCGCAACCCAGCTTTGGCTTTCCCGCTCGTGGCGTTGGTCTCACTACCCGCTTCTGTGGCGCTGCCGGCAGCGTCGCTCGACTCGCTCGTCGCCACCAACAGTAATCCGACCTTCGTCGTCCGCGCCTACGAAGTTTTGGGGCGCCCCAGGCTCCCGCCCGAAATTCTAACGTCGCTGTTTTCCAAGTACACCGGGACCAACGTCAGTCTGACGGACATCGTCAAAGCTGCGGCGGAGGTCCAGAGGGAATACCAGAACCGAGGAGGTTCTAACGTGTGCGTGGCGGTAGCCGAGCGGCAAATCACAAACGGCGTAGTCGCGCTGACAGTTTTCAACGGGCGTGTGCCGCAGATTCTGGTGTCGGGGCGGCGCTATCCGCTCCCTGAGGGCGCTGCCGCGACTGCCGCCGCGAAAGCACCTCCGGCCAGCAGTGAAACGCCCGCCCAAACCAAGCCCTCCCCTCGATTCAGCGTGCGCTCCTACGCAATTGCCGGAAACTCCCAGCTCTCCATAGAAACTTTGACGTCGATTTTCTCAAAATATACCGGAACCAACATCGGCGTCAGCGAAATCATCAAAGCCGCGTCTGAGCTCCAGATGGAATATCGCGATCGAGGTTACCCAACGGTCAGCGTCACGGTTCCGCCGCAGCAAATTACCAATGAAATCGTGCAGATTCGGGTCTTTGAGGGACTCCTTTCGGGAATCACAGTGAGCGGAAACCGTTTCTTCAGCTCGAATAACGTGATGAGGGCATTGCCTAGCCTGCAAACGAATACCATCCTCAATGGCCCGGTTTTCCAGGCTGAACTCGACCGCGCCAACGCCAACCAGGACCGGCAGATTTATCCCCAAATCGAGCCGGGTCTGGAAACCAACACCACTTTGCTCGACCTCAAGGTCAAAGACCGGCTTCCACTGCATGCCAAGCTCGAGCTCAACAACCAAAACTCGCCCGGCACGCCGGACCTGCGCCTCAACAGTTCCACCGTGTTCAATAACCTCTGGCAATTCGAACACTCCGTCGGAATCCAATACAGTTTCTCGCCCGAAGCATACAAAGCCGGCGACGAATGGAATTTCTACGACCGTCCGTTGGTGGCCAATTACAGCGCATTCTATCGCCTGCCGCTGGGCAGCCCAGAATCCCTGGCGGATACGCTAGCAACAACTGGGGCCTTTGGCTACAACGAAGCAACGCGCAAGTTCACACTCCCGGCAGCTTCCGGCCAACCGGAGCTAAACTTCTATGGCAGCCGTTCGACGATTGATACGAGCCTGCTGACGACGTTCAACCAAATCCTTTACAGCACAAACGGCAATTCACTGGAGCGAAAGGACGTGCAGAACGACTTGACGATCAATCAAAATCTTGGGACCAGATTCAGCGTCCCGTTCGCAGTCGAGGGCAATTTTCGCTCCAGCTTGTCCGGCGGCCTCGATTATAAGACCTACGACTTGGAGAGCCACAAAACGAACATTTTCACGCTCACCAGCGTCGTCATCGATGACACGAGCAACCCGGGCCATCCGGTCACGAACATCAATGTCTCGGTCGTCAATTCGCCCGTCCCCTCGAATGGCGTCACGCACACGCACATGGACTATTTGCCGCTGGCGCTCCGTTACGATGGGAGCGCGCGCGACGCGCTGGGATTCACCACGTTCGGCGTAGGGCTCAGCCTCAATGCCTGGTATTCGGGTGGCTTGAGCAACCTCCACAAAGCCACCAGCTCTTCGAGGGGGTCAGGGGGTTGGTTCATCGTTAATCCAAGCCTATCCCGCGACTTTATAGTTCATACGAACTGGACGTTGACGCTTCGAGCTGATGGCCAGTGGGCCAGCGAGCCGCTGCCGAGCAACGAACAATTCGGCGCTGGCGGGGTTGCGAGCGTCCGGGGCTATCACGAGGGCGAAGTTTTTGGCGACACGGGTTGGCGAGTGGGTTTCGAGCAGAAAACGCCCGGGCACGTCGTTGGGATGGTCGGGCGCAAGCAGCCACTTACAATCCGAGGATCTGTGTTCATGGATTATGCGGAGACGTATCTGCTGGATCCGCATGGACGGCCCGACCGGGTTCCGCTCTGGGGGACCGGCTTCGGTTTGGTAGCAGCGGTCGGTTTCAACTGGGAGGCGCGGTTCCTGTTCTCCTGGCCGCTGGAGAGCACTCTTTCGACCGAGGCTGGCGAGCCTCGTTTTAATTTCTCGCTCACGGGTCAATTTTAGACTTTCACTCAAATGTAACAGCTACTCCCTTTACCGATTCAGCCCGCAGCCTATGATTAAAAGGGTCCGAATATGATGAAGCGCCCATCTGATGACGGCCTCTGCTGGGAGACAGACAAAGGCATTGTCTCTGAGCCACGGCGGGCAGGGCGCACTGTCCCCGGCGCGCCGGGCCGCGGTCAGCTTGATGCGACGGCGCGCTGGGGACAGCGCGCCCTACCATCATCGTCGAGTTCTGGGTTCGATTGCGCGAGTCATTCGGGGACTCTTCTCCCACCAGCCATATTCTGCCTGCTGTTCGCTTGCCTAGCTGTTCCAGCACGGGCAAATCCTGTCGGGGCGACTGTCGTAAAGGGCACCGCGACGAGCAACTCTTCGGGGCCGCAACTGACCATCCAAACTTCCGATCGCGCTTTCATCAATTGGCAAACTTTCAACATCGCCGTTGGTGAAACGACAACATTCGTCCAGCCTTCGCCCAGCTCGCTGGTCTGGAACCAGATTAATGACGCGAATCCGTCGCAAATTCTCGGCAACCTGAACGCCAATGGTTATGTCGTCCTTCAAAACCAGTCCGGGTTTTACATCGGCGGCCAGGCGGTGATTACAGCTCACGGATTGCTCATGACCACGGCGCCAATTCCCATGCCCGATTTAGCGAACGGCAGTGCCTGGCAGTTCAGCGCGCCGCCGCCCACCGCCAGCATCGTCAACTACGGCCAAATTGCGTTGGATAAAGGCGGCTCTGTTTTCCTGATCGCGCATGACATTCAGAACAACGGCACAATCTCAGCGCCCGGCGGCAAAATCGGTCTTTACGCCGGAAAGGATGTGCTGGTCTCAGAACGCCCGGACGGTCGCGGACTCAGCGCGCGGGTTACTCTGCCGGATGGCTCGATAAACAATAGCGGCCAGATAACTGCTGATGGCGGCATTATCGCGATGCACGCCCAGGTGGTGAACCAGGGCGGACTGGTTCAGGCCAACTCGGCACGAGAGGTCAACGGGGTCATCGAGTTGGTGGCCAGGGACAGCCTCAATCTCGGCCCCAACTCGGTCATTTCGGCCAAGGGTGATTCATCGGGAACCAGTCCGGGAGGATTTGTGATTTTGAAATCGGACCATACACTGGCAGACACTCCGACATCTGCGATCACAGTTTCGGGGGGAACAGCCGGTGGCGCTGATGGAATCGTCGAAATCTTCGGCCAGGGAGCCACCGCGAGCACAATCCAATCATCCATTGATGGAACTTCGGCGGCGCAGTTCTCCTCCGGGAACCATATGCTGCTGAACGCCAACGACCTCTCCCTATCGATCGGCCCGACGACCGCCGCGGCACCGAATCCCAATTTTAGTCTGGGCGATCTGTCAGGCTATTCAAAAGTCGCCCTGTTCGCGAACGGCAACATCACGTTGAAGTCAACGTGGACCCTGCCCGCCAGTCAGGATCCTCTGGCCTTGGTGGAATTGGAGGCGGGCAGCAGCATGCTGTTCAACAATAACGCCGGCATCAAAGGCGTCCTCACCGACTCGACCGGAACGATCCAGGCCAAAAGCTTCTGGAACGTGAGCCTAGGCGCCGGCACGAAGCTGGGCGGGTCCGCCCCAAATCCCAGCGATAGCACTCTTATAAATGGTCTGCAGCGGCTGGACGGCATTTATCTCGACGGCAACTCGTCCATCCAAACTCTCAATGGAGATATCAGCCTGTGGGCGGCCAATGAAATCATCGTCAACCCCGGCGATCCCTATCCTGAAAGCACCGGGGCAGTCGGCAATAACGGCATTCGAACGCTCAGGGGCGGCAATATTGAAGTCACGGCTGAGTACGGTCGTGTGAACAGTGGTGGCAATGTCAACGGGTACACGTTCGGCCAAAACGCCCCACCCTATTACAAAGTTTCAAACAACCTCGGCGGCATCAGCACGGCGGCCGGGGGTGATGTTCGAATTACCGCGGGCGGCGATGTCACCAGCTTCCTTCCTGTCCAGAACAAATATAACGATGCTCAGCAGGACGCGGGCTCGGGCGCCTTTGGATTGCAGCCGGGCAATGTCACGATAGTCGCAGGCGGGAATATCTCGGGTCATTACGTGCTGGGCAACGGCATCGGAACTATCACCGCCGGCGGAAACATCGGCCAACCCACCCAAAGCGGCAGCTTCGCTTTGAGCCTGATCGACGGGAACTGGAGCATTTACGCGCCAGACGGGAGTATTTATTTGCAGGACGCGCGCAATCCCAGCGGCATTTTCAACGACAAGGGCGGCGGTGTGGGCGCTTATGTCGGCTATCATCTCTTCGATTACAGCCCGAGCTCTTCGCTTCTGCTGAACGCTGGCAATCTCGTTGAGATTACCGGGGCGGGCGCGCCGCACACGCCTCCTTCCGCTGGTGTTGCGATTCCGTTCCTTTTTCCACCGACGCTCGAAGTGGTCGCGGGCGCGGGCGGGTTCGTGCTGAATACCGATGTAATCCTGTTCCCCTCATCCTCAGGCAATCTGCGGATCACCTCGGCGGGCAATTTTCAAAGTTCGCCGGACAACACCTTCACCTTGTCCATGTCGGACAGCGCCAGCAAACAATGGGATCCCTCACCACCGGCCAGCACCTTCGGCAGTTTCCTCCCGACCGATCGCGCCCCCAGCACGCTTGAAATCGGGAACCCTGATCCTGTGCAAATCTCGGTTTCCGGCAACATGAATAATATTCGCTTGTACACGACCAAGGCAACCCACATCACCGTCGGAGGCGATATGTACAATTCCGGGTTGCTCGGGCAGAACCTCAATGCGAGTGACGTGACTTCCATCAATGTGGCCGGCAAAATTTATTATCCGCCGATTTACACATTCACCACCCTTGCCCAGGCAATCGTCGGCGCCGATCCGCTGAATCCATCGGCCTGGGACTCCATTTTCGCTCTGTTGGTCGATCCGGTTTTGACCGCGCAGTTCCAGGTTCCAGCGAACGCCACAGTGAAAGAGATGATTGCCGACGCAGCCCTGCTGAAGGTCTTTCAAAGCGCGGTTCCCAATCCGGGCTTCATCTATGATCCGGCCACATTGCAACTGGGGTTTCAATATCAGATGAGCGACATCGCTCACAGTCACTTGAACGGCTCCAAAGGCCCTCTTGAAATTATTTCCCTCGATCAGTTTGGCCACCCGGAGATTCGGCTTGGGCAGGCAAACCTCGGCCAGGACCCGACGAAATACTATTTCGCCACCACACCGGTGAGCTTTGTTCCTTTCGGAAAGGTTAACGATTTATACAACTCAAGCCTCCAGTCGGCCAAAGATGTAAATCATCTCTCTCCGGGATTCCAAATCGGCGGGCCGGGCCGGCTCGAGATCACCGCCGCATCGATGAACCTGGGCAGTAGCAGCGGCATAATCTCCTGGGGAATTGGCAACGGCTCCACTGCCGCGGGCGGCATCAACTATGCCTCGCTGGGTTCGGTGACGGAATCCGGCGCATCCGTCGAGGTGAACGTGGCGGGAGATTTGAGCATGTTGACTTCAACGATTGCTTCGATTTACGGAGGTGATGTGATGGTGAACACCGCGGGGAAATTGGATCTCAGTCTGGGAGCGTTCTCCTTTCTTCCGCCAAATGCCGGCGCCATTTGTTACGGCATTTTTACCTCGGGCCATAGCGACGTGGAAGTCACCGCTGGCAAAGACATCAACGTGGGCAGTGCGCGGATCGCCACCTTCAATGGGGGCAATGTCTTCGTTGAGTCGCTGGACGGCAAGGTCAACGCGGGAAACGGCGCCAACTCGACGCTGACTGTACCTATCCTCTATCGCGATCCCGCCAGTGGCCAGTCCGCCTTCGGAACGATCGTCAATCCAAAGCCCTTCGGGAGTGGCATCCTGGCAATTTCGCCGACCGAGGTCTGGCAAACGCCGGGCGGCAACCTGCTGCCGGGCAACATAACCGTCGAGACTCCGCGCGGCGATATCGTTTCGACCCTGGGCGGCATTCAGCAGTTCGCGTTGAACGGAAGCATTGCCGGGGGCCCGACGATCACCCTAACTGCGGGGACGCCTCCCTCGGCGGGTTCAGCCGGCTATGCCGGCAATATCGATCTTGGTGCGGGCGGCGTAATAGGCGGCTCGATCAACATCGCTGCTCAAGGCAACGTTCGGGGCTTGATAGTTTCGCGCCAGAATTCAACGGTCAACGCGGCACAGAGTTTCAGCGGCACGGTGCTGGCTGCTGGGACGGCCAATATTTCCGCCACCGCAGGGACGATTTCCGGCACCGTCGTCGGCATTGGCGGCGTCAACGCCTCGGGTAGCGGCGGCGTTACCGCCAGTTTATTGGGTCAAAACGTGTCGGTCGGCGGCGCCGCCGCCCAATCGACTCTCGGCACGACTGCTGGAGCCACCGCCACCAGCCAGGCCGCAGCACAGCAGGCAACCACCGAGGCCAATCAGCAGGTCGCCAGCAACAAAACTCCGGAGGATGACGACCAGAAAAAAGCCAAAAAGCCCACGCTCACGCGGCGTGTTGGCAGAGTGACCGTTGTCTTGCCACCAAAGTCTTGACCACTGGCGACCAGCCTTAGGCTCCAGCTTTACTCAAGGTGGAGTTAGACGCGGCTGGCGTAGTTGGCGCTCGAAAGCAGATAAAAGCCCGCCAGCAGGCGCGTCGTCAGGCCAAGGCAAATGCCAAAGATGGCGTGGGCTGAGATCGTGACCGCAACGAAGCGAGGGTTCACTGGAATCTGAAAAATCTGCGGATAAGGCGTCAGGAGCATTCCAAGTTCGAGCGCGAGCGCCATCACCACGGCCCAGGCCCAATGCCGGCGCGTGGGGTTGCCTATCATGGCGACGTACATCACTCCGAAGGTCGCGCCATTGCTGAAATGATAAATCCAGCCCAGGACCTGCGCCGTCAGTGAATAGCTGCTTTGTTCAATAGGCTGGCCGAGAATCATGGCGCCGAATCGAGGAAAGACTTTGAACAGTTTCATCGGTGGCACGACTGAGGCGATACCCCATTCCTTAGCGAATACGAACGGGAGCCGGAACACATCATAGGCGGCGGCGGCAAGGAGGCCGGCCGTCAGACCAACCAGGACGGCCCTGAAGAGCCGGCCGTCTCCGCGCTGCCGGTCGAGCAAAGCGACAAACAGCAGCGCGAACATCGCAGGAAGCAAAATGAATGGCGTGAAGATCCGCATCGGGCATAGGCCGTAGAAGTCGAACAGCAGGCAAGCGATGGACGAAGCCGATAGCAGGAAAACCAGCCACCGCCCTCCAACGGTCCAGCGCGATGCCGCGATTTTCTCAGCAATGTTTTGGGCCATGTCGCTTACTAGCAAAAGCATGCCGGTTTTGGCGACTCATTTCGGGCACGACACTTGACACATCTGAATCCACGCCTAGGATACAAGCGTGCCCGCTCACTTGCCCAGGTTTCTAATTGCCCTGGCCCTTGCCAGTTCGATTGGCTTGCACTGGACGGTTCTGCAGGTCGCAGCATGGGCGGGCATGATCGTTAGCTACTCCCAGGAAGCGCCCTTTGGCGAAGCGGTCGTGAAAACTTTTGACGGACAACATCCGTGCACCCTTTGCAAGCAAATTGCCAAGGGCAAGCAGTCTGAGAAAAAGTCTGAATTCAAGTTCGAGGTAAAGAAGTTGGAATTTCCGTTTGCGCGGGTTGCGTTCAGCTTCAGTGCCCCGACCTCTTTTCGGGAACTGAGGGCGGGGGATGAGCAGGCGGATCTGCTGACTCATTCTCCTCCGTCGCCTCCTCCTCGAAGTCTTCTCTCATAATCCTGCTGTTCTCCAACCCCGAAAACGTTTGGGGCTGGAGTGATTCTTTTTCCCTTAACCTGAGGCGCCACTGTGTGGTCAGCCTCAAGAGATTTCCAAGTTTGTGAAGATTTTGATTACTGGAGTTTTAGTTGGCGCCTGCGCACAGCCGTTGGCAGCCTGTGATTTGTGTGCGATTTACTCGGCGACCTCCGCCCAAGCGGGAGCCGGTCGAGGGTTCTTCGCCGGGGTGGCCGAGCAATTCACGGAGATTACAACTGTACAGGACGGCGGGCACAGGATATCGAGCTCGGGCCAGCACATACATAGCTCCGTGTCGCAGATGTTCGCCGGCTATTTTTTCAATGACCGCTTCAGCCTGCAATTGAACCTGCCGGTGACTTACCGAGCGTATGGTTCGGTTCCGACGCACGGAACGGTCTCGGGCATCGGGGATCTGTCGCTGACTGGGAACTTCAAAGTGTACGAAAAGCTCGCGGAGAATTTCACGTTCAACTGGACAGTCCTCGGCGGCGTGAAGTTTCCAACGGGCGATTCGTCGAAATTGAACACGCCGGACGAAGATTTGCCGGAAGGCATCGGTGGACACGATCTGGCGCTCGGTTCAGGGTCGTATGATGGTATTGTGGGGACTGGAGTGTATGTGCGATGGAAGAAGGCCTTTTTCAGCGCCGGCGTGCAGTATGCGATCCGTTCGGAGGGTGACTTTCAGCACCAGTATGCGAATGACCTCACCTGGTTCGGGGGGCCGGGCGTTTACCTTGTCTTGAAACACAACTACACGCTTGCATTGCAAGCCGTGGTTTCCGGCGAGACAAAGGGCAAGGACACGTTCAGTGGCGTGGATGACCCGGATTCGGCAGAGACGCTGGTTTATCTCGGGCCGCAGATAAACTTAACCTGGCGAAGCAAGCTGAGCGCGCAGCTTGCGGCAGATTTGCCGGTGTATCGGGACAACTCTGGGGTCCAGGTACTGCCGGATTATCGCATTCGCGCTGCCTTCACGTGGCGATTCTGATGCCGAGGTTTGGGACTACAGTGGAGGATCGGCAAGTGGGAAGCGAACGACGTAGTCGGGGCGCTGGTCGGAGCGGGCTTTGCGCCAGCGGAGAAACTCGACGTGGGCGTCGGGGCAAATGCAGTTGGCGCCGTTGTTTGGCTGCGAGCGCAGTTGTGAACGCAAATAAAGAGGACTTTCTTCTTCATGTCTGAGGGGCGGACTGAGTTTGGGCGCAGCAACATCCTTCCTCGCGAATGCAACGGCAGGCCAGCACGGCAGCGGCCGCGCCAAGTAGCGGAGCGATGAGATAGAGCCAAACGTGCTCAAGATGCGCCGCAACGAGCGCAGGCGCGAGGGAACGGGCGGGGTTCATTGATGCATCGCATATAGGGCCGGCGAACATGGCTTCGAGGGCAATAACCGCGCCGACTGCTATCCCGGCGGTAATCCCCTTTTCTTTGGCACCGGCCGAGACGTTAAGGATCGTCAGCATGAGAATGAACGTGAGAACGGATTCGAGAATGAACGATTGCAGTTCGGAACCCGCGGGGAATGTGGCGCCGAGGGACTTGCTTTGCGGGAAGAGTGTGCGGAGCAAGCCGCTGGCAATGAGCGCACCTGATGTCTGGCTGATGATGTACGGGGCGAGCTCGCGGCCCGGCAGCCGCCGCGCGGCCCAAAAGCCGACCGTCACCGCAGGGTTCAGATGAGCGCCGGAGACGTCGCCGACGGTATAAATCATTGCGAGCACGACCAAGCCGAACGTGAAGGCGATTCCGGCGTGAGTGACGGCCCCGCCGGTGGCGTCATTGATGACTATTGCGCCCGTTCCGGCAAAGACCAGCGCGAACGTTCCGAGCGCTTCGGCGACGCATTTCTTCATTGAGGATGAGTAGCATGAGGCGGGAGCGAGCGCAACAGCAACGCTGCTGTGCTTACCCTTAAGGCTGGAGCAGGGCGGGACGCGCGGGGCGATTTCCACTCACGCGTGGTGCTGGGTGCGGTCAGAAACCAAATCAAGGCAAAGTTTGAGAAATGAGGCAGCGAGGTTTGCTGGCCCGCTGCGGCGCGCTAGGCTCCACTCAAATCAGTTCATCGTGGCGCTTCGCACGCGACGATTTCGGGGTTTTGACCTTGGGCGCATTCGCTTCTTCGGCAGCGCGTTCGATGTTGAGCTCCAGAAGCTTTTCGAGGATTTGGTCGTCCGTTAAGTCCACGGGCCAACCGTAGCCAGCCGCAACGGCGCCGTCGAGCTTCCGGTGCGCGAGGTCGAGCCAGGGGGGTCTTTCGTTGTAGAGCTTTGTCAGTGTGCGGTCTCTTAGTTTCCGGGCGCAGTCGGCGTCGCGCGGTTCGAGCCGCCGATAACGCACGGTGCCGAGGCCGTTCTTATGTGGGTTGACGACGTAGCGCGCCCATGGGCTGGTGATGGTGCCGGGGAATTCAATAATGCGCTCGGTCGTCCATTCGGGTGGACTAAGCCACCGTTCGCGCAGGTCGTTCAGCTCTCTCGCGGCCGCGGCGATGGCGGCCTTCTGGAGTACGCTTGGCCGAGGAAATGGGAAGGTCTCAAACGAGGTCTCCACGTTGTAATTGAGTCCACTCTCGCGCTCTCGCAACTGCGTACCGATCGCCTTCGCCCAGAGTTCATGAGGTCGCGACGCAAGAATCCCGAATGATAGATCATCCTCGCGCGCGATGACGACGAGTTTGTGATCGGGCAGTACCGGGTCAGCCAGCCAGACAAAAATCCGGTGCTTCGACGTAGTTGGCGTAACGATAAAGCGGGGAATCGGCCGGACGGCACTTCGCATTTCCGGTCGCATTCGTTGCGGTCGCCACCAATTTTGTTTGAGCCATTTGTCTCGGTTGGCGTCCCGTTGGGGCTTCACTCGTTCAATAATAATTGAAGCCAGCTTTTCGTACTTGGTCACCTCCTCGAGAGATAGGTCTTTCGTATCAATGATCCAACGCTGGGTCCGCTCCGTCGTGAGGTCTTTGCTGTTGGCAACCGGGCGCACCAAATCGCTGTTCGGCAGGCCGTGAGGGTTGCCGGCGGCTCGCAGGAGGTTGAGCGCCTCGGACTCGGTTATGTCGAAAGCGCCACCTTTGCAGCTTCCTATGAAGCCAGAGGATGCGTTCTCTCGAAGCGGGCGGGCCTTCGTAGTATCCGTGGAGGTCGAAAGGTTCGAATTGATCGTGGACACGTGTTTGCCGTCGAGAAGCCGGTCTTGCTCGTCTCCATTGTCAAAACCGATCATCGAGATGTGGACCATCGCTCCGGCGAGAACCCAATCGCGGTCGCTGACTGCGAAGAAAATGTCGCCTGTTGCCTTGATTTGATCAAGGACGTGCCGGTTTGCCCCACCGCGGATATTCTGCGTCGCAAGCAAACCGGCACGCCTGCTGTCGCGCCGCGCAATGAGTTCACGAGACTTCTCAAGCCAATAGCAGCAGAGGTCAGCCTGGCCGGGCAGCCGTTCCCGGAAGAGTCTTCGCAGTTCCTGGACGTAATCATCACCCAGTTCGCGTCGCATCACTTTGTCCCCAAGGAACGGCGGGTTGCCAACTATCACATCGGCTTTGGGCCATTTGCGTTCGCTGTAGAACTTCAGCGCGTCATCCTCTTTGTGCTCGCCGGCCTGCGCCTCTTTCAGATTCTTCGCCTTACTGCGGAAATGTGGGACCAAAAGCGCGTCCTCATTGTGAAACCCGTCCAGGTTCTGAAGGACGGGAGAGCGGTCGTTATCAAAGCCGTTATCGCGCCGCCATTGGAGAAAGCCGATCTGAACTGAGACCTGTGCCAGCTCGAAGGCGTAGGCGTTTAGTTCAATTGCCAGCAGCTGATGGACAGTGACCCGGGGCTCGAATTTGAAGCCGAGCTGCGTGCCGAAGGTGATGACCTCCTTTTCGAGGTCAAGGAGTAGGCGGAGTGAGACATAAAGGAAGTTGCCGCTGCCGCAGGCAGGATCCAGGACGGTGATGGAGGCAATCTTTTTCAGGAACGCGGTGAGGCGTTCGCGCTGGGCAGGAGTGCCCTTGCCGTCTTTGAACGCCCGGGCAAGCTCCCCCCTGGCTTGTGACCACTCACGCCGGAGAGGTGCCATGAGCACAGGCTCGACGAGCGTGAGGATGTCGGCCTCGCTGGTGTAGTGCGCGCCGAGCTGCGCCCGCTGGTCCGGGTCGAGACCGCGCTCGAAAAGGTTGCCCATGATGCTGGGTTGGATGAACTGCCAATCCGCCTCGGCCGCTTCGGCCAGTTTGCCGATCTCGTCCTCCGCCAATTCGAAGACGGTCGAGTCCTCGAACAAGTGGCCGTTGAAGTGTCGAATGCGGTGGGGCCCATAAAGCCCGCCCCTTGCCATGACACGAAAGAGCTGCTCCATCGCCTCCGTCAGGTGCTTGGGGTCATGTCGCGAGGCTTTCAAGAGGTCAGTGAAAAGATTCCTCGGCAGGAGCCCGGTATCCTCGGCGAAGAAACAAAACACCATTCGATTCAGAAACCGAGCGATGCGGAGGTTCCTCTTTTGGGCAACCTGGATCTCTTTGCGCGTCTTAGCGTCGGCCAATTCGACGCTCTCGCGGCTTTGAAGCGAGCGGGCGACTTCAGCAATGTGGGCCGCGAGCCGTTCTGTCACTTGGGCCGTGGTCCTCTGCGGCTTGAGGTAATCGGGATCCTCAAAGAGCGCGCGCAAAATCCGCAGGTTTTCCGGTCGATCGATTTGGTCGTTGGTGAATTCGTGCGCTTCCTGGACCGTCCCATTGAAGTTCGTTCGGATGATGTACCGGTCGAAGTCGCACACCGCCAGGAGCGGCGGATTGAGCAGCGCTTCGCGGTAACGGAGCAGTTGTTTGTAGGCGGCGTCCAGATTCTTTTTCCTTCCCTTGTACTCCCACGCGAAACAACCCTTTTTCCAAACATCGGCGAAACCGCGCTCGGAGGGGTCGGCTTCTTCGAGGGTTTCGTGGAGGGCGAAGAGTTCAAGGTCCTTGATAACGCGCTTTTGAAAGCAGAAGAAATCCTCGCCGCTGGGGTCGGCCTCGATGGGTGTTTTTTGTCCGAGCAAGCGGCAGAGGTCCGTGAAATGCTCCTGGTAAGAGGCGGTTTCCTTGGCCCTGGAGCGGCCCCATTTGGCTGTGAACTCCGCACCCGTCATCCGCCCAGCGTAGCAAAGGGACTGGATGACGCAAGAGGCCCCCCGTTTGTGCGAGTCCGTGTCCATTCGTGTATGGCCCGCAAATGTCCCTTTCCCTTCGCGCCGGCTACGCTAACAATGCTTTAGGCGTAGAGATATGAACCTTTGAGGAAATGCGGAACCCTCAGCGCAAGCCGACTTACAAAGTTGTCAAGCAATGCTACGATTTTGTCGCCAGATTCGAGAAACTCGGCGCTGAGCAGAACGGTGCAGTCCGGTCTGCATCTGATACATTACTCCCCGATGGTCACTTGTAGAAGCAGGCCATGCAACGCCGCGAACCAACGCAACTCAAAGACAACCAATCGCCGGCCGATGTCCCGGCAACGCTGAGCATTGGAGTTGTCGCTGGCCCGCCACCACACACAAGCTCACTGGAGCAGCCGGCGCTTAGGAGAACAGGCAAAGAGCTCGAGCGGGCCGTACGCTTCATACAAGAAACCGTCCTCAAATTGGATCCAAAGCTCAGCGGGATACCCTTCTCGATAGAAACGAACAAGGTTGTTGAGAAACTTGGAGTCCGCCACGAAATCGACGTCCTCGTAAAGACACTGCTAGAATCTCCTTACCAGTCCGTCTCGGTTTTCGAATGCAAAGATTGGAAAAAACCGGTTGGCAAAAATGAAGTCATCATTCTAGCTGAAAAAATTGACATCCTCGCTGCAAGTCGAGGATTTCTGGTCGCGCGGAAGATCACAAAAGACGCGGCGGCGCAAATTAAACGCGACGGTCGCATAATCTTCGTTCAGGCCACGGAGGACTTCCTTAGCCCCCTAAACGACCTGCAACTCATGCATGCCTCTTATGAAATGCTTCCGATCAGGCTCTGTACCAAAGAGCGCGGCGTGCCGGTTAAGGAATATCCGGATAGCTTAGACTGGAAAAACGCTGAATTCCGAGCAAATGGAAAGCCCCTAAGTTTCCTGACTTTCCTCAGGCCCTTCGTTGACAAATTGGTCCTCGAAAAGAGTCCAGAAACCCGGGCGATCCAGCAGCAAGTCGGAAGTCATTTCGATAAACGTGCACAGAAGATAGTTTTCGAACCTGGAGAGCTGACGATTAATGGCAGGGACCAGGAAAGCATGTCCATCGAAGTCCAGTTTTTCGTTAACGTCGAGCGGCGTAAATTAGTCTCGAAGTTCGAACTGAAAGATCAAGGACGCTGCTTCTCCTTTGCTCCGATTCCCGAGATCCTCCCCGGCAAATCCCTCCAGATTGACGTGGTCCAGCTAGTTTAGCTACACCCCAACCGGCACTCCGCTAAGCAGGCTTTGCCCGGCGCTTTGTGCGTCCACTCACTGACCTGGGGCGCGATTCCCCGCAATTGCGGGCTACTGAACAAAGACCCGCAGGACTCCGGATGGATCGACTACATGAAGGACGAGCGAGTCAGTAACGGTCTCAGGTGGTTTGATGCGGACATTGTCGAACCTACCCCTCTCCACGATGGCTCTTACGTGTTGATGCCAGGCCTCCGCATCATCAACGCCAATGACGACCATGAAGTTTTGAGCCCAGTCCTTCACATAGTAATTCTGCAGCCGGAATCTGTTTCCGTTGAGCTCGAATTCTGCTGTTCCGCCCCATCCTTCGGACATCTTGAAGCCCAGAGCGGTATAGAATCGCTTCGACTGCTCGAAGTCCTTCGCGGGCATGTACACCTTAAAATCGCGGATTGTCAAAGGCATGCTGTGACCATCCCGAAACATGGATGGTATTCGGTCCGGCTTCCTGCTGTCTCGCTACTAGGGAGAATGTCGCCGTAAGCATTCAAATCAAGCATTTAAAGGATGCGTTGCAAGAAGGAGTATATTGACGTAGGGCAGTTGACGAAACGGGGTTCAAAGTTGAACCCATAACGAGATTGGATAAACCATGAAAATGATTCTGGCGGTGTGTTGCATCAGCTTTTTGTCGTGGGCGAATGGTTCGCAAGCGGGCGAGGATGTTAACGTCACACAAGCGACTGGGAAGGACGTGAGCGTGTTCGAGGTGCCGTGGCAGTGCCCCGCTGCGCCTGCTATCGGGTGCGGAAGTCATGCCAAGCCGATTCTGCTGCAACTGGAGCGGGACCCAAGCGTGCGCGAGGCGTGGCTGAATCGCCAGGGCACAATGGTTGCGGTGGTCTGGAACCCGGACGCGAAAAAGAAGGCGCGGCGCGAAGTGGAAAAGACGTTGAAGGAGCAAAAGGCGTCGAAGGTTAGCGGTGGGAAAGCAGAGAAGGCGCTGGCTGGGTTCAATTCCGGCAAAGGCTGGTATCGTGGCGCGGAAGTGGACCGGCTGAGCGAGGAAGAGGCCGGGATCATTGCGGCCAGGTGGGTGCGGCGAGTGCAGGCGAAGACGACGCTCGCAAAGGAGAAGGCGGAGGGGCTGGAAGCCGCGCTGACCGCCGAGCTGAAGCAGTGTCTTACTGGAAAAATGGCGGTGCCGGAGGGATCGGAGAAAAGGGGTGTGGAGTTGAGCCGCGTGGCCGGCCCGTTTCTGGATGAGACGCAGTTGAAGATTTTGGGCGAGGCGGCAGGATGCGGGATGCGCGCAATGCCCAACGAGGAGTAAGTGCATGGAGGATTGCTCTTGCCGAAGCGAACCGGAGGGCGGCTGGGAGAGTTGTCCTGTGTGCGGAGCCAGGGGCAAGCCGGTCTCGACGCTCACGCTGAAGCAGATGGTGAAGCCGGAATTCCTGAGCACGGTAAACAATCCGGGCTTCATGTTCTGCGGGACGGCCACCTGCGCCGTGGTTTACTTCCACCCCCACGGCGAGCGGCTGGAGAAAAAGGACTTACGGGTGCGAGTCGGCCTGAAGGAGCGGGACGATCCGGTCGCGTTGTGCTATTGCTTTGGTTTCACAGAGGAGATGGTCAGAGAGGAGATTCGGGAGACGGGCCACTGCACGATCCCGCAGAGGATTACATCGGAGATCAAGGCCGAGCATTGCGCGTGCGAGGTCCGGAATCCGCAAGGCTCGTGCTGCCTGGGGAATGTCACAGCGGCGGTGAAGCGGCTGCTGGCAGCGGCGGAAAAGGAGGCGCAGGAAAAAGCGGAGGAACGAGCTGTGCGCTTGCCTGTTAAGGCTGAGGCTTAGCAGGCGGGGCGGTCCTGGTCGTCAGGCGAGGCGTTAGGAGCGTGAAGCGTCATAGTGTGGAAGCGCCTGATGAGGGCGGAGCCGAGGTGATTCAGTCACGGTTTAACGTTGACGGAGAATGTGAGGTCGCCTGAGCCGCGCGGGCCTTCGTAATGGAGCGTGGCTGTCCAAGAGCCGGCCATGTCAGGCTTGACCTGGGCGCGGTATTGGCCGGCGGTGCGGGTGGGCTGGACGATTGCGGTGCTGCGCATATTCATCCCTGGCATGTTCATGCCGAGATCAAAGTTCACTGTGCCGACATCAACCAGCTCTCCGGTCGCAGCATCATGGAATTCAATCAGGAGTTCGTTCATCTCTTTGCGAAGATCCCCTTTCGGATGGATAAACTCCACCTTCAGTCCGTTGACGGTTTGAGTCGCGAAAGTTGCTCCGGAAGCCGATCCGCGAGAGGAACCGAACTTCTGCCAGGCGAAGTAACCAGCGATAGCAATGACGAGAAGTGTGACGAGCGTCGCCGCATAGAGCTTGAAACGTCGAAAGCGTGCGGCCGGAGCGGAGGATACCGGGTGAAGGGGTGAGGGGGGTTCAGGAGCGCCGGGGGCCTTTGAGAGCAGCATGTCGTCGCGGTTTTCTTTGGGAAGGTTATGGCGACGCCAGATTAGGTAGATGGCCGGATAGATGAGAAGTTCGAGAACGCCGGACGTGATCACGCCGCCGATCATCGGCGCGGCGATGCGTTTCATTACATCGGCTCCAGCCTGATTGGTGGGCGACCACATGATCGGAAGCAGGCCGAAAAGAATGGCCGCGATGGTCATGACCTTGGGTCGTATGCGCTGGACTGCGCCTTCGATGATGGCCGCCTGTAAATCTCCCATGGTTGCCATGCGGCCTTCTCCTCGGAATTTATCCCAGGCATGATCGAGGTAGAGGAGCATGACAACGCCAGTTTCGGCGTCCAATCCGGCCAGTGCAATGATACCCACCCAGACTGCGGTGCTGAGGTTGTAGCCCAAAATGTAGAGAAGCCAAAACGCGCCCACGAGGGAGAAAGGAACGGCCATCAGCACGATGGCTGTTTTGATGGCCGAGCGCGTGTTGAGATAGATGAGGACAAAGATCAGGAGCAGAGTGAAGGGGGCGATGAGCAAGAACCGCTTGAAAGCGCGCTGCTGATACTCAAATGACCCGGCCCATTGAATGTAATAACCGGCCGGGAATTGCACTTGCTCGCGAATGCGCTGTGCCGCTTGCTTGACGTAGCCGCCGATATCGTCGGTCGTGACATCCACAAAAACGAACCCCACTTGTTGAGCGTTTTCGGTGCGGATGGACGGCGGGCCGGTTTTGAACGAGATGTCTGCGAGAGCTGCTATCGGGATTTGAACCGGAGTGTCGCTGTATCGGGGTGTCGGGGAGTCGGAACCGGCGTCCATCACCGGTGAGCCGACACTCCGGCTCTCGGATTCGTTCATCCCTCCAGGGGCTGCCACCAGAACACGCTTGAGGGCGTCCAGGTCTTCACGGAAGTCGCGAGCATATCGCACGTTGACTGGATAACGTTCGCGGCCTTCGACGGTGGTGGCGATAGTTTTGCCGCCGATGGCGGTTTCGATGATGTCGTTTACATCACCGACATTGAAGCCATAGCGAGCGGCCTCGCGGCGCTTCACGGCGAAATCCAGAAAATAACCTCCGGTGGTGCGCTCCGCGAAAACGCTGCGCGTGTTTGGAAAGTCGGTCAGCGCCTTCTCGATCTGGATGGCCACATTCTGAATGGTTCCGAGATCAGGACCGAAGACTTTGATTCCGAGGACTGACCGAAAACCTGTGGTGAGCATTTCGGTGCGAGTTTGGATGGGCATCCAGAAGATGTTGGCCATGCCGGGCGTCTTGACCTTTTCGTTCATCTCGGCGATGAGCTTTTCCCAGGTCATGCCGGGCCGCCACTGATCGCTCGGCTTGAGTTTGACGACGGTCTCAACCATGGAGAGCGGAGCGGGATCAGTGGCCGTGTCAGCGTAACCGGCTTTGCCGAAAACGCGCTCGACTTCGGGAAATTTGCGGAGCATGCGATCCTGAATCTGCAAGATTTTGACTGCCTCATTGATCGAGATGCCGGGCACGGCGGTGGGCATGTAAAGGATGTCCCCCTCATTGAGCGGCGGCATGAATTGCTTGCCTAGTTGCTTATAGGGAAAAATGGTCGCAGCCAGGATAACGAGCGCCGCGAAGATGGTGAGCCACCGGAATCTCAGGACGAAGTGAACGAATGGTTGATAAGCAGCGATGAGGAAGCGGTTGATAGGGTTTTTGATCTCTGGGGTGATCTTGCCGCGAATGAAGAGGATCATCAGGATGGGCACGAGGGTCACGCCCAGCAACGAAGCAAAGAACATGGAGAAGGTCTTAGTAAAGGCCAGCGGACTGAAAAGGCGTCCTTCCTGAGATTCAAGGGTGAACACGGGAATGAAGCTCACGGTGATGACCAGGAGTGAGAAGAAGAGCGGGCGGCCAACGCTTTTGGCGGCGGAGACTATGACGTCAATACGTTCGGTATTGGATGGGTCACGGCCTTTCTGCTCGCGGAAATGCTCGAGGAACTTATGGGCGTTTTCGACCATGATGATGGCCGAGTCCACCATTGCGCCAATAGCGATGGCGATGCCGCCCAGGGACATGATATTGGAGGTGAGGTGCAGCCAGTACATGGGGAGGAACGCCATGACGATGGCGATAGGAAGGGTTATTATGGCCACGAAGGCCGAGCGCAAATGCCAGAGGAAAATGATGCAGACGAGAGCGACAATGATGCTTTCCTCGATTAATTTCTCGCGCAAGGTAGCAATCGAACGCTTGATAAGCTGGCTGCGGTCGTAGGTGACGGCCAATTCAACTCCCTGCGGAAACGATGACTTAATTTCTTCGAGCTTTTTCTTTACGCCATCAATCACAGTGAGCGCATTTTCTCCGTAGCGCATGATGACGATGCCGCCCACAACCTCCCCAGAGCCGTCAAGTTCGGCGAGCCCGCGCCGGATGTCAGGTCCTAAATGGACGGTGCCAATGTTTCTGAGATAGACTGGCGTTCCGCCGACAACTTTGAGTGTGATGTTTTCGATGTCCTCGATTTTTTTGATATAGCCACGGCCGCGTACGAAGTACTCGGTTGAACCAACTTCGAAGAGTTTTCCGCCAACGTCCGCATTCGACATTCGAATTTTGGCAACCACGTCGCTGAGGGGAATTCCGTAAGCGACAAGCTTGTTGGGATCGAGATCCACCTGGTACTGGCGCACAAAGCCGCCAACGGGAGCGACTTCGGCAACGCCTTTGACCGCTTCAAGGGCATAGCGGAGATGCCAATCCTGGAAAGTGCGCAGGTCGGCGAGGCTGTTTTTGGCGGTCTTGTCGACCAGTGCATATTCGAACACCCAGCCGACACCGGTCGCATCCGGGCCGATGACCGGGTTTACGCCCTCGGGCAACATGCCGCGCACGGAGTTCAGGTACTCGATGACGCGTGAGCGCGCCCAATAGATGTCCGTGCCGTCCTGGAAAATCACATAAACGAAGGATTTTCCGAACATGGATTCGCCACGGACAAATTTCACTCTGGGCGCGGCGATGAAGCGCGTGGAGATTGGGTAAGTGATCTGGTCCTCGACAAGGTCCGGTGAGCGGCCCTCCCAATCGGTCGTGATGATCACCTGAACGTCGCTCAGGTCAGGGATGGCATCCAGAGGCGTGTGGAGCAGCGCCCAGATGCCGCCGGCGATGCCGAAAATAGTCATGATGAGGATCAGAAAAGTGTTGCGAGAACTCTTTTCGATAACCGACTCAAGAAACAGCGCACGCGCAGGAGACGGGGAATCCTCCCGCGATGAGGGCGCAGGTTTAGAGGGGTCCATAGGTCAGAATGACTGAAGCGCTCCCTGGACTTTGGCTTCGGCATCGATCAGGAAGTTAGCGCTGGCGACGACGCGGTCGCCTTCTTTGAGGCCGCTGCGAACCTGGTAGTCATCCCCAAATTTGCGGCCGAGTCCGACAAAGCGCGGCTGGAGCTTGCCCTCACCCTTGTCCACGAAGACGATGTTGCGCTCGCCGGTCGGAATCACGGCACTTAAAGGGATGGTCAGGCCTTCACCCATTTCAAGCGAGAGGCCGATGTCCACGTACATATCGGGCCGCAGTTTGAAGTCTGGATTGTCGATATCCACGCGAGCGCGAACCACCCGGGTCGCCGGGTTCACGAAGGGATCTATCAGAGCGATCTTACCGTTGAACTTTTGCTCAGGGTAAGCAGAAGTTGTTACCGCAACGTCCTGCCCCTGCTTGAGTAGTGGCAGTTCCTCCTGATAAAACTGCGCCCAGACCCAGACCTGTGACAAATCGTCCACCGTAACCAGGCGGTCGCCGCTCATGACCTTCTGTCCCTGGTTGATCTGAATGTTTTGGACCAGGCCTCGAACAGGGGCAAGGAGCGTAAGATAGACATTGGGCTTGCGCTCCGTTTCGAGTTCCTGAATCTGCGCATCGGTAATGTTCCAAAGACGCAATCGTCCTTTGGCGGCCTCGATGAGTTTGTCCATGCTTTCCCCGATGGCAGCAGAGGGCGTGGTTTTGGCTTCGTCGCGGGCGCGCAGAAGGTCGAGGAACTCGCGTTGGGTTGTGAGCAGGTCCGGGCTATAAACGGTCACAACCGGCTTGCCTTTTTCGACCAGCTCTCCTTTGGAGGAAACGAACAGCTTGTCCACGTAGCCATCCACTCGCGTGACAATGTCCCAATGCCGAATGCGGTCGAAGGTGACGGTGCCGACAGTGCGGAGGGAGAGTTGAAGGGGCTTATTGGTCACGAGGGTGTAGGTGACGCCGATTTGTTGCTGGCGCGAAACGGCGACCATGAATTCGCCTGGCTCCTCTTGCTTCATTTCTTCCTTTTGCATTCCAGGCATCCCTTTCATGCCTTCCATTCCTCCCTTATCCTGGTTGCCCTTGCGGGCGCTCATCTTGGCGTGTTCTTCTGGCGACATGCCCATGCTCTTAGCGTCTCCTTTCGCCTGGCCATGGTCATGTTCAGCGGGAGCGCCTTTCTTCTTCACGGGGACAAGGTCCATCGAGCAGATGGGGCACTTGGCATTCGGGTCCTGTGATTTCACCGAAGGATGCATTGTGCACGTGTAGTAATCCACATCGGCTGGCTTGGCGTTAGAACCGCCTTTCTTGCAGGAGACGAGCAACAAGGCGGCGAGCGCGAGCGTGAGGCAGAAAAAGGTGAAACGTAAGAGCGTTGAGCGTGAGAGTTTCATATCGTTTGGCAATTAAGTTCTAGCGGGTATCGTGGCGTTCTCCAGCGTGGTGGGGTTCGGCGCCCAGGACGGACTCCAGTTCGGCCAAGCCAGTAAGATAGTCTGTCAAATGGTTCCAATACATCCCTTCCACCACCTGGAGAGTGCGCTGCGCGTCAATCAGGTTGAGAAAACCGGTTTTGTCCGTTTCGTAGGCCAAACGTGTGGCGATTACGTTCTGCCGGGCCAAGGGAACAATTCGGTCGCGAAAAAGCTCGACGTGGTGATGATACGTTTCGACTTTTTGGAGTGCGTCCCTGACCAAGCCGAGAGTTTCTTTCTGCACCGATTCGAGTTCGAACTCTGCGGCGGACTTCATTTCTTTGGCTTCTTCAATCGCGGCTTTGTATTTGCGGCGGTTGAACCAGGGCAAGTTGATGGAAACCCCGGCCATGACTTCGCTGACGGCCTGGCCTGCGTCATTGTAACGGCTGGCTTCCACCTTCAGGCTCGGATCGGGAACCCACTCGCGTTTGGCGGCGTTTAGCTTTGCATCGGCAGCTTCGATTTTTCTCCTGGCAATAAGCAGTTCTGGCCGGTTGGTCAGGGCGAGGCTTTGCAGCGGCGCCAACTCCAGGCCCAGCGTAAGAGGATGCATCTCAGCAGGCCGAGGCAGCGATGCCTGGGCCGGGCGATTCATAACCACGTTGAGTTGCGACTCCGCGTCTGATATTTGCCGCAAGATATCTGCGCGGGCCTCGTGCAACTTGGAAAGATCCGTTTCAGCGACGAGCACATCGGACTCCGGTTTTGTTCCAGCCTCGTACTTGTCGCGGCTGATTTGGACAAATCGTTGCAACAGCTCGGTGTTGCTCTCGTTGATTCGCAATTGCTGGTAGGCGTTAGCGAGCCTGTAGTAGAGCATCCTTGCGCGCGCGATGAGGTCGAGTCCTCGGCGAAGAAATTCCCCATAAGCCGCCGCAGCCTCCGCCTCGGCCCCCTGGCCACGAAGACGGTTCCTGCCGGAGAGCGGCACGGGTTGTTCGACCATCAGCCTCTGATCGGTAAACGAATTGGGCGGGATGGAAACGAAGCGGCCTGCAACCGTATCGAACCCTGCCCTGGCATCCTCCCAGGCGCGCGCTTGAGGCACGTGCTGCCTCATGGCTTCCCAGTTGGCGCGAGCGGCTTTGAGCGACGGGTTCTCTTTCAAAACGGCCATCTCCACGGCTTTGATAGACAGCACTCCGTTGGTCGAAGCGCGATCAGCCTCCGAAGCTTCAGCGGCACCGGCCAGGAACTGGTTCGCGCAAAACACAGCCGCGATAACGGCGAATTGAACTCGTAATTTCATAAGACAACGCTGATACGTACTCGGACAAAAACAGGACACAGTGCGCCTGTTGTGGGCACACTACGGGCTGGAGAAGGGAAAACTCAGATCAGATACGAGCAGTCCCGCTGGAAAATGGGGACGCCTCGATTCCGGAGCAGGAAGAGCAACGAAGGAGAGAACTGACCGGTCTGAGAGGGCAACGCAAGCAGAGCTGCTAGGGTTGCCGGCAATGCGTGCCACTGGTTCGGCGATGGCGAAGGCAAAGGCGCAGGCGCGACCGGCGAACGATTTTCTGCGGGCCGCGCGCAACAAGTGGGCGTGGCACAATGCCGGGAATCACAACCCGTGCAACAGCAGCTTGCCTTCGCGCTGTCCGCCTGGATGACCCCTCCCGCCGACACGGCGGAGCCGCCGACAAGCACCAGGACCAATCCCAGCACGATCGCAATCACTGTCCTTACCGCTCGCGAGGTCATCATTCTAAATTCGTCGTTCTCCAACGCCAAACCTTACATCGAACTGCCATGGTGTCCGGCGTTCACAAGACACATTTCGCCACACCGGCACGCACCTTTTAATACGCCGCAACCGTCCAAATCCCTCAGCTAATAAACTGAACAGGAGCAAAGAGAGGGAACCGAGGAAAATGGAGTGAAATCCTCTGTTGTCTCTGCTGCCTCTTGTTAAATTCCGCGCCATGCACCACCGTATCCAAAAACGGCTGGAATGACCGCAACCATCATTGCAGCCGCGATTGAGGTTCATCGAGACCTGGGTTGATCGAATCACTTTTTTTCCGTCTTAAAAGTGCGCAGGGGATGCGGAGCGGAAGATTCGATCAGGGCGCAGAAGTCTGCGGCCATGCGGTGGCCGTTTTTGGAGGCGCCCCTCCAGCGCCGGACGTTCTTGTCTAGCGCATCGTGGAACTTTTGGAGCTGCTTCAGCTTTTCCCTGGTTTCTCTAAGGGTGGCCTCCGCGATTGCGGTGACGCAGCGGCAGGTTTGCTTGCCCTGGCCGCGCAATGAGAGGATGCGTTTGATTTCGTCGAGCGTGAAGCCGAGGGACTGGGCTTGTTTGATGAAACGAAGTTGCTTGAGGGCTGGTTCGTCGTAAACGCGGTAACCGGCCAGGGTCCGTTTGGCTGTGGGGAGCAGCCCGCTCCGCTCGTAGAAACGAACGGAGTCGGGCTTGACGCCGGCGAGCCCGGCGAGCCGACCGATGAGCAGCGGCCTGTTCATGCGCGGGCCAGGAGATTCGCCTGGGTTTCGTTGATGCGGCCTTCAAAGACGACCTCTCCGTCCACGACGACCGTCGGCACGGTGCGAATGCCGTACCGTTGTGCTGGCTTCCAGCGTTCGGGGCCGGAGCACCGGCGCTCGATGACTTCGCAGCCGCAAGCGGAGACGGCTTTTTTGAAGAGGTTGAGGGTTTGCTCGCAAAGCGGGCAACCCGCGGTGAATATTTCGATCAGTCTCTTCTTCATGTCACTCCTCTCAACCTGTGGGCCGCTTACATTTTGGTGCAGCAGCATTTGTCAATGAACTGTTTGGTTTCGTTGCAATAGAGCTTGCCATCTTTTTTGGTGCAGCAGCATTCGGCAAGGTCTTTGCCGGTGAGGCTGCAATGATATTTGGCGGAATCGGCTCCGCCTTTGCTGGAAGCGCAGCCCAGGAGCAGCCCCAGCGTGGATACCGCAGACAGGGTTTTGATCAAGTTTTTCATAGTTTGCCAGTTTGAACGTTTATCGTTCATTTGTGAGGCACTTTACACCTTGGACCTAGGTCCAAGGTCAAGGGTTGTTTTTGTGAGATAGACACCCTTATCTGGCCGCTTTCGCTCGCCAGCACGCCAAAAATCCAGAGCCCAGCGCCAAACCGGCTACATGTAGCGGCTCGTAGCGGGTCGTGTAGCGGGTTGCACCTGCAAAAGACCCAATGTTTATGCGGGTTGTAGCGGTGTAGCGGGTCTGGACCCCCAAATGGGTGGCATGAGCGCAGCGCTCATCCGCTTTGTGCTTTACCCTGTTTGTGCTTCGAACTTTCGCAAATTCAGCTTTTTCCTTTGAGCCTTTGCACCACGCCTTGACGGCTTAAAGCCCTCCAATGCCCCTGTCGGCCAATCCCGTCCCTATTGCGCTTCACGTTTCTCCCGAAAGCGTCCGTCGGAAGCGTTCGGGTTCACGTTGCATGTTCCACCGATTTCTGCTTTCTGCTTTCCGTTTTGCGCCCAATCTCAGGTTTTCCGAACCTGACCGAACCCAACCGAACCTGTCCGAGCCTGGTAAAGGTAGAAGGTACGTGGGCGCGCTCCGGCCTTGAGCAGCCGGAGCGCGCCTGGTTATGGCTATGGCGAGCTTACTGAGTTCCGACTCGGTAAACCCGATTGGGATCCGAGGTAACATCCTGGAACGATTGCGTGGTTGTGTCTCCGTTGATAGTCGTCGGCGAGGAAGGCCAGGTGCTCACCGGGGTGCCGAGGCCGTCGGTGTTGGTGTAATACAAGGTGTAGGTCACTCCGCCGACTGTCGGAAACGTGATCGTTGAGTTGCCGCCAGACCGGCTGAACGACACAGTCGGCGCTCTGGCTTCCTTGGTAAACGTCATCGTTCCATCCGAATTGAGTTGAAAGTAGCCGACGTAGTACGCCTGGCTGCTGGTGCCCATGTGAGGATCGACGATTGGGTTGCCGCTTTGATCGTTCGTAGGT
>CAYUPI010000031.1:0-34141 GCA_964446585.1 uncultured Verrucomicrobiota bacterium
CCCGATACGAAATCGGGTAAGGCGGAAAGCCGCCGACCTGCACGTCGCCTTCGTTTTCAACACGCCCATCCCTGACAATCCGCCGGCAGTTGTGGGAATCCATTGTGTAGGCGGCCAGGCCGACTGAGTCCTCGGCCTTCACTTTGCCGCGGCAATGATGTTCGGTCATGACGTTATCGGAGACCATACGCCTTGCCTCACGGATATAGAGTTGGTGAGGCCAATGGCCCGTGTCCGTGAACTCGTCCTTAGCCGGTCCCCACGACTGCATCTCCTGCCGGATATTTTCCGGCACGCGCGGGCTGGTGGCCAGGAAATAGACGAACCCGCGAATATAATCCTGATGCGCCTGCCAGATGTGTTCGCGCGTTGAATAATCGGCATCTGGGTAAGAGTAATTCGCTCCAATGAAGTCGGTCGAGAAACCGCCGTTGTTGTTGATATCGGTTTTACCATTGGGCATTGGCACCGGATTCCAGAACTCCTTCAGTCGAGGAATGCGCCCCGCCGCGACCAGAGCTTCGAGGTAACGCGCTAACAACTCGTATCTGGCTGGATCGTAATTCGCCGGCGGCTCGTGAGGAAGGCGGTTCGTGGGAACTTGGGTGTAACACAAACGAAAATTGTAAGCCTGCACGGAACGGTCACCGGAGCCAGGCTCGCCAGCCTCACCGGTTTGAATCAGAGGAAGCAAACCGCTGCTCGGCTCACCTGGTTTTATAAACAGATCAACTGGCACGACAAACTGATGTTTCGGCGTCTGCGCGCGAATGCCGTTGAGCGGCTCGCCGTATTTGAAGTTTGGCTCGCGTCCAACTGTAAAGCTGACTCCGGCCTTCGCCATCAAATCACCTTCGTAAGTTGCGTCGATAAACATCCTGGCCCGGAAAACTTTCCCACCTTCCATCGCGATTTCGACGATACGCCCGGCCTCCGTTCTAACGCTGGCCAGCCGCTGCTCGAAATAAACCGGCGTCCTGGCCTCGTTGATCATCGCGAACAATATGTCCTCAGCGACGTGCGGCTCGAAGGTCCACATCGTGCCTTCTGGAGATCTTAGTTCCTCGATCATGTCGCGACCAGACTGGTTCTTGAAGTAATCTTCCGGCCGTTCAAAGAACCAGGCTGAGGCATCGGCATAATGCCGGGCTACACGGTGATAGAACTCGCGAGCAATGCCGCCGATGGCCCGTTTGTTGCCAATGTCCGTCGCTCCTAAGCCGCCAGAGGTCATCCCTCCCAAATGATTGCCCGGCTCGGCAATAACCGCCGTCTTTCCCAGCCTTGCCGACTGCTCCGCGGCGGCCACTCCGGCTGCAGTTCCACCGTAAATGCAAATATCAGCCCGAACGATTTCGGCTCCGCCGAGAGCAAAGGCGGATACGAGCCAGATTGAAACTGTGGCTGCGTGTTGCAGGATGGAGAGATGGCGCATGGTCGAACTGGAAGGAAGGTCCGAGCACGCCGAGCCGCCAACCTGAGCAGACAATCGTTTCATGATGACTCTTAGCAGAGTGGAACAAACCGGCCACGCAGACACAATCTTTCAGCACTACTTTTCGGCTTGCCAACTCTGGCCCCATTTGTATTGATTGTGAAACCACCCAAACCGGCAGTAATGCTATGTTGCCCGCGGGCGAAGAGTTGGGCGAGTCGCGGCATAAGCACAATTGGTTCGCCACGACTCATTGGAGCGTTGTGCTCGCGGCAGGACATAGCTCAGCACCTGGCGCTCAAGAGGCTTTGGAGAAGCTGTGCCGCACTTATTGGTACCCATTATACGCGTACGTGCGGCGGAAAGGACACAGCCCAGAGGACGCCCAGGATTTGACTCAAGCCTTCTTCGCCCAACTACTGGAGCGACACTCGCTTCGCCAGGTCCGCGGAGAGGGCAGGTTCCGGTCCTTCCTGCTGTCGGCTCTGGAACATTTCCTGGCCGCCGAGTGGAACCGTGCTCATCGGCAAAAGCGCGGCGGCCAGTTCACTTTCATTTCCCTGGACGAAGTCAGCCCTGAAAAGCGCTATCAACTCGAACCGGTCGACGAAATGACTCCGGAGAAAATATACGACCGGCGCTGGGCGATGACGGTCCTGGATCAAGCACTCGCGGCCCTGCGCAGCGAATGTCGCGCCGGCGGCAAGGACGACTTGTTCGCGGAGTTAAGCCCGGTCCTGTGCGGCGACAAGACTGAGGCGCCTTATGCAGAGATCGGCGCGCGGCTGGTCTTGAGCGAAGGCGCGGTCAAATCGGCCGCCCATCGGCTGCGCGAGCGGTATGGTGAGTTGGTCCGCCACGAGATCGCGCAGACGGTGAACAGTCCCGATCAACTAGAACAGGAACTGAGCCATCTCTCCGCGGCGTTGCGGGGATGAGTTGTAACTTTCCAGTTGATTTGAGTCCATATTAGGTAACAGTCCAAAAGTACGGCGCTTATGGTAGCCGACAGCACCTGCGCGTTGTGTGGCGCGCTACTCCCACGCGATGCGCCAGCGGGCAATTGTCCCAGTTGCCTGATGGCTCTGGCGCGGCTCAGACTTGACGAACATTTCGCACTCCACACTCCGCCCTCCGCCCTGAAGCGTTTTGGCGATTACGAGCTGCTGGAAGAAATCGCCCGCGGCGGGATGGGGGTGGTGTATCGGGCCAGGCAGGTGAGCCTAAACCGGCAAGTGGCGCTGAAGAGGATCACGTCCGGCGTACTGGCCAGCCCGGAGTTTGTGCAGCGCTTTCATCTGGAGGCCGAAGCGGCGGCCGGGCTCCAGCACCCCAACATCGTCGCCATTCACGAGGTGGGTGTGCACGAGGGCGAGCACTTCTACACGATGGATTATGTCGAGGGCCAGACGCTGACTGAGCGCGCGCTCAACAACCCGCTGCCACCGGAACTGGCGGCGGACTACCTGAAGACGATCGCGGAAGCGGTTCACTACGCTCACCAACGCGGTATTTTGCATAGGGACCTCAAGCCTTCCAACGTGCTGATTGATGCCTTGGACCAACCGCGCCTGGCTGATTTCGGCCTGGCCAAACGGCTGAGCGGGGATTCGGACCTGACGATGACCGGGCAGGTAATGGGATCACCCAATTACATGTCCCCCGAACAAGCGCTGGGCAAGCGGCACGCCACAACGGTGGCCAGTGACATTTATTCGTTGGGCGCGGTTCTTTATTTCCTGCTGACAGGCCGTCCTCCGTTCGCGGCCGACAGCTTAACTCAGACGTTGCAGCAGGTGTTGCACAGCGAGCCGGTGTCGCCGCGGGATTTGAATCAGGGTGTGCCGCATGACCTGGAGACCATTTGCCTGAAATGCCTGAGAAAAGAACCGGAACGGCGTTACAGCAGCGTGCAGGTACTGGCTGACGAGCTGAGCAGATTCCTCCGAGGCGAGCCGGTGCAGGCGCGGCCAGTCGGCACGACGGAAAAGGTCTGGCTCTGGTCCCGGCGCAATCCGAGATTGGCCGCCTCATTTCTCCTGATCCTTATTTTAATCTTCATCGTCACCATCGGTTCGCCCATCGCCGCATTTCGGATCAACCGCGCCCGCCAACGAGCGCAACAAAGCGAGAAGCAAGCCACCGAGAAGCTATGGGACTCCTACCTGGCGCAGGCCCGCGCGAATCGCTTTACCGGTAGGCCTGGGCGGCGCTTCGACAGTCTGGAGGCAATCAGGAAAGCTGCTGACATTCGACCCACGCTTGAACTGCGCAATGAAGCCATCGCCTGCATGGCACTGGTTGATTTGCGCGTGAGCAAGG
This sequence comes from uncultured Verrucomicrobiota bacterium, assembly GCA_964446585.1. Classification (GTDB taxonomy): domain Bacteria; phylum Verrucomicrobiota; class Verrucomicrobiia; order Limisphaerales; family UBA8199; genus CAYUPI01. The sequence goes on from CAYUPI010000031.1 coordinate 3,758, forward strand.
AGCTGTTGGATCTACGACACGGAGAACCGGGGGCGGCTTTCGACGGTGGTTATCAGTTGCACGCTAGACCGGATCCCGAGGGGAAGATAATCGTGCGCCGCGTGGCGGACGGAGCGGAACTGAGACACCTGTCGGGTCGCGAACCTCCGGTTCATAGCCTTTGGTTCAGCCCAGACGGCAAGTATCTCGCAGTGACCTTTGGCAAAGAGCGTAACATTCTGAAAGTGTGGGACTGGGCTCGAAATGAGGAAATCCCGACCCCGGCAGACCTCGACCCAAGGAACCTGGCCTTTAGCCCCGATAGCAGCACCATCGCGGTAACCACGAAGGAGGGGGCCGTAATCACCTATGACCTGACCTCCCGAAAGACTCTAACGCCGCTGGCAGCGCCGGTTGCCGCTTGGGCAATCCAATTCCATCCCACTGCCCGGAGACTCGCTATTGGGAATGCGTGGGGAAAAATGGTGGAGGTTCGGGACCTGGAAACCGGACATGTGATCCTGGCGATTCCGCACACCAATAACCCCATCCTCAACCTGACTTGGCATCCGGACGGACGCCTGCTAGCCACCGCGTGCCGAGACGCGCGGGTCCACGTCTGGGACACCACGACGGGCGACGAGAAAGCTGTCTTCTCAGGTCACTCACGAGAGGTCTTCGCGGTCGGGTTCACCCATGCGGGCGACCTGCTGACGAGCTGCAGTTGGGATGGGGATCTGCGGGTTTGGAATGCCCTGACAGGACGAACGTTGATTAGTACGCCTGTCCCTGGGGGGTTTGGGACCTTCAGCGTTTTGGATGATCGCTGGTTTTGTTGCCTAGTGGATGGGCCGAGAGTAGCTCTAATGGAACTGGCGACGGCGCATGAATGTCGCCTGCTGCACTGGGCCCCGGAGCGCGCTGAGGGCCCATTTAGCTGCGACTTCAGTCCCGACGGGAGATTGCTTGTCTCGGGCCATCGTGATGGAGTCCGTCTCTGGGATCTCGCCAGAGCCAAGGAAATCTCCCGGCTGCCTGGAAGGACAAACTGGTCGATCATTATTGCTCCCAATGGAAAAGAGTTGATCTCCTCCGGGGAAGAGAGGGGCGTGGAGCAATGGCCGATGGAATACCGAGACGGGGGAGAGAGAACGCACTTGCAAATCGGGCCGGCACGTCGTTTCGCCCCGGCCGGTGGATGGAGCCGCGCCGCGCTGAGCGCTGACGGAACTACGCTGGCTTTCTTCCACTCGAACGCCGTCCATGTGCTTGATGCCGCGAGCTCGCAGGCGATAGCGACGCTGAGCGAAGATTCTAACCCTTATTACCTGGCTATCAGCCCGGATGGCAAGTGGGGTCTAACGGGAAGATGGGCTGTCGGCCGGGGCAACCGGATCTGGGACATACGGAACGCGAAAGTCGCGCGACAACTGCCAGGAATAAGGTGCGGATTTGGCGCGTTTAGCCCGGACAATAAGTGGCTGCTTACCAGCATCGGCACAGAATGCTCAATTTGGGAGGTTGGCTCATGGAGATGCCTGCACTCCTTCGAGCGCCAGGGCGCAGGCGACCTGCCTGGTCCGGTTGCAATCCCAAAGGACTGTCGGATCGTGGCCGTCGCTTACTCACGCCGGGCAGTGCGACTGCTGGAAAGCGCCACTTGGCGCGAATTAGCGACCTTGGAGCCGCCGGACTCAGGCGAGCTGCTTGACCTGCGTTTCAGTCCCGACGGTAGCCTTTTGGCATCGGTCTCGTGGGATGCTATACACTTGTGGGATCTGCGCTCCATCCGCCAGCAACTGGCGGCAATGAAGCTGGATTGGGACCTGCCCCCGCTACCCCCGCCTGTGACCAACCACTTCAAGGGACCGATCACGGTTACCGTCCTGGGGATTACGAACGCGAAATCCGAGTGATGAAAACGAGCCAAATCCAATCGCTGTTTCGTATTTCGTCATTTGGGTTCGTTTCGACCTTTGTCTTCGGGGTTTCGACGCTCGGCTAGATCACTGTGCTTACAGGAGGCTCGACTTAGGTCCCATCCGTGTATTGATGGTGTGCCTTCCGTTCAGACTCTTGCTCGCTGCGACTTCATACCGCCAACCAGGCCAGAAGAAAATAACCTCAGATTTTCTGCAACTTTACACCCGTTTTCGTTCCGTAAAGGAGTGAACGAACAAGCAAATCGAAGGAAAGCCATGAACGATAAATTCGACTCGCCGCGCTGCCGCGCCGTCGCAGCGCGTGAACTCTCCGAACGCCTGGCCAAACCGGGCCAGCGGCAAGCATTCACGCGCCTTGAGCTTCTGGTCGTGGTCTCGGTTGTCGTTCTCCTGGCGGGCGTTCTTTTGCCAGTCCATCCCTGCGCCAGGGCCAGCGCCCGCAGCGCAGCTTGCGTCAACAATCTGCGTCAGCTTGGGAGTGCGGTCGGTTCTTACGTCTCCCATGCTCATGAATATCCCACCGCCAGCGAATGGAGCCGGCCCGCGATTACCGGCTCCGGCGGGCCCTTGCTGCCTCACTTGCCCCAGGGCTACGCCACTTTTATTTGCCCTGAGAGACAGCGCTCAATCACTCCAGACAGCCCGAACCTAATCCTCGCGCTTTTCAGCTACGGCTATAATGCAGCGGGAACTGCCCGCGATGCGATGGACGTTCAGTTGGGCTTGGGGCGTTATACAACCAAACGCATCGCCGATTCACGGATAAAGGTGCCGAGCGAGATGATCGAGGCTGGGGATTCTGGGCTGGGGATGTTGTCGGACACCTGGCTCAGTCCCAGCGCGCTGGGCCCAGGCGAGGTGGTGATCGAGGAGCAGACGCAATGGCCCACAGCGCGCCACCGGGGAAGAGCCAACATACTCTTCTGCGACAACCACGTCAGCTCCGCCGGCCAGAAGAAATGGCTCCAAAAAACCGACGAAGCGCGCCGCCAATGGAACAACGATAACCAACCCCATCGCGAAACCTGGTAGAGGCTGACCAGAATTATGAGCATTTCTTGTAATCCAGAGGCCCATTTTCGGTAGCAGAGGGCGGAAGCAAAGCTGAACTAACAAAACGAAAGCGAAGGGAAGATTATGAACAACCAACTCGATGAACTGGCCAAGGGCTTGGCCCAATCGGTGACGCGGCGCGCCGCGTTGAGGAGATTCGGCCTCGGCCTCGCGGGCATCGCGCTCGCTTCGCTGGGGCTAACCCACAAGGCGGAGGCTAAGCACAAGCTGCCTAGTGGCAAGGGGTGCAACCATTGCCGTTATCCGTACGGATGCGACGCGCTTCCCCCGAACCAACAATCGGGCTGCATCCTCTACTGCAACTCGCTTTGCGGCTGACGTTGATGACCGAGCTGTGAACAGGAAGACCAACAGGAACATGAGAATCGAATCACAGCCGACACGGATGACACGGGTGAATGGCCGTTGCGCGTGCGAGCCTCTGAGCGTTGAGGCGTTTTCTTCTTTATCCGCGCAATCCGCGTGATCCGCGGTTAGAAAGCACAACGGAAACGAAAGGAAAGTTATGAACGACAAATTCGATGAACTGGCCAAGAACATGGCCCAATCCGCCACGCGGAGGCAAGCGCTAAGAGGTTTCGGCGTCGGCCTCGTGGCACTTACGCTAGCCTCGTTAGGGCGGGCGAGGGCGGCCCAGCCGCAGATCAAACCCTCCTCGCCGTGTCCCAATTGCCACAATCCCGAGAAAGGCTGTGCAAAGTTGTATCCAATCGGTTCCGGCGCCTATGTGGGCTGCGTAGCAACTTGCCAGCAACTCATTGCAATGGGGGCCTGCCATTAGCATGAAAACGATTAACCAGTTCCGGCGCACACGGTACGGGCAAATCGGTCTGCACCCGGACGAAAAACAGAAAACCAAAACTGAAATCCCAAACGAAAGGAAAGCTATGAACGACAAATTCGACGAATTGGCCAAGGGCATGGCCCGATCTGTAACGCGCCGCGGTGCGCTGAAGCAATTCGGCTTCGGCCTCGCGGGCGTCGCGCTGGCCACGCTGGGCTTTACCAGCCAGGCGCACGCCGACAGAGGCGGCAACAAGCGCGGCAAGAGGTGCAACCGCTGCATCGGCCCAAACTTCGGCTGCGATCCGGCCAATGCGGCGTGCATTGAGGGCTGCCTGGATTATTGCTGCGGCTGTGTAGGGTAGCGAGTGGGCGGGGATGCCGCGGCACCTCTGTTATACACAAACCCAAAATGGAAGGAAGCGTATGAACGATAAATTCGATGAACTGGCCGTGGGACTGGCCAAATCCGTCACACGGCGCGGGGCGCTGAAGAAATTCGGCGTCGGCCTGGTGGGGGTAGCGCTGGTATCCCTGGGGATGACGAACAGAGCAGCTGCCGGAGGAGGGCGGAAACGTCCCCCAAAGGGCTGTGGCAATTGCAACCACTGTGTTTACCCGTACGGACCCGGTGACTGCTATTACACCTGCTATGGCTATTGCAACGGGCCCGGCGGCTTTTAACAACAGGAATCTGGCCACGCGACGGCGGGTGCTCGCGCGCGCGTCCCGATCGCTTCGCACCATCCGCGTGAGCTAAAAGCGCGAAATGAAAAATCGAGCAAACCAAAACGAAAGGGAAAGTTATGAACGACAGATTCGATGAACTGGCGAAGGGCCTGGCCCAATCCGTCACCCGGCGCGGTGCGGTGAAGAAATTCGGCGTCGGCCTCGCCTGCGTTGCGCTGGCATCGCTCGGCATGGCCAACGCCGCGAAGGCAGGCCCGGTTCAAGAGAAGCAGCACGGGAACTGCAATCACTGTGATCCAACGAACTACTACGGATGCCGGACCTACGCTTGTTAGAGTTTCTGCCTCAACAAGTGCGTGCCGGGCGGGGGTTACTGAGATACCGGCCCCCAACTTGACCTGGAGCTTGGTGGCACCTTGTTTGGGGGCGGGGGAAGCGGACAGGAGAGAGAGCAGAGAAAGCAGAGCGGGTACAGACCCAGATGAACAAGCACAGAAAGATAAAGTGTTGCCGAAGAGAGCGATTCAACTGGGGTTCGCAGGCGATTTGATGCTGGGCGGCGAAGCGGTGCGCTACGCTCAGGCGCGTGGAATGGATGTGGCCTACCCATTCAAGGCGCTGCGGGCCACGCTACGCGCGCTGGATGTGTTGTTCGTCAATGTCGAAGGGCCGCTGTTCGAGGACCGCCAAAGGGCGAAGCGGAAGCCATTGGTCTTGGCCAATCATCCGGATGTGGTCGAGGTGTTGAAACTGCCAGCGGTCGGCATCTGCAGCCTCGCTAACAACCATAGCCTGGACTATGGCCCACATGCGCTCTCCGAAACTCAACGCTACCTGGAACGACATGGCGTCCGCCACATCGGTGCGGGACGCACGGCCTCAGAGGCCGAACGCGAATTGGTGTTGGAGCACGCGGGCTGGCGCATCGGATGTCTGGCGTTCACCGCGCGCGGCGAGAAGTTGAGGCCGGTGATCGCCCACGGCGGACAAGCCGGGTGCGCGTCGTTGCAAGACCGGTCGGGCGTCCTTCAGCGAGTCCGAAAATTGCGGAAGCGTGTTGATCTGGTGGTGGTCATGCTGCATTGGGGACTCGAGTTTCACGAGTATCCCTGCGCGGAACAGGTCCGATTGGCCCATACGCTTGTTGACGCTGGCGCGCATATCATTGCAGGTCATCATCCGCACACGCTGCAAGCCGTAGAAACCTACAATGGCGCTGTGATCGCTTACAGCCTCGGGCATCTCTTCATGCCGCCGTTTCGTCTATCAATGGCTCCGGTAGCCGCCGACGTGAGGAGGCGGACGCTTCAACTCCGAACTCTGAACTCCGAAGTCCGAAATCCAGAGACCGCCTCGTCACCTCCGTGGCTACGCTCGGGCAACGATGGCCCGGTCTTTTGTCCTCGGCCAGCGAGCCGGGAGTTTATGTTGATGCGCGTGGCGCTTCCTGCCGAGTTTCCGAGTTCGCCCGGTGCTGTGGACGCCGTGGCAGGTGGGTTGGACGACCGGTTCAGATTGCGTCCGTACAATCGTATCGCTTTGCGGACATTTCAGTCACGGCTCGATAATCTGGGCTGTCCACTCCGCAACGGGGGTTACGCGACATTTTGGCGCCACTACCGCGCCTGGCGACGACGGGAATTGGCAGCGTGGCGCCAATGGCCGGCGGCGGAAGAATCGCTGCCGCCGGGTCTAAGCAAAGCGACATCGTGAACAACTTCTGGTTAGTCGCAGTTGCCCTCCTCGGGGTGGCTGCCCTCAGCCACGCGGCCACGATCTTTCAGCTCTATTATTCGGCTTGCCAGCCCTGGCCCCATTTGTATTGATGGTGACACCACCCAAACCGGCAGTAATGCTATGTTGCCTGCGGGCGAAGAGTTGGGCGAGTCGCGGCAGAAGCACAATTGGTTTGCCACGACTCATTGGAGCGTTGTGCTTGGCGCAGCGGACACCGTAGCGCCGCAGGCGCAGGAAGCCCTGGAGACACTTTGCCGCACATACTGGTATCCCCTCTACGCCTATGTGCGCCGACAAGGGCATAGCCCGGAAGATGCCCAAGACTTGACGCAGTCATTCTTCCAGCGGTTCCTGGAGAAGAAGTATTTTCAGTTGGCCAGCCGCGAACGGGGGCGCTTCCGCACGTTCTTACTCAGTTCGCTCAAGAATTTCTTAATCAATGAATGGGAGCGCGCCCGCGCAACCAAACGCGGAGGAGGTGCCACACATATTCCTCTCGATGGACTGGCAGCAGAGAATCACTACATCCAGGAGGCAGCACACAACATGACTGCCGAGAAAATTTACGAACGGAACTGGGCAATGGCCGTGCTCGAGCGGGTGCGCACGAGGTTGAAGGAAGAATACGCAACCGGCAGCCGGGCCGAACTTTTCCCGCAACTGGAGTTATTTCTGCCGGGCCAGGAGAGCGAGCTAACCTATGCGGAGGCTGCGCGCCGCCTCGGTATGGCCGAAGGCACCCTCAAATCCGAGGTAAACCGGTTCAAGAAGCGCTACCGCGAACTTTTGCGAGTCGAAATCGCGCACACTGTGAGCAGCCCGGTGGAGATCAACGATGAGCTGCGACACCTGATCGCGGTACTGGGCGGAAGTTGAGGGCAGTTGGTGAGAATTGTGCAACGGTTTATGCATTTCGCTGTAGTAATGAGTTAGAAACAATCCGGGCTCCACCTATGCCCACCGAACGGATCTGCGCCAATTGCGGAGCGCCGTTGCCCGCCAATGCGCCCCAGACGACTCGGGGCTGTCCAACGTGTCTGCTGCAAATGGGATTGGACGAAGCGCAAGTGGCAGAAAGCTCGATGGAAGTCGGCGTCTCTGCGGAGGAGGACAGAGGAGTAGTCGCCGAGACAGGTCTCTTACCCGAAGCGATTGGCGCAACCATCGGCCGTTACAAGCTGTTGCAGCAAATCGGCGAGGGCGGTTTCGGGGTTGTGTTCATGGCCGAGCAAACCGAGCCGGTGCAGCGCAAGGTGGCGCTCAAGATTATCAAGGCGGGCATGGACACGCGCGAGGTCATTGCGCGGTTCGAGGCCGAGCGGCAGGCGCTGGCCCTCATGGACCATCCGAACATTGCCAAAGTCTTGGATGCGGGCACAACTGGTTCCCCTCTCCCATCGGATGGGAGAGGGGTCAGGGGTGAGGGCCTCTCTGCCGGCCGCCCTTACTTCGTGATGGAACTTGTGCGTGGGATTCCCATCACCAACTATTGTGATCAGGCAAATCTGAGCACGCGGCAGCGGCTGGAACTGTTCATCAGGGTGTGCCGCGCGGTTCAGCATGCGCACCAGAAAGGAGTCATTCATCGTGACCTCAAGCCGAGCAACGTCCTGGTCACGCTCCATGATGGCGAGCCCGTGCCCAAGGTCATTGATTTCGGCGTGGCCAAGGCGCTTGGCCAAAAACTAACGGAAAAGACGCTGTTCACCCGTTTTGAGCAGATGCTCGGCACACCGGCTTATATGAGTCCCGAACAAGCGGCCCTGAGCGGTTTGGACATTGATACCCGCTCCGACATTTATTCGCTGGGCGTGCTGCTCTACGAATTGCTTACTGGAGTCACGCCACTTGATGAGGAGACGCTGCGGCAGGGAGCGCTGGACGAAGTCCGCCGCGTGATCCGCGAGACCGATCCGCCCAAACCTTCGACGCGGCTGTTGACGCTCGGCAACCGGCTTGCGGAGGTGGCAAAACATCGTCAAGCAGAACCGGCCACGTTGAACCGCTTACTCCGCGGTGACCTGGACTGGATCACAATGAAGGCGCTGGAGAAAGACCGCCAGCGCCGTTACGAAACCGTCAACGGGCTGGCGAGGGACATCGAGCGCCACCTTCACCACGAGCCGGTCGTGGCCCGTCCGCCCAGCACACTATACCGTTTCCAGAAAGCCGCTCGGAGGCATCGCGTCGCCTTCACTGCGGGCGCGGCGGTGGCCGTTGCACTGGTACTGGGCGTGGTTGACAGCACGTGGCAAGCGGTGCGCGCCACCCGCGCTGAGGGCGAACAGAAGCGCCAACGCGAGCGCGCCGACGACGAGGCCGCTCACGCCAAACGCGCGGAGCTGGAAACACGGGAGCAGCTTCGGCAATCTTACTTGGACCAGGCGCGGGCCAACCGCTGGAGCGGCCGGGCCGGCCGGCGTTTTGACAGTTTGGAGGTGCTGAAGAAAGCCGCTGAGATTCGTCCAGCGGCCGAATTGCGCAATGAGGCCATCGCTTGCATGGCGATGACCGATTTGCGCCTTGCCAGTGAATGGCAATCCGGCGAGCCCGCCGAAGCACGAATTGTTTTCTCGCCGAGGCTCGAAAGCTACGTGGTGTTTAATCACCCCCAGAGGCCCGTCACTCTGTTCCGGCTCGAAGATCACGCCGAACTGATGCGGGCGCCAGACGAAGTGCCACGTCTCCAAAACGCTATTACGTTCAGCTCTGACAGCCGGTACGTCGCCATGGCCAGCGCTGCCAGCGGAGCTTCACCTGCCGTATTGCGCGTTTGGGATATTGAGCGCAACGCAATCATTTTCCGGCACCCGCACCCTTACTACGGCGTCCAAGATTTTCATCTCAGTGATTACGGCAATCGCTTGGCAGTGGTCTATTGGAGGTGGGGCCCCGGACGATCGGTGGCGCCTGTCTACGTCTTTGATCTGAAGTCGGGCAACTTGCTGTTGTCCCTTGACGAAGAAGTCAAATCCCAGGATGAGCGTGCGGTTGCGCGGCTCAGCGGCGACGGCCGTGAACTTGCGGTTTGCCAGTTTGCCAGCACGAACGTGCAAGTAATCAACGTGGACAGCCACCAAACGGTTCTGTCCCTTCTGCATCCCAAACCGGTCATGGCCTTGGGCTGGCATCCGGACGGCAGTCTGCTGGCCACCGCCTGCATAGATGCGCACGTTTATGTCTGGGATGCAGTCACGGGAACTTTGCGCAATGAGTTGCGCGGGCACCAATCCGAAGCGGTGTACCTTGCGTTCAATCATCGAGGCGACCTGCTGGCGACCGGCGGATGGGACGGAACTTTGCGCCTGTGGGACCCGCTTGGCGGAGCCTTGCCCGTCACCATCGGAACGGACGGGCCATTGATAGCGTTTTCCGAAGATGATCGCCGCTTGCTCGCCGGGGTTTTAATGAAACGATTCTTGTTCCATGAGATTGCCGACGCGAGCGAATGTCGCGTCCTGCACAGCGACGTGGAACCATACAAGGGGCCACGGGGCTGTCGATTTAGCCCCGATGGCTTGTGGCTGGCTTCGGCCCACAGCGATGGCGTCAGGATCTGGGAAGTGGCGACCGGCAGGGAAGTGGGAATGTTATCAGTTGGGTACACCTGGTCGGCTTTGTTCCATCCCAATGGCCAACGCCTCTTCACCTCCGGCAGTGCTGGACTCATACAATGGCCCTTCGATTGGCAGCAGGAAGGCCGGAACTACAATGTCCGAATTGGGCCGCCGAAGCCGTTCCGAGCTTCGGACGATTGCAATCGCGCCAACCTGGATGGCGAGGGCCGTTTGTTGGGGTTTACTGAGGGCGACCGGGTTCGTGTCGTGGATGTAGAATCGGGCGACGACAGAATTCCCGCCATCGAAGCCCCAGTTGCCCACGTGGCGTTGAGTCGCGACGCGAAGTATTGCGCGGTTGGCGAGTTGGGTTCGCGCCAAAACGTGCGGGTGCGGAATCTGCAAACCGGCGAACTCATACGCGAACTGGCAGACACCGACGACGGCAATGCCGTCTCCTTTAGCCCGGATGGGAAATGGCTGGCTACTTCCAGAGGCCGGGGGCGGGACTGTCGCTTCTGGGCAGTCGGTACGTGGCAATGTGTGCATGTCGTCCAGCAGACTGGCAGCGGGGTGGCGGTCCCAATAAGCTTCAGCTTGGACGGTTCCATGGCGGCGGTGCGGCTCGGCTCCGGAAGGGTGCGCCTGCTGGCGCCTGGTTCCTGGCGTGAACTGGCGGATCTGGAGCCGCCCAGCGCGCAGTTCCTTTCTGATCTTGCGTTCAGCCCCGACGGCCGTTACCTGGCGGCAGCAGCCGAGACGAAAGTAATCCAGCTCTGGGACCTGCGCTCAATCCGCCAGCAACTCGCGGCAATGAAGCTGGATTGGGAAGCGCCGCCGCTGCCGGCGCCGGCGACGAACCAATTCCCAGGGAAGGTCGTCGTGACGATCCTGGGCGGCACCAACGCGAGCAACGCCCCGCAACGGAACTCCCCTTAGCCGGAACGAGTCATTTGGATTTGGGGGCGTGGAAAGCGCGTGGCACCCAGCTTAGCGGCCTTCAAGAAACCTCATTTTGTCTGCAACCGTTTTTGCCCTTTCCCTGTAGCAAAGAGTGGAAGCCCAGACTGCCGACAGACAAAAAGGAAAGGAACATTATGAATGAGAGCTTCGATGAACTGGCCAAAGGAATGGCCCAGTCGGTGACGCGTCGTGGGGCGCTGAAGCAATTCGGCTTCGGTAGTGTGACCGCTAATCACCGCTGATTAACGCTATTAAACCAAACGAATTCGGCCGGATTAGGGCCCATCAGCGTGCATTAGCGGTTCCTTGGTGCTGCCTTTGGGGTGGCGCTTGCCGAGAAAAATCTCAACTTTTCTTGTAATGCTGAAGCCAGCTTCCGGTAGCAAGAGGATGAAGGAAATAATGCCGACTTTCGAAGCCAAAACAAAAACGAAAGGAAAGTTATGAACGACAAATTCGATGAACTGGCCAAAGGGATAGCCCAATCGGTCACGCGGCGCGGGGCGCTGAAGAAATTCGGCCTCGGCCTGGCAGGTATTGCGCTGGGCTGGCTGGGAGCGGCGAGCGCACACGCCGACCATTGCAAGGCATCAGGAAGCAAATGCTCACACGGCAGCCAATGCTGCAGTGGCATTTGCGATTTCAACTTCTTTAAAGGCTATCGTGTTTGTTTTTGAGTCCGTGTTTGAAAACTCGGCTGGCCCAATCCGCCACGCGCCGCGGGGCGCTGAGGAAATTCAGCCTCGGTCTTGCGGGAATCACCCTGTCATGGCTCGGGTTGGGGAGCAAGGCGGCGGCGGCTGGCCACTGACGGACGAGGAGCGCCAGCGCCGGAGTGCACTTGTTGCGAACCATTCCCCAATCGCACGGGCGCGGGCGTAACCTTCAAATTATTTCCAACCTTTTCGAGGTTTCTCCTCTGTAAAGCTGTGAAGCCCCAAACAAAACCAAAACGAAAGGAAAATTATGAACGATCAATTCGATGAACTGGCCAAGGGCTTGGCCCAATCCGTCACGCGGCGCGGGGCGCTGAAGAAATTCGGCTTTGGCCTCACGGGCGTGGCGCTGGCCTGGCTGGGGTTAGCGAACAGGGCGGAGGCTAAGAACAAGCCTCCAGGAGGCGGCAAAGGGTGCAACCACTGTCGCTACCCATACGGGTGCGACACCCTCCCCCCGGACCAACAAGCCGGGTGCTTCTACTACTGCAATTACGTTTGTGGTTGAAGCGCCTGGGCAGTTTCGCGCTCGTGCAAAGCGCTTCGGGTCTGGGCACGAGAATCACAAAGTGAAACGACAAATCGAACCGAAAGGAAAGTTATGAACGATAAATTCGATGAAATGGCCAAAGGAATGGCCCAATCCGTCACGCGGCGCGGGGCGCTGAAGAAATTCGGCCTCGGCCTCGCGGGCCTCGCTCTGGCCACGCTCGGGCTGGCGAACAAGGCAGAAGCGGGCCGGCGCTGTTCCTCGGACGCTGACTGCCCCGGCGGTGTGAAACAAGAGTACAGGTGCCTCTACGGCGTTTGCGTTAGGTGGAGGCGACCATAAGTTCAAAACCAATCCACAAGAAAAGGAAAATTATGAACGACAAATTCGATGAACTTGCCAAGGGGCTGGCCCAAACCGTCACGCGTCGCGGGGCGCTGAAGAACTTCGGTCTCGGCCTCGCGGGAATCGCGCTGGCCTCGCTTGGGCTGGCGAACAATGCTGTGGCTGACCAGCCACATGTGCATATTAAGCGGAATTGCCAGTGCAAGCTGCCTGATTATGGATGCACCAGGGAGAAGAACCCAGAAGTCTGTTTCGCAGCCTGCGTCTTAAAATGCGAACGTCGCTAAAGCACAGCGCGGCCAGTCCTGCAACTTGCCGAACAAGCCAGGTGTCCAATCCAGGAATGCGACATTGCGGGATCCCGCTCGCAACAGCCAGTCGGCAATGAAAATCGATGTTCCGCGCCCTAACAGTTAAGAGTCCGAGCACGCAGGTCAACAAACGAAAAATAGAATCGAAAGAAATAGTTATGAATGACAAATTCGATGAACTGGCCAAAGGAATGGCCCAATCCGTCACGCGCCGCGGGGCGCTGAAGAAATTCGGCGTCGGGCTTGCCGGTATCGCTGCTTTGGCGCTTTGGGCCACCGCCTCGGACTGCGCCGGCCAGACCTACACTATCACCGACCTCGGCACGCTGGGTGGCACCAACAGCCAAGCCTACGGCATCAACAACTTCGGTCAAGTGGTCGGCATCTCGTTGGACGTCGGGAGCTATAAGAAAACCATCAAGATATGCGAGGGCGGGGGTTACCCCGGGGCCCATTGCGATAGCGTCAACGCGACTTTTGCCGAGCAGCGCGCGTTTCTCTGGACCCCCACTCAACGTAACGGCACGAATGGTTCTCTGATCGACCTCGGCACCCTCGGTGGGCCCAGCAGCACCGCTTATAGCATTAACCGCTCCGGCCAGGTCGTAGGCTATGGAGACACTCACGATTTGCTGACGTGGGGCAATGTGCCTGCCGATCCTTACGATCATCACGGTTTCCTCTGGAGCCCTGACACCGCCAACGGAACCCAAGGTTCCCTTTCGGACCTAACCATCCTGTTTTCTAGTTTTATTGAGCCTGTAGCTATTAACGCTTCGGGAGCCATTCTTGATGATGAGGAACGCCTCTGGCAAAACGGAACTTTGATGGACCTAGGGGGCATGTATGCATGGGGTATTAACGACTTTAGCGAAGTGGTGGGCTCGTCAATTATCGACGGATTTGAACACGCTTTCATCTGGCAGAACGGCGTGAAGACGGACCTTGGCACGCTTCCAGGCGACGACTTCAGCTATGCTCGCGACATTAATACCAATGGTCAGGTCGTCGGTGTGTCCGGTGTTTACGACGCAGCATCTGGAAGCCTCCTCGGGGCAAGTGGCTTTCTTTTCATTGTCAATTCGTCTGGAGCGGTCACTGCGCGAACGGCCTTGGGCGCATCATTTGTGCCGGCACGGATCAATAACTTCGGCCAGGTACTCGGCTACTCACACCCGTCGAATGGAGTGTGGCAGCCTATGCTGTGGGACAGCGTTCACGGCCTTCGTGACAGTGCGGACCTTATCCCGTCGAACTCCGGCTGGGTCTTGCGCGAGGTGAACGGTATCAACGACGCCGGACAAATCGTGGGGTTGGGGGTTAGTCCCACTGGGCAACTCCGCGCCTGCCTGCTCACACCACTGCCTGCGCCCTGGTTGACTTCCCCCACGCGACTAGCCAACGGCCAGTTTCAATTCACGCTGGTGGGCGATGCCGGCCGAAGCTACACCATCCAGGCCTCCACGGATCTGGCGACCTGGACCGCCTTGACCAACCTCGTCAGCGCTACCGGGACCAACCAGTTCACCGACCCCGCCGCAGCCGATTCGATCCGGCAGTTTTATCGTGCAGTGACGCGGTGAAGGTTTTCACTGCAGGCAACGGCCAACAACAAACAAAACGAAAGGAAAATTATGAACGACAAATTCGATGAACTGGCCAAGGGCCTGGCCCAATCCGTCACGCGCCGCGGGGCACTGAAGAGATTCGGCCTCGGCCTCGCGGGTTTCGTGCTGGCCGCCTTGGGGGTTACCCCGCGAGCGCAAGCGAAGGAATTCTCGTGCGGCTGCGGTTCGCTTTTCTACGGCTGCGCCAAGCACTATCCGGACGCTTTTGGCACTTGCCTTTATTATTGCAACGACAAATGTGCAGGCAAAGCCGGTCACAAAGGAGGGATCTGAAAGGCGGCGACGCCACAACTTCACTGGCTCGTGCGCTGCTTCTTGGTGCAGAAACAACAACAAGCAGCCCAAAGCAAAAGGACCGTAATTAACTCCCCAACCAGTCATCAATCATCACGTAGGTTAGCGTTTGAGCGCCTCGTGTTTTTCCTTCAGCGGCACGAAATTCCCTTCTTCGCAACAGGTTACAAAACTCTCTGTCACCGATTTCAGCTCCTCCCAGCGTGCGCGGATCTGCTCGGATTCCTTTTTCGTGATCTGATTATCAGCGGCAGCGGTGGCAATGACCGCCAGCAGATCGGCGAATTCCTGCACAATTTCATTAGTAGCGGGAATCAAAAACGACGGGTGAGGCTTGTTCACCTTGGGGTTGAGAATGAAGAAACCTCCTACCCGTTGGCAGATCCATTGTACTAATCTCCGATCCTGGGTGCAGTGGAGCAATGCATCCAGTCGGTCCAGAGGATTGGTGCTTCCGCTGCCGGCAGCGGCGTCCGGCGGCTCGGCCCACTTATAAATCATCGAGAGGGACAGACCAAGCTCTGCCGCCACCTTCTTGGGACTGCACTGCTGGAAGACTTCACGCAGGATCTCATGTGAATGCATGCGGCCACATTGGAAAAGCAGCCGTGCCTTGGCAAGACGGAACAGGACAGCCTGGTTCTAACCAAGTGTTACGATAAGACCAGCAGGCTGCCGAAAAGGTAGCCGCCAGGTAACGAGGCGGATCTCCAGGAAAGTCTGAGTGCCGCTTCCGCCTCGTTATCGGCGGCTGCACGTTGCGCCCGCTTTTTCAACGGGCAGCTGGTCCGGGAGCCGGCACTTCCTGCTGCGAGTTTGAGAATCTGCTCGGCTGGCATCGATTATGCCTATTCAAGAAATTGAGAAAATGAAACCGATCCACTATCTCAGAGGCTTGCCAGTCGGCTCAGCGGTGCGGATTGCTTTCCAACTCGACGCCGCGCGGGCCGATTGCAGCAAGGTGGCTCAACGACTACTCAGCCAGGAGCCGGTCAATGAGGAGGAATTGGAGGATTGCGCCCGCCTGGACGAGGTCCTGGCCCGAGTGCACAGGATCCTGCGAGCAACGGTGCGCAGCATCATGCTCTCCCGGCTCAAACGCCGCCGACACGTGCGACCGCGGGGCAGGGGATAGGGCGAGCTACTTTGGGATCATTCCGGTCTGGCGCGCGTAGTTAAAAATGCCGCCCGCGTCCACCACCGGGCGCACGTCGCCCAACGGTTTAAAGTGAAACGCTTTTCCGCTTTTCTGGACCACGACTGTGCCCGCGTCCAGGTCGACAGTTACGACGTCACCGGTCCGCAGCGCGGTGCAGACTCGTTCCAAACATTCGCAGGGATATAATTCTCCGGTCGCGACACAATTCCGGAAAAAAATGCGGGCGAAGCTTTCAGCCAGCACGACTTTGCAACCCGCCGAGCCCAGGGCGATCGGCGCGTGCTCGCGGGAACTACCGCAGCCGAAGTTGCGGCCGGCTACGACCACCGGGTACTCGCTGTCCAATCGGCCCTCTTTAACAAACCGCTGCGCGTACAGCGATTCCGGCAAACCGCACAGGGCGTAAGAACCAAGCTTTTCGTACTCTTCGGGTATGGTCGGCACCAGGTTCAGGTACTGGGCCGGGATGATTTGGTCGGTGTCGATGTTATCCTGGACAACATAGACAGGTCCGCTGAACACTGATTTCATACGAGGGGAGTGTCGCGCAGCGTGCACATTTTTCAATCACATTCCCATTTCCAGCTTAACGGGTCACTGGAGGTGTAGGGCCAGAATAACCTTGCCAATCCTAGGCCAAACGACTATAAGAAGCCGACCCTGAACCCTGGCTTAGTCAGCACAGAATCGGTCTGACAGGAATCCTATATGAACAACGCGACGTGTCGGCACTCAGGCCGCATTTGCATTTTCTTACGACTCGGAACGGTCTCTAAAGCAGGCTTCGTAGCTCTCGTCCTGCTCGGGCTGGGAGCCACTCAAGCGACGGCTGCAGCCGGAGAGTCCCCAAGCTGTGTGCTGGTGGAAAAGGAAGGGAAAGTCGAATTTGCCCGGAAAGGCACAACGGCCTGGAGTGCGGCGCAGCTCAACGAGAAACTGCAACCTGGCGACCGTCTGCGGACCGGCTCCCGCAGCCGCGCCGCCTTGCGCTGGTCGGAATTGAGCGTGGTCCGGGTCGGCGAATTGACCAGCGTGGAAATCCAGCCACCGGCCAAATCCGGCGATAAGCCGCAACTCGACCTTCGCTCCGGCACAACTTATTTCTTCAGCCGCGAGAAGCCCACCGAAGTCCAATTCCGAACGCCGGTAGCCTCCGGGGCCATTCGCGGAACGGAATTCAATCTCGAAGTGGCTGAGGATGGCCGCACCGTCCTGTCACTGCTCGATGGCAATGTGGATTTATCGAACGAACAGGGCGCCGCCAGCCTGAGCAGCGGCCAGCAGGGAACAGTCGAGCCTGGCAGCGCGCCCAAGAAGACCGCGCTTCTGAACGCAGTCAATGTGATCCAATGGGCATTGTATTACCCGGCCGTGATCGATCCGGACGAACTCGGAATGAAAGATCAGGAAAAAGAAAGCTTCCGCGCCTCGCTTGATGCCTATCGAAATGGAGATCTGCTGGGCGCCTTGAGCGGTTTTCCTGAAAATGCCACGTTGGCTACGGAACCCGCGCACCTGCTTCACGCCGCCATGCTGTTGGCGGCCGGAAAAGTGCAAGAGACTGAGAACGAACTGAAAAATGCCCAGGCCGGCTCTCCTTCAGCGGCCGCCCTGCGCGAGGTGATTGCGGCCGTGAAGCATCAAACCGTCAGCCCGCTGCCGGCACCGACAACAGCCAGCGGGTGGCTGGCGCGTTCCTATTACCTCCAATCTCGCGGCCAACTGACTGAAGCGCTGGACGCGGCCCGCCAAGCCGCGGCGAAAGCACCACGCTTCGGCGCCGCCCAGGTGCGCCTCGCCGAGCTCGAGTTCAGTTTTGGGCATACGGATGCAGCGCTTGTGGCGTTGAACCAAGGAATAGCGCTCTCACCGCGAAACGCGGAAGGGCTGGCCCTCAAAGGATTCCTGCACAGCGCGAGGAATGAATTTTCTGAGGCCCTCACCTTTTTCGACCAGGCCATCGCCGCCGATGGAGCGCTGGCAAACGCCTGGCTCGGACGCGGTTTGGTCCAGATTCGCAAAGGCCGTCATCACGAAGGCCTCGCTGATCTGCAGGTTGCGGCGACGCTTGAACCACAACGCGCCGTGCTCCGGAGTTACCTGGGAAAAGCTTTCAGCGACAGTTACGATATACCTCACGCGCGCAAGGAGCTGCAGATGGCGCAGACCCTGGATCCCAACGATCCCACGAGCTGGCTATATCTCGCGCTGCTTGACGAGCAGGGTAATCGCATCAATGAAGCGGTGGAGGACCTGGAAAAATCCAAAGATCTCAATGAAAACCGCAGCCTGTTCCGGTCGCGCCTGCTGCTGGACCAGGACCAGGCCGTGAGGGGCGCAAATCTCGCCGCGATTTATCGCGACGACGGCATGCGCGACCGCAGCGCGCTCGAAGCCGCTCGCGCAGTGAACCTCGACTACGGCAATTACTCAGCCCACCTTTTTCTGGCGAACAGCTACGACGCCCTGCGCGACCCCAAACAAATCAACCTGCGCTATGAAACGCCCTGGTTCAGCGAATTGCTCCTGGCCAATCTGCTCATGCCGGTCAATGGCGGGAACTTGTCTCAGAATGTCTCGCAGCAGGAATACTCAAAGCTGTTCGCCAACGACGGCCTCGGAATATTTTCCAGCACCGAATACTCCAGCAGGGGTGATTGGGTGGAAAACGCGTCGCAATACGGAGTGTTCGGAAATTCGAGCTACTCGGTCGACGCCTTCTACCGGACCCAGAATGGCTTCCGGTCGAATAATGACCTGGAACAGACCGCCGTGGCAGGGCGCTTCAAGCAGCAACTGACCGACAAGGACAGCGTCTTTCTCCAGATTGGCTATTTTAGAGCCGAATCGGGGGATGTTGTTCAATATTACGACCAGAATAGCCACAGCCCGACCTTCCGGGCCAAGGAAACCCAGGAGCCGAATTTGCTCGTGGGCTACCACCGTGAATGGTCGCCCGGGAACCACACCCTGTTCCTCTTCAGCCGCTTTGACGATACCCTGAAGATTAACGACTCCAACTCCGCGCCGCTCACCCGGACCATGGCCATGTTCGCCGGCGGCCCGACTCTCGACAGCGCCGGCTTTCTTAGCGGCTTCGCGCTGGGCTATCAAAGCGATCTCGAGGCCTACTCGACTGAGTTGCAGCAGATTTGGCAATCCCATGACAACACCGTCATTGCCGGTGGCCGCTATCAGTTCGCTTGGGCCGACACCACCAGCGTGCTGCACCGGCCTCCGCCGAC
Source organism: uncultured Verrucomicrobiota bacterium (assembly GCA_964446585.1). GTDB lineage: Bacteria > Verrucomicrobiota > Verrucomicrobiia > Limisphaerales > UBA8199 > CAYUPI01. The sequence goes on from CAYUPI010000031.1 coordinate 22,672, forward strand.
TCCGTTTTCTCAGGACATCCAGGTTCCCCAGGATGTCAGCGTTGACCTCGATCGCCTCAGTTTCTACGCCTACGATCACTGGCAGATTCTGGATTCCTTGCGGCTCAGCGCCGGAGTTGAATACGACCGCCTTCATTATCCTCGCAACATTGACACTGCTCCCATTACGGGCGACGAGACTACCAGTGAGCAGGTCTCCCCCAAGGCCGGTATCCTTTGGTCGCCGTGCAAGGACACTCACCTTCGCTTCGCCTATACCCGTTCGCTCGGCGGCGTCTTTTTTGACCAAAGCGTTCGGCTCGAGCCCGTGCAGATCGAAGGCTTCACGACTGCTTTCCGCAACCTGATTCCCGATGGCGGCCTGGTGCCCGGCACGCGCTTCGAGACCTTTGGAGTCGGCATCGATCATCGCATCGAAAAGACCGGCACTTACCTCCAGGTTCAAGGGGAGCTCCTGAATTCGGATGGGACTCGCACGGTCGGCCTGCTGACCAATGATGTTTCGAGCGCCTCGCCTCTAGCGCCCACCAACCCTTCGGGGACACCTCAAGTGCTTGACTTCACCGAAAAATCCTTGCTGGTTTCCGCCAACCAACTTCTCGGAAAGGAATGGGCCTTTGGCGTCAGCTACAAAATAACTCAGGCCGACCTGGTGTCTCGCTTTTCACAAATCCCGAGCTCGGCCTTTCTGCTGCAGAATCCGAACCAGGATGTGACCTCATTCCTCCACCAGGTGAATCTGTACGCGATCTACCAATGCGCGTGCGGCTTCTTTGCGAGCTTCGACGCTCTCTGGTCACAGCAGTCTAACCAGGGCTACTCGCCAGACATCCCCGGCGACGATTTCTGGCAGTTCAATGTTTTCGCCGGCTACCGCTTCCTCCAGCGCCGCGCCGAAGCGCGCCTCGGCGTGCTCAACTTGACCGATCGCGACTACAAGCTCAACCCGCTCACCTTGTACAACGAACTCCCGCGTGAGCGCATGTTGACTGTCAGCTTCAAGTTCAATTTCTAGTCACAAGTCCGGCTCTTCGCTACTATGCGTATGGATCGCCACCATGCGCTTCCACATTAAACTGACTCGCGCCCATTGGGCTGCCGCTGCCGGCGCGCTGCTGGCCGCCGCGTGCGGGCTGCTGCTGCACGAATTCAAACTCGGCACCGGGCTGGAGCATGCAAGTTACGACTTGCTGACTGTTTCGCGAGGCGATGTCGCGATCCAGGAGGCCGTCGTCGTCTATATGGACGAGGAGTCCCACAGACGGCTCGGGCAGTCCTGGCTGTCAGGGTGGGACCGCGCGCTGCACGCCCGGTTGATCAATCGACTCACAGCAGCCGGCGCCCGGGCGATTGTTTTCGACGTCGTGTTTAGCGATCCCAACCCTGCCAGGGCCGCGGCTGACGAGGAGCTGGCGAACGCTATAAAAGACAGCGGGCGCGTCATCCTGGCCGCGGATTATGTCCGCGCCGATGCAGACGCGAACCGGATTGACCCGCCATTCGATTTGGTGCGCGACGCCGCCGCTGGCATGGGCTCCGATGAGTTGCTGGCCGACGCGGATCTGGTCGTGCGCCAGCTCACGCCTCGTGGCGAAAGTCCGATTTCGTCGCTCGCCTGGGTCGCCGCCGGAATCTGCGGCGCTCCAGTCACAAAGCAGGAAAACCTGGAGGATGTTCAACGGTGGATGAACTATTACGGTCCCGCGGTATTCATACCCTGGACGAACTACTTCAAAGCATTGGACTCTGCTTTGGCGCCGGATGATTTTTTTCACAACAAAGTCGTATTCGTCGGATCCAAAACATTTACGAAATTCGCGGGGGAGCGGAAGGACGAATACCGCACTCCTTTCGGGTTCTGGCTATCGAAAACCATGGTGCGCCAACAAGAGGGGCTTTTCAGCCCGGGAGTCGAGGTCCAGGCGACCGCTTTGCTCAACTTGTTGCGTGGCGATTGGCTGAGACGGCTCCCCCACAGGGTCGAGCTGCTCATGGTTCTTGGTCTTGGATTGGCCTTCGGTTACGGCCTGGTCCGGTTGCGTCCAGTGGGAGCTACTGTGGCATCGCTCGCCGGATTGCTCGTGGTCGCGGTTGCTTCCTATTTGATGTTCCGCAAAGGGTTGATCTGGTTTCCATGGTTGATTGTGGTTGTGCAGATCGCGGTAGCCCTCTCGTGGTCGATCCTTTTCAACTCGGTCCAGCTTTATGTTGAAAAGCGCCTGTATGAGCAAACGTTGCGCCTTTATCTGCCGCCCGCGCTCGTCAAGAAATTCGCAAAGTCTCGCGAACTGCTGAAACCGGGTGCCCAAAAACAACTGCTGACTCTGTTCTTCAGCGACATAGCAAGTTTTACGACGCTGTCCGAAGGCATGGACTCAGACGAACTGGCCACGACGATGAACCTTTACTTCGAAACCGCGGTAGCCAAATGCATCCACAAGTCCGAAGGGACCGTCGCGAAATATATCGGGGACGCCATCTTTGCATTTTGGAATGCGCCCGATCCCCAGGCCGACCATGCGGTGCGTGCATGCGAGGCGGCGTTGCTGCTGCGCGCGCAGGCGGGGGAAAAGTTCAACGGCCGCATTCTTCCGACGCGCATCGGGCTTCACACCGGCGTGGCCAATGTCGGCAACTTCGGGAGCGAACAGCGCGTCGATTACACGGCCCTGGGCGAGAGCGTGAACCTGGCATCACGCCTGGAGGGATTGAATAAGCATCTCGGCACGCATTGCGTCATCAGCGGCGAAACCAAAAAGGGGCTGGGCGACCGCCTCGTCACTCGCTCGCTGGGCAAGTTCCAATTAAAGGGCTTCGAGGGCCTGGTCGAAGTGCACGAACTCATCGGCTTTCCCGACGAAGCCGAACCCACGCGTCCCTGGCGCGAAGCATTTGCCGAGGCGCTGAACAACTACGAACAACGCAACCTCGAGTTTGCCCAGATGGGGTTCCAGCAGGTCCTGGAACTCAAGCCCGACGACGGCCCTTCCAAATTCTATTTGGAGCGGATCGAGGATCTCTCGCACCAGCAGCTCCCGGATAATTGGGTGACGCATACGATCTTGAAGGAAAAGTAGGGCAAAGCTCCAAAAACCAAATTCCAAATCCCAAACAAATCCCAAAAACCAACTTCCAGAATCACTTAAGGGCAGTCTCGAATTTGGAATTTGACAATTGGAGTTTGTTTGGGATTTGGATTTTGGTGTTTGGGATTTATCCCCTGTTCACGGTAACAGCAGCGCTCGATAATAGCGCTTCGGAATAGCCACCGAGTTGCTGTCGAAGTAATCATATACGCCTGACGGCGGGTTGGTCGCGGTGACCAACGTCGTCCAAGTTCCCAGGTTGGGGGAGGCTTGGATTGAGAAATGGAGGTCCGGGCGGCTGACGACTTGCAGATGTATTGCGCCTTGCGGAGTGAGGCCAGCTGTCTTGATTATTGCGGAGGTCGCGAGGCTATAATTGAGCTGCAAGATGCCGCTGACGCCGCTGACGCCATCCACCACGACATAATTGGTCTGCCCCTGTGTTACCGGAAGGTTGAGCGAACTGGTTAGCCCGTTCGTACCGCCGTTGTTGTCGCAGGCGAGCAGCTCCAACACCGCCGAGTTTGTAGGTGAGCGGCGGAATACGGCCATCACCGTGTCGTACGAGCTGCCATCGGTGTTCAGATAAAGCGTGCCAGAGGCATCCGCGACAATCGTTATCCAATCCGAGGCGCCCCCGATCACTCCGCAGATGACTTCCCCGGGGCCCGTGGCGCTGCCCGTCGTGTTGAAAATCTGAGTGCCGGTGTAGCCGCGGACGATGGTACCCGCTCGCGGGCTGATAACCGAGGCGCCAGCGTACTCCGCCGCTTGCGCCCCACTGTTACCGAGAATGACGGAATGATTCGCATCCAGAAGTTTGTCCGTCGCCTGGGCATCTTCAACTAGAGAACCCGTGAGGTTGATTTGCAGAACGGCGTCGTCGCTTTGATTGGTCTGATAGGGCGTCGCAATGGTAACGTTATAAATTCCCACATTCGCCGGCTGGACATTGGTGACTGTCAAAGTATTGGTCGTGGCGCCGGGGATGGGGTTGCCGTAAAAGAACCACTGGTAAGCCAGTTGCGGATTGGGATTGTCGCAATTGATCTGGCCATTGCCGCAAACGCGGGCACCGATGAGGCCAAAAGTGACATCCTGACCGGGGGCGACGGTTTGGCTGGCGGGCTGGGTGACGAAAATAGGCAGCAGATGCGATGTGTCCTGCTCCTGCCAGGTCAGAATGAAATCGCCGGTTGCGCCGCCGAAGCCATCAATGGCGATCTGGTATTGGTTCCCCGCGAAGACGTTAAACATTGCTTTGCTGGTGTAAAAGCCGCCATGACCTTCATCGCTATCGATCACGACCAGATTCGTTACCGCGTTCCCCGTGTAAATCGCCAGCAACGTATCAAACGTGCTGCCGGCAGTTTGCATGGTGACAACTCCAGTGACCGGCGCCGTCCAGGTGTACCAGACCGCTTTGCCGCCGGGATGGCCTGCATGCTGGGGCGCACCTGGCTCAAAGCTGCCGTTGCGATTGTCAGCCCGGATTAAACCACTGAGGCCGGTGAGAGTCACGCGACTGGCAAAGTTCGTCCCCGCAGGAATATTGGTGAGCACCAAAGTCAGAGACGCCGGGAGAGTGGCGACCGCGTTCAAGTCGTTCCCGACAACAACGGTGTAGGTGCCGCCCTGGCCGATCTGGGCGGTGGGGACGGTGTAGCAGGCATTCGTCGCGCCAGGGATGTTGAAACCGTTCAAACGCCATTGGTACTGGATCGGCTGAGTGCCAACCGCGGTGACGCAGAACATGGCAGTGTTGCCTACCGGAATGTTGGTGCTGACTGGCCCAGAGCCGAGAATTGGCGGCGTGCGGACCGGCGCGGCCTTGGAATACTCGGAAGTATTGTTCTGCGGACCGGTCGCCGTCGCAGTAACGAACTGCGTGTAGGTCGCAACCAGCGGCAATGAAACGCCAAATGAGCCGGTCCCGCCGGCCGTCGTGGTCACGGTAGTGGAGGCGATGAGAGTTTGACCCTCACCGTAACCGGAGGGATCCGCGTTGTCGTTGAGGTAAAACTCGATGCGGTACGTCGCATTGGGCAAGCTGGACAGGTTGCCAAAAATCGTCGTCGTGCCGTCAATGCTGTGGACATCCGTGAGCACCGGGAAGTTCTGATAATCGTTCGGCCCGGTGTCCGAGTCGTCGGCGTCGTTGGGAGTTACGCCGTCGCCGCCGAGATCGATCCCCAGGCCGGCATTGGAAAGAATGCGGTTTCCAAGCAGGCCATTGCGATTTCCTGCTGTGGCGTCGAGAGTAATGCCGGTGCCGCCATTGAGCGCGATCACGTTGGGCGCTCCGCCGGCTGTTCCGCCGATGAGATTGCCCAAGGCCCCGCCGGTGAGGAATACACCGTTTGCTCCGTTGCCAAGGGACCCCACACCGCCGGCGCCGGTTCCAATCCAATTACCCTGGATCACGTTGTTGCTGGCGCTGCTCGAAGCGAGGACGACGCCGTTGCCGGCGTTGGCCGAGATCACGTTGCCAGTCCCCGGTGTCGTTCCGCCGACGATGTTGCCTGGCGAACTAATGTAGATGCCGTCACCAGAGTTCCCGGCCGCAATCGTCCCTGTGACATCAGTGCCGATGTAATTGCCCTGAATGATATTGCCGCCCGCGGTTCCTAACCGGATGGCAGTGGCGAAACCGTTCAATGCCAGACCGCGGACGGTGCTATTGCCGGCCGTGATGACCAGGCCATCGATGGGGTTGCCTCCACCTGGGCCTACCAATTCAATACCCGGCGGACCATTAGTCACGCCTTGGGACCAGCCATCAATGATAATCGGGCTGGTGATTTCCGGCAGTGGAGATTGGACCTGAATCGTGTGCGGAGCCGGGCCGGGCAGATTAAGAACAACATAGTTTTCATCCGGCGAATCGTTGGCATCGAGCAATGCCTGGCGGAGCGAGCCCGGGCCGGAGTCGTTCGTGTTTGCCACCAACACTTGATAAGGAATCACGCGCACGATGAAGCTGCAGGAATTGGAATTGTTGCAATTATCCACCGCCGTGCCGATGACGATATTCGTGCCGACCGGGAACAGCGAATTCGGCGGCGGCGAATTGTAAACGGCCGGATTGGCCGTGCAATTGTCCGTGGCGGTCGGGGATTGATAATTCACAACCGCGCCGCCGGAAAACCTAGGATATTCCGCAGCATTGGTTTGCGGCGGACAGGTGATGACCGGCGGCGTGATGTCCCTGACGATGGTGGTCTGGTTGCAGGTGTTGAAGCAGCCGTTGGTGTCAATGACCAGGAGCGTCAAGGTGAAATTCGTGTTGCAGCCGCTACTGGAGGCGACATCAATCGTTTGATTTGCGGCCGAGCCGGAGATAATCCCCGCTCCGTCGATCGACCAGGCATAACTCGCCATGCCGTCAGGCCCGCTGTAGCCGTTGGTGGAAGAGGGGCAAACTAGCTCGGAGCCGCTGATCGCGCACGGCGGCCGCGGATACAACATTACGGGCAGCGAGCAGGTGCTATTGGTGGTCAGCGGGCCGCTCGTTGCTGTCAGAATCAGGCGCAGGGTGTAGGAACCGGCCTCGCCCGCCAGGACGGCCACGTTCGAACTGGTCGTCGGGCCCAACACCGAACCATTGCCGGTGACGCTCCAGGAGTAAGTAAGGTTCGGTCCAAATGAAGCGCCCTGATAAATGTTGGTAGAACCGGGGCACACTGGAGTGGGGCCAGCAATGTTACATGGCGGCGGCGGCAGCACCGAGGGAGCCTGCATCTGATTGTCTTGAGAACCCAGGCTCACGGTCTCCTTCTGGTTTTGGCCGGGAGGACAGTTGTTGTCCGTTAGCGCGCCAGCAAGGCTATCGAGTTTGAAATGGTAGGAGCCACCCGAAATGAACCCCGCGCCGACATTTGTGCCCCAAGTGGCGCCGGTGCCGTCACCCGAAATGGCGAGATGGCCGGCCATCTCGATTATGATATTTGCGGCAGCAGAGTCCCACGTCAGTGCGTAGAGAGCAAAGGAATCACCGGTATCCCCCCCATCCGCGACGTCGTGGCAGACCGACAATACAGCATTGCTCACCGGAGCGTCGCCCAGGATGCGCAACGTGCGCGGGCCGTGCCCGGCCTCGTACGCTGCGATCCTTGCGGTAGTAGAACCGTTTTTGCTGACGAACGAGTCAGCCGGCACAATAACGTCGGCAATGTTCGTCCCGGCATGCAGCGCAGAACAGAGCGCCGCCAGCGAGGCCGGCGGCCCTAAGTCGGCCCCGCAAGGGTTTACCACAATGGTCACTCCCAGCGCCCCGGCATTGTCCGCCTGTGCTTGCGCATAGGAGGTCAGAAAATCATAAGCGTGGACGCCGGCTTTGGTAAACTGATGCCGGAACAGGAGCGAATGGTGGTTGCCGGAGGTGGCTGGCAAGCCCGCGAACACCACGCGTTGCATCACCGACATGCTCTCGTAATAGGAGGAATTGTTGTTTTGGATGACGGAGCTGATCCAGTGGGTGTTGCCAAGGCCAAAACCGCTATCGTTATTTGCGGCTTGCCTGAAATCAATCGAGGTGCCCGCACTCAGCGGTTGGACACACAGTGCGCCAGCCACAGCAAGGAAGCCGATTTCGGCAATCACGCGCCGGATGCTACGAGCGGCGCTGGCGCGCCCGTGGACACAGCCGCTGACCCTGGCGCTGCGCGCCAAAGAAGCCACCCTCTTCATAATTTATGTCTCATCCCGACGCCGCAATTCTGCCTCCACCATGGGCCTAAACAGGCCAGGCGCGGGCATAAAGCACTCCCGCCTCAGATATGCTTCTGCGGCTCATCGGCGCAACTGGAACGGACCGATTATACGTGATCGAGATCGACGATCAAGCGCAAAATTGCGCCAATCCGCGGTGCCGTGTGGCTGGAGTAGGGTCCGTGGTTGGCCATACCGCCGCGGCGCTGGAGGCCCTGAATCGCGGCCTGGGACTTTCAGGAACGGGCTACGGCGGCAGCTCCCGCTTAATTGGGTGATGCATACGACCCTGAAGGAAGAGTCAGGCGAAACTCCAACAACTAAACACCAAGCTGCAAACAAAATCGAAATCTCAAATCCCAAGCGCGAGACGGCCGCTCACTGGGTTGGGAGCTCGGCGCTTAGGAGTTGTTCGGGTTTTGGAATTTGGTTCTTGGGAAGTGTCCCGCGTTCAGGGCAAGAGCAGCGCCCGGTAATATCGTCGCGGCATGGCCACCGAGTTGCTGTCGAAGTAATCATAGACGCCAGAGGGCGGGTTGGTCGCGGTGACCAACGAGGTCCAAGTCGCCAGATTGGTAGAGGCTTGGATCGAGAAATGGAGGTCGGGCCGGCTGACGACCTGCAAGTGGATCGCACCCTGGGACGTCAGCCCGGCTGTCTTGAGGAGTGTTGAGGTCGCGAGGCTATAATTGAGCTGCAGAATGCCGCTCACGCCATTGACGCCATCCACCACAACGTAATTCGTCTGCCCGACCGTCACCGGGAGGTTGAGCGAACTGGTTAGCCCATTCGTGCCGCCGTTGTTGTCGCAGGCCAGCAGCTCCAGAACCGCCGCGTTGGTGGGCGAGCGGCGGAAGACAGCCATCACCGTGTCGTAGGAACTTCCATCGGTGTTCAGGTAAAGCGTGCCGGAAGCATCTGCGACAATCGTTATCCAATCCGAAGCGCCACCGATCACTCCACAGATGACTTCACCGGGGCCCGTGGCGCTGCCGGTGGTGTTGAAAATCTGAGTGCCGGTGTAACCACGGACAATGGTGCCCGCTCGCGGGCTAATAACCGAGTCGCCAGCGTACTCTGCCACTTGCGTATCACCGTTGCCGAGGATGATCGGTTGAGTGGCATCCAGCAGCTTGTCCGTTGCCAGGGCATCTTCAACCAAAGAACCTGTGAGGTTGATTTGCAGAATGGTGTCGTCGCTTTGATTGGTTTGATATGGCGTCCAAATGCGAAGGGTATAAATCCCCACTTGCGCAGGTTGGACATTGGTGACCGTGAAGGTGTTGGTCGTGGCACCCGGGATGGGATTGCCGTAGAAGGACCACTGGTAGAACAGTTGCGGGTTGGGGTCGAAGCAATTGGTCTGGCCATTGCCGCAGACGCGGGCCGCGATCGCGGTAAAGGTGACATCCTGGCTAGGCGCTACGGTTTGGCTGGCGGGCTGGGTGACGAAGGTCGGAAGCAGGTGCGAGGTGTTCTGCTCTTGCCAGGCAAGGATGAAATCGCCGCTTGCGCCCCCGAAGCCGTCAATTGCAATCTGATACTGGGTGCCCTGGAAGGCATTGAAATGAACCAAGCTGGTGTAGAAACCGCCATGGCCCTCATCGCTATCGACGACAACCAGATTTGTCAGCGCTGTGCCAGTGTAAACCGCCAGCAGGGTGTCAAAAGTGCTGCCGGAGGTCTGCATAGTGACGACTCCGGTGACTGGCGCCCTCCAGGTGTACCAAACCGCTTTGCCGCCCGGCTGGCCTGCATGCAAGGGTTCACCTGGCTCAGAAGTGCCGTTCCGGTTGTCAGCCCTGAACAGGCCACTGGTGCCGGAGAGGGTGACGCGACTGGCGAAATTGGTTCCCGCAGGAATATTCGTCAGAGACAGTGTCATGGTCGCCGGGAGGGTGGCGATGGCGTCCAAGGCGTTGCCGACAACGACCGTGTACGTGCCGCCTTGCCCCACCTGCGAGGCGGGAACGGTATAGCAAGCAGCGGTCGCGCCGGGAATATTGAACCCGTTAAGTCGCCACTGGTAAAAGATGGGCGGCGTGCCCGTCGCGGTCGCGCAGAAGGTCGCAGTGGTGCCGACCGCGACGTTGGTGCTGACTGGGCTCGCGCCGAGGATTGGCGGGGTCCGGACTTGGTGGGCCGGCGAAAACTCCGAGGTATTATTGTGCGGATCGGTTGCGGTGGCAGTGATGAACTGTGTGAAGGTAGCGGTCACGGGAAAAGCGGCCGTGAACGATTGCGCGCCGCTTCCATGCACAGTCACGAATGTGGAGCCGAGAAAGTTCTGCCCCTCGCCGTATCCGGATGGATCGGGCACATCGTTCAAGAAAAACTCAATGCGGTACGTCGCGTTGTGAGAAGTCGTCAGTTGTCCATACACGGTGGTGGTGCCATTAGCGGACTGAGCATCGCTCAGGATCGGGAAATTCTGAAAGTCATTCGGCCCGCTCTCGGAGTCGTTGGGATTATTGGGCGTGACGCCGTCGTCGCCCAGATCAATACCAAGGCCCTGATTGGCGAAAATGGAGTTGCCCAGCAGGGCGTTTCCACTGCCGGCCGAGGCAGTCAGGGTGACGCCGTTGGCGCCGTTAAGAGAAATCACGTTACCCAGGACAGCGTTGTTGGTGGCGCTCGAGGTCGCAAGAGCCACTCCATTGCTGGCATTTCTTGAAATTGTGTTTCCCAGCCCAGCAGCCGTTCCACCGATCACATTGCCCGGCGTGCTCACGAAGATGCCGTTGCCGGAGTTGCCCAGAGCATTGGTCCCGGATCGGTCCGTGCCGATGAAATTGCCTTGAAGGACGTTCGTTCCTCCAGCTTCGAGCCGAATGGCTGTTCCAAATCCGTGCAGCGCGAGACCGCGCACGGTGCTGTTGCCTGCCCAAATCACCAGGCCGTCGATGCCATTGCTGGCCGTGCTGCCGTCCAATTCGATCAGCGGTGAACCCGCAAAACCCGGCTGCGACCACCCGTCAATAATGATCGGACTCGTCAGCACCGGCAGGGCCGAGCGCAAGTGAATGGGTTGCGGCACCGGGCCGGGCAGGTTGAACACAATCAGGTTTTCATCCGGGGAATCGTTGGCATCGAGCAGCGCCTGGCGCAGCGTGCCCGGCCCTGAATCGGTTGTGCTGGTCACAGTGACACGGAGGCGGTACGGAATGACCCGGACTGTAAAAGAGCAGGCATTGGTATTGCCGGAGTGATCCGCTGCCGTGCAGATCACAGTGTTGGTGCCCACGGGCAAACTTGAGCCGGATGGCGGCACGCAAGATACGAGCAGGCTGTTGTCGCAGACATCTGTTGCGGCTGGCGCTGGGAAAGTGACGTTTGTGGCCAACCCGGAATCGCGCGGCGCCTCAGCCACGATCTTGTTAGTGGGACAAACAATCTGCGGGGGCGTGGTGTCCCGCACTGTGACCGTGAAACTGCAGGCGTTCGCGTTCCCGCTGGCGTCCATGGCGACGCAAATGACCCCATTGGTGCCAAGTGAAAAGAATGAGCCGGAGGGCGGCGCGCAGACTAAAGTGACATTGGTGTCGCAAACGTCCGTTGCTGTGGCGGCGAACGAAACCGTGTTGCCTCCTGTTCCGGCACATTCTAGGACCAGGTTGCTGGAGCAGAAAATCTGCGGGGGCGTTGTGTCCCGGACCGTGACGGTGAAACTGCAG
>CAYUPI010000031.1:34241-67460 GCA_964446585.1 uncultured Verrucomicrobiota bacterium
GGAGCAGAAAATCTGCGGGGGCGTTGTGTCCCGGACCGTGACGGTGAAACTGCAGACGTTCGAGTTTCCACTGGCGTCCGCGGCGACGCAAATGACGCCATTGGTCCCTAGAGAGAAGAACGAGCCAGAGGGCGGCGTACAGACGACAGTGACATTGGTGTCGCAGACGTCCGCTGCTGTGGCGACGAAAGAGACCGTGTTGCCTCCCGCTCCGGCGCATTCGGTAACCAGGTTGCTGGAGCAGAACATCTGCGAGGGCGTAGTGTCCAGCACCGTGACGGTGAAACTGCAGGTATTGGTGTTCCCGCTGTCGTCGGTGGCGACGCAAACAACCCCATTGGTGCCAAGAGAGAAGAACGAACCAGAGGGCGGCGCGCAGACCACAGTGACATTGGTGTCGCAAATGTCCGTTGCTGGGATGGCGAAAGAGACCGTGTTGCCTCCTGTTCCGGCACATTCTACGACCAGGTTGCTGGAGCAGGAAATTTGCGGGGGCGTTGTGTCCCGTACTGTAACGGTGAAACTGCAGGAATTCGAGTTCCCGCTGGCGTCTGTGGCGACGCAAATGACCCCATTGGTGCCGAGGGGGAAAAATGAGCCGGAGGGCGGGGTACAAACGACACTCACATTGGTGTCGCAAACGTCCGTTGCTGTGATGGCAAAAGAGATCGAGTTGCCTCCTGCTCCGGCGCATTCGGTAACCAGGTTGCTGGAGCAGGAAATCTGCGGCGGCGTGGTGTCCACGATGTGCACCATACGGGTGTTAGTGGCGGAGTTTCCTCTGGAGTCGGTGGCGATGTAGATGATGCTGTATTCCGAGGTGAAGTTGGGATTCACGGTGCTGTTCGTGGTCAAAACCAAGGTTCCAGGGCAATTGTCGCTCGCCAGGGCTCCGGGATCTGCGAATGGCCCGTGACACTCATTGGTCAGCGGGTTGTTTCCCAGCAGGGTGATGGTCGGCGCTTCACAATCATTGACGATCACAGTAAAGCTGCAACTATTAGTGCTTCCGCAGGCATCGGTCGCAACGCAGGTGACTGCGTTGGTGCCAATCGGAAAACTTGTTCCGGGAGGAGGATTGCAAGCCACCAACAGACCATAGGAAACCCCTGGCGGCAGGACGAGGTCCACGCCACTCGGGCCACCGAGTGCTTCAAAGAACTGGATTTCAAACAGGTGTAAGCCGGCCGTCAAAACAACATCGGCTGAGCGGGCAGTCGGCCCCGGTTGGCCGCCATTGTCCACCACCAGTGTCCCATCAATGAGCAGAAGGGACCCATTATCTGAATTCAAGATGAAGTTATACGTGGAATTGCTCGCCACATTCAACGTGCCGATGATGTCTGCGCCGAAATCCGCCAACCCGAACGGGTGCCACGCGTCGGCGTTATCCGTCGCGAAGGAGACATTTGTTGCTGTGAAAGAGCCTACAAAATCAGAGTAAGGCGCTCCCCCGCCGGTGAAAGCAAATCCACTATAGATTGAGACCCCGACCCTGGCCCCTCCACAGTCACTGGTCGCCTGAGCGGAAAAACCAACGACCGCCGAGCACGCACCCGTGTCATTGCAGACGGTAATGTCCGCAGGACAAGTAATCGCAGGCTGCGCCTCGGCCGACGCAGCCAATGCCGCGAGCAGGCTTGCTACCCACAAGGCGCACAGGGAGGGGATCGACAGTGGGGCCTGGCGGAACCCAATGGAACAAAAGCCAGATGCGACTCTCATAAGTGCAAAAGCGAACTGGCTTTGGCCAGGCAAACTCCCAGACGAGGAAGGAACTTATAAGTAAATGCCCAGGCTGGCAGAGTGGCACAAATCGTTGCCGCAGTGATTCGAGAGCCCAACTTTACATGCTGCTCCTGCACGGGGCCATCAATTTGCTTCATTTTCCCGACTTCTGTAAGGAATGGCGAGAGGATAACTGCCGCAGCGAGATAATCAAGACAAATCTGGCTCCAAATCCCTTCCGGAAACTACTTACACCTGACGTAAATGCGGCTGGACATCCCTCCGGTACGAACCCCACTTTGTAAGAAGCCACGAACCCGTCGATGACAAACTTGCATCTAATTCGCTTGAGCCTGGCCTCCTTCGCAGCCTGTATTCTGGCTGTGATTTTGTGCATGACATATATCGATCGTCCCATAGCCGATTTCGTACAGGAGCATTTGCACCAACGCGGCCTCCAAACCTGCATGGACGGTTTCTTGCACCTGGCGCCGATCGCGCTCCTGTTGGCGCTTCTGTTGCTTTTCGTCGCTGGCTACGTGGCGCTCCATGGCCGGGCGCTCGGTGCGTGGGCCCGCTCACCCTTGCTCTGTTCGTGGAGCGCCGTCTGGGCTTTATCGGTCGCCGTTGTGCTCAAGCGAATCTTTGGCCGCTCTTGCGTCTATCCTAACTATATCCTGGGTCATTCTTACGGGTTTCAACCATTCCATGGTGTTGGCAGCTACGAATCATTTCCTTCCGGTACCACAGCCGTTACTGCGGCCATTCTCTCGGTTGTCTGGTTTCGATGCCCGCACCTGCGGGGGGTTTGTGCATCGCTCCTGGTGCTTGTTGTTCTGGCACTCCTCCTCACCCTTAGTCATTGGGTTTCCGACATTATCGGCGGCGGTTTCCTGGGAGTCCTGGTAGGTTGCATGACGGTACGGCTCTTGCGCCCCTCATGATTATCTCCAAGTTTCGCGTATGAAAGCGTTATGGGTGGTCGTCCTGTTGACCGCATTTGCAGCGTGCGGCGATGAGACCAATGAGGTCGTTCGACGCCTGAGGGCCGTGGAAGAAAACCTGTCGCACCTGGAGACCAGACTTTCTCGGCAAATGAACGAATTGCTCTGGCTGCAGCGGCTTGGGGAAGCAGCGCTCATCGACAAAGTTCGGTTCACCGGCCCGCCTCCACGGACCCTGAACAATCCCACGCCCCAAGCTGGCAGCAATAACGTCATCATCTCGGCGCTGACGTTCCTTCCCCGGCACCGGAGTCATGGACGGAAGCTGCCCTTAATCGTTTTCGCCCACAGTGAGATTCACGGAAACCTGGTCACTGACGAAGAGGCCCCGGTCGTGCTCGAGTTGGTACGCCAGGGTTACGCCGTCATCGCGCCCGATTACCGCGGCAGCAGCGGCTATGGCGCCGATTTCTGGCGGCAGATCGATTATGGTGGGTTGGAGATCGAGGACGCGCACGCCGCGCGAAATTGGATGCTGGAGCAGCATCCAGAGATCGATGGGCGCCGCGTCGGCATGATCGGTTGGAGTCATGGAGGATTAATTGCGCTGCTGACGGTGTTCGCGCATCCGCAGGATTACCAGGTTTGTTATGCCGGAGCTCCTGTGAGCGATCTCGAGGAGCGGATTCGGCTCCGCGGAAAGGAATATGAAGAGCTCTTTGCCGCGCCCTATCATCTCGGAAAAACCGTGGCCGAAGCGCCGGAGGAATACCGTCGCCGCTCGCCAGCCTGGAACGCCCAAAAGCTCCGAACGCCATTGCTCCTCCATGCCAACACCAACGATGAAGACGTAAATATCTTCGAAGTGCAAAAGCTTATCGCGGCGCTGCAATCTTCGGGCAAGGAATTCACGTACCACATTTACACGAACGCGCCAGGAGGGCATATGTTCAATCGGCTGGAAACTCGTTTGGCACGCGAGTCACGCGAGGAGATCTGGCGCTTTCTCGCGCCCTATTTGCGACCGAAATCGTAGGAGCCGCTGTTCGAAAAATCCAAATTCCAAATTCCAAAATTGATTAGAAACCCCTAACGGGCGCGTCGCCCAACACGCGCGAACGCCGAATGGTAGGGCGCGCTGTCCCCAGCGCGCCCTACCCTAAAGGGATTTGGGCAACAAGCCCTAACGTCGACTCTTACAATAACTCAGGAGGCACCCGAATCAGCTCACCGGGGTTACCCCAGGGGTACTAGGTATATGTACCAATTGCGCGCGCGCGCAGTTCTGGAGAAACTAGAGTCGTTAACTGGAATCGAAATGGACACCGTCAGTATCCGATTTGCGCAATGAAAATCCGAGCAGAATACCGAGCTGGGTTCACCTTGACAGAGATCATGATTGTGGTCTCGTTAATCGGGACGCTGGCGGCAATCGCACTCCCCAACTTCGTTCGCAGCCGGGCGCGGGCACAGACCAGCGCTTGCATCAACAATTTGCGCCAGATAGATTACGCCATTCAAGAATGGGCTTTGGATGGAAAGAAAGGGCCGCAAACGGTCGTTCAATTCACCGACATCAGTTCTTACCTCAAGAGCTCAGTGGTATGTCCCGCGGGCGGGACGACTTTCGCCGACAGTTATACCATCACCATCGTTGGCACCCAACCTGCGTGCCAACGCGTGCCGACCGATCATATCCTGCCTCAGACTACGGATCTCGTCAGCAATTCGACCGGTCCCTCGGGGTCAGGGGGATCAGGCAGCCCCTTAGCCCCGCCGTCCCCCGCACCGTCCGGCAATGGCAATGGCAATAGCAATGGCAATGGTGGCGGCAATGGCAATGGTGGCGGCAACGGCAATCATGGGCGCGGACCCTGATTGAAGATTACTAATCTTAATCCGGATACCGCGATAGGCGCATCGGCCTGGTTTGTTCAAATCCAAGGGCACGGCCTGCTGCTGGACGCCGGGGTGCATCCAAAACGCGAGGGCCGCAGGGGTTTGCCCCTTTTTGACCTGGTAAAGAATCAGGAGTTGGACGCCATCGCCATCTCTCATTGCCACCATGATCACGTCGGCTCCCTTCCGATCGCGCTGCGCTATTTTCCTAAGGCGCACGTCCTCATGAGCGAGCTGAGTTATTTCCTTGTCGAACGGGTCTTGCACAACTCGGTCAATGTCATGAAGCGCCAGCGCGAGGAACTGGGGATCAAGGAATATCCGCTCTTCACTCACGATGAGGTGGACGACATCGCGCCTGTTTTCCAGGCTTTCAAGTACAATCGCGAGGTGGACTGGGCGGCGTTTCAAAAAACGCGCGCCGGTTTTTCTTCACCGACGCTCGAATTTTACGATGCCGGCCACGCTCTGGGCTCCGCCGGCATCAGCGTCCGCGCCGCAAAGGAAACGCTCTTCTACACTGGCGATGTCTGTTTCCACGATCAGACCATCTTGCGCAAAGCGCGCTTCGACGACGTCAACGCCGACGTGTTGATCATGGAAACCACGCGTGGCAACCGCCGGCTGCCGCCGGGCTTCACTCGTGAAAGTGAGATCGAGCGGCTCAGCCAAGCCATCCGGCGTGTCCTGCGACGCAAAGGGTCCATACTGATGCCGACCTTTGCCCTGGGCCGTACGCAGGAAATCCTGGCCTTGCTGGCTCTGCTGATGGCCGAAGGCCAACTGCACCGGCAGTCGATCTACATCGGCGGCCTTGGCCGCGTTTTTACTGAAATCTACGATTTGGAATCGCACCGCACTCATCGCCAGCATCCCGGTCTGCAGTTGCACGAGGCGCTGGACCTGGTCGTGCTCGAACAGGGCCAGGCAAAAAAGATGAAGCTCGAAGGCGGCCGCATCTTTGTCATCACCGCCGGCATGATGAGCGAAAACACCGCCGCCCACGATTTGGCCCTGCGGTTGATGGGTAACGAGACCCACGCCATCTTTTTCGTCGGCTACACAGATCCCGACACACCGGGCGGCCGCCTCCGCGCCGCCAAACACGGCGAGCGCTTTCTCTTCAGCCCCAGCGGCGGCAAAGCGACCCGGCTCTGCGAGGCCCATGATTTCGATCTCACGGCCCATGCCAACCGCGATGACCTGCTGGATTTCGTCGGCCAGGTCGCTCCTCGTGCAGTCCTGCTCGGCCACGGCGACGACGATTCCCGTAATTGGTTCGAAGAACAGATCCGGAAGCGGCACCCGAGGATCAAGGTGTTTCAGCCAAAGCCCGGCCAAACTGTCGAAGTCTAAGCCCTAAGCTCCCACTCTTAATCTTACCCTTTCTCTCCCTGCTCCATTCTTATCCGTGTCCCT
This sequence comes from uncultured Verrucomicrobiota bacterium, assembly GCA_964446585.1. Classification (GTDB taxonomy): domain Bacteria; phylum Verrucomicrobiota; class Verrucomicrobiia; order Limisphaerales; family UBA8199; genus CAYUPI01. Next base: position 40,232 of record CAYUPI010000031.1, read on the forward strand.
CTGTCCATCTGTGGTTAATTCAGTTTTCTGCTAAATAGATACGGCTAAGAATTTGTTGCCGCCAGTTCTTCCTCAAAATCCACAATCTCCTTAATCTGCGCAAGGAACCAGCGATCGATCTTTGTAAGCTGGAAAATTTCTTCGATCCCCATGCCCGCGCGGAGCGCATGACGAAGAAAAAACACGCGTTCGGCGTTCGGAACACTCAGCCGCTGCATGATCAGGTCTCGCGGCAGGACGTCGCAGTCGCCATAAACTTTGTCACCCAGGCGCCACGGTCTGCCATCACCGCCCAGGCCCTGGCGGCCGACCTCGAGCGACCGCAAGGCCTTTTGCAGCGATTCCTTGAACGTTCGACCGATGGCCATGGCCTCGCCGACGCTTTTCATTTGCGTGGTGAGCGACGGATCCGCCTGCGGGAATTTCTCGAAAGCGAACCGCGGCACCTTCGTCACGACGTAATCAATCGTTGGCTCGAAGCTGGCCGGAGTTTCGCGCGTGATGTCGTTTTTGATTTCATCAAGCAGATATCCGACCGCCAATTTCGCGGCGATTTTGGCGATGGGGAAGCCAGTGGCTTTGGAGGCCAGGGCAGATGAGCGCGAAACACGCGGATTCATCTCAATAATGACCATGCGGCCATTCTCCGGGTTGACCGCGAATTGAATATTCGAGCCGCCGGTCTCGACGCCGACGGCGCGAATGACCGCGAACGACGCGTCCCGCATGAGCTGGTACTCCTTGTCCGTGAGCGTCTGGATCGGAGCGACCGTAATCGAATCGCCGGTGTGCACACCCATCGGGTCGAAGTTCTCGATCGAGCAGATGATGACGCAATTGTCCGCTTTATCACGCATGACCTCCATCTCGAACTCCTTCCAGCCGAGCAAGGATTCTTCGATCAGGATTTCCGAGACGGGCGACAGCTCGAGGCCGCGTTTGGCCATTTCTTCGAATTCATCCCGGTTATACGCAATCCCGCCGCCGGTCCCGCCGAGCGTGAAAGCCGGGCGGATAATCAGCGGCATGCTCCCGATCTTCTCCTCGATTTTTCGCGCTTCCTCCAGCGTGTGGGCCGTCCCGCTGATCGGCACATCCAGGCCAATCGAGATCATCAAATCCTTGAACACCTGCCGATCTTCTCCCCGCTCAATTGCCTGCGCGTTGGCGCCGATCATTTCCACGCCGTACTTTTGCAGAACGCCCGAACGTTGCAGCGCCATCGCCGTGTTGAGCGCCGTCTGTCCGCCCAGCGTCGGGAGCAGGACCAACTTGCCGGCCCCGTCGTCTCCTTTTTGCGTCGCGCTGGACGAGATTTTGAGCCGTTTCATCTCGCCAATTTCGCGAGCGATGATCTTTTCGACGCACTCGGGCGTAATGGGTTCCACGTAGGTCCGATCGGCGAACTCCGGATCAGTCATGATCGTCGCCGGGTTCGAGTTCACCAGAATGACGCGGTAACCTTCCTCTTTGAGGGCCTTGCAAGCTTGCGTGCCCGAATAATCAAATTCGCAGGCCTGCCCGATAATGATCGGACCCGCACCGATGATCAGGACAGAGTGGATATCGGTGCGTTTCGGCATAAATGCGGCGAAGAATAAATAGCATCACCCTCCGCTTGTCAAAACACTCCGTCGCCAGTCCAACGTAATGCGTCAGTCAGCGCAGGCGCAGGAATCGGAGCGCGGAATGAATTCCGCGCTCCGCCCGATTTCACTGGGTCCTTGCGATCCCACTTGAAAACACCCTCGGGCATGGTTTTAATTAGCTCATAATTTTGCGCCCGCTATGAAGAGCTTTTCGTCCTTGCGCTTTCTTCTCCTGGGGTTGTTCATTGTGCATCCCGCACGCTCTGCCCAATTCAAATTTCCCAATCAAACGATTACAGTTCCCGACGGCTTCGAAGTCGAGCTGGTGGCCTCGCCGCCTCTGGCGGAGCGGCCTGTGTATGGCTCCTTTGACGAACAGGGACGGCTGTACGTCGTGGATTCCTCAGGCTCGAACGACAAACCCGACAGGCAACTCCAGGACAAACCGCATCGGTTGGTGCGCCTTGAGGACGCGGATGGCGATGGCCGCTTCGACAAAGCCAATGTTTTTGCGGAGCGGCTGATGTTTCCGGAAGGGTGTATGTGGTACGACGGCTCGGTGTATGTGGCAGCTCCGCCGAGTATCTGGAAATTTACCGATACCAACAGCGACGGCGTCGCCGACGCGCGCGAGGAATGGTTCCAGGGTAAAACGCTAACCGGTTGCGCCAATGATCTGCACGGTCCATACCTCGGACCGGATGGCTGGCTTTATTGGTGCAAGGGCGCGTTCGCCAAACAAACCTACGAGCGGCCTGGCCGGAGTCCTTTTATCACGCGCGCGGCGCACATTTTTCGCGCCCGGCCCGACGGCAGCGGCATCGAGCCGGTGTTGACCGGCGGGATGGACAACCCGGTGTCGGTCGCGTTCACCCCTGAAGGCGAGCGGATTCTCGCCGGAACCTTTTTCAATACTCACGAGCCGGGCCGCCGCGATGGCTTGATCCACGCCATTTACGGCGGCGTCTATGGCAAAATCAACGAAGTGACCGATGCTCATAAAAAGACGGGCGATTTGATGCCTGTCATGACGCACATGGGCGCAGCCGCTCCGTGCAGTGTCATCTGTTATCAATCGCGCGTTTTGGGACAGGAGTACCAGGGCAACCTGTTCGTCTGCTATTTCAATCTGCACAAAGTCGGACGCCATGTACTGCAGCCCGATGGCGCTACCTTTAAGACCCGGGACAGCGACTTTGTGCTTTCGGACAATCCAGACTTTCACCCGACTGACGTCATTGAAGACGCCGATGGCAGCCTGCTCGTGATCGACACTGGAGGCTGGTACAAGCTCTGTTGCCCGACTTCGCAACTTCCCAAGCCGGACGTACTGGGGGCGATATATCGCGTACGGCGCGTCGGCGCGCCTAAGGAGGAGGATCCGCGCGGGCTGAAGCTTGCCTGGACCAGGTTTAATGCGGAAGAGCTGGCCGGCCAGCTTGGCGACGACCGCCCCGCTGTTCGCAAGCGGGCCCAGCAGCTCCTGGCGAAGCAGGGAAAAAACGCCGTTCCCGCTCTCGCCGCGGTGCTGCGGAAGTCTCAGTCACCGGAAACGCGCCGTGAGGTGATCTGGGCGCTGACGCGCATCGAAGGAGTGGCCGCGCGAGAGGCCGTGCGCTCGGCCCTGCGTGACGGCGATGGACGCGTCCAGCAAACCGCTCTCCATTCCATCAGTCTTTGGAGCGATGTTGAGAGCACTCAGGAATTGTTGGCCCTGTTGCAGAGGCCGAATCCGCCGGTGCAGCGTATTGCCGCGGAAGCACTGGGCCGCATCGGCGCGAGCATTACGCTGGCCTCGGCATCGACCAGCCAGGTCAAACGCGGTGACGAGAACCCGCTGAACTGGATTGTCCCGGGTCTGCTGACTGCGTCCGCAGAGCCGCATGACCGGGTTCTGGAACATTCCCTGACCTATGCGTTAATCGAAGTGGGGAACCCCAAAGGCACAGCTATGGGTATTGAGGCCCTCAGTTCGCATGAGAAACGAACCGCGCTCATCGCGTTGGACCAAATGGACGAAGCTGGGCTCACCGCGGAAGTGGTCGCGCCGTTGCTGGGTTCCAAAGATCCTGTAGTTCGTCAAGCCGCGTCGTGGGTCGCCGGCCATCATCCCGATTGGGGCGGTGCGCTGGCGGGATTCTTCCGTGAACGCCTGACTGCTACGAACCTGACCGACGCCGAGAGCGCCGAGCTTCAACACCAGCTTGGACAATTTGCCCGCGCTCCCGACATGCAGAACCTGATCGCGTCAACCCTCCAGGCGCCGGCCACTCGCGGGGCGCGGCGTGAATTTCTGTTGCGGGCCATGGCAGACGCGGGTCTGAAAGAACCTCCGGCGGAGTGGGCCAGCGCTGTGCGCTCATGCCTTTCTACCAAGGATGCCACGCTGCTTCGTTTCGCCGTTGCCGCCGCGAAAGCTCTGGCCCAGGCCAAAATCAACCCGCCGGACTTTTCCGAGGCGCTTCTTGCCCTCGCGCAAAATGAATCGCACCCCGCTGACTTGCGCCTGGAAGCCCTGGCTGCGCTGTCCAACGGACTGCGCCCGGTCGAGCCTTCAATGATGAAGTTCCTTTGTGCCAGTGCCGATTCCGCTAACCCGGTCTTGACGCGGAGCGCGGCGGCCTCGGTGCTGTCAAAGGCGGAGCTTAGCGATCCGCAGTTGCTGGCACTGGCGGGCAGCATGAAAATGGCCGGGCCATTGGAGCTGACCAAACTCCTCACTGCGTTCCAGCGTTCCACGAATGAAACCGTCGGGCTCAAGCTGATGGCGGCACTCCGCGAATCCAAGGCACTGACCAGCGTCCGGCCGGACGTGCTAAAAACAGTCGCCACAAATTATCCTCCCTCGGTGCAAGCAAAGAGCAACGAACTCCTGGCCCTTCTCAACGTGGACACGGAAAAGCAGAATGCGCATATCACGGAACTGCTCGCGTCACTTAAAGACGGCGACATTCGCCGCGGCCAGGCGATATTCAACAGCGAAAAGACGGCCTGTTTTACCTGCCACAAACTCGGTTATCTTGGGGGCGACGTCGGCCCCGATCTGACCAGCATCGGACAGGTGCGCACGGAGCGCGATTTGCTCGAGTCTGTTGTTTATCCCAGCGCCAGCTTCGTGCGCAGTTACGAGCCGATCATTGTCACCACGAAATCCGACGAGCAGTACAGCGGCGTCCTGCGCAAGGATGCTGCCGACGAGGTAATTCTGGCGACCGGTCCCAACGCCGAGGTGCGCCTGGCGCGGTCAGACATCGCGGAGATGCGGCCCGGAACTGTTTCCGTGATGCCTACCGGACTCGACGAGCAACTGAGCCGGCAGGAGCTGGCTGATCTGCTTGCCTTTCTGAAAGCGACCAAATGGGGACCGAGGTAACGGAGTAGTTAAACCGTTGAATCGCTGAATCGTTGAATTGGCGATCATGCGTCTGCGCAGCAAGTTTGCGCGGGCGGCACGAACTTTGAGAGATGAGGAATCATGGGATGTGGCGCCTCGGTAACTGCGTCTTTCATTGCTTTCCAAGGCTGTCTGCTTAACATGGGGCATGAGATCTTGTTCGCCCGTTCGAGGTTTGGTTGCGGGTCTGCTGTTTTGCCCCGCTTTCTTCGTTTCTGAATTCCCTCGGTGCATAGCTGCCGAGGGATCTGGCGGCACGAAAGAAGGAGCCGCCAAGCCACTGGAGGCTGCTGCTGAAGCCAAGACCGGCCTCGTCGAGAACTCGGTCGTGAAGGTGTTCTCGACGGTGCGGTATCCTGATTTTTTCAAGCCATGGACCAAGCAGGCACCGGCGGAAGCCTCCGGCACCGGAGTCGTTATCGAGGGCAAGCGCATCCTCTCCAACGCGCACGTCGTGCTTTGGGCCAGCCAGGTTCAAATCCAGGCCAACCAGGCGGGGGACAAGATCTCAGCGACCGTCGAGTTTATCGCGCCGGGCATCGATCTGGCCGTGCTGAAGCTCGATGACGAATCTTTCTTCGATTCACATCCTCCGCTGCCGCGCGCAAAGGACTTACCCGATAACAAGGACGTTGTCATGGCCTATGGCTTTCCGACGGGAGGCACCAGCCTTTCGATCACCAAGGGCATCATCTCCCGCATCGAGTTCGCCCGCTACAATTTCCCGGTTTCGGGTCTGCGCATCCAAATTGATGCTGCGATCAACCCTGGCAACAGCGGTGGACCAGCGGTCGTCGGGGACAAAATGATCGGCCTCGCCTTCAGCCACCTCGGTGGCGCCGACAACATCGGCTACATCATTCCTTGCGAAGAAATCGAGTTGTTTCTGGCGGACATCGCCGACGGCCATTATGACGGCAAACCGGCCATGTTCGATCGGCTGCAAACGCTCGAAAACCCGGCCTTGCGCACGTTCCTTAAGCTGGGCAAATCGATCGAAGGCATAGTCGTTCACCAACCGTTCAGCGCAGACGCTTCCTATCCGCTCAAAGAGTGGGACGTGATCACCAGGATCGGCGATACGCCCGTCGATGACCAGGGGATGATCAAGCTCGGCCCGAATCTGCGCGTCCACTTCGAGTATCTGATTCAAAAAATCGCGCGAAACGGAAAGGTGCCTCTCACGGTCGCGCGCGCCGGCAAGGAACTGCAAATTGAACTTCCGGTTTCCTCGAATCGCCCGCTGGCCATGCCGGGACTGGACGGCGTCTATCCGTCATATTTCGTGTGCGGCCCGTTGGTCTTTTCCAGTGCCACGAGCGAAATGGTCGGCGGCCTGGCCCAGGGCCAGATGGCAGCCAATTGGCTCTCCAGGCTTGCTTCGGTGGGCAATCCTTTGGTGCGGCGCTGGTACGACGAGCCCGCGTTTCCCGATGAAGGAATCGTGGTGGTTTCTTCGCCGTTCTTTCCACACAAACTGACGAAAGGCTATGACAACCCGATGCTCCAGGTCGTCAAAACCGTCAACGGCGCGCCGATCAAAAATCTCCGTCACCTGGTCGAGGTCGTGCGCGACTCCAAAGATGAGTTCCTCCGGTTCGAGTTCGACATGCGCGGGGCCGAAACACTGGTTTTTCCGCGCGCCGAAATGCTGGCGGCCACCGATGAGATCCTGACCGACAATGGCGTGCGCAGCCAAGGCTCGGCCGATACTCTGGCCATCTGGAATGCCAAGGGCAAGTGAGCCCTCACAGCGATTCCAGAATCTTATCCAGGTCCACGTTCTTGGCGATCAAATCCCGTATTACCAGGATTTTTTCCACGTCTTTTGGCCGGGTCTTGACGGTCAGATCGTGGATGGTCGAGGTCACTTCATAACTGTCCGGCTCTGCCAACAGCACCGGTATGGGCATCGACTTGATGGCTTTCAGCGCGCTCGGGCTCGGACGCAGGTTGCCCGTGAGGACGATGCCCGCCAGTCGCTCCTCCTCCCGCGCGGCCAGCGCCGTCCATGCTGTGACAATGATGTCTTCCCGGTCACCCGGCGTGATGAGCAGGACCCCGCGCCGAAAGTAGTCCATCGCGTTTCGTGAGCTCATGGCGCCGACCACGACGTCCTCCACCAGATTGCGGAGGTACTCGGGTCCGTTGAGAACTTCGGCTTTCAGTTCGTCGCGAATCAACTCCATCGTCGGCTTCGGCAGGAGCCGCTCATGGGGCAGCACGCCGAGCAGCTCCAGGCCCTTGCGCTTGAAACCGCGCCGGGCAAAATCCGAGACGTAGTCGAGCTTGTCGCGGATAACCTTGTTGATAATCACACCGATGATCTCGACGCCTTCCTTCTCGAAGAGCGCCTGGTTGAGCGCCACTTCGTCAATCGGCCGGCCGATGCCGCCCTGAGTCACGATAATCACCTTGGCGCCGAGGATGCGGGCCACTTGTGCGTTCGATAAGTCGAACACCGAGCCCACCCCGGCGTGGCCTGTGCCTTCGCACAGCACGAAATCCTTCTCCCACGCCACGCGATCGAACGCGCTTTTAATTTTTCCGATTAGCGTGTCATTGCTCGACGATTGGAGGTATTTGCGCGTGAAATCCGGCTCGACTGCAATTGGGCTCATGTCCACCAGCGGGCAGTTGAGCCGATAGACGCTGTCCATCAGGAGGATGTCCTCGTCGATTTTTTGCTCGGCAATTTCCACGAACCGCTGTCCGACGGGCTTGATGTAGCCGACCCTCGGATACCGTTGTTGCAATGCTGCGATCAGACCCAGCGACACCGTCGTCTTGCCATCGTTCTGACGCGTGGCGGCGATGAAAACACGCGGTGTGGTCGAATTCACTGACGCCGAGGAATGATCCCCTATCGAAATGCGGGCGACTGGTGCCGTTCCTCGCCCGGCAATTGCTCTCCCGCTCCCGGATAAAGCAGGTGGTAATTAATCGACTGCACGCCGACGATGGCCGCCACGCCCAGGATGTCATGCGCATTCGAACCGCGCGAAACATCCGCCGCCGGCCGATCCAGCCCCAACAAAATCTGACCGTATGCGTTGGCCCGCGCGATGTGCCGAACCAGTTTGCTGGCGATATTCCCCGAGTTGAGATCCGGGAATATCAAAACGTTCGCGCTGCCGTGGATCTTGCTCTCCGGCAATTTTCGCGCAGCAATCTCCGGGATCAACGCGGCATCCACCTGCAGTTCTCCATCGAAATCCGCCTCAATGTTCTCGTCCTGCGCGCGCCTCTCCGCCAGCGCCGCCGCGGCTTGCACGCGGCCCACGGACGGATGCGTCGCGCTGCCTTTCGTCGAAAAGGAAAGCAGCGCAACGCGCGGCTTGACGCCGAGCAGTTGACGCGCCAGTTGCGCCGTGGACACCGCAATATCCACCAGTTGCTCGACGGTCGGCTCAGGGATGACGCCGCAATCGCCCATAAACAACACGCCATTTTCACCGAACCGCGAATCCTCCACCTCTAGCACCTGGCAACTGGAAGCAGTAGTCGTCTGCGGCGCGACCTTGATGATTTGAAAGAGCGGGCGCAACACGCTTCCGGTGAACTCGTTTGTACCGGAGACAAATCCATCGGCCTGGTGCATCGCGACCATCATCGCCCCGAAATAATTCGGCTGCTTCATCGCCTCGCGGGCTTCCAACGCCTTCAGCCCTTTCGAGCGCCGCAGGATTTCGAATCGGCGCGCGAAATTGTCCAGCTCATCGCTTTCGGCGGGGTTGATGATTCGAATTGGCTCCAGTGATATATTCAGTTCCTGGGCCGTTTCTTTGATCTTTGCTCTATCTCCCAAGAGTATGGGCGCGCCCAGCCTCAATGAATGGAACTGCCTGGCCGCCTGAAGCACCCGCGGCTCCGCCCCCTCAGGGAAGACAATCCTCTTCGGATGCCGTTGGAGCTTTTCTATGACACCGCCAATAAATCGCATGGGGCTTCAACTAGCCCACAAGAGCCTAAATTGCAATCAATCTCCTTTGAATTGGCGGCTCTGCAATCGCGGCGAAGATGTCCCCCTCTCTTCCTCGGCAGGGCAGGGGAGAGGCGGCCCGTTTCTCTAGTGCTGCGTCCCTGCTTCCTTGCGGTGCGTTACGCGCTAGCGGTTTCATGCTTGTTTCGCGAGTTAAACGCCACTACAGTGTTCAAGTCATGAAGCGCACTGAGATGCGACAATGCTTCGCATTGCTTGCCATCTCATTCCTGCCCACCACCGTTTTCGCCCAAACTGTGGTTCAGGATATTTTCGGGCGGACGTTGAACCAGCACGGCATCACACTGGTGGATTGGGACGGCTACATGGCGAACCCGGCGCTGAAGTTTTATCTGTTCCCGCCGACTAACGGTGTCCTGCCTGGCACGGCAATCCTAACCGCGAACGGTCCGCGGCTTTACTTCGATACGCCGAGCAGCGTCAGCACAAATGGGCCGAGCAAAACGATTTCGTTTACCAGTGCCGCGACCGGCGTACCGGTGCGGCTCTCGATCTTTCCCGACCGCGACAGCGCCGACGAGGATTACACGCTGACCATTGTGTTCACCGGGGCGGACAACATGAAGCAGACCAACACGGTGCCCCTCCACGTGATGGATCTCGATTTGCAGCGGACGAATGATTTTGTTGTCACCGCGAATTTCGACCGGGATATCACAGCCGCCTTCACCAATACGACCCGGCGGCTACTGGTCACCCAAGCGGCCAATGACTGGACTTACTTCTTCGCGGGAATCGGCCTGGACGCGGTTCATGCCGGCACGGAGCAAACCTACATTTGGTCGAATAACTTCAGCGGCGGCTATTATTTCGTTAACACAAACACTTACACCGGATATCTGATTTATGCCTACGGCACGACCAACAGCGTGCACCGCTCAGGCGGGGAGGGCAGTTACGCAGGCTCGGTGCAGACGAGCAACGGCGTACCGCTGACGATTAAGCGCTCAGGCGGGTTCGAGTCGGAAGTTTATGGCAACTACAACACTCTCGGCTGGCTGTTTCTGACCAACGATAACGATTGGCTGGTCTCGGGAAACCTGGGCAGCGAGACGAACGACTTTTACTCGATCGCGCACCACGAGATTGGCCACGCGCTAATCTTCAATGAGGCCCACCCCGGCTTCGCCACGGCCAGAAGCAAAGGCGCATTCACCAGTTTCGCGGTGACCAACTATTACGGCGGGCCGGTCATGATCGACCCCGCCACGGACCATCTTACCAATGCCATTGACCCTGAGAGCCTGCAGGGCGCCTTCGGGCACGAATATTACGGCAGCATCCCGCGCAAGCGGTGGGTCATGACCAAGCTCGACCTGTTGTGCGCGCAGGAAGTCGGCTACGTTCTGCGCGACTCGTCGGCATTTGCACCGCTGTTCATACCCATCATCGATCCGCCGCCGACGGCCACGCAAACCATTCCTTACACGCTCTCGTTCGGCAGTGCTGTATCCGGTGGCATTCCCATCTACGATTGGGACATTACGGCCGGCACATTGCCCAGTGGGTTGTCGCTCGATCCGTTCACCGGCACCATCAGCGGGACCCCGAAGACGAACGGCACCTTTAACATTACACTGCGAGTGCGCGATTACCATGAAGGGAGTGCGGGCATTAGTCGCAGTTTTCCAATTATGGTCGCACCACCGCCACCGGTGGAGCTTAGTTTGTCGATGACCGGCCAGGGCGCCAACATCCAAGCGCAGCTTGTTTTGAGCGGCACAACCGGTCAGCGTCAGGTTGTCCAGACTTCGAGCAATCTCGTGGACTGGGTGTCCGTCGCCACGAACGACTCCGGAACCAACCTGTTCCAATATATTGAGGCCAATCCATTGCAGTTCCCCGAGCGCTTCTATCGTGCGCTCGTTTTGCAATAGAAGCGGTTCGATGTAATGCTTGGATGCTTAACCACAGAGGCACGGAGAAGAAAACGAAGAGGAGGCGAAGACCTGAACCACAGATGCACACAGATGAACACGGATGAGGAGCAGGCTGACACAAATTTCACAAATTCTCACGAAACAGGATGCATCAATGCGAACGGACGAATTCGTGATAATTCGTGAAACTAGTGTCTCTCTCTCTCTCTCTGGGCTTATCTGCGTCCATCTGTGTGCATCTGTGGTTTCCTTCTTTCCTCTCTGTGCTACTCCTCCCCTTGTTTTAAGACTTCAAACCTTGCGGTCCTGCCGCTGACGACATTCACGATAATCCCCTTTTTGAGGTCGGCCTTGCGCAATGCCTCGCGGAACTGCTTGGAGTTGGTCACCGGTTGCTGGTTCAGCGATGTGATCACGTCCCCCGCTTTCAGGCCCTTGAGGTCGGCAGGAGTGCCTTTCTCAACCGACATAATGATTACTCCCTCAGTCTGCTCCACGCCGAATTGGCTTGCCAGTTCCCGCGTCAATCCGTGGACAGAAATCCCCAAGCCGGAGGAATCGCTTTCCGCTGCGGGGCCGCGCTGGGAGGTGGCCACCTTCGTCAGTTCCAGGGACTCGCCTGGCGCAACTTTGACCTGAATGGCCTTGCCCTGTCGAAAAACATCTAGGGTAACCGGATGGCCGATTTTTTTACTGCGCAGCTCGCCGCGCAGTTGCTGAGCGGTGGTGACTGGGCGGCCGTCCACCGCCGTGATGATGTCCGTCGGTCTTAGTTCCGATTTGGCCGCCGGCCCATTCGGCAGAATGCTGTGGACGACCACACCCTCGGCGGGTCCTTTAACCAGTGCCCGAAAATCCTCATCGTCGCGCAGCGTCCGAATCTCCACTCCCAGCCAGGCACGCGTGAATTTGCCCTCGGCCATGAGCTGATCCGAGACCTCTTTTGCCAAGCTGCTGGGGATGGCGAAGCCGATGCCGGTGCGCAGTCCTCGGATCATCGTGTTGATGCCGATGACTTCGCCTTCAATGTTCACTAGCGGACCCCCGCTGTTGCCGGGGTTGATGTTCGCATCCGTCTGAATGAAATCCTGATCCATCATCGCCCCGCCATCGAAGGGCGGCACAACATCCGTCCGGCTCTTGGCGCTGACGTGACCGAAGGTCACGCTGTAATCCAGCCGGAACGGCGCGCCGATGGCGATGGCGAACTCGCCGACCCGCGTCTTGTTCGAGTCGGCCAGCGTAGCGGTCGGCAATCCTTTGGCCTCGATCTTGATGACCGCGACGTCCGACTGCGGATCCATCCCGTGCACCTTGGCCTTGAACGTGCGGCCGTCCTGAAGCCGTACTTCAATTCTTTCCGCCTCATCGACGACGTGCCGGTTCGTCAGGATGTAGCCATTCTCCCGGATAATCACGCCCGAGCCTTGTCCTTGGGATTTTTCTGCCGGCAACTCGCGATATTGGCGGTGAAACCGCCGCCAGAGTTCAGGCGGAATCGCATCGGACGAATCGCCCTCTTCGTCTTCAGTGGCCACAGCCGAGGGTTTCTCCACGACGGTAATCACGACCACCGCCGGCGATACTTTCTCCGCCACCTCTATGAAGGCCTGGTTTAGTTGTCGTGCGAGCGCGAGATTTGCGCTCGGTTCTTTCCCGGTCGCCGCTCGCGCCTGAATCATTAACCCGTAGAATGCCAGGGACAGCAAACCGTACTTCAATATTCTCATATTCGATTTCAAAAAGCCAACTGCTCACTTAGCCGTCCGGCTTCGCGGCATCAGTCGGCGCATAAATTCAACCAAGAAGCCACCCGCCATCGCGATGAGCGCTCGCGCCTCTGTCTGGGAAGCTCGGCTGCAACATACTCTGATTCACTTGTTCCGGCCACAAGATTGAATTTTGAGCCAGGATGCTGGTTGCGTTGATAAGCGCCAGCACGTCACGCATCACGGATCAGGCATCACGCCGCTCCTTCGCCATTTTACAAAAGGGTGACAATTCGCCTCCCCGGCGTCGTCCAAACTCGGTAGAAATCGAGTCCTGGCTGCCCTCATGAGCAAAACAAGCCAACAGCGGAATCCGACATTTGTGTGGCAGGCACTTCTCATCCTGGTGCCGGTCATGCTGCTTGCGATCGTCGGTTTCTTCTCGCTGCGACAGGATAAACTGCTTGCCGAACAGGAAGCCCAAGAGCGCGCGCAGGCGATCGCCGATGAGCTCCGCGCACAAGTTTGGATGGCTCTGACCAATGGAGGCTTGGTGGCAGGACCACCCGCGTCGCTTCGTTTTCAGGTGGACAACGGCGGCCGACTGCTTTTTCCACCGCCGGTCCCTCCCTTGCCGCAGCCATCCCCTTTCAGGGTTTCCGAGCTGAACCCTGAACAGGCACGGCTCTGGCAACAGGCTCGCACGGCCGAGACGGAACTCAACGAACCACTCGAGGCCGCAAAGTCGTATAGCGATTTCCTTTCCCTCGGACCTCCAAAGGAGTTCGCCGGTGCAGCGTGCTTTGCCGTGGGACTACTGCTGGCCAAACAGGGAAATGCCGCCAGAGCGGAGGATATGTTCCAGCGATTCACGAAAGATTTTGCGGATGCCAGGGGCGAAAGCGGCCTGCCCTTGCGACCGCTGGCGGAGTTGAAACTCCTGGAATTGGAAACCAATCGGCCTGGCGCAGAGCGTCGTGCGTTACTGGATTCGTTCTGTTCCAATCTTGTTTGTTACCCAATGGCTCTGACGGAACACTTGCTCCAGATGGCTCCTGCTCCGGAAAACTTGCGTGGAGCGAAGGCAATCGTCGCGAAATGGCAGAGAACGTGGCAGGACCAAGAGCACGAGCGCCGTTTATATGCCGCCGCTTGCGGGCACTTCGGCAGCGGCCCTCCGCAGTTCAAGTGGATCGACGAAGCGGTGGAAGTCCCAAGATACGTGGCAAAACGCTCCCTGAGGTTTCAGCCTACGAGTGTCTCTCAGGCCGAAGTTCGCATGAGTGCGGATGAATCCAACTCGCCAGCGCCGCGGCTTTTTTGGTTCGCGACAACTGAACCCTGGCCGAGTCCGACAACAAATGTCTTCCAACCTGTCGGGCCAGGGGTGCGAATGGCCAAAGGCACTAACAGCATTCCATTGCCGACGACAATTCAACAGGATTGGCTGGCCGTCCGCAGTGGAAGCAGCTCCGCGGGTTGGTGGCTCGATTGCCAAACGCACTCTCAAATGTGGCGTGCCTTAACCAGTCTGGTCGGAGGCCACACGCACATTCCGGACTACTTTGGGATTGTTTTCCGATTGGATGGTGCATTGTTCGTCCTGGACGCCTGGAGTCTTCGGTTATGGAGCGAGCATCACTATGGCGGGAAGGGCGGTGGTTGGGAAAAGGAATACTCCGGCGAAGATGCTTCCGACCGGGATCTGTTGGCCTCGGCTCTGCTTCGGGAAGCCGGGAGAGAATGGCTGTGGGCCAACGTTTATCTCACAAGCCCGACGACGCTTTACTCGCGCCAAAGCGCCCGGACGTTCTGGTTCAGCTTGCTGATTGTAGGTTCAGCGGCGGCGGCGTTAATCGGGCTGATCACCGCATGGCGAGTCTTTGGTCGTCAGCTCAAGCTTAACGAGATGAAAAGCAATTTCGTCTCGAGTGTATCGCACGAGTTGCGTGCTCCCGTCGCTTCGGTCCGGCTCATGGCCGAAAGCCTCGAACGCGGCAAAATTTCCGAGACGCCGAAGCAGCATGAGTATTTCAGGTTCATCGTCCAGGAATGCCGCCGATTATCTTCGCTCGTGGAAAATGTTCTCGATTTCTCCCGCATCGAGCAGGGCGGCAAAGAATACGAATTCGAGCCGACCGATCTTGTTGTCCTGACCGAACGGACCGTCAAGCTGATGGAACCCTATGCGGCCGAGCGGCAGGTTGGTCTTGCCCTTGCAGTCCCTGACTCTCAACTCACGACTCTCAACTCTCAACTGCTCCTGGATGGCAAAGCAATCCAGCAGGCGCTGGTGAACCTGATTGACAACGCCATCAAACATTCGCCCAAAGGAGGGACGGTCACGGTCGGGCTGGAAGGGGAGAGGGGCGAGGGGCGAGGGGAGAGTGAGCAGACCAGGGTCGAGTATCGAGTGTCGAGTGGAGAACAGCATGCATGCGCAACGTCTTCTTCCCTCGACCCTCGACCCTCGACCCTCGTCGCTCTCTTCGTCGAAGACCGCGGCGAAGGCATTCCGCTGTCGGAGCATGAAAAGATCTTTGAGCGCTTTTACCGGCGCGGCTCCGAGTTGCGGCGCGAAACGCAAGGCGTCGGCATCGGCTTAAGCATCGTGAAACATATTGTCGAGGCGCATGGAGGAAAAGTGCGCGTGCGCAGTGCGGTGGGGCAGGGGAGCACGTTCACGATTGAATTGCCGGCGGACAAAGGAAACGAGGAAACCACAGATGGACGCAGATGAACACAGGTGTTGCGAACCGGGGGTGTGCTCCTTGCTCATACCACTCTTGAGTATGAACTTTTTGCTGCAGCGATTCTTAGTCTGTTCCCATCTTTGTTTATCTGGGTTCATCCGTGGTTAGTCTTGTGGAACGTGTACTGATCATCGAAGACGAGCTGCCGATGCGCACGGCCCTGACGGACGTGCTGCAGGCCGAGGGCTATCGCGTGATGAGCGCCGCGGATGGAGAAAAGGGGTTGCAGCGCGCCATCGACGAAAAGCCCGATCTCATCCTGCTCGATATCATGATGCCCAAGCTTGATGGCTACGCCGTCTGCGCCGAACTGCGGCGCCTTGCTAACCCCGTCCCGGTGCTGATGCTCACGGCCAAGGGCCAGGTCGAAGACCGCGTGACCGGCTTGGACGCCGGCGCGGATGATTACCTGGTGAAACCGTTCAGCACCGAAGAGTTGCTGGCGCGAGTGAGGGCCCTGCTGCGGCGCGTGCAGCGACAATCTCATGCGCCGTCCCGGTTGAAACTGGGGGAAGTGGAAATTGATCTGGCACGCCAAACCGCCAGACGGAGCCGCAAACTACTGCATCTGACGGCGAAGGAATTTTCCATGCTGCGGCTGATGGCCGAAACGCCGGGCGAGCCGATCTCGCGCGAGCGATTTCTGGATGTGGTTTGGGGTTACACCGCATTTCCGACGACGCGTACCGTGGACAATCACATCGCCAGTCTGCGCAGCAAAATCGAACGGAATCCTGACGAACCGCGGTGGATCAAGACGGTTCATGGCGTCGGATACAAGCTGGAAATGACGCAGTCGTAGCAGCCGACGTAAGGAGGCTCTTATCATTTTGGATTTTGGATCTTAGATTTTGGATTTCGGAAGTGAGCCTCCTTGCGACGGCTGCTGCGAGGACTCAATTTTACAAAAAGATGACAAACTAATTGCGGCGGTTGCGTCAGATTATTCAGTAACTAAAAGAGAAACTATGAAAAGGAAATGGGTTGTTTTTATTGTTTCGGTTTTGATTGCGATGCCACTGGTCGTGCGAGCAGTTACCAATGACCTCAACGCTGCCTTGCAACGAGGCCTGTTCGAGGAGGAAGCCAATCACAACCTGGACGCCGCAATCCAGGCCTACCAATCCGTCATCAACCAATATGACAAAGATCGCAAACTCGCGGCCACCGCCATTTTCCAACTGGGCGAATCCTATCGCAAACAGGCGAAAACGAACGAGGCCATCGCACAATACGAGCGGGTGCTGCGTGAGTTTTTGGACCAGCCTGCGCTCGTGCCTCTTAGCCAGCAGAACCTCGTGGCGCTGGGCGGTTCAGGAAAGAAGTCTCAAGTGTTGGATCTTTCCGAGGCCTTGAATGCCAAGGCCCAATTGGAGCGGCTTTCCAACTTGGGCCCGGCGGAAAGGCGAATCGCGGTTCAGCAGGAATTTCCGAATCCGGTGCTCACCTCGCTAATGCAGCAACTTGGCGAAGCGGAACAACACTTAGCCGCTGCACAGAAGGATTACGGGCCTCAGCATCCGGAGGTTCAAAAGGCAAAGGCAGTCGAGGCAACCATCACGAAACAAATTGATGCGCAGGTAGGGGAAGTTCTAGCGAGTCTGAGGTTCAAACAATCTGCCGCGGGGTCAAAACTCGGTTCTGCCCAAGCCGAAACCGCCGGCTCCGCCGCCGAAGCTGAAGAAGTCAATCGCATCCAGGCCTTGATAAAGGAAAGCCCGGATTTGATTAACTCTTCCGACAGCACCGGCGAGACGCTGCTTCAAAGGGCGGCCGCCAAAGGTGAAACAGCGGTGGTGAGATTACTGCTCGACTGGGGCGCAGCCGTAAACGGCGTCAAACGGCCGGGATTGACGGCGCTACATTACGCCGCCGGCAATGGCCATAAAGCCGTCGTGGACCTGTTGCTTAGCCGGGGTGCAAAGACGGACGCCCCGAGCGAAAGCGGGGTGACACCCTTGCACCTGGCGGCACTCAAGGGCTACGGATTGGTCGCGAAGACCTTGCTGGAAGCCGGAGCGGCAGTGAATGCTCGAACCGACCAGGACGTTGGTCGCGGCGCCCCGTTCAGTGTTAGCTATTCGCTTCGAGCAGGCCAGACGCCGCTCCATGCCGCAGCCGCGTCGGGTTTCTCAGCCATGGTCGAGCTGCTGGTGTCGAAGGGGGCCGACGTGAATGTTCAGGACGCGAAGGGCCGGACGCCAATGAGCTACGCTGCGGAGAGGCGAGACGCAGCGATGGCCAGGACGCTGTTAGCCGCACACGCAGATCCTAATGCCGGCCGGACTGACCTGCCGCTCCAGTATGCGGCATGGAACGGCGACACTGTTCTCATGGAACTGCTTCTGGGTAAGGGCGCGAACCCTAATACAAACACCTATGTCAATTGGTTCGTCGTTCTGAGCAACGGACAGAATTTTCCTCAAGGTGGCGCTTTTTCTCCGCTGCTCCTCGCAATCAGCCAACGCCACCCGGAAGCGGTCAGGCTTTTGACGCGTTTTAAGGCGGATCCGAACGCTGGCGATAATTTCGGCAACTCGCTGATATTTGACGCGCTGCCCGATCCGGACACGCTAAATGCTTTGGTGGAAGGTGGCGCAAATCCAAATGCCCCGGATAGCGCGGGCGTATCCCCTCTCGAACGTGCCCTTAGAGCCGGTAGCCAAGCCGCCGCGGAAATGTTGCTCGCTCACGGTGCCGATCCCAAAGCTGTGGGTCAATATGGGTGGACGCCCTTGCATTCAGCAGCAGACCTCGGCAACACCGCAGCCGCGGCGCTGCTGCTGCAAAAGGGCGCCGACGTCAATGCCATTATGAATGACGGCAACACGCCGCTTCACCTGGCCGTAAGGAATAATCATAAGGAAATTGTCAGTCTGTTGCTAACGAACAAAGCCGATCCCAACCTGCGCAACAACTCGGGATACACGCCGCTTCACGAGGCAGTGATGATGAAACATGATGCAGTCGCGAAACTATTGCTTGAGAACAAAGCCGATCCCAACTTCCGCGACAACTCGGGGAAAACACCGCTGGATCTAGCAAAGACCAGCATGCGGGGCCCGCCACCCGTGTCGCTTCCAGGCAGGGCGGGAGTACCTCAGGGCCCGGCCCGAATTGGTCTTGGGACGCCGGCACCCAACAGAATTAGCGATGAGCCTCTTCCCCAACTACTGCGCAAATACGGTGCAATGGATGATTTGCCAAGGCCGGAGATAATCCAGCTTCGCCGCCCGAGCCGCAATTTCTCCGACGAATTGCCGAAAGGGACAAACAACTGGAATCGATTCACGTTGCTTGAGATCCTGGCAATGGAGTCCGGCCTTCTGACCAAGGTCCCTCAGGGAGAACGACAGGAACAGGTCAATCAAAACGTGTGGATCAATAGCCCGGCGGCTTATCCCGATCTGGAGAAAGTGCGGATCAAACGGCCGCGTTCAGATCTAAAATCCTGGCAAGAACAAACAGTCGATATCAGACCTGTACTCGATTCCGGTGACTGCTCAAAGAACGTGAGCCTGGAATGGGGAGATGTCATCGAGGTTCCCGAGACAGATCATCCGCTCAATGAGCCCTGGCCTGGGTTCACCACAAATCAATGGGCCAATCTCATAAAATGTCTGTCCCGGACAGTTGAAATTATTGTGAAGGGCCACAGCACGAAAGTAATGCTGGCACCGGAGGTAACCTTTGACAGCAAACATGGCGTCCGCACGACACCTGGCGGCCAGAACGTTTTATTCACAACTCCCCTAATAATTCTCACGACCGCTGTCCCATTCTGGATTAAACCCTCTCTGCGAAAAACTGATCTTCTCCTGGCTTCCTCCGACCTCTCCCACGTGAAGGTCACGCGCCGCGATCCCCAAACCGGTAAAAAGCACGAATGGGTGTTGGATTTCTCCGATTCCCAACCTGCCCCCGATTTCTGGCTGCGGGATGGGGACGTGATTGAGGTGCCGGATAAAAGCTGAATCTGATCGAAGGTCAATCCAGCATTTCATAGGCCTTGAGAGTAAGGAATTCCGGCAGCTTTTCAGCGGCAACCAGTTCATCGAAGAGCCGAGTCGCCTCCGTGAACCGTCCCTTCTCGAAACGCTCCTCACCGCGGTCCGCCCGGATGCGGCGAAGTTCCTCCTGGATGAGTTGGCGCACGAGGGGGAGGGTGACTTTGCGGCCATCGTCGAGGATGCCGCGTGGGTTGTGGAGCCATTGCCAAACCTGCGTGCGCGAGATCTCCGCGGTCGCAGCGTCCTCCATCAGATTGTAAAGCGGCACGCAGCCCATGCCTCCGAGCCAGGCCTCGAGATATTGGATTCCTACGCGGATATTCGTCCGAAGACCCTCCTCGGTGATAGTGCCTTTCGGGACTTCGAGGAGTTGCTCCGGGGTGACGGACACATCATCGCGCCTCCGATGGATTTGGTTAGGCTTTTCGCCCAACACCTTGTCGAGCTCCTCCCTCGCGATGGGAACCAGCCCGGGATGGGCCACCCAGGTACCGTCATGGCCGTCGGTGGCTTCGCGGCGTTTGTCTTCGCGCACCTTTTGCAGCGCGATTTCGTTGGCTGTGGAGTCGGACTTGACAGGGATGTAGGCGGCCATGCCGCCGATCGCGAATGCGCCGCGCTTGTGGCACGCCTTGATGCATGAGTGAGTGTAAGCGCGCATGAAAGGAGCCGTCATCGGTACTTGCGCGCGGTCCGGAACGATGAACTCGGGCCGCCGGGCAAACTTCTTGATGTAGCTGAACAGGTAATCCCAACGGCCACAGTTGAGGCCGGCGCTGTGCTGGCGCAGTTCGTAAAGGATCTCCTCCATCTGGAACGCAGCCAGGATATGCTCGATGAGGACAGTGGCTTTGATGCTACCCTGGGGAATCCCGAGCAACTCCTGCGCGCGAATGAAGACATCGCTCCAGAGGCGTGCCTCGAGATAATGCTCGAGTTTGGGCAGATAGAAATATACCCCCGAGCCGTGTTCGACGCGGTGGCGCGCGCTGTGGAAGAAGTAGAGAGCGAAATCGAACAAACTGGCGGATGCGGACTGGCCGTCCACCCGGACGTGTTTTTCGGACAGGTGCCAACCGCGAGGCCGCACGAGCAGCGTCGCCACGCTGTTATTGAGCCGGTAGCGCCTGCCTTCCGGACTGGTGTATTCGATGGTGCCGCGAACGGCATCGCGAATATTGAGCTGCCCCTCGAGCGTGCCCGACCAGGTAGGTGAATGAGCGTCCTCGAAGTCCGCCATGTAGCAGTTGGCGCCGGAGTTCAGCGCGTTGATGACCATTTTGCGGTCCACAGGACCGGTAATCTCGACCCGGCGGTTTTGCAGGTCCTTGGGCACGGGCGACACCTTCCAGTCGCCATCCCGGATGGATTGCGTCTCGGGCAAAAACCGCGGCATTTCGCCCCGGTCGAGGTCCGCTTGCCGCAGCTCACGCTGGCGCAGGAGGTCAAGCCGCCGTGGGTTGAACTCGAGTTGGAGTTGGGCGAAAAAGTTCAACGCGTCCGGTGAGAGAATTTCGGCCTGCTCACCGTTGACGGGAGCAAGAACCTCGAGGCTCGGCTTTTTTTCGACAATGCTCATTCTCTGGAATGAAACCTTTGACACGTCGCGGGCTTTGAGTCAATGTCCCACAAATTGCACGGAATTTGCCACATTCAGGGACGTCGTGTAGATATCAATATTGCGCATGGGTAAAGCGTTGATTATCGCAGAGAAGCCTTCTGTGGCTGGCGACATTGCCCGCGCACTGGGCGGCTTTAAGAAACTTGAAGACTACTACGAGAGCGATCAGTTTGTGCTTTCGTCGGCCGTGGGCCATTTGCTCGAGCTGCGCGTCCCCGATCAATACGAGGTGAAACGCGGGAAGTGGACCTTTGCCCATCTGCCGGTTATTCCTCCACATTTCGACCTAAAGCCAATCGAAAAGAATGAGGCGCGGCTGAAATTGCTGCTCAGGCTAATCAAACGGTCGGATGTCGCTTCGCTGATCAATGCTTGCGACGCCGGGCGTGAGGGCGAACTGATTTTCCGTTACATCGTCCGGTATTCCAAATCCAACAAGCCAATCCGCCGGCTCTGGCTGCAATCCATGACGCCAACGGCCATCCGCGAAGGATTCGAGCGCCTGCGCGAGGACGCAGCAATGTTGCCCCTGGCCGACGCTGCCGTCTGCCGCTCGGAGTCTGATTGGCTGGTGGGCATCAACGGAACGCGAGCGATGACGGCGTTCAACTCGAAAACGGGCGGCTTCCATCTCACGACCGTGGGCCGTGTGCAGACTCCGACGCTGGCGATCCTGGTCGAACGCGAGGAACGCATCAAGAATTTCGTGTCGAAGGATTACTGGGAAATCCACGGCACATTCGGCGCGAAGGCGGGAGAATACCCGGGCCGCTGGTTCGACGAGAACTTTGCGAAAAAAGAGGGCGAGACCGACCTCAAAGCGGAGCGCGTCTGGGAGCTCAAGCGGGCCGAAGCCATTCGCGACAAATGCCTGGGCAAGCCGGGTGTCGTCACCGAGGAAAGCAAACCTACAACGCAGCTCTCGCCGTTGCTTTACGATTTGACCAGCTTGCAGCGCGAGGCCAATGGGCGGTTCGGATTCTCGGCCAAGAACACCTTGGGACTGGCTCAGGCGCTCTACGAAAAACACAAGGTGCTTACTTATCCGCGCACCGACTCGCGTGCATTGCCCGAGGACTATTTGGAGACGGTCAAGAAGACACTCGGCGTGCTGGGCCAAACTCAATATGCAGCGTTCGCGGACCAGATTCTGAAGAGCGACTGGGTCAAACCCAACAAGCGCATTTTCAATAACGCCAAGGTGTCTGATCACTTTGCCATCATTCCCACCTCGCTCGCCCCCAAGCATCTGAGCGAGCCCGAGGCCAAGCTTTATGACATGGTTACGAAGCGATTTCTGGCGGTGTTTTATCCAGCGGCAGAATTCCTGGTAACCACGCGCATCACGCGGGTAGAGGGCGAGCCGTTCAAGAGCGAAGGCAAAGTGATGATGAATGCGGGCTGGATGGCGGTTTATGGCAAAGAAGCGCAAACCGAGGACTCGCCCACGCTGGCGCCGGTGCAGCCGAACGAAACAGTGAAAACCTCGACAGTTGAGGTCCAGGCCAGCCAAACCAAGCCGCCCGCGCGCTTTACCGAAGCAACGCTGCTGAGCGCCATGGAAAGCGCCGGCAAACTGGTCGAAGACGAGGAATTGCGCGAGGCGATGAGCGAGAAGGGCCTGGGCACGCCGGCCACTCGCGCGCAAATCATCGAGGGCCTGATTTATGAAAAATACGTGCTTCGGCAGGGACGCGAACTGCAACCGACGGCCAAGGCGTTTTCGCTAATCGCTCTTCTGCGCGGGCTGGCAATTCCGGAGCTTTCGTCACCGGAACTGACCGGGGACTGGGAGTTCAAGCTGCGCAGCATGGCGCGCGGGCAAATGAAGCGCCCGGAGTTCATGAAAGAGATCGCCAACATGACTCGCGAGATCGTTGCGAAGGCCAAGCGCCACGAGAGCGACACCGTCCCGGGCGATTTCGGCACCTTGAAGGTTCCTTGTCCGAATTGCGGTGGCGAAATTCACGAAAACTACAAAAAGTTTCAATGCCAGAAGTGTGACTTCGGGCTGTGGAAAATCGTAGCCAGCCGTCAGTTAGAGATTCCTGAAGTCGAGGAGCTTATTGCAAAACGCCAGGTGGGGCCGCTACAAGGCTTTCGCAGCAAACAAGGCAAGCCGTTCGCGGCAGTCATCAAGCTCACACCGGAATTGAAACCGGAGTTTGATTTCGGCCAGAGCCAGGCGAATGAGGATGGCGCGGCCGCCAAAGTCGATTTCACCGGCCAGGAGCCCGTGGGAAAGTGCCCAAAGTGCGGCAGCCGCGTCTTCGAGACCTCGATGCATTACGTCTGCGAGAACACGGTCGGCCCTCAGCGCACATGCCACTTCCGACGTATCGGCAAAGTGATTTTGCAACAACCTATCGAGCGCGCGCAGGCGCAGAAGCTGCTTGAAACCGGCAAGACCGATCTGCTCGATAAGTTCATTTCGAAGAAAGGTCGGCCGTTCAAAGCGTTTCTCGCAACCAAAGATGGCGCCGTGGGTTTTGAATTCGCGCCCCGTGAATCCAAAGCCAGGACTCGCGCCGTGAAATCGGAGACGCCAAAGGAACCGGCGCCCAAAATCGACTTCAGCGGCCAGGAACCGATTGGCAAATGTCCGAAGTGCGGCGGACAGGTTTTTGAAACCGAAGCAGGCTATTTGTGCGAGCGGTCGCAAGCGGACAAACGGCCGTGCAAGTTCAAAATCAGTAAAACGATCTTGCAACAGCCGATTGAGCGCGCGCAGGCAGTGAAGCTTTTGACCGAGAACAGAACCGACTTGCTCAGAGACTTTATTTCCAAAACCGGCCGCCCGTTCCCGGCCTTCCTCGCAATGGATGATATGGGCAAAGTCACATTCGAGTTTCCTCCTCGGGAAGATGTGGAGTCGGGTGCAAAAGCCTCCCCCAGCCAGAGGGTGACGTAACATTGAGCTCGGTGAACAAGCTCCAAACGCCAAGCCCCAAGCTCCAGAGAAACATCAAACTCCAA
This sequence comes from uncultured Verrucomicrobiota bacterium, assembly GCA_964446585.1. Lineage (GTDB taxonomy): Bacteria > Verrucomicrobiota > Verrucomicrobiia > Limisphaerales > UBA8199 > CAYUPI01. The sequence goes on from CAYUPI010000031.1 coordinate 64,167, forward strand.
ACCGCAAAACCCGAGGGCGCGTCGGGCTGGGCTGTTGAGTTGATGTTTGGAGCTTGGAGGTTTTTTGGAGCTGCGAGTTTGGAGTTTGGAGTTTTTTCCCGGTATGCCTGACTCACCCGGTTCTCCGCCAACTACCCAAGACGTGCGAGTAAGGACGTTCCTCTCGCATCTGTCCACCGAACGCGGTGCTTCCGCCTACACGCAACGCAACTATCGACAAGCGCTGCTTGAGTTTTGCCAGTGGCACCGCTCGGAGCGACAGCAACCGCCCGCCTGGGAAAAATTGGGACGCGATGATTTTCGAGGTTATCTGCGCTTCCTTGGCCGCCAAAATCTTGGGCGCGCGGCCATCCAATTGCGCTTCTGCGCGCTCCGGACATTCTTCAAATTCCTGATCCGACAAGGGGTCGTCACCCTTTCACCGATCCGCGGCCTGGCGATGCCCAAGCCTGCGAAAAGGCTGCCGAAGTTTCTAACGCGACAGCAAATGGAAGATCTCCTGGCTGCGCCGACCGAAATGCTCCCAACCAGCGCCTCCGACACGGCTCGCGTCAAAGCAGAATTCTTATGCCGTCGAGACCAGGCAATTTTGGAAACAATTTATTCCTGTGGGCTGCGCATCAGCGAGCTGTGCGGCCTGGTAGCGGCAGACATCGATTGGGGCGAGCGCCTCGTGCGCGTGCGTGGCAAGGGCAAAAAGGAACGATTAGTACCGATTGGCAAGACCGCGTTGCGCGCCATTCAGGAGCATTGGCAGTCGCTGCCGCATCTGCCCGACGGACAGTCCCCGGTTTTCCTGGCAGGCCGCGACAAGCTGAAATCGCTTTCAGCTCGGCACCTGCAATTGCGCCTCAAAAAATATTTGGCGCTCGCGGGCCTGGACCCGCACCTCACGCCGCACAAACTCCGGCATAGTTACGCCACGCATTTGCTGGACGGCGGCGCCGATTTGCGCAGCGTCCAGGAATTACTCGGGCACGCGCATCTGGTCACGACCCAGGTTTATACGCACCTGACAACGGAACGGCTGAAGCGCGCCTACGATAGCGCCCACCCGCGCGCCTGACCCTGCTGACGATTGCGGGTCCTCGTCCGACCCGATCTAGACCACGCTGAAAGCGGCGGAGAGCGCCCGTCCCCGGGCGCAGCAACGCAGCTACCGTAGGAACGCTGCAAAAGTCCCCTTGCGCATGCTGTCATGCAAATTGCTGCCCCCGGGGACGGTCGCCCTCAGTGCGCGCTCTACGGCCCGCTTTCATTGCGGGATCACGCTCCCCCAACCTAGCCGCAGGTTGACTTGGGCTCCTCAGCCGGATACTTTTCCTGGCGAGTGATGCTCGAAACGATTGAAAAACTGTTGGTTTTGCAGGAGCGCGACCGACGCCTCCATCGGTTGCGAGGTGAGTTGAGCCAAATCGAACCTGAACGCCTGGCGTTGCGCGTCAAGGTTGTGGAGGCTCAACAGGGGCTCGACCAGGCAAAAGAGAGAGTCAAACAACTCGAATCGGATCGCAAGAACCTCGAGCTGGATGTTGAGTCCAAGAAACAACTGATCGCAAAATACGCGCTGCAACAATTCCAGACCCGGAAAAATGAAGAATACCGCGCGCTGGCCCATGAAATCGAGCTGTGCAATCAGGAGATTGTAAAGATCGAGGACCGCGAACTCGAGTTGATGGAGCAGGCAGAGGCCACTCAAAAGGAGGTCGTGCGCAAGACTCTGGCCGCTACTGAAGTGCGAAAATTGGTGGAGGAGCAAACGACTCAACTGGGCACCCGGGAGCAGGCCTTGAAAAAAGAACTAGCGGAGTTGGAGCTGAATCGTGAGGAGCTGGCCATCGCGGCAGGCGAGAGCGCTCGCGCTCGGTACGAGCGGTTGGTCAAGAGCAAAGGCGAAAATGTCGTCGTCGGCGTACAGCATGGCGTTTGCGGTGGATGCCATATGCGGGTGCCACCTCAGTTGTTGGTGAGCTGTCAGGCGCAGCAGGAGTTGATCACGTGCAGTAACTGCGGTCGCATTCTGTATTACAGTGGGGACATGGATCTGGCAGTGGCGGAGTAAAGAGCCAAAATTGCAACCTCCAACCTCCAAGCTCCAAAGCCCAAACAAAACCCAAGTCCCAAGCTCTAAAATCACAAGACGCCTCGAATCTCATGTGGTTTCGGAGCTCGGGATTTGTTTGGGATTTGGGTTTTGGAATTTGGGATTTTCCTACCTTGCTCCTTGCCTTCGCCCTCGCCCGACGTTATATTTCCGCTGATTTTGGAAGGGCGGAGGATCGCTCCCTCGAAAGATTTCGGGGGGGAGGAAAGTCCGAACACCATTGGGCGCGATGCCGCGTAACCCGCAGCCGCTTCTCCCGCTAACGCGAGAGCAAGGGACTTTGGGATACACGTGGGAGGCGACGCCGCGAGGCGTCCCGACGGATAGTGCCACAGAAAACACACCGCCGACTCTGGGGATTTCAAATCTCCAATTGGAGATTTGAAATCCCCAGAGGGTAAGGGTGAAAAGGTGGGGTAAGAGCCCACCGCTCCGAGCGCAAGCGAGGAGGCACGGAAAACCACATCGGGTGCAAGGCCAAATAGGGGACCACGGAGCGGCCCGCTCCAGTTTCCGCCAAAGCGGAATGGGTCCCGGGTACTGGCTGCTGAGACAAATGATTCTCTCCCCCGGGTAAAATCGGGGCAGACAAAATTCGGCTTACAGCCCTTCCAAAATCCTGTAGCCGCTTTCTTCGGAGCTAGGATCGGCGGCGCTCTGACGAGACGCCGCTACAATCTGAGGAGCGTTCCCTAGTCGTGTCTTTGGACCACTGCTGCGGGACCTGCTCTGCTGTTTCGATCAATGGCGGTGACGGCAATCACTTCGGGCAATGGCGGCGCCCAGGAGCGCGCAGTTTGGAAGGCGGGCAACACTTCCGTCTTCCACTCGTTGCCGCGCCGCGTTTGCAAAACCCAGAGCCAAGGTCGTTCGGCGTCGCCGGGGAGCCAGTTGACCTTCAAGGGATGTTCTTTTCCACCGCCGTGGGCAGTCAGTTCTGGTCTCGCCTCCGGCGCGTTCCCTAGCCACGGGGACGCCGGAACGAGCGCTGGCTGAAGATACACTTCTCGTGCAAGCGCGGAAGCCAAAGCGCCATTCCGCCTGAGACTCATCATATCCCAATGGATGTGTCCATCAGCGCCGGCCTGTCGGCGTGTGAGACGGATTTGATCGACAATCTCTTGCGGCGGCCACTTGCCGTTCGCCTTGGTCGAATCCAGCCCGGCCAACAGATGGCGGCCTGTCGGATT
>CAYUPI010000032.1:0-67260 GCA_964446585.1 uncultured Verrucomicrobiota bacterium
GATTTCAAGAAAGGCGTCGAGTTCAAGTGCTACGCCGCTCAGCGTTTGCCGCATGCGCGCGTCGTTGCCATCGAAAGCGACCGCGAGTTCGGGCTGAGTGTGCTGCAGAAGGTGGACGAGGAACTGAAACGCCGCGGCGATTTGTTCCGCAAGCTCGGCGTGCAGGACGTGGCCGGCTACAAAAGGGCGGGCGGCGCCGAAGCTCTCCCGCGGTCGCTGCTCCTCATCGACGAATTTCAGGAGTTTTTCGTCGAGGACGACAAAATCTCACAGACAGCTTCCCTCTTGCTGGATCGGCTGGTGCGCCAGGGCCGAGCCTTCGGAATCCATGTTCTGCTTGGCTCCCAAACTCTCGGGGGCGCTTACACGGTCGCGCGCACGACCCTGGGCCAGATGGTCGTCCGCATCGCGCTGCAGTGCAACGAAGCCGACGCTTACCTGATCATGGACGACAACAACCCCGCTCCGCGTCTGCTCTCGCGGCCCGGTGAAGGCATCTACAATGACACGGCGGGAACACTGGAAGGCAACAGCCCGTTTCAGGTCGTGTGGCTGCCGGAGGCGGAACGCGATGCCTCCCTCGCACAGGTCCGCCAGCGCGCCGACCAAAACGGAACGCGCTATCCTGGACCCTTTGTGTTTGAAGGCAATGCGCCGGCGGACGTGCGCGAGAATGTGCCGCTGCAAGCCTTGCTCCAGGCTGAGTCCATCCTGCCCCCGACGGCGGCGCGCATCTGGCTGGGAGCGCCCAACTCGATTAAAGGGCCGACCGAAGCCGTCTTTCATCGGCAGAGCGGAAACAATCTGCTCCTGGTGGGACAACGCGAGGAGGCCACCTTGGCGATTTTCTCGGTAGGTCTGCTCTCGTTGGCTGCTCAATATCCGTTGGGTTCCGCACAGTTCGTCTTGTGCGATGCCACGCCGCCCGGTTCACCGCCGCGCGATTACCTTGAGCACGTTGTGCGCGCAATTCCGCATCCGGTGCAGCTCGCCAAGCCGGGTGACCTGGCGGAGATCATGCAAAGCCTGGTTGACGACATGAGACGACGCACTGACGATGAGCAAGTGGACGCCGCTCCGCCCGCGTACCTCTTCATTCACGGTCTGCAGCGCTTCAACAAATTGCGTTACGAAGAGGATTTTGGTTTCTCCGCGAGCGCCGCCGAGGCGCCGCCAAATCCCGCCGCGCTGCTCAATACGATGATCACGGAAGGTACCCGGCTGGGCTTCCACGTGCTCGCCTCGTGCGACACGTATAATAATGTCACCCGCTTTTTGAGCCGAAAAGCGCTCAGCGAGTTTGAGATGCGCGTGCTGTTCCAGATGAGCGTCAACGATTCGGCCAGCCTGATAGATAATCCGAAGGCCAGCGCACTCGGGTTGCACCGCGCGCTCTATTTCAACGAGAAGGAGGGTTACCTGGAAACCTTCCGGCCTTACGCACTGCCCCCTGGCGAATGGATCGAGGAGACAGGACTCAAACTGAGACGGCTGCTCGGCCAGCCGGTACCTTCCGGAATAGTGAAGTGAGGTTCGCGTTGCCTCACGCCGGGATGAGCCTATATGGTTCGTTCGTAACAACCCTTGCCAAAGGCGTCCGCTGAATATCTATGCCGCCAATCGTTAGGAAGTTTTCCGTTGCCCATCGGATCAAGGCGATTACTGGTCGCTCAGCGCGCGTGGCGTCAACTGCACCAATTGCTACCTCCAATATGGCAACAGCTACCTGACCGAGTTTGCTTTTGACTATTTCCAGGTCAAAATGGTCTGCGGTCCCAAAGGTGACCGGACCATCAAGCCGATCAAGATGACGGAAGTCAGCCTTAAGCCCACGACCAAAATTATTCAGGGCGACTGGATCTGGCATGCGAACCGGGACGTCAACCAGCAGCGTGGGCAATGGCACAACTTTAGAGGCAAAACCGCATCATGATGTTGTTTGGCGACTCCCACGCCGAATACGACAAGTTTCTTTCCACCGCCTGGATGACTGCGCATGCCAACGATCCCCCCAACCGGGACTTCTTGTGGTGGTAGGAAGGTAAAACGTAAGACGTAAAACGTAAAACGTAAGGCGCAAGAGCGGCAGGATGGGGCAAGGGGGCATTTGGGGGTTTTTGACCCGTCAGGTCGTCAGAACGTTGTAGCCACAAGGAGTTGTGAAAATTGAAGCCGTCAGGCAAGTCAGAAAAATCGTACGGAATGAGGCTTGACAATCGTTCGAAGCCTCCATAAAAGTCGCTAACTCAACTGCGGGCGCGTTTGCAAACGCTCAATGCTGATACTGCAGCTCGTACTGACAGCGGCTTTCAGCGACTCTTATGAAAAAGGAACGACTGCTTGCATTGACCGACGGCGTGATGGCGATCATCATCACCATCATGGTGTTGGAGCTCAAGGTGCCACACGATGCAACCCTGGGGGGACTGTCGCCGTTGGCCGCCGTTTTTACGAGCTACGTGCTCAGTTTTGTGAACCTGGCAATTTTCTGGAACAACCACCACCATTTCTTTCATTTGGTCGAGAGAATCGATGGTGTGATGCTATGGGCGAACATTCATCTGCTGTTCTGGGTCTCACTTGTTCCCTTCGCCACCGGTTGGATGGGGGAGAACCACTTCGCGCCGATTCCGACTGCCGCGTATGGCCTGGTGCTGCTAATGGGGATGGTGGCCTCATACGGCCTGCTGCGGGCCACCTTCCGCCTGCAAGGTAGCGAGTCGATATTGCGCCAACTGATTGGCCGCGACCTTAAAGGCAAAGCTTCGGCCCTCCTCTACGTCGTGGGTATCCCGTCGGCATTTGTGGAGCCGCGGATTTCCTGTGCGATCTACGCCTTAGTCGCCCTGATGTGGTTCGTCCCCGACAGGCGCATCGAGGCGGTGGCACGGCGTCTTTGAGCAGACGGGAAATCTGCTCAACTCCGGCTTTGACAGTTGTGTGACGCTTGGAGTGCCGAGGGCACCGCGGGCACGCATCAATCCGTAAAAATACCTAGAACAGATGGGCTTGCCATTCGTTCGAAACATTTGTATAAACAAGCTCGGCGTCAGTGAGCACCAACGAAGAATTCTCTATCGTCTCCCAAAGATAAAGGCGCGGTAGAGCCGAGACTCGGCTTGATTTGTTCTGACGTCGTCCCCCATTTGAAACGCATCGAACCAGTACCTCATGCAATTGTGTAATTCGCGTCACGGTCAATGAGCCGAGCCGGTATGTCATGTCTCAAGATCGTATTCACGCAGTGGCGTTCTGGCTGAGCTGTCAATGAGCCAATGGAATAACCTGCAGGATTGAAAGGAGAACCTAATGAAACAACCGAAAAATGATCAGTCTGGCGGGAGCCGGCGCCAGGGCCGCTTACTACCACGCCGCGGGCCAATTGCCACTCGCCACTTGCCACCCGCCCGGGCCGTGGTCGGGGCGGTGGTCGCGCTAATGGCCTTGGAAGCCGCCTTCGGCCAGGGGACCGGGTCCAGGCCAGGCACGAAGGACCCGATCGGCAAGCCCGCCAACTACTCGATGTTCCGCGACGACGAGTTCGCGGTGGCGATCCCCTCCGGTTCGACGGTGAACCTTAACACCTACCTGACCGACAGCAACCTCAACGCGACCGCCAGCAGCGCCTTGTCGGTCCAGGGTCCGCTTTCCTCAGGGTATCAGATCTTCGCGGCCGCCGGGCGGGTTTTCGATCCCAACCAGGACCGGCTTGCCTACGCCCAGCGCGGCAGTGATGGCTCGAGCGTGGCCGTGCAGTTCTTTACCACCAACGGGCCGGCGACCTACACCTTGCCGGGCAGCATCCTCCAACCACAAGTTTCAGACGCTTCCGACTTCCTCGCCTTTGCGCTCGCCGATCTGGACAAGCTGCCCGACAGCGAGGGCGTCAACCATGACGAAGCGATCGTCTGCTACGCAAGCCCGGCCGGCGCGAGCCTGCTTCGGGTCAACCTGGCCGTCCTCAATTACACGACGCCCGACCCGGACCCGACCCAGCCAAGGTTCGTGACCACGGCCACGGCATCACACTCTATCAGCTCCTCGTCCTTCCTCGTGCCATCCGGCTCTTTCACCTTCGCTTCGTCCAACATCCTGGCGCCTGACAACGTTCTCTCGCTCGCGGTCGGCGACTTTGATGGGGACGGCCAGAACGAGATCGCCGTCGCTGCGCTTCAGGACGGGCAGACGCTTTATGTGACGATGTTCCGGTACACCAACACCGGGACGAATCCGCCCACCCTCACGGAGGTCAGCTCGCGGGCGGTGTCGCCTAATCAGCACAATTTTTCGAGCATTAACCTTGCCGCCGCCGACCTCGACGGCGACGGCAAGGACGAGCTGGTCATCGGCGAGTCCGACTGGGACGCGCGTCAAGTCTCTAATCCGTTAGGCGGGACTTACACCGCGTTTACGTTTTTCGGAGTCTTCTCTGTTTTCCAATCTGATCCAAACCTTAACCTGACGTTCAAATCGGCAGGCGTGCCCTTGGCAACCGGCTATTACGCAGCTTTTTATCCGTATTCTCGGGTGCAGGTCGTGCCCGGACTCTTCCAGTTCGATCCGAGCAACCCCGGCTCCTTCAAACGGCGGCAGATCGCTCTGGGCTTCAACGGATACGGTAGCCGTAGCGCCTCCGCTCCCCTCGTTACGATCCGGCTCTACTCGGTTTCGACCAACCTGGCGACGATCTCGCAGATGGGCTCCGACATCTACCTCGAGTTGATAAACAGCACATTCTCGCTCGCCGCAGGAGGCTTCGTCGGCAACGCGAACCCGCAGAGTCCGGTCTGGTCGCTGGCGGTGAATGTTGATCAGTCTTCTGGCCCCATCTCGGGATCTGGCAAAGGCTCCGCCGACCGCAGCGTCACGTATTTAATCAACCCTGCCTCGAACGCGGTGGCCTCGGCCCTCGTGCTGCCGCTGCCCTCGACCCCGCCCGGGAATGACCGCCTGCCCGTGGTGGCCTTCGATGCCGACGGGGATTCGATGTATCTGGGTGCGCCGACGCATTTCGTGGTTTCAAGCCTCCCACAGTTGGACTTCGTGCTCCAGGAGCCGCCCAAGCATGCCTGGTACGACCAGGCCTCCGGCCTGGTTCGCAACGTCAGCCGCGTAGATGGCTTCTACGTCGCGCTCACCGACTCGAAGGGCATCAACTATAATACGACCAGCACCGACTCGACCAGCCAAAGCTTCGGTGGCCGGGCAGGCGTTAACGTCAGCTTAGCCTTCGGGTTTAAGCGTGAAGTAGGCATCGGTGACGTGGCAGCGATCTCAGTTGATGTGAACTCGAGCAACTACTTTGCGTTCCGGTCGGCTTACAACTACCAGGCCAACCAGTCCACCCTGAATTCGAGCTACGCCAGCAGGCAGGTCCAGGTGGAGAACCAGACCACCAAGGACGACCACCTCCAGGGCCGGTTTCAGACTTTTGACCTCTGGCGCTATCGGGTTTACGGGTCGTCACTCACCGACGTCCAAAGCAATTCGGCAAACGTCTTCTACGACTTGCTCATGCCTGGGCCATCCGTCACCTTCTACGGCGGTGGCCTTAATTTCGACTGGTACCAACCCGTGCATGAGAACGGCAACATCCTCTCCTACCCCCAATTCTACGCGGCGCAAAGCCCGAGCGATCTCGGGGACTATACCCTCAACGGCCTTAACTCAAGCGAGCCCTTCATCTCCGGTATCCAGCAGTTCGTGGACGGCAATGTCGGGAGCATCGGCCTTACCTACCAGAACGGTTTCACCAGCGGCTCGACGCTCTCTTCCCAATCCACGTTCAATTATAGTCTTGATGTGGCCTCCACGTGGGGTACTGAATTCAAACCGTTTGGGGCGTCTCTGTTTTTCAAGGCGACGGGCTCGTTCGGTTTCGATAACGCCTATTCTTGGGCCAATTCCACAACGGCCAACAGGACGCAGACCAGTTCGACGGGCATCACACTCCAAAAGCCCCAGCTTGCTGGCTCCTCAGCGACGGCGTACGCCTTCTATCCGACCTTCTACCTCGCGGAGAACGGCACGGGCAAAGTGACCCACAACTGCGATGTCGCCGGCAGTGCGAGCGGGAGGAATTTCTGGGCCACAATCTACGGTCGGCAGTACGACCCGGCGCTCAACCTGCCCCTCCGCTTCGTGCCGCACTACGTCCTGACCCTGTTCGAGGGATGGAGGCCCAACGTCGGGGCCTCGCGCAAGCAGATTCGGGGCTTCTTCCTTCGGCGGTACGAGCCGAACGAAGTGACGGGTGGTTACGACCTGCTCACCCAAGCCCCGAACTACGGTGACCGGGTGCGGATGGCCGTCCGCGTTTATAACTACAGCACGGGCCAGTCCTTCTCCGGCCTCACGGTCCGATTCGAGGCGATCGCCTTCGATCCATCCACACAGATCGAGAGCGGCCCGCGCATACCGATCGGGGAGACGATTGTCCCCTTCCTTGGCCCTTTGGGTGTGACGGAGGCGGAGGTCGTCTGGGACACGGCGGCTACGGTCCCAGCGCCTGCCATCGGTGCCTACGCCGACTACCGCATCTACGTCGTGCTGGACCCCGACAATACGCTGCCAGGCGAAATTTACGAGAGTGAGGATCCCAACCGGCAATATCCTGGGGTAGATCGGGACGGGAATCCGTTGCCGGTCGGGGTTGACCCCGGGCAGAACAACGAAGGCTGGGGCCTGGCTGAGCTCTACATGCCGCTGGTCAGCCAGCCGCCCGGCGTCGGCCGCGCGCCGCAGGCGAAGTTGCTTAAGGACGCGCTGGCGGCCAGGGCGCGCAACGGCAAGTTAAAGACGAAGGAGGTGACCGCGGAGTTCGGCCAGCCGATCGAATTGCGCGTGGACGTGCAGTCGGACGTAACTGACCCTGGCTACTATACGGTTCTGCTCTATGACGGCGACCCACTACAAGATGGAGAGCTGATCGCCCAGAAGTTCGTCCGGGGGCTCTCGGCGCAGACGGGACGATTTGTCTGGCTTGGGTGGATCCCGACACGGCTCGGACGGCACGACCTCTTCGCCCAGGTGATAGAGCCTGACGGCGCCCCGACCCCGAGCAACGACGCGGCCACCTTGAAGGTGCAAGTCGTCAACCCGCCCAAGAAGTAGCCTCCCAGCGGCCCGAACGCGAAGCAGTCGCCCCAGCAGAGTGAACTAAGAACTGTTGATAGGAAGATTAGAATGAACGGAGAAAAGCTATGAAAGAACCGAAAATGATCAAGCCGAGGGAAACCTCGACACAGAAGCGCACAGCAGCCACGGAAACCATGGCCCGGCGAGACTTCCTCGCCCAAGCGTCCGTGCTCGGCACGGCACTCCTGGCAGCTTCGTCGTGGGCTGGCGCACAAGGCAGCGGCGAGCTTGGCCAGCGAGCGGCACAAACGGTGCCGACGCTGAATGGACTGTTCCCGTTGCATGTCCGGGGCCGCGGTCACCCGCGCCGCCGCAAGAACATCAAGGACCTGACTGCGCAGGAGAAGGCCGACTTTGTCGCGGCGATTCTGAAGCTCAAGGTGACGCCCTCGCCGACCGGTTACGGAGTGGGCAACTGGTACGACTATTTCGTCGGCCGCCACATGATGAAGACCACGTGCTTCAGCATTGAGACTGGCCAGCGCAGTTGGGGGCATGATGGGCCCGATCTGATCACGTTCCATCGCGCGTTCCTGCTCGAGTTCGAGGAAGCCCTGGCGGTGGTGTCGGGAAAACCGATCGGAATACCGTACTGGGACTGGCCCGATCCAGCATCGACAGCCGCCATGCTCGCCGATGACGTCATGGGGCCCAGCGGCGCCCCGCCGGACTACGTCGTGACTTCCGGACCGTTTAGGGGGGGCCAATGGCCCATCAACGTTCTCACCTGGGTGGACCTGGCCGCAGGGCAGTCGCGAGATCTCGTGAGAGCAGTGGGGCTCAGCGGCCCATTCCCCCCGATCCATCCTCCCAGCGCCCAGGAAGTTCAGGCCGCGCTGCGCGCTCCGTTCTACGATGTCGCCCCGTGGGACCTCACCGCCGATGCCACCATGAGCTTCCGCGCGGCCATGGATACGGACGGCCTGCCCAACACTTGTGAGAACGGCTTCTACAAGGAAGTGGTGCGGGCCCTCCGCCCTCACGCTGAGGGGCACGCGTACATCGGCGGGATTTTCTTTCAGGACGGGAGACTCGTCTTTGGGCATGAGGCCAACGTCTCCACATCGCCTAACGACCCGTGCTTCTGGCTGCACCATGCGAATATCGACCGCATTGCGGAGATGTGGTGGCAAGCCCACAACTACCAGTATCTGCCGATCTCCGGCGGGCCACGAGGGGTGAACATAGACGATCCTGTGTGGCCCTTTGCGCCACTAACGCACGGCGACATGGCGCTTCCCGCCGAGACCTTCGGCTACACATACGACTAAAGATAGAGAAGAACGCGCACGGCGCCCCTACCTCACATCCCAGAAGAATGACTTCGCGAGCAGCCGCGCGAGACGTCCACGGATAAATTACTAACGCTGGACTGCCTTCGTCGTGTCGTGACACCTCGAGTGCGGAAGGGCCACGCAAGCACCTCAAAATCGCCGACAAATAGCTTGACCCTGATGTGAAACCTGCAAAGACTCGCGGCCAACGAACCCAGATGAAAACCCAAACCTCCGTTAGCCGCGCTCCGGCAGAAGCGATCTCTCCCGAAGCAAACCGTCCGGCCAGGTTACCAATTTGTGAAGGCTGGACGCGCCGCCGATTTCTGTTGACGGCGGGCGCGACACTCGCCAGCGCCGCCTGGTCGGCCGACGCGGCCGCCCGCGCTGCTCGACCGCTGCAGGTCCGCCGCAATGTGATGGACCTGAGCGGCGCCGAGAAGGCCGAGCTAGTTAATGCGTTCCTCAAGCTGAAGCGAACTCCCTCGCCATTCGAATCAAACTTCAGCTACTACGATCAACTGGTGCGCTGGCATTTGCTCTCGCTGAGTTGCACGACCAAGGAGCATCCCGACACTCCCTGGCCCGCTCATTCCAGCCCCGGCTTTCTGCCCTGGCATCGCCTGTTGCTCTATCACTGCGAGCAAGGACTGCAAAAGGTCACCGGTAAACTCATCGCGCTTCCCTACTGGAATTGGACCCAGCCGGCGTCGGTGGATGTCGTCTTCGCTGACGACTTCATGGGACCGCGCCGGGGCGAGCCCGACCAGCATTACGTGGTGACGAGCGGGCCTTTTCGCAAAGGCACCTGGCCGCTCAATGTCCGCTCCGCTCCCAGTGATGATCCGGGGCAGTCCCGCGAGTTGGTGCGGGCTTACGGTGTGGCGGGGAACGATTTCTACAAATCTATTGCGCCGGCTTTGCCAACCGCACAAGAGTTGGACCAGGCCCTGGCGCTGGACGCTTATGACGCAGAACCATTCGACATTTCAGCGGACCCCAACCGCAGTTTCCGTGGCCGGTTCGAAGGCTGGAGCGGCTTCGAAAGGCTGGTCTGCAGCAGTGATGGAGTCGAGCAACCCGTTCCCGGCCCCTCCCCGACGCTCATGCTTCACAACCGCGTGCATTACTTCGTGGCCGGCAACTTTACCGTAGGGGATCAGGTTTGGTTCGGTTCCTTGAAGCCCCACACCTCCCCGAACGACCCCGTGTTTTTCCTGCACCACTGTTTCATTGACAAAGTCTGGGCCGACTGGATGGCCAGGCACGGACGGCAATATCTGCCGGAGCGCCCCATCGCCAAGAGCGGCAACGCCCTGGTAGCCGTTCCCGGGCGAAAGACGGCTCTGCGGCCCTTTGACCGGGTTTCCCCGAAGAGCGCCACGCCCGCCAGCGTGCTTAACCACCACGATCTTGGATACGCCTATGACACCGAGAGCCTTTCCGGCTAAAATTCTCTTTTGAAATGTTGCCAACGAGACAAGAGTATCGCGCCCAACAAACCCTATGAAAACGCAATCGACAACCGTAGCAAAGACCTCCCTTGAATTAAACTGCCCGGCTTCGGCGCCACCCACCGAAAGCTTGACACGCCGCACCTTCCTGGCCGCAGTGGGCAGCAGCCTCGCCGCCGCGGCGTTGCCGGTGACGGCGCTTGCCGCCCAAGAGTCTTCAGCCAAGCACAGTCCCGACTCCAAGTCCCTGCGCATCCGCAAAGCCGTAACCAAACTCACCGCCGCCGAGAAGCAGGAGTACATCGAAGCCCTTCACAAGCTGAAGAAGGTAAAGTCGCCTTACGACACACGCCTGAATTACTTCGACCAATTCACGAGCTGGCATTTCATGGCCGTGTGCTGTCCCCGGGCCGAACACCCGGATACACCCTGGCCGTCGCATCACATGCCCGCCTTTGTCCCCTGGCATCGAATGCTGCTGCAGGTCTTCGAGCAGGCGTTGGAAGCGGTCAGTGGCAAGCCGTTGACTGTTCCGTACTGGGACTGGGCGGACCCAGCCGCGCTGGATGCGGTGTTCGCTGACGATTTCATGGGTCCCAAAGTGGGCGTTCCGGAACAGAACTACGTGGTCACGACGGGGCCGTTCCGCAAAGGCGAGTGGCAGCTCGAGGTGCTCTCCGCTCCGAGCGATGATCCCGGCCAATCTCGCTGGCTGCAGCGCGCCTACGGGATAAATGAGGCCGGGCTGGACTGTCACATGCCCACCTCAGAAGAGGTGGCCAGGGCACTGGAGATCAAGGATTTCGACGTCGCCCCATACGGCATCACGTCCGATGTCAACAAGAGTTTTCGGCAGTGGCTGGAAGGGGTAAACGGGATTGTGGGCAAAAAATGCAGCGCCGACGGCGTCGAGGAATTCATAGGCGGGCCTCATCCCTACACACGCATGCATGCCGCCGTGCATTTTTACGTTTCGGGGTCGTGGAAGCAGGGCGATCACCTGCAGCGGGGAACACTCGTGCTGCTCACCGGCGCGGCCGATCCGGTATTCTGGCTGCACCACAGCATGGTTGACAAAATGTGGGTGGACTGGTCGGCCCGCCATGGCCGCGTTTATGTGCCTGAAAAGGAGATTCCCAAGACGGGAAGCATGCTGGCAAAGGTTCCCGGCCTGAAGACACCTCTGCGGCCCTTCGACCGTGTGGCTCCGGAGATATGCAGGGTGGCAAACGTCCTCGACCACCGCAAGCTCGGTTACGCGTACGATACGGAGAATCTCGGCCTCTGACCCCTCGCTCTTGGATTGTTCAGTGTCTCTTCCACCAAACAGGGCCTGAAGCCTAAGAACAGTCTTGTTGCCGTCAAGTATCACGGCTATTGGTACTACATTGATGAACGGGATATTCCGAGCAGAAGAACTTTCAGCCTGATGCTGATGATGTCGCGTGTCAACCTTTCCAAGGCGACAAAAGAAGGCCCGGTGCTGACCCTTCCCGTGGGTGGCTCGGGGCAATGACGGCTGACGCCTCTGAAACATGTTTTATTGAAAAACAATCCACCATTTGCCCTCACCGCGGAGAAGACCTCTCTTGAGCCAAACGATCTGGCCACGACGCCAGCTACAGAAGGCTGCGCGCGTCGCCACTTTTTGGCGGCGGTCGGGAGCAGCCTCGCCTCCGCGGCTTTGCCGGTCGCGGCGCTCGCCGCCCAAGAGTCCCCTGCCAAGCGCAGTCCTGTCGCCGGGAGGATGTCGAAAAGCGGCAGTAACCCCGAAGGCGCGCGCGGGCAGTACTCGGCTGCCCCCGCCTGGAACCTGCCTGACACGACCGGCAAGAACATGGCGCTCAGCCAGTACAAGGGCCAGCCAGTCGTGGTGATTTTCAACCGGGGTCGCAGTTGCATCCATTGCGTGGAGCACCTCGCCCGCCTGGCAGCGAATGCCCGCAAGTTTAGCGACGCCGGCATTAAACTGATTGCCATTTGTTCCGAGTCTCTGGACAATCTCAGAGAATCGCAAGCCGAGTACCAGAAGGATTGGGGCGGCTTTCCCTTTCCGCTACTGTCGGATGCGAAGCTGACCGTTTTCAAGGCCTATCGCTGTGTGGATTTCGCCGACCAGCCGCTGCACGGCACGTTTGTCATCGACGCGCAGGGCTGGGTCCGCTGGCTGCAGATTGGCAGTCAGCCGTTTAACGATCCAGCCTTTCTCCTGGCGGAGGCAAAGGATTGACACAGGGCGGCCGGCCGATAACCAAAAAAGGAACCGAAAAAAAGGACGCAGCTCATGAACAAACAGCCTAATATGTCGCCAGTGATTCAGCGCAGAATTGCCATTTGTACTGCAGTCGCCGCGGTCTTGCTCGTGGCAACAACCGGGCTTGCTCAGCAGCTTCCGGAATCACCCTGGACCAAGGCCGCGGCCTTCCCAGAACCGGCCGAAGAGTGGTACGGCACCGCCGTGAACGGCAAGATGTACGTGATGGGCGGCATCCACGGCGACAAGAGTCTTGCGGGCAACTTCGAGTACGACCCGAGCAGCAACAAATGGACGGAGAAAAAAGGCCTGCCGCAGCCGCTACATCACCCCGCGTCGGTTGCTTATCAAGGAAAGATTTACCTCTTTGGCGGCTTTGTGTTCGCGGACAAGAGCCAGGCCGACTTCGGCTGGGTGCCGATCGATAACGCCTGGGAGTACGATCCGGCGGCGGATTCGTGGAAGGCGCTGACACCAATGGCTGATAAGCGCGGCTCGGCCGTAGCGGTGGAAAGCGGGGGCCGGATCTATGTCATCGGTGGCGTGACCACAGTGGAAGGGGCCAAGGAATCCTTCATTGCCTTCGGTCCCGCCCGTGTCCTCAGCATCAACGCTGTGTACGATCCCGCGGCGAACAAGTGGGAAAGCCGCAGACCGATGGAGTTGCCGCGCAACCATGCCTTCGCCGGCGCCGTCCACGGCAAGATTTACGTGATCGGCGGGCGCACGGGGCATGCCTTCATCACCGTTGGCACCAACACGGACGTTGTGGAGGAATACGATCCCGCAACCGACATGTGGAGTGCTCCGAAGCGGCGGATGCCCACCGCCCGCAGCGGCGGCTGCTGCGGGGTGCATGTCGGCAAGATCTACGTGGCGGGCGGTGAGGTGACAACCGACCAACTCGTGGGTGCTTTCCGGGCCGTGGAGGCTTATGATCCCGCTACCGATACCTGGACCGCAATGCCCTCCATGCCGATGCCGCGCCATGGTGTCGCGGGCGCCGTGCTGGGCAATCGGCTGCACTTTGTGAGCGGCATGGTATCATCGTCAGGGGCCATGCCCTTGTTGGACAAGCGCCTGGACCTCCATACCTCGTCGCACGATGTGCTGGAGCTTTCACCTTAACAGTTGTTTCTATGACGAGGCGAGAAGAGAAGCCCGGCGTTGCCGGCGACCAGGAAGAGGTTATGGTTCCGGCGGACAAAATCAAATGGGCGCCGGCTCCGCCCTCCTTTTCCGAAGGCGCACAGGTCGCGCCCCTCAGGGGCGATCCTTCGAAGTCAGGTCCTTATACCACTCGGATGAAAGTGCCGGACGGCTACAAGACTCTGCCGCATTGGCATTCGACGGATGAGTACATGACGATCCTCCAAGGCGTGTTAGTCATGGGCCTGGGGGAGAAATTCGACCCGGCCGCGGTGACCGAGCTGGGCGCCGGCTCTTTCATCCGGATGCCAAAGGGCGCGCGCCAATTCGTCTGGGCCAAGGGCCAGACAATCATCCAGGTGCATGGCATGGGACCGCTCGATATCCATTACGTCAACGCGGCCGACGATCCGCGCAAGGAATAAGGTCATTCCCCGGAGGCGGTATGTCGAAAGCTGGCGACGTCTATGAAAACCCCGTGACCGGTGAGCGTGCCGTAATCCGCATCGGGACGGACGAGACCGGCGGCGAACTGCTGGCTGTGGATCTGTACGTCCGTCCGGGCGGCGCGGTGATGGGCGAACACCTCCACCCGGCGATCGAGGAGCGGTTCACTCCCCTCCGCGGGCAGGTCGGGATTCGGCTATCGGGGCAGGACGTCGTCGGGGAGCTGGGGAAAACACTGATCGCCCCTGCGGGGATGACGCACGCCTGGTGGAACGCGGGTCCGGAGGAGGCCCTCGTCCGCATTGAGATCCGGCCGGCCGCCCGCTTCGAGGAGATGATCCTCAACGCGTTCGGATTGGCCCAGGACGGCAAGGTCAATCGGAAGGGGATGCCCAAGCTCCTGCAACTGGCCGTCTTCGCGCGGGAGTTCGACGACGTGGTTTGGTTTACCCGTCCGCCGCGGGTGGTGCAGCGGGTTCTGTTCGCCATTCTCGCCCCGATCGCCCGGCTGCTGGGCTACCGCGGGAGCTATCCGGAGTACCTGGCACGCAGACCCACGCGCGTCGTCGAGGTCGAACACATGGATGCTCCTACATCATGAAATGGGGAGACTTGACATTCTGCGAGGCAAAGAGATGATGCGTGCCGATGACCCTATACGAGCAGGTGATTCCCTGCCGCGCGCAAGCGCTAGAACAAAAAACGTGATTCCTGCATTTCCAAAAGAGTTAGCAGGAGTCAAAAATCACCTTCAGGAAAACCATGCGAACTAATATTCATGCTACACCTCCCATCCTACTCCTGCTGCTTCTGTCCTTCTCCCCTCCACCTGCGTGGGCGCAAATAGAGGATTCCCAAGCGTCGCCGATTGAGGCGCAGTCAGGACAGGCCGGAGCGCCCTGGAAGACGCTCATCGGTTGGGAAGGAGGCAAATACTTCAGTTTTCCCTATGCCATCGTGAAGGTGCCGTTGTGGGGCAACCTGGATAATGGTTTAGGTCTGAAGGTCGCGGGGGACGGCCTCCAGTATAAGTTCGGCTCCGCGGTTGGAACTGTCCATGCCACCGCCCCGAGTGCGGAAACCCTGCTGGGCTATGCGGTCACCTCGGATAAGAGCAGCTTCAGTCTGTACCTGGGCCCGCAGTATCGCCACACGGAATACGATCAGGGTTTTAAGAGCCGGTTCCCCGACTTTGGTTTTAAGACGGATTTCAGTGCTGCCGCCAATCCCAGTGACAAGGTCCACATGAGTTTCAGCGCCTTCTACACCACCGTGAACAAGATGTACCGTGTCCAGGCACGACCGCTGATGTACGGCAACCGGACGGGCATCCAGGTCGGGCCGGAAATCATCTACCTGGGGAACCCCGATTTCAACCGCGACGAGTACGGGTTGGCGGCCACAGTTCCATTGAGCCGCGCCGTTAGTATGTCCATCCATGCCGGCTATATGCACCACGAAGCGGTCCGTTCCGGCACGGAGGTGGAAGGCGCCTACTATGGCATCTCCTTCACCTTTACGCTTGGGAAGTAAACTCCTGGAATGACCGCTTAAAGACCTGGCTTCACGCCGCCAATTTCAGATGCGTGATGCGGAAGACGGCGCCGCGGGGGTCGTTGGCGAGGCATTCGATTTCCCAGCCGTGGGCCAGCACGATCTGCTGCACGACGGCCAGGCCGAGGCCCGTGCCGGTCTTTTGCGTGGTAAAGTAGGGCTTGAAAATCTCGGCGCGGTGCTCTGGCGGAACGCCGGGGCCGTTATCGCGGACTTCAAGGCTGGCTTCGGAGGCGGTCTGCCGAGCCGTGACGACATCAATGCGCCCGGAGCCGTCCACCGCCTGAATGGCATTGAGTATGAGATTGAAGAGCGCCTGGCGGAAGAGTTGTTCATCCGCCTCGACCCGGAGCGGCTCGCCCGAAACGTCCAGCACGATCTGCTTTTCTTCCAGGTCGTGAGTCAAAGCGCGGGCGACTTCGTTGGCAACGGAATTGAGGGCGAGTGACGTGCGGCGCACCTCGCGCGGACGTGAGTAATTGATAAATTCGTTTAACTGAGCGGTGACCTTGTCCGTTTCCTCGATGATTCCGCGCGTCTTTTCCCGAATCTCCGGCGGGGCGTCCTCGCGCCGGGAGATGATTTGGGCCAGGCCGCGAATGATGTTGAGCGGGTTGCGTGTCTCGTGCGCCAGGCCGGCGGCCGCCAGGTTCATTTCCTTGAGGTGCGTATTTAATTCACTGGCGCGCACCAGCCGTATCTGCAGCTCGGAGGATTTTGACAGGTTGCGCCAGGCCACACCGGAGCCGAGGGCCGAGACGCTGGCAAAGAATGCGATCACAAACCGCAGCCAAAGATCATGCAAATCAGCAGCCCGGAATGAAACTGTGGACATTGCCAGCGCCAGTCCATGCAGCTCCCTTTGTTCGATCAAAGTCTGATACTCTTGCTCGTTGAGCCGGCGTGCCCAAAAGGGGCGTTTGGGTCGGAATTCGTCCTCCGGCGGCGGGCCACCGCGCGCGCCCAGGGCCGGCCCACCGGCGGCGCGGTTCAGCACATTTGACGAATCGGTTTCCGGCGGCCGGGGCTCGCGGCGTCCGCGTCCGCCTTCGCGCATGGAATTGGTAAGAGGGGGCAGCAGCACCGGCGCAAGCGGATTGGTTACGCCCTCCTGCAACACGCTGGCGCCCTCGATAGGATAGACAACCGTCACGCTGCGCAACCCCCAGCGTTCACCCGCCTGCCGAATATCCTGCTGTTCCAGATCGATTGGCCGACCGGCCGAAGCTACGGCTTTGCCGGCAGCGTTCAGGAGCACGACCCCAAGAACCTCGGCGGACCTTTCCAACTCGTTGGTGCGCCCGTTCACCAGTTCATCCAGCACCGGTTGCAGGCGGTCGCCGAAGACGGCTCCCGAGCGGAATTGGAGCCCGCGGATCGAGGCGCCCAGCGTATCCGCGATGTCTTTGGAACGGTTCCGCAGCGCGGTACGGGCGTAATCCTTGAACCGAAGATGCTCCTCGATTTGCCAGCCGGCCACCAGGGCCCAGGCGGCGAGCAGCAGGGCATAAACCACTGCACTTCGGCGGCTCAGTTCCATGAACGTCTTATTTGTTTTTGGGCGACCCTTTGGCCGGCGGGGCTGGTTCCTTCCTGGGCAACGTGTCCAGGTACTTATTCAACTCCTGCTCGGTCAACCCTTTGGCAGCGTCGGACTTGGCCCGCTCACTCTCCGTCAGGGCCGCGACTTCGGTTGGAGCCTGAATGATATGAGGCGTGAGGAAAATGAGCAGTTCAGTTTTGGCGCCGTTCTTGGTTTTGTGTTTGAACAGGTTTCCAAAAAACGGAATGTCGCCGAGCAAAGGAATCTTGCTTTCGGTCTCGGCTTTCGAGTCTTCCATCAAGCCGCCGATAATCACGGTTTGACCATCCGGCGTGACAACCACCGTATCGGCGGAGCGGGAATTGATGAGCGGCGCGGTGACAGTGCCGCCCGGCCCGCTCGAGATCGCGACCCACTGAGAGCGATCGGACACCAGCTCGGACTGCTCCGGCGAGAGAATCATTTCCACCAGGCCATTGCTCGTGATGAAGGGGGTAACGCGCAGGATAATGCCGACGCTTTGGTAACTTACAGAATTGATCGCGTTGCCGAAATTGTCGAAACGCACGGCTGTGATCAAGGGCACCGATTGGCCGATGGTAATCGTGGCCGGCTGATTGTTGCGGGCGACCACAGAAGGCCGGGAGAGGACCTTGGCCTTCCCGGACTCAGCGATTGCACGCAAGGTGACCTGATAATCCTGGGCAAAAAGTTGGTACAAGCCGGCAGGACTTCCTGAATTGGCGAGGCCGAAGATATTGGACCCGGCGAAGCCTTTGGTTACTGGAGTGATGCTGCTGGGAAAGATGCCGGCATTCGTCGTGCCCGCACCCAACACAGTGAAATTGGTCATGAAACCGGTCGTGAGTGGATTTGCGGTCCGGTTGTTGTTATACGATCCCTCGATGCCGATGTCCGACGAGTCATTGTGCGTGACTTCGAGAAACACGACTTTGATCAGCACCTGCGGTTTGGGCCGGTCCAGGTTCGAAACGACCTGGGAAATATATTGGCGGGTCTTCTCATCCGCGATGACGATGAGGCTGCGGGTTTCGGGATCGATCGAGATCACCGCGTCACCGACGTCTCCGTTGGCGGGATAAGTGCGGGTGCTGGTCCGGCGTGCGGACGAGGCTGCGGTCCCAGCGCCGCCGCCGCCGAAGCCGCCGGGTGGGAATTGAGCGCGCGCCTCCAGCGCGGTGAGCAACCAAACTACCACGAGTAGCACAAAGTGAGCGCGCCACTCCTGCTTCCTGAACAAAAGGCCTCGGGCAGTCGCTTCCCCCTCACCCCAACCCTCTCCCTTAGCGAGAGGACGCATCTCCCGCCGCGCCGAAACTTTTTGCGAGCGCCCGGTCGCACTCTGGGCAGACCGCGCGTCTCCCTCTCCCTTGGGGAGAGGGTTGGGGTGAGGGGAAGCAGTGCGCAGAAATGGGATATCGTTCGAGACTGCAGCAGCCTGCCTCGAAGACTCGGTGGAATGTTGGTGGGTCATGATTTTGCCTTTCTGGATTTATGACAGCCTATTGCCCGAAGGTTCCTATGCCGCCGCCCCGAGAGCCTGGGGTCATGGAGGTTGACCTGGAGCCAGAGGTGGTTTGCTGGTTTTGGGTCGTGCTTCGGTTCAGCAGCGGGTTATTCTGGCTGGAGGTGCTTCGGTTATTTTGCGGCGTGCCCGTTTTATTAAACATATCCTGAAGGACCTGCAGTGCCTCCTGCGGTTCAGCATTTTGCACCGGGAAAATCGCCACTCCTCGCGTGTTGGCCGGGTCGGGGTCCAACTGCGTGATCACATCCTCAATCTGATCCATTAGGACCTTTGTAGCGGTGACGACTACTGAGCCCGTGCGCGGATCCGCGACCGCAACGACCCGGTTGCGCTTTCGGATTCGCGAGCTTTGACTGTTGCTGCCGCCGGTGGCGCCGGTTCCACCAGGGCCGCCGCCGGTCATCATGCGACGAATAAATCCACCTGGGCCGCCAAATTGCATTGGAGATTGATTACCGCCGGTGCGGGTGTCATCGGGAAACAGGTTGGTGAGCAGGTCCGCAGTTTCCGTCGGATCGGCGTGTTGCAGGTGAAAGACCTTGACGACGGTCACATCCTCGGCGCCCATATCGATCGCTTTAACCACTTCGGCGACCTTCCGAATGTTGGCCTGGGTGTCGGTGATGACAAGCGCGTTGCCCGCTTCATTCGCCGTGATCGACGTTTGCATGGAAACCAACGGCTGCAGGTCTTTGACCAACTGTGCGACTTCGACGTACCGCACCGGGATGATCTGAGTGACGACGCGATCGCTCACGGGCATGGTTTCGGGGTCGCTGCCCTGGATCACCGGTATGTTCTGGGTCTTGGCTTCATCGCGAGCCACAATCGTCAGGACTTTGCCGTTGCGGATGGCAGCCAGCCCATTCTGAACCAGCACGGTATCGAGCAAGTCCAGAGCCTCCTCCCGCGTCAGCGGCTCGTTGCTCCACAAGTCCACCTTGCCGCGGACCGAGGTGCCCGGCTTGAGGTTGATGATGAATCCGGCGGCTTCACTGAAATAATTCAGCACCTGCTCCAGCGATGCGCCGCGGAAATTCATGCGCAGAACATTGGTCCCGTTTTCAACAGCAACTTTCGCGGTCGGCGTCGAGGCGGCCGTCTCGGTTGTTTGGGCTGGCAACACCGCAGCTTTGTCCACGGGTGCTGTCGGCTGATTGGTGGAGGCTGATGCGGCGGGCGCGGCCGGCGCAGCCTCGGGTGTGGCCGCAGGAGCGTTTGGCTGGGCGGCGCCGGCAACATTGGAATTGCTTTGGGCGTCAGGCTTCGCCACGGGGGCCGCTGCCGATTGCGCGAGCACGACGGATGTTGCGGCGGCAAACACCGCCGTCAGAATCGATAGTCTCATTACGTTCATAGATTAATTCAAACCAGGGTTTCGTCCGTGTCTTTTCATTGCGGGTTCTCGCCGCGCTCAGCGGCGGCCCGGCGCCGAAGTCGTTCAAGCACATCGTTTCCACTCCCGCTTGGAGGCGCCGCCGTTTCGGCGGTGGCGGGCTCTTGCGGGTCGGCCACGTCCAAGGGCGGCGTGCCTCCATCAGGTGTGGGCGCAGGCTGTAACTCGCCGCCGGGGGCGCCAGGCAGAGCGCTTTGCTCCCCAAAACCGGCCGGTCGGCGCGAACCAACCGGGGCCGAAAAGCGCGAAGAACCGCTTGGCGCGGCGGTCTCCGATCTCTCCGACACGCGCCACTCGCCTTCTTCGCCCTGTGCCAACTGCATCCCTACGCGTAGCTCGACCTGGTTGCTGGGCGACGCCAGCTTTACAAACGCAGGCTGGATCGCAGCCACCTTGAACCCGGCAATGGTTTCGTCCTGCTTCAAGACCTTGCGATAATCGGAACTGCTGCCATCGAAAAAAGCAAACAAGCCTTTTTCATAACTCATGGTTCCGACCAAGGCGAATGATTCAGCCCTGATGGCGGTTCCAGATCCACGTTCCCGTCGAACGTATCGAGTCGAGCGGCGTGGGTTGAAGATGTTCCGATCCGTGACAATGCGGAAGGAGGAATAATCGAAGCGGGCGGGAGTGTTGGTGGACTGGGCATCGGCAATCCAAAGTCCAAAGTCCAAAGTCCAAAGTCCGAGAAGAAGCAGGGGCATCACCGGACATCGAATATCCAACTTCGATGACTTGTACCTTCTGCGTTCCCCGCAACGAGCGACCCTCAACCCTCGCCCGTTGAGGCTTGGAGATTGGGGCTTCTCTGGAGCTTGGAGCTTGGGATTTGGAGCTTTTCTGTCGAGGTTCATGGTTGTTTCTCCTGTGGTGTCAACACCAGCCCGCTCACTTGCAAGCCCAAGGCGAGCTGCTGACCTTCATTGTCACGCGCACTCAGCTCGACGATTTCGAATTTCAAGACCGGAGAGCCCTTTTCCATATCGTAGAGAAAGTGGCTGAGCGAACTGAGCGTGCCAGCCGCTTCGACGCGGCATTGCAGGGTCATGTAATCGTCCGCATCGTGTTTCCACTGCGGGTTGATTGACGTGATGCTGATCCGGTTAGTTTGGGACCAGCGGTCGAAAGCGCCAAGGACCTGTTGCTCGGCCAGGGAAGGATTATTCGGCAGCGTCTTTCGGCGCATCTGCTCCCAGCGCCCGCGCAGGCTTTGTTCGCGGCGCACCAACTGACTCCCGTTCTCCACTTTCCGGCGCAGCTCCGCTATCTGCTTCGCCCGCTCAGTCCAGAGTTTGCCCAACGGCGAGAGGATGGCTTTGTCGGCGACAAACAGCGCCACCACTGCCATGGCCAGGATCATAAGGAGTTGCTGGCGATTCTTAATTTTCACTTTTCCCTCCCTCAGACCAATGAAAATCGAATGTGAACTGCAGCGGCGCTTTCGTGCCGCGAATGGAGACGAGTCGGACATCGGAAATACCGGCGCCAGCACGCAACTTCTCCAACGTCTTCAGCAGCGACTGGTGGTCGCGCGTCGTACCCGTGCATGTCACCGTGTTCAGGTCGCGAATCTCGACGCTCTTGGCCGTGACGACACCATCTTCGGGGAAGGCTGTAGTGAGCTGGCGCAGAATGGTCAATCCTTTCACGGATTCGTCGAACCACGGCCGGTACTGATGAATTTGCTGGGTGACGCCTTCGAGATCGCGGACGTTGGGCGCCATGGCTGTCCATTGCGAGCGCAGGCGCATGAGCTGCCATTGCTGATAAAGAAACGCACCAGCGGCGATGAAGAGGACGGCGCCGGCCGCGGCGCCCGCCAGGCGCCATCGGCCGGAAGAATAACGGGTGGCCATCTGCTGCCAGGCCGTCACGCGGGGCGGCATCAATTCGAAGGACGCTTTGCGGCCGGCCAAATACCTCGCGGCCAGACTCAACGCCGGAGTCACCGGTGCGTCCGCAGGGACCTGCAGCCCGAATTCATCTCGCGGGTACCGGGCCACCACCTCCACTTTCAATCCCATGGGCTCGAGGCGCAGCTCCATTTCGTCGGCCAATTGCTGGGCCGGGGCAGGCGGACCGAAGATGAAGGCGCGGCGTACCGTCTCGCGTAGCCCGGTGGGCAATTGGCCAAGGGTGATGCGCGTTTCGCGCGCGACCACATCCGCATGCAGCGTCTTCTGGCTGCCCTGCAACTCGAGCGTGCCTTCGAGAGCACGTAAGGCCGCTACACCGCCGCCGCCGGTTATTTGCAAACCTACGTGAGTTTCTCCAATCGCCAGCGTCAGCGCGCCCTTCGATGGGTCAGCGCCGGGTGGCTGCAGGGCCGCAATCCCCAGTGAAAAACTGATCGGTTTGAGCTTTGCCACTCGCAACGCTCGCTCCAGCAGCTCCAGATGATTCTTTGGAATCCCCACCAGAAGCGCCTGCTGTTTTTCTCCGGGTGGATGGCAGCGCGACGCCGCGTAATGCAGCGTCACCACATCGGAGGCAAAGCCGCGTTCGGCCTCGATTTGCAGGAAGCTGGCCACGTCCTCCTCGACCAAATCGGGCACCTCGGCGTGAGTCGTGAGTGCCCACTTTAATGGCAGGCCCACGACGCAGTGCCGCTCGCGCACGCCGGCAGCATCCAAATGGTTGCGAATTTCGCGGCCCACCAATTCGGCGTCCGCCGTCAGTGGATCGAGCGAGAGCGACACGGAGAAGGAGCGCTGGACTTCCAGCGAGCCATTGGTGCGGCGCAGAACGACCCCATCAAGAAGGCTGCCATCCAGCGCCAGCCCGAGCAGGCTGGTTAGTCGCCGCTGTTTCCGCGAATTCAAATGGAGTAAATCGATCATCGATTTGCTTTGGCTAACAGCCAGGTGTCGCGGACTTCGTTTCCCAAAGCCCAGCCCAAGTGGGTAAGGTCCTGGCGAAAAATAATTTTCGGCGTCCCATCGCTCGTATCGAACACGAATCGGATGCGGCGATACCCTCTTCCATTGGGGCCGAGAGCGGCGACATCGGCGCTGACCTGGAAAGTCTGGGTCGTGATGCAGTCCGTGGCCTCGAGGGCGTCGAGCACCGCGGAGTTGCTCTCACCCAGCGCCTCGACCACCCAGGCGATTGAAGCAAGTTTGTCAGGATTCGTCTGGCGATAAGTCACCAGCGTCTGGCCCAGGCCAGGATTGGAATTCAGCCCCGGCAGGGCTTCGAGCACCGTCGCGCTGGCAGTGTTCACATTGATTCGGCCATTGATATAGGCGCCATTGGTCACTGTGAGGGCATTGGCGATTTTAGCGAACTCGTCCGCGGTCATTTTGCTGCGGCGATAGAACTGCAGCGGGCTGGTGAAGCTCAGGATGACGGTGCCGCCCTGGCCGCCAGCTGGTCCACCGCGACCGCCGGCGCCACCGCGACCGGCCGGACCTCGGCCCGTGCTCAGCAGCCCCAAATTGCCCAGGATGACATTGGCACGGGCCGAGCCCAGCGCGTTTTGCAACAACGTGGGCAATGAGCCCGTGGCGGTCACGACTCGTATGTCCACGCGCGCCGTTCCATTGCTGTATGTATTCGGCTCTCGGCTACAGACCGTCACAAAGTCCAGGACGCCCGGCTCCAAAACCCCGTTATGGTTTTCATCGTTTTCGTTCGGGTCCAATATGCCGTTGCGGTTCAGATCTTCCCCCGTCAGCGTCTCCATGTCGGCACCGAACAAAAGCCGCAACTCGTCCACCGTTTCGAAGGGAGAGCTCTTGCACTGATACGGTTGCGGTCGAGTCGCGTAGTAAGTCTGGTATGCGCCTGTGACATTGGTGTCGCGCCAATCCAGGATGGCCGAGACCAGCTCCGCATTGGCCCGAGGCAATGAAATCATCAAGCCCGCCAGCAGGTTGCTCGAAGCGGTGTTCAGGTTGACCTTGGCCGCCTCATCCAACAGGCCGAAGCTTAACTGGCCCGGGCCGGCGCTAAGCGTGTTTGTGTCGCGGCCGATCAGCCAGAAATGCGCCTCGCCGACGGGCACAGCTTCACTGAGATAACCGGCCGGGTCGGGGAACATTCCGTTCGATCCGTTCGACACCTGCGTCGCCAGGATGTAATTCACATACCGTGCTGCGCCGTCGATGGCCTGCTCCGCCGAAAGGCCCGACACGCGGCTGTCGGCGGCACGGAGCTCGAAGCTCATTGAATGCGCGAAGTAAAGCGCCATGCTGACCAGGCCAAAGGCAATCCAAAGGACGATGATGAAAGTGGAACCGCTTTCGCCGCCGAGACACCGCGAGATAAGACGGCGCTCACGGGGACGGAGCAAGAAATCCCAAATCCCAAATCCCAGATCCCAAAAAAATCTTGAACTCCAATCCCCAACAAGCGCGGAAGCTGGGAAAAACCCTTTAGCTTTGAAGGTTGGGATTTTTTTGGAATTTGGCTGTTGGAATTTGGAGTTTTTCACTGCGTCCCTCCCGTGCTCGCACTCTGTATTTGATTGGTCCGCGACTGACAAACCAATGGCACGACCATCTCAAAAGGTTGCTGCAGGCGCACATCTGCCGCGGCCGTACCGCCAAGCTGAATACGGACGCGGACCGCCGTGGGCAGGTTGGTATTGCTGAGACTGGTGTCCCAGGACTCCTGCCAGTCGTAGCCGTCGTAGCAGGAGATTTCCAGGCCGTGGACGTCTCCCAGCAAGAATTGCTCTTCCGGTTCCGGGATGCCCGTTGCCAGCAGGTTGCGATAGACACTGCGGATCAATTCCTGTCCGGTGCCGCCGCTGGGGGAACTCGGCTCGCGCAGCTCATAACTGACTTCCTGGATATCGCCCCAGGACTTCTTGTCATCAATCTTTCCAGTCGAGGTAAAAAATTGGAGCCGGTAATTCTGGCCGATGCCACCGCTGAGTTGCTCGCTCTTAAAGTCGCCGACGAGGGCAAATGTGCCTCCCGGTGGCAGCGCGCCTTGCAGGTCGCGCCGCAGATAAGCCAGCGCCTGGTGCAAAGGCGCGGATTCGTCCAGCATCGCCGTGGTCCGGTCGCGCAATCGGATGGCACTGTAAAAAACGCTGCCGATGCCGCCCAGGACGATTGCCGACACCACGAGCGCGAGCATGACCTCCATCAGCGTGAAGGCGGAGGCGGGTCCCTTCTCATCCTTACTCGTACTCTTACTCTCAGTAGTAGTCTCCATTCCTCCCTGCCGGAGATTAAGATTAGGAGGAAGCATCATACCACTCCTTATTGCGTCGTGCTCTGAGACGAAGGCGTCGAACTGTCCACCAGCGTGCTGAATTTGACTGAGTAATCGCGCCCTTGCGCCGAATAAGTGACTTCGGCCGAAAGCAGCCGGATAACGCCTTGGTTAGGGTCTTTGTCCCACGGGTCGTTGCGCAGTGTCCAACGATAATCGCGCACGCCTTGCCGGATGGTGCCGTTCTGGACCGTGGTATTCCAGTTGGTAGTGACGAGGTTCTCGTTGAGGATTCGTTCAGCGACCAGCGCCGCCTCGCCCTTGCGGGCGGCCACCTCGCCGGCGCGACTGGCGAGATGCAGGCCTTCAAGTGCCACGGGAATAAGAATCGCCATGAACACAAGCGACGCCAGCACTTCCGCCAGCGTGAAGGCGGACGATCGTTTAGCTTTGCCGGTTCCGAATCTCATAGCTCAAACGGTTGCGGGACAGTGCCAGCCAGATTGAAAGGCCATCGCGGCCGGTCAGGCGCAGCGTCTGCGGACTGGTCTCGCCGACGGACCCGTCCGGAAGGAACCGGATAGCGGGCAAGCTCGGATGATGGCTGCGGACAGGAGCTCCGCCGGTGGCACTCGCTGAAATTCCGGCCGCGGCTGTGAGGCTGCTTGGCGAGGAATTCTCGCCGGCCACTTCGAGCTGCATATCTTTATCGAGAGTGAAGCTGACCGCTTTGGCATCGTTCGCCTCGTAACTGGGCTCAACCTCCAAACCATATGCGCTTTGCGCAGCGTCGAGCCACAGTTCCATCGGCAACCCCTCGGAAACTGCTCTGCTTTGGCCGTGGCGGGTAAGGGCCAGCAGGCGTCGGACTTCCGAATCCAGCGTGCGACCGCGAAAGAAACTGGCCAGGGCGGGAGCTGTGATCGAAACAGCGATCGTCAGGACGGTCATGACCAGAATCAGCTCGATGAGGGTGAAAGCGCGACGACGAGGAAGCTCCAAGCTCCAAGCTCCAAGCTCCAGAGAAGCTCCAAATCCTAAGTGCCAACGACCCGCTTCCCCGGCGGCCTGCCAGGGAATTTCGAGCTTGGAGCCTGGTGTTTCCCTGGAGCTTGGAGCTTGGAGGTTGGGACTTGCGCTGGACTGTGCCGTATTCATGGCCGAAATCTTGACCGTCTCATCGCTTCTGTATTGTCCAGTTTCCAATCGGCGTTTCTTCTCCAGGAGGGCCCATCGAGCTCAGGTCATACGAAGTGGGATTATGTCGTCCGGGACACTCATAGACATAATCGTTACCCCAGGGATCCTTGGGCACGCTGTCCGCCTGGAGGTAGGGCCCTCGCCAGTTCTGCGCATCACGCGGCGCCGTGACCAGATCCTGCAGGCCGTTCTTACCCTTCGGGTAGTAACCGTTATCGACCTCGAACGCGTCGAGGGCGGTCTTGAAGGTCGAGATCTGCGTTGTCGCCGCAGCGATTTGCGCCTGCTTGGTCCGATTCGTAAACCTGGGAAGGACGATAGCGGCCAGGATGCCCAGGATAACGAGCACCAGCAGCAATTCTACCAACGTGAAGGCACGCAGGTGGAGGTTTTGAGTGGATTTAGTCGCGAGTTGTTGGGTTTTCATAGTTTGTTTTGGCCCGATGGACGGAAGCGCGGGAATTCGGAGTGTTGCGAAAATTCTTCCACCATTCCATTATTCCTGTGTTTCGTCGCGGGCGTCATTTGATGTAATCCTGTAATGTGAAAATGGGCAGCACCATGCTGATGAAAATCGTTCCGATGAACCCGGCGATGAAAAAAAGCATCAGAGGTTCCATGAGCGCCACGGCGGTTTTCAATTCCCGGTCCAGGTCCGACTCCGTGACATTGGCAATCCGGACCAATTCCTGATCGAGCCGGCCGCTTTCTTCCGCCACCGAGATCATCTCCAGGACCGAGCTGGGAAACAGGCCCCTGCAGTTGCCCAGGCTTGCGCCCATTTGACCGCCCTGTTGCACCCGCTCGATCGATTCCGAGACCGCATCAACCAGAATTTGATTGCCGATGGATTTGCGGGCGACGTTCAATCCCTGCACCAGCGGCACGCCCGCTCCCAGCAGCGTGCCCAACATCCGGCAAAAGCGCGCCATGGCGAACTCGGCCACCAAGGGACCGACGACCGGCGCGCGCAAAACCAATCCTTCCCAAACCCGGCGCCCCTTCTCGGACGTGAACCACGTCCGAAGGGTGATCCCGACGACCACCAGGCCCACCACAAGGAACGGACCATAGGACCGTACGATGTGACTGACGCCAATCACGATCTGTGTCGGCACCGGTAGCGCCGCGCCAAATCCTTTGAAGATGCCCTGAAAACGCGGAATGAAAAACGTCAACAGAAAGATCAAAACGCCCAGCGCCAGCGCCAGCAAAATGCTCGGATACAACATCGCCGTCATCACTTTCGAGCGCAATTCCTTCTCACGCGACTGGAAATCGGCGATTTGAGCCAGCACCAGGTCCAGGAACCCGCCAGTTTCGCCCGCCTGCACCATCGCTACGTACACTCTTGGGAAGATATTCGGCGACTTGGCCATAGCATCCGCCAGCGACATGCCGTCAACCACCAGATCATGGATTTCTTTCCATTTAGCCTTGGCGGCCGCAGTCGATGCTTCCTTGTAGAGAATCACCAGCGCGCGGCTTAGCGGCACCCCCGCCGCCAGCAAGCTCGAGAGCAGTCGCGTGAAATTCTCTAGCGCCCGCCCAGAGACTTTTTCCGATTCACGGCCGAAGGAAAGCGCCGACCAGCTCGCTGGTAGCAGGGTTTCCTTTGGCGCGCCGACCGCCGACGCTTCGGCCAGGCTTACCGGCCGCAGACCCAATCCTTCCATCTGCCGGAAGGCCTCCTGCCGGCCCGCGGCCTCCAGTTGGCCGTCGGCCAAAACTCCGTTGGCCTGTAATGCTCGATATTGAAAGAGGGGCATAATCCTTAAGCACCAAAATCCAAGATCCAAGATCCAAAGAAGAGCCAATCCTCAACCTCCAAAGGCACCGTGGTTTCATGCCGTCTCGATCCGGCCGCTTGGCAGCACAGCACTAAGGAGATTTGGAGCTTGGCGCTTCTCTGGAGCTTGGATATTGGATCTTGGATCTTTTTCATGCTGCTCCTTTGTCAGCAGCTTTGGCCGCCGCTTCCTCCACTGCCTTCCCGTGCTTCGTCCGCTCCACCTCTTTGGCCGTGGTGACACTCAAAACTTCTTCCGCGGTCGTCAGGCCCAGCCGCACCAGACGCCAGCCGTCGTCGGCCAGGGTGCGCATGCCTGCGCGGCGCGCGGCCTCGCGAATGACGTCGCTCGATGTGTTTTTGAGGATCAACTCCCGGATTTCGTTGTCCGAATCCATCCACTCGAAGATCGCGTGCCGGCCATGGAAGCCGGTTTGGCGGCATTCACGGCAACCGACCGAACGATAAATGATGGCGTTGGCCGGGATCCCGACTTGCTCCTTGAAGGCCTGCGCGGCCGGTGAATGGTCCGCCTCCTTGCACCGTTCGCAGAGCACGCGCACCAATCGCTGCGCCAGGACCGCTTCGAGCGACGAAGCCACCAGATACGGCTCGACCCCCATGTCCACCAGCCGCGTCAGCGCCCCGGGAGCATCGTTCGTGTGTAGCGTCGAAAAGACGAGATGCCCCGTCAGCGAAGCCTGCACGGCAATCTGCGCCGTCTCGGCGTCACGGATTTCCCCGATCAGAATCACGTCCGGGTCGTGCCGCAAAATCGAGCGCAGGCCGCGGGCAAAAGTCAGTCCCGCCTTCTCCGAGACTTGAATCTGGTTGACGCCGCGGAGTTGGTACTCGACGGGGTCCTCGATCGTGATGATCTTTCGGTCGGAATCATTGATCTCGTTCAACGCCGTGTACAGCGTCGAAGTCTTGCCGCTGCCGGTCGGGCCGGTGACCAGGATGATCCCGTGCGGCATCTGCAGGACGCGCCGGAAGGATTCAAGTTCGCGCTTTTCCATCCCCAGCTCAGCCATGCCGCGCAGCGCAGCGTTCTGCCGCAGCAAGCGCAGCACCACGGCTTCACCGTGCAACATCGGAATGACCGACACGCGAATGTCCACCTCGCTTTCATCAATCCGGATCTTGATTCGGCCATCCTGCGGCAACCGTTTCTCGGCGATGTTCAGGTGGCTCAGAATTTTTACGCGAGACACAATCGCCGGCTGGAACCGTTTGATCTGGCCGGGCACCGGCACGTCCTGCAACACGCCGTCGATGCGATACCGAATGCGCAGCTCGTCTTCGAACGGCTCCAGGTGAATGTCCGAAGCCCGCAGATCGATGGCGTCGCGCAAGACCTGGTTGACGAAGCGGATGATCGAAGCGTCTTCGGCGGCTGTGTCAAGATTGGTGTCCTCTTCCGGATGCTCATCGACCAGCTGGAAGGAAGCTTCTTCGCCCAGTGTATCAATTGTATCGGCGCCGACACCCAGCCTCTTTTTCATCTCGCGCTGGATCACCTCGCTGGTGGCCAGCACCGGCTTCAAATTCAGCCCGGTCAACGTTTTGAGCGCATCGAGGCCTTGGGTGGCGAACAGGCGGCTGGTAGCGACTTCGACGGTGCCGTTCACCCGCCGTAACGGCAGCAATTCCGCTTTGAGCAAAAGCCTGGCGGGGAACAGGGAGATTAGCTGGCGATCCGGTTCGATGTCTTCGAGCGTGGTGAACGCCAAACCATATTCGTGCGCCAGCCACCGCAGGACTTCCTCCTCCGTTTGAACGGCGGCCCCGCCCCGCGTTTGCTGCCCGGCCAACTCCTTGGCATCGCTCGGCGACAGTTGCCGCGCAGCAACCATCTTGTCGAGCAGTTGCTTGCCGGCGGATTCCTGGCCGGTGCTCTCAGTCATAAGGAGGAGTGTCGAGTGCCTCACGCATCACGTTTCACGTTTTACGTTTCACGCATGACGCGTCACGCATCACGCTTCACAGCAACCCACTGGAGGTCGCAATCGCTTCCTGCCGCAGCGACAGCACTTTGCGGAGCTCGTTTTGGGCCTTCTCCAATTCAACCTGTCTGGCTTTCCGGGATTCGATGAATTTGGCCAGCGCAGTTTTCAGCTCGGCATTCGAAGCTTTTCCTTCAATGGCTCGCTGCAAGGCCTCAGCCTCCGGGCTGGGTTGGCTGAACATTCCGCCTCGGCGTCCGCCGGAGTCCCCGCCCTGGTCGCCGCCTCGGCTGCGACGCCCAAACATCATCCCGCGCAATCGATCACCCTCGACCTGGCGGCGCGCGTCCATGACTTTCTGGATCATCGGTTCGAGGGCTTTCCACTCGGCGTCGTCTTTGACCTCCAGGTCTTCGTGATACCGGTCCATCATCATTTGCTGCATCTGCGCCGGGTCGAAATTGCCCCCGAACCGGCCGCGACCTCCAAAGCCCTGGCCGCCACCGCGGTCGTTTTGATTGTTATCCTGCTGGGCCAAGCCCTGGCTCACACCTAAACACATTCCAGCGGCCACGGCCGCTGCTGCCAACCAACGATTCATATTCATCTTAGGTTCTTGTTCTGCTGCGGTTATTTGGTAATCGTACAAAGCCGCCCCTCAGCGACTCTGCGTGCTGCGCCGGAACATAAGGCAAACCTCGTGCCAAGTGAAAAACTCCCATAAAAGCCAACTCTTCTGTGCAGTACTTGCTCAGGAAGGTTTGGTATGCCGTGCATTTCTTGCGCGCGATCCGACATCTGCAATCCAATCGCCCTACGTGGTCAAGAGACCTGATTCCTCCTTGATCGAGCTTGTCCACAATCGTCAACCTATCCCGCGTCAGTCGCCCTTTTTGGTTTACTGGGCGGGGCAGCAGGCGTATGCTTTTTGGCAGAAATGTTCAAGGTCAACAAGTTTCGTATGACTCCCCCATGCAACTATGAATCCTAAGATATTGCTCGGAATCGTTCTCACCGCCAGTGCTGTGGGCATTTCAGGCTGCGGTAAAAAGCAGCCGACCACTCTGCCGGCCGCCGAAATCAGCGGCGTTAAGGTTGATATACCCAAGCTGCGGCAGTCCCTCGTCGACGCAGCCCCTGAGGTCCAGGCCGAACTCAACCAGGTGACTTCTAACGTTCGCTACGGCCAATATGAGAAGGCGCTGATGGCACTGGATAAACTCGCCAATAACCCTGCTTTAAATGACGCGCAAAAAAAAGTCGTCAACGATGTCATCGAACAGATGAAGCAAGTCATTATGAAGGCCGGGCCGTCGCGGTAACACCGTCGAGCCTTACCATTCGCCCGCGACTTCCAAGCCGCTCTTGAGCCAGCGGGGCGCTCGTTTTCGCTCGTCAACCGCCCGTCTCTCGGGTTTTGCCATGTCATTTCCTGCGGACTATCACATGCACACGCCGCTGTGCCGGCATGCCGTAGGCGAGCCCAGCGAACTGGCGGCCCAGGCCGTCAAACTGGACTTAAGAGAGATTGGTTTTTCGGATCACAGTCCGATGGCGCGAGACGACTTCGACGACTGGAGGATGAAAGCGCGCGAATTGGATCATTACGTGATGATGGTCGAGCGGGCCCGGCGCGACCATCCCGGGCTCGTGATTAAGCTGGGTTTGGAGGTCGATTATCTGCCCGAGCAGGAGGACTGGATCAAAGACCTGGCGCGTCGGCATCCGTGGGACTACTTCATCGGCTCAGTGCATTATCTTCCAGACTCATGGGCCATCGATCACCCGAAAATGATTTCTCGCTGGCGTGACCGCGACCCGATGGAAGTCTGGACGGTGTATTTCGAACGCTTGACCCTGGCAGCCGGCTCGGGGCTGTTCGACATCATCGGTCATGCCGACTTGTGCAAGAAATTCTGTTTTTATCCGGCTGAGGATTGCACACCGCTTTACACTCGTTTTCTGGAAGCGGCCAAAGCCTCCGGCGTGGCGCTCGAGCTCAACACTGCCGGCTTGCGCAAGGACTGCCGCGAAATTTATCCCAGCTCTCGCATCGTCGAGCTCGCCGCTAACTTTGGTGTTCCGATCTCCTTTGGCTCAGATGCACACGCCCCTAATGAGGTGGGCATGAACTTCGAGGAGGCTGTCAACCTGGCCCGCTCGGCCGGGTACACTCACTTCTGCCGCTTCACCCGCCGCCAAAAGGAATTGGTCCGGCTCTGAAATACCCCAGATGAAAGCAGTGATTCTGGCGGCAGGCAAAGGGTCCCGGATGGGAGAGCTCACACAGGAGTTGCCCAAACCGATGCTCAAAGTGCGAGGCAAACCGATCCTCGAACACATTCTCGAGGGCGTCCTTCAAGCAGGAGTGCGCGACATCTTCATCGTCACCGGATTTCGTGCGGAGGTGATCGAAGGCTATTTTAATGATGATTCCAAATGGAAGGCGCGCCTGGCCTTTGGGCGCCAGCTCGTGCAGGACGGCACCGGCAAAGCGCCCGAAGTCGCCAAGGAGTTTATCGGTACCTCGCCGTTCATTCTGACTTATGGCGATATCCTGGAGGTGAAACCGGAGACATATCAGCGGATGATTCGCCGTTTTGAGGAGGGCCCGTTCTCAGGAGTGATCACGGTGACGCGCGGCGAAGACGTGACCAAAGGCGCGGTGAATTTTTTCGACGAGCAATTCTGCCTCCGGCGATTGGTGGAAAAGCCTTCTCACGAACAATTGGAACAGTTGCGCGGCGAGGGCTGGTTGAAGGCGGACCAGCCCGTTTGGTATAACGCGGGGATATATATTTTCAAACCGTCACTGTTCGAGTTCACTGCTAAGCTGGAGAAATCCGCGCGCGGCGAGTATGAACTTACGGACGCAGTGAGCGGACTGCTCGCCGCCGGGCACAAAATGGCCGGGCTGGAAATTGAGGGACGGTGGGTGGATGTGCGGGATCCGGCGACCTTGGCCAGGCTCGAAAGCGAAGCTAGGTAACGAAGTGCGGCTCGTAAATGGGTGCGCCAGTGTGCCGACGTAGAAGCTCGGCGAACCGCGCCAGGCCGCGTTTCTCGTCGTCGCCCAGATGATAATGGATGTGCCAGCTCAGGTAATCCTTCCGGAACTCGTAATCGTAGTCGGTGCGCGTTTGGATGATGTTATCGAGCGTGTCCAGACCGAAATCGCGCGCGGCGCGGAGTTTCCGTCGCAAAGGAGCATTGTCCAGCCCGCGCCGCAAGGCCCAAATGGCATAGACAAACGGCCTCCGCGTCAGCTCATACCAGGCGGAGCCGAGGTCCCAGACTTCGTGCGTGTGCGTAGCGCGGGCAAAATCGAGCGCGCGATCGCCAATCAACAATGCGAAATCCGGCAGCGCGGCAAAATCATAACTCGTCAGTGGTTTGAACCAAGGTTTCAAACCGCGCTCCGCCAGCAAAACACGAAGTAACTGAACGCTGGTGAGCGATGCCGGGTCGCAGAAGACCTCCCTGACTTCTTCCAGCGGCCTTCGATGCGCCAGCAGCACGCTTTGCACTTCGCCCAGCGAGGCGATGGCAATTCCGTCCAGCACATCGTAACGATCGTTGAACAACACTTCCGTCACGCTGACCAGCGCCGCATCGAGTTCATCCCGCTGGAGCATTTCCGCCAGACCGGATGGCGTAGCCATGACCACTTGCTCCTCCAATCCGCGGGTTAGAGGAACCGCATTGAGGTAACAGACCGTGCCGACGCGAAAGGGCGCGAGGGAGTCTTCGAGATTTTTCTCGCGTTGCAAATCGGCCACCCGCTGCTCACGTGCCCAGCGGTGCGCGAGTTCCTCGGCGGATTCAGGCGACGCCAGGCGCAGTTTGGAAACAGGTTTCGGAGAGTCCATTCGCTTGCAGACAACCTAACAGGCCACTGGCCCTTCGCCAAGCGCAGGACTAAACCCAGGACTAAGACCCTCGTAGTGCACTTGTGAAAGCGCGCCGGAAGCTGTCGGAGGGCGCCCGTCCCCGGGCGCAGCATTGCACGATCGGCTGCAGTATCGTAAAAAACTCAAGGCGCACGGTTTGAACGAGAATTGCTGCGCCCGGGGACGGGCGCCCTCCGCCGCCTTTCTGAGAGGCGACGCGGCGCGTCGTTTCTGGCTTGTGAAAGCCCGATCAGTAAATTTGAATCGGCACGCTTCGAGCCATGCCAAGCCGCCTCCGCCAGACCAACTTTCTACGCGCTCACGACGTCCAGTTCTACCGCCTATGCGAGAGTCTGACCGAGCCTCTGATTTATCTGATGGTGGTGTTCAGTCCCTGGGCCTTCGGCACGACCCAGCCCTGGTCGATCTGGACCATGAATGCGGCCGGCTATTGCCTTGGCGTCTTGCTGGCCGCGAAACTTTTCATCCGAAGGGTAAAGGGCTATGTCCCGCCGCGCTGGGGCGACGAAATCGTTGAATCACCAGGGCCGCAGTGGCGGGGCCGACACCTCACCGCGCGTGACCTGACATCCATCCTTGTCGCTCTGACGATCGCGCTCCTGGCGTATTGCCTGTTGGGTGCCTTGAACGCGGCCGCAACTTACCACCGGGAAGCGGCCGGATTCACGTATTACAAGTACCAGAAATGGCTTCCTCACAGCTTCGACAGCCATCGCACCTGGCTGGAGTTCTGGAATTACCTGGCCCTGGCCTGTGCGTTCTGGTCCATCACGGATTGGCTGCCGGGAAAAACAGACGGGGAGGAACGGGTGGCGCATCAACGCGCCGCGGCGGCTCAGTTTGCCCCGGCGCCATTGCTTCCAGCTCGTCTGCGGCGGCTATTGTGGGTTTTGTCCATCAATGGCGCGCTGCTGGGGCTGGAGGGGATTGCGCAACGGCTGGAAGGCTCAGGCCGCCTGCTCTTTCTGATCAAGCCGGTCATCAACCCGGAGGCAGTGTCCCAATTCGGTCCTTACCATTACCGGGCCAATGCATCCGCGTATTTCAATCTGTTTTGGCCGGTGTGCCTGGGGTTTTGGTGGACGCTTCACCGCTCGGCGGGTCTGCGGCGCAAGCAGCATCATCTACTGCTCCTTTGTGCGAGCATCATGGCGGCTTGTCCGATCATCTCGAGCAGCCGGGGCGGGGCGCTGGTTGCTCTCGGCATTGTTGCGCTCGCGGCTTTCTTTCTGATCGCGACGCATTTTCTTCTCGTGGCCCACCGGCAGGAAGATGAGCAGGCGCGCAAGTTGGCGCTCGCACTCCTGCTGCTGTTCTTCTCAACCTCGCTGGCGCTGGGATTCGCGCTGGGCTGGACCGCGCTAAAGCCGCGGCTGGCGCAAATTCAGGAAGGCTTTGCGAATCGGGAAGAAATGTATGCCGCGGCCAGGCCGATGGCGGCCGACTATCCTGTGTTCGGAACCGGCCCGGGCACGTTCGACCCGGTGTTCCAGCTCTACCGAATCTCGACCGAGACCTATTGGCCGGCGCAACTGCACAATGACTGGCTGGAGACGCGTATCACCTTCGGGTGGCTCGGGTGCTCTCTCATCGCGCTGGCCCTGCTCACCGTCCTGCTTCGCTGGTTGACGCCCGGCGGTCTGCATGGCGGCCGGCGCTTCATGATATTGCTGTGGCTGGCGCTGGCAGGTTGCCTGGTCCATGCCCGATTCGATTTTCCGTTCCAGATTTGGTCGATCTTGTTCCTCTTCCTGGTGCTGTGCGCGATGGCGTTCAACCTGTCGCGCCGGCCGTAAACTCGCGCAGTTTGCATAATCTCGAGTGTTGTCTTTACCCAGGAGCAATACGGGAGGAAGCCCCGGAAAGAATCCGGGGAAATTTTCAGTGTTCGCCCGAATTGCTGGACTCCTCGCCTGGATGGATGATGAGTGTGCGGTTGGCAACAGGCAATACGTGAACAATATAATGAATTAATATTAACCCGCCTGTCGCTTCGTTCACGCCGCAATTGAGAAAGAAAGACAGTATGAAACATAGAACCACCCGCACGTCGGGTTTCACGTTGGTGGAAATCATGATCGTCGTGGCCATTATCGGCCTCTTGGCAGCGATCGCCATCCCCAACTTCATCAAAGCGCGCACGACTTCCCAAAAGAATGCGTGCATCAACAACCTGCGCCAAATCGACGGCTCGATCCAGCAGTGGGCGCTGGAGAACAAAAAGGACCCTGCGGCTGCGGTGAAGTTCACCGACATCAGTTCTTATCTGAAGAACTCGGTCGTGTGTCCTTCGGGCGGCACCACCTTCGCTAACAGCTACACCATCGTTGATGTGGCTACGAAGCCGGTCTGCCAAAAGGATGCGGTCAACCACATCCTGCCGGCGGATACTTCGAGCTAGTCTCTGATTCGCTCATGAGTTCGAGAGGCCCGGGAGGATTCTCCCGGGCCTCTTTTGTGCCCAAGCTCGCTCTCTGCACGCAGCCAGGATCCGGTTCAGTTGTTCAGCGTGGATCTCCAGGCCGGCTTCAGTCCAGATGAGAAAATCGGCCTTGGCAATCTTTTCCTCGACGGGCAATTGGGCGCGGTTGCGTTGCTCGATCTGTTCGACAGTCCAGCCGCGAGCCAACAGGCGCTCGCGTTGCGTTGCATTCGAACAAGCCACACAAATCGTCGCATCCAGTTCCGCTTCGGCGCCGGTCTCGAACAGGAGCGGAATGACGACCACGCCCAGCGCGTGTCCTTCGCCGCGCCAGGTTTCGACCTGGGCCCGCCAAAGCTCCCGTATGCGAGGGTGAAGAATGCTCTCCAAATTCCTGCGTGCATCGGCGTCGCCAAAGACGAGCCGTGCCAGCTCATCACGCTGCAGGCGGCCGTCCGCACCAATCATTTGTGGACCGAATACCGCCTTGATCTCGGCAAGGGCCGGTTGCCCAGGCTCGACCACGTCGCGCGCCAGGTCATCGGTATCCGCCACTGGCACCGAGCGCTGGCGCAGCAGTTGAACGCAGGCAGACTTGCCCATGCCGACGCCGCCGGTTAGTCCTAAGACGACCATTCGCAATTGAACGCAGAGCGGAAGCAGCTTGAGTGCTTCAGCAAAACCCAGGCTGCAATGAGTTGTCGCCAATATCCACCAACCAGAGGTTGGCTGCTTGTTGCCTTGGGCCACAAGCCCCGCAGGGGTGGCCTGTTTATAGGAAAAGACGCAAATCGTACCCTCTGTTCTTGTTTTTCGGCGGCCCCGCCCATTCTGCAACTCCAAGCGCGAGCCCGAACCGATTCATCATTGGGAATGGGCGGGGCCGCCGAAAAACAAGAGGCAAGGTCTGGGAACATTGGTTGCTATAAACAGGTCGCCCCTACGGGTTTCAAAGCGTCCGAGCGCTGGCCACAGATGTGCGCGCGATGGAAAGTCTTAAGCACTACTGCGCGATCGCGCGGTAGTAGCAAATCGGGTTGGTACTGGTGCGTGGATCGACGTACTGGAAAACGCCCCCAGCGGCGATATTTGTGGAGAGATTCTGCCAGCTACCGGGCGATTTCAAAGAGGCGGCACCCTGAATGACGTATTGTCGATTGGTCTGGCCGTGGCCAAGAATGAGGGAGCTGCCATCCGGCTGGCGGACAATCTGGAGGCGCGCGGCCGTGGAAGACTCAACCGGCAGGCTGATGGGCAACAACACATTATCAATAAACGCTGCGTCCAGTCCGTCGCTGAAGGTGGCGTCCTTGGCATACCGCCATTCCAAAGTGTGCGTCCCTGCCGACAGTGGCATGGAAAAGCTCGTCCAATCAATCTCTCCCGACCATTCCTGCTGCTCAACGCCATCAACGGAGAAGCTTAACAAGTCCCAATCCTGTTCGGAGCTGACCTTGAAATAGAAGGAGGCCGTGCCGCTGATGAAATTGGTCGTGAGGACCAACGAACTGGACTGACTGTCGCTGATGGCTCCAGAACGGGCGGAGTAATTTCCCGCCAGCACTGTGCTGGTCTGGACAGTCCAGGGGACTGCTCCGGCGGTTGACCAGGCCAGTTTGTGCAAATCTCCAGTCTCAAAGTCGTCCGAGAAACTGATTTCGCGGAAATGGGCCGTCAGGCTGACGTTGGAATTAACAACAAGCGACAAGGGATTGGCAGTCGCGAGGAAACCGCCACTCCAACTGTCGAAGGCATAAAACGGATCGGGTGTTGCGGTCAGCGTCGCCGTCGAGCC
This sequence comes from uncultured Verrucomicrobiota bacterium, assembly GCA_964446585.1. GTDB lineage: Bacteria > Verrucomicrobiota > Verrucomicrobiia > Limisphaerales > UBA8199 > CAYUPI01. The sequence continues at coordinate 37,987 of CAYUPI010000032.1, forward strand.
TGCGACCACGTCGCCCGAGGGCGGGGCCGTTTGCCCGTGCCCCGCGCTGCCGATGGTCAGGCTGAAGACGCTTGCCGCCGTGAAGTTGTAACCGAGAGAGACAGTGCCGGACGCGCCATCAAAACCGTCCACGGCGATATAATAGGTCTGGTTGGAGCGGACAGCCTGGGTGATGGCGCTGAACCCGCCGGGCGCGTCCGGGTAGGCATCATCGTTGCTGGCAATTGTCGTTAACTCCCCGACTGCTTCACCGGTGTAAAGCCCGAGCAAAGTGTCAAAAGTCGAGTTGCTGGTGGTCAGGCTCAGCGCCCCGTCGGACGCGGGCGTGAAAGACCACCAGACGGATTTTCCTCCGGCATTGCCGGCATGGTTGGGCTCGTTGAATTCCTTCGTGGCGTTGGTGCTGTAAGCGGTGACGGAACCGGAATTCCCTGAAAGCGAGATCGCGTCGGCAAACAAGTCGTTGGGCGGATTCACCGGCGAATAAGTCACCTCGGTCACCACTGGCGCCGAACTATTGCCGGCCACATCTACCGCCGAAACGCTGATGCGATTGAGGCCCACGCTCAAACCAAAGGTATAGGTCCAGTTTGTCGTGCCAGTGACCTCATAGGTGCGTCCGCTCGCGGCCAGCAGCACCCGCTTGATCCCGGTCGCATTTGGCAGCGGGTCATTGGCCGTGCCGATGAAGGTGACCAGGAAATTGCTAACCCACTGGCCGCTGAGCGGGCTCGTGACCGCAACGGTAGGCGGATTGGTGTCCACGTAGCCGCCCGGCACGACCGCAAACCGAAGCGAGCCCATCGAGTTAGCGTTGGCGCTGGCGACCGCAATGCGATAGGTCGCCCCACCCACTGCGTTGAAGTTCAGATAAGCCTGCTTGGAAGCACCTACGTCGTTGGTGGCGGCAACCGCCGTAAGATTGCTCACGCTCTGGCCGGTATAGACTGCGACAACGGTATCGATTTCGCTGCCCGTCGTATCGATGAACACATTCGTCGAAGTTGTTGGCGACCAGTTCCACCAAAGAGACCCTGCGTCGCTGGTGACGCCGGCGTGAGCAGGTTCCTTGCTTTCCAAGGTCGCAAACCTGTTGTTGGCCAGATACACGGCGCCGGCAGGCGGCACTTTGGTTGCGTTGGTAAAATAGTCGTTCACCGGGGTTGGCACAACGCTGTACGTTATGATATTGGTGCTGTTCGTTTTTCCCGGGGCGGTGATCAGGAAGCTCAGGGTCAGGTCGTTGGTGCTGTTCGGCACGTCGAGATTTGCCGAATAAGTCGCATCATTGGCACTGGCGTCGGGGGCGATGCCGTTATTGTTGAAGGTCAGGTTCGTGGTTCCGTTGACGGTGGCCACCACGGTGGCGTTCGTCACGTTCAACACATCGGTGACCTTGACGAAGATTTTCTGCGTTGAGTTCCCAAGCAGAGTCGAGCCATTGGCCGGCGTGACGCTCACTTCCAATATTCCATCCACGACGCCTCCGGAAGTCAGCGCGTTGATCAGGTTCTGCCCGACTGGAGTGCCCCATCCAGTGCAGAGGTCAAAACCCGCAACCGCAGGAAACAAATTCGGGCTTTGCGACCAGTAATTGTTGCCGATCGTGATATCGTGGAAATACGAGCCATAGCTCGGACTCTTCGCCAGAGTGTAGAGTGCTGGATTAAGAAAACCAACCGAAGGAGCACCAGCGCTTGCGGCCTGCTCGTTTATCAGGGCGGTAAAGCCGGCCCACAAGGGCGCGGCCACACTAGTGCCGCCGGTTCCCGGGTAGTAAGTACCGCCGTCCGCTATCACGAGAACATTATCGGCCGTGAGCGCGACATCGGGAATGTTGCGGCGCGTCGTTGACCCTCTATTGGCCGTCATACTAATGCCTTGTTGCCAGACAGGAATCGCGTTTGCTAAGCTTATACCTCCGCTGCTGCCCACTCCGCCTCCCCAATTCCAAACCGATTCAGATTTCCAGGAGCCTCCCGGCCCGGTCGTTTGGAGTGTCGTTCCGCCCACCACAGTGATGTTCGTGCTGTAGGCAGGCGTGCCGAAGGAACCCGGGTCGTCAACCTCCCCGGGAAGGAACGCATCGGAATCACCCGAGGCATCGAAGAACGACTGCCCCTGGGCGGCCATCTGCTGGAATATCTGCTCCGTGGTGGCGTTCAGACCACCGGTCCATCCCCAGGAACAACTGATTTGCCGCGAGTCATTGTCGGTAGCGATGCGATTCAACACGCTGTTGGGGTTGAAATTGAAGGGGCTCCCCTCATACACGACCACGATCGTTAAGCCCGGCGCCATCGATATCACCATTTCGATATCGAGTGAAACCTCGACCTCACCGCCGCTCCCGGTCGGCTGCCCGTTGAACCCGTTGAGCAGCACGTTGTTCAGCGGCACGTTCGGAAGACCGGCCAGCGTCTCGTAAGCCCGGATATCGGACTTGAGGTAGCCATCAAATTGCACCAGAGCGATGACCTGACCTTTGCCCGTTAGAGAAACACCCGGCGCGTATGCCGCTCGAAAATCGTACCCTATATAATTGCCATCGGGTCCGGTACCGACGTTCGGAGCAGCGGTCGGCCGCTTTGGCCCATGCCGGTAATTGGGATGTGGCCGGGTGTGATTATTGAGGCCCCAAATATCCTGCGCTTTGATCCCGGACGGGACTGAGGGCTCGACATCCGTCGCGAAAAAGTCCCGATTCTCCTTCGGGTCGTGATAAATATTCATCCTCACCTGGAAGGCCTTCTCGACATCGGCCACCGACCCATCCACTTCCACCAACATGCGGTTTGGGTGGCGAAGGGAGACGGTCAGACCCTGCGATGTCGCGAAAGCGGCGACTGCCTCGTAATCCTGCTCGGTCGGACCAAACCTTTGCGTAAACTGCTCGGTCGTCAAATAGTGCCGATAGTTTGGGCTGGCCGGATCATAAATCTGTTGGAGCAGGTCCGTCAGTCCCTGCTGGTCCCTCAAGGGCAGGCCAATGGTCAGGTGCAACTGAGTCGATCCGGGCAGGCGGTCGATGGGCTGAAGTTTCTTCACCACCGGGAGTACGTGGCCGGGCAGTGTCTTGCGAGAGTTTTGATTTAAAGCTGGTTGAGCAGCCCGGACGGTTCCACAAAGCACGAGCACTAAAGCGATGGCCATCGGCCATTTGCTCGGCGCTGCCTTCGAATCGTTTGTTTTAGGATGCATAGGGATCGAAAAATCGTCAGCTACTGTATGAAGCACCGCCCCTCCGCGTCCTGGGTTCGTGGCCATTTCAGGGAGCGGTGGTTCCCACCCGGTAAAATTGACGGAGCGAGCCGGGCGGCAAAGGAATATGAACGGTGACAGGCCCATTGGTGCTGGCGTTATTGGTGTAATACATCACGGTTTGCCAATTCGGCGAGAAGGAGTTGCTCGAGGCCTGCACCCAATAAACCTTGTGCGCGATGGCATTCCAGGACAGGACCGCCGTGGGCGGCGGCTGGGCGACAGCCAGCCTGGCGACCGGGCGGGTGTCAAATGGATAGAAATCCGCGCCGTTGGCAATGCCATCACCATCGGAATCGATGATCAGGCTGTAGCGCAGTGCGCGATTGACCAGGATGCTGACCCCGTTGCTGATGACGGCCACCGAGCTATTGGGTCCGGCGAAATCCCTGACCCAGCGCAGATGCCCGCCGAATTGGCCATTCAAATATTCCTCGGGTTGTTGCGGAACGCCATTGGTTGGTGGCGGGGTAAAGCCCAACCTGGCCGCGGCAAAGTAAATGACCAGGCTGGGATCGATCGCCATCTGGTTCAGGTAGTTGGTACCGAGGGCGGACAGATCGAGCAGATCGAGATAGAGGCCGTTCTGCGCACCGGTGCCGGAAAAATAGAAGAACGGATCTGTGCTTTGGGACGACAAAACAAGTTCTCCAAGGGCCGTGTTATTCGAATAACCGGCCACCGTGGCACCGCGATCTGCGCCGGCCCAGGTGTGATCGATCTCAACGCTGGGAACGTCCGGCGCAACAGACGCGAAGGTGGTGCCCAGCAAGTCCCCCGTAGGCGGCTTCGACTGGAGGTTAAAACCATTTTGCATGGTGAACACGTTGCCAGAGCCTCCACCCGCATCGTAAAGCGCATTCGTGGCTCTCAGATAAAGCCCGCCATTGACAGTCATCTGGTACTGGTTGAATTTAACGTTGCCGGCAAGGAACTGGGAATCTCCGCCCGAAGTGCTGCTGCCATTCTGAAGCAGGCCCGAGCCGAATTGCATCAAAAGCTGACCCGCAGTTACCATCGTACCGCGGTTCTCGAAGTAAGTGCTGTTCAGGGCGATGCTGGCCGCACTTACGGTTCCGGTATTGACGAAGGCGGAATAGGGAGCCGCCCGGTCGTCGCCAAAATGCGCTTCGTTGGCGATGCTCAAACTGCCGTGGTTCGTGAGATAGAGAAGCGTAGGCGCATTCGTGGCACGCCAATCCTCCAAAGGACTGCCCGGCGGCGGGAACCCGACAATTGGATTCACCACCGGTACGATGCCGGGAATCGTCAGGCTTCCATCAATGGTTAAGCTCTTGCCGTCAACGAGCAGCGATTCGACCACCGACATATTATCGTTGATGAACACATTCGTGCTGTGCGAGGTGAAGCCAAAGACGGAGACGGGAAGGTCAAAGGCCCCCAGGCCCGTCGCATCCACCATCAGCGTGTGATAGCTGATGGTGACGGAATTGGTCACTGGGGCAAGGGTGGCAAGCCCATTGGAATCAATGCTGTAATTTTGGAGGAGCACGATGGCCACATTGCTCCAAACGGCGCTCCAGAGCCGAAGCTCGCCCCGGAACCGCGTGGATGTGTCTTTGCTCAGATTCTGCACGCGGAGATTCCCATTTGTCGAAGCGAGATTGAAACTGAGGTTCTCGCAATCCACAACCGCATTGCTGCTGGAGATCAGGTGCGAGGTCTGGATAATGATCTCCCCTTCGCCACGCAGCCGCGTCCGGCTCAAGTCCAGACTGTCAGAGGAGATGTGGATTCTGCCGGGGATATTGGTTACGGTACCCGCGGCCACCGGCGGCGGCCGTGTCACCGCGTTGTCGGCAAAAGCGCCGTACGACGAGTATTCTCCGCCCGGGATTATGCTGTTCGTGACCGCATCGGCAATCACGTTAGTGTCGGTCACGCCCAGACTCGAACTGAGGAAGAACTCGGGATCCGGATAGCCGTTGTTGCCAGAACCGCCAACAAAAAACGGGGAGCGCGCGACAAAATAATTGGCCGGACGAGAAGTGGTGAACGGCGGGCAACCAATTACGCTGGTCAGGATTCCTGTGCTATTCGGGCCTCCCGATGCCAGTCGGTCTTCCACAAAAATGTACGCTGGCTCCATGCGGGCTGTCACCACGTTCGTCACCTGCACCGAAAGTAGAGCGCTGGCAATATCAAATCCGTTCGCGGCAGGGCCACTAAAGCCTATCGAAACGCCCATTCCGGATGAGGGCCCCACAAACACCGCCGCTTTGGTGATATTGGTGGAAATGGTAACGTCGGTGGTCTTACCATTCTTATTCGTGAGCGTGATTGTACCAGTGCTGCCCGGCAGATGGTTGATGTAGGAATCGGCCGCGGGATAGGCGAGCGCAAACCCCGGGTCCCCGCCGGGCATCACGTCGGGAAAAGGGCCGCCCTGCGCCCGGGCGACGACGCCGTTCCAAAGCGCCCCGCTGTTCAATGGCATATCCATGGTGAAATTTGTCCGTCCCCAGTACAGGTCATAGATGGCGATATCAGGAGAAAAATTGGTGGGGCCAACAATAAACTGGTTCAGCCCTTCATCCCAGACCGGCAACACTTCCAGCCCGCTGCGTGATACGTCCAAGCTCTTGCCGGTCAATTCCATCTCGCCATTCGCTCCAACGATCAAGGACGCCTTCGGCGAGCCAGCGCTCCCCGACTTGACCACGATGTTGGTGGCCGAAACTATCAAATGACTGGGCCCGACCGGCGCAACCTCGCAGGTGAAAAAGAAAACGGCGGCAGAGTCTTCGGCCTGAACCACCGCGCCGTTGTCATTGAAAAAACTGGATGCCATCTTGCGCACTCCGTTGACGGACGAATCGGTGTTGAACCGGAAGCCCGACGAGCCAATCATGGTGCCTGAGCCGGAGAAGGTTCCGACCGTGTTGGTGAAATTCAGCGTGTCTTGCGTCTCGTAAGGGAGCGTGCTGAAAGCCTGAAACAACCCCTTGTTGACAAAAGTGATCGCATCAACCTGGGGAGTGTTCACCGTGCCGGTGTTGAGATATAAAGCGTCGGCGGCCCCTGCTGCAGGCGGGAGCAGGCACAGACCCATCAGACCAGGAAGTAACAATCGCTTCATAATTCGTGTCCAGAATGCCGGGCAACTAGTGTCCACTCAAAACCCGCTGTTCCAATTCCAGGATCGAAGTCCCAATGGGATAAACGACGGGATCATTGGTCGTGCCATCGAAGGAGCCCCAAAGAACACCTGGGAAACTTGAAAGCTCATCCAGAAAAGATATACCGTTGGGGTCCGGGCCGGAGTTGTAATTATAGGGGCCAAGTTTGCTGAACTGAAGCTGGATTTGCCCATTGATGACTCCCGGCCCGTCCAAAGGAGTGGGTGACTGGCTATTGAGGGCATTATTGTTTACCCAGGCTGCGGGAGAAGCGTCTCTGCGCCTTAATAAAATGGGATTGCCACCGGCATCCAGACCCAAGTCTCCTGCGGTGATAATGATGTCGGGTCGGGTCAGGACTCTCTGGGTGTTCTGAGTGACCAGGGAGGAATTGGTGACGTACGTATCCTGGTATTTATTGGTCAGCGTGATGAAATTGCCTAGCTGGGAGTCGTATTTGGCCTGCTGGAAGGTGATGTGGTCCACGCCCGGTCGAAGAGCGACGCCGACCGCAGCATTGGTAACGGTAACGTTGGTGCCGCCTCCCCCCACCGGAGTCCAGGGAGAACCGCTACTACCTCCGCCAACGCCTGTGCCAGTCGTGCCCGGAATCAAATCCTCGATATTGTAGTTGTTCGGGCGATAAATATAGCGCAATCCACCCACATCGTCGCGAGTCAGGCCCACATAGAATTCTCCAACCCCCAAACTCGGCCCTTGGGCCCCACTGCCTGACGACGTCGTTATCAGACTATCGATATCGGAGGCCACGGCCGTGAACCCGAACGCCAGGGGGTCAACCTGGACTTCAATCGCATCCCACGCAGGAGGCACGGCTATTTGCACAATCCCGTAGGTGTACAAGACCCCGTTAACGTAGCTGGAGGGGGCCAAGGTAACGGGGTCGAAATTCCGCTTGATGACCAAATAGAAGGGAACGTTGGCAATGACACGCCGGTCGCGCAGCGTCCAGGCATAACGATCTGGACTTGCCAACCCCAATTCCTCGGTCAAAAGACCGAGCGCGGTCGATTTCAAATCCAGCAATGCCAGTGCGCTGGCCCGGTAGTTAAGGCGCCGGGTGTCGGTGGGGAATTCCGCCAGATTGGAACTCATGGCGGAAAACTTCGGCAGGTTGTTGAGAATGGCGAAGGCCTGATTGACCGCATCCACGCCCTTCTGACCGAAATAGTTCAGGAAGGAGGAGTCAAATCCGTAAGTGACGGTCCTGATGTTCCAGCGGTATTCCTCGCCAAGATTCATCGGTCCGCCAACGTCAGTGTTAAAAGTATTATAGCCGATCTCGCCAACCTGCCAGGATGCAAAAGGGCCAAGCAGGGAAAAGGCCTTCGCTGAATGGATAGCTCCGGCAACGGTCAACGCCAGAAATCCTCTTAGAGCGTGGTTCAAAAGTCCGAAGCGCGGCTGTGTCGTCCTCGACCAGCCGCAGCAGCACCCGAATTTGCGGGGCTTCAGGCCTATCCCAAGCGCTGCGGCTGGTCTTCGACACAGCCGCGCTCCATTTTTAAAACGCGTTCTTTGAAAATGTCGCAGCATAAAAGTTATTGCGTACGGAGGACACGGAAGAGCGTGCTGCCACGGGCCGGGCTTACGGTGACGGAATCGCTGTATCCTGCAGCCGTCCGAGGGGAGCCAAAATTGCTCCACGTCACAGCGTCCGTGGAAGATTGCACCTGGTAAACCAGGCCAGGTTGAGTGTTCCAGGAGAGTGTCACGCCGTGGGGCGCGGCGGTTACGTCCAAGCGGATGAGATCATACGACCGGGCAAACAGATCGAAGCTGGTGCCGGCCACAAAAGACGACCAAACCACCAGAAACCGATTTAGGCCATCTGAGGCAATGGTCGGGTGAATCTGCCGGCTGATCGTGGTGGTATTGACGCGGACCTCAACGCCGGCCAGGCCGCCATCACCCGTGAGGAACTGGCCGAACACGCCTTCGCGGGAAGAGTCCTGGCCCAGGCTGGTCCAGACCGCCAGATAATTCCTGCCCATGGCGCAGAGCCTGGGACCGAACTGGTCGCCGTAGCGCACCGTATTCAAACAAATGTCCCCACTGGCAGCCGTTCCATCTGAGTTGAAGACTCGCCCGAAAACGTCCCAACTGTTCGTCGATTTCGAGGTTTGAACAGGGGCGACGAGCACCCCATCCAGGCTGCCGGCGGTCAGCACGGGATCGTCCTTTTGACTCCAGGCAATCGCAAAACCGCCTTGCGGGGAACCGGCCACCACGGGGTTGGCGCAGATGTTCGTCGTGCTAGGGTTGACCGGAAACTCATTACCGACGGCGACACCGGAAGAATTGAAAAGCCGCGCGTAGATATCCACCGTTGAGGAGCCGCGCTGCAATTCAGAGACCCAAACGACGACGAAATTGGTGTTAGCCAGGGCCGTCACCGCCGGGGTGCGCTGATTTTTGGAAGTCCACTGGTTGATTTGAAACTCACCGCCCAACTTCGCGCCGGCAGCCGAAAAGCGCTGTCCGAAAATTCCCTGCATGTCGCCATCCTGTCCATCACTGGACCAGACGACCACCACGCTGCCGTCCGCCAGCGTCGCCACGCCGGGATTGACCTGGAAGCTGCTGGTGTAGGTATTGACCCGGATGTCACTCGTGAAGAACGCTCCATTGGCATCGCAAAAGCGGGCGTAAATCTTCTGAAACCCGAACCGGCCGCCCTGCCAGACGAAGACAGCACCGCCGTTCTTCAGCAACGCCACCTGCGGTTTTTCCTGATCCCCGGTGCTCGAGCTACTCGCCGCCGAACTGACCACGAAGGGCGACAGCGTCCGGGTGAGGCCGCTGCCCAAGCGTTGCGCCCGAATTCTCAGGCCGTAGTTGTTGACAGCATTGTCCTGCCAGACCAGAAAGCCGCCGTTGGCATTCACCGCCGCTTGCGGAGCGATCTGATCCCCGGCCAGCGCGCCTGCGATGACGTAATCATTGCCGCCAGGAGAAAAGGCATTCTGTCCCCAAGCCAGCAAAGGGACCGCCAGCAACCCGCAAAGCAGCGCAAGCCTTAGAGCGTATTTGGAAAATCCTCTTTCCCTCGTAGCAACCGAGGTAACGAGGCTCAAATTATCTTGGAAACCGGAGCTTTTCGCCGAGATCAGAGCCTCGTTACCTCGGCTGCTACGGTTTCTAAGACAGGCTCTTAGGGCAGCGCACAGCGGTGGTGAAATATGGTTAGTAGTCATTAGCAATGCCATGGAATCCCGGCCACGCTGCTTTGTGGAGCGGCCGGGAACCAGTGACAACCCCATAGCGTAACACAATTTTCGCAAAGTCATATCGGCTTACAAACGATTTGCTGGTTCAGGCCGCGTTTTCCTGGAACAAAAGCTGATTAATGCGTCGAAATCGTAACGGGCGTTTGTTGTGGAATCCCCGCCTGGGCGAAAGGCATTTCGTCCTCGGAATGAAGCCGATTGCCCGCCGGATCAATGATCGTGGGGGTCACAAAAATCACCAGGTTCTTCTTCTTGGTCGAGCTGGCTTCGCTGCGGAAGAAGCGGCCCAGCAAGGGGAGATCGCCCAGCACCGGCACCTTGTCCTTAATCTTGGTCACGTCTTCAGTGATCAACCCGCCCAGCACGACAGTCTGGCCATCCCATACGATGGTGCTGGTAGTGACCTGGCGTACGCGCAGGTGCGGCAAGGGGAGCTGGCCGGTAATCGGGATGGCCGCCCCACCGGCGCCACCGCTCACGGACTGGGCCTGCGGGACAAACCCGCCCGGATCATCATACCCGAGAAACTCGGTGATGGTGGGAATGATTGTCATCTGAATCGTGAAACCATCCGCCGAAACATAGGGGATCACGTCCAGGGTCGGGCCGAAGGGTTGGATTTCAGTAGTATAGTTGAGCGTGGTGCCCACCGCGCCGGCGCTGGTGGTGCCCGCCAAGGTGCCGCCGCCGCCCGTGCCGGTCTGGTTCAAGTTCGGAGCAGTGACAATCGTCCGCAGATCGACGACCTGGATTTCCGTTTGGCGGCCGCTGAGCGTCGTCACGGAGGATTCGTTAAGCAGGTCAACTCCGTCCCGCTGCTCCAGCGCGTGCACGACCACCTTGAATTGTGGGTCGGTCAAGATGCTGGTGAAGCTGCCGACCACCGGGACCGTCGTGGCGCCGCCGGGTGCGGTCAGATTGCGCAGGCCGGTGGTGAGCAACTGATCGGTTGTGGAAGGAGCGATCGAAGTGCCATTGGCAAGACTGCCAGGAAAGCTCCCTTCCGGATTAGCCGTCGAGGGTGCTCCGGTGAAAGTGGGCTGGGTGCCACCGGACAGGGCCGCTCGGCCGTTATTCACCAACACGTTGCCCAGGTACCAATCGAAGCCCAATGCGCGCGAGTCGTTTTGCGTCACCTCGACGAACTTGGCTTTAATGTTCACTTGCGGTGGCGCGACATTGAGGGTCTGCATGGCCATCTCGATGATGTCCAGATCCTGCAAGGTGGCCCGGACCAGCAAGGTGCCTTCGCGATCGTTGAAAAAGACGCTCTTAGGCGGAGTGAGATCAACGCCCAGGGTGGTAAAGAAGTCGCGCACGAGCACGCTAACGGTTTCCATCAGGTTTGTGCGCGTCACGCTTCTGACGCCGTTACCCTGGCCGGTGCCGCCGCCCCCACCGGCCGCGCCCCCAACGCCGCTCCCACCGGCCCCAACGCCACTCGAAAGCTGAACCCGCGGCACCGTTAGCAGACCGCCGCCCTGGCCGCCAGCGCCGCCAGCGCCGCCGCCACTGACGCCTCCACCACCGCCACCGCCGCCGCCGCCCGAACTGGTCGTAATCGCGCCAAACGGAAAGCCGATGACGCTTTCCAGGCCCTGATAAAACGTATTCGGGTCCACCTTGAATAGGCGGAGGAACAGTTGCGCCGCTTCGCGGCTTCTGATGGAAAAGACCACGGCGTAGTCTTCGATCGAGTATTTGATGGACTTATCGGCGACCTTAATGATGGCATCCAGCAAGTCCGCCATTCGGACATCGGTGAGGCTGACCTTAATGAGCGTCGCGCCGACGTCCACAGGTTCGGCCGGGGCCGCAGCAGCGACCGGCAGGCCAGTGGTGGGATCGATCGCCGGTGCCGCGCCCGCCGCACTTGCCTCCGCATTGGGATTGATAATGAAATTGATGCCGCGCTTGTCCGGATCGCGCTTTTTGGCCTCATCGTTGAGATCTTTGAGAACTTCACTCAATGGCAGACCGTCCCAGGCTTTATCGAGCCGGATGCGATTGAGTTTATCAACGATGAGTTGCCGGCCTTTGCTGGTGTTGATCAGATTGGTTCGGGCGTAGAGGTTGGGGAAAGGAAGCAAATCGCGTTTAGCCGGCGTGGACCACGCTTCCTCGAGCTCGACCAGGCCCTGCCGGGAAGTAATGTCGCGCCGATCTAGCGCCTCGCCGAAACGGGCTTCACGAATGAGATTCAGATAATAGGTCGCCGCTGAGTTGAGCGGATCGTCCTTGAGCGCCAGTCTTAGCTTCCTTTCGGCTTCGTCCAATTTGCCCATTTCAAACAGAAGCCGGCCATCCTGGACCAGCGTGCCGACCTCGGCTTTCTGCTTGATGATCTGCGGCACCTTGGCGGTGACTTCTTCGCTGGGGATTTTGCCCGCCTGTTCCTTGAGCATTTTGTTGTTTCGATCCCTGAAATCGAGCGCCTGGGCGTTGGTCGGATCCACGCGGAGCAAATCGTCAACCTGCTTTTTGGCCTCGCGCAAGTTGCCGCGGCGCTGGGCTGCTTCTGCCAGAGGCAGCCGGACCTGCGCAAGTCCCACCTGGGTCTGCTCCCTTTCGGCATCGACTGCGGGGCCGACGGTTTCGATCAGCGCCCAGGCCTCATCGTAGAGTGTGCCGGCGGTAACCAAATCTCCGCGGTCGAAGGCGGTCTGGGCGGCCGTCAGCTTTTCGCGCAGGCTAATGCGGGCGGCCTGGCGGCGAATGCCTTCATTCACGGCCTGGTCCCCCGCACTGACCTGGGCGCGGGACAGGCCGGCAGACGCCAGCAACAGAGTAAATGCAAGTGTTAGGGTTGCAGCTTTCATCATGGGTGGTGGTGTTGGCTGGAGCTTAAAAGCGGTTCAGAATCAAGGCATGGTTCAGAGTGAGGCGTTTGGATTACCGGCAGGAGTTGGGTTGACGGGAATGGGCCATTTCTTCTGATTCGATTTGGCGGACAATACAACTTCGTTTTGGAGAATGGCAACGATATTGTATTCCTCGCCGTTGAACATCAGCGGAGGGGAGCCGACGCGTTTGCCGGCCCAGGTTTTGTTCTCCGGCGCGTATTTCAAATCCGCCATGTAACCATCGATGCGCTTGAAGGGCACGTCTTTGGTGACCACGGCCGTCTCGCCCGTGTCGTTCAGCTCCAACGTCAGCTTGGTCGGATCTTCGACCGGACCTTCGACTTTGCGCAGAACAAACGTGTCAGTCTTATCGTTGAGCTTGCAATAGTTGCCTTTTTTGACCCGCTGCGACGGCTGCACCGCAGCCTCTTTTTGCACGCCGATCACGTATCGCGCGCCGGAGTCCGACATGTTCACATTATCGAGGGAAATAATCAGATAAAGCGGCGTCAGCTTCGTGACGGCGACCGCCTTCGGTCCGATGTGCGTGTCATCATATTTGATCAGATGGCCATCCGCCGCCTTTTGCCACGGCATCGGGTTGAACAACCGGTGCGTGGTCGAGAAATCAATCACCACCGGGCTGGTCACGCGCTTGAGGGCGGCCTCCGCCACGGTCAAGTCCAGGTTCGTCAGCGGCTTGACGCTGCGCGGGATCAAACCCTCGCGCTTGGCTCGCAAGCTCTCCCGCTCGCTGGCGACTTTCAGAGGGATAAAGGCCACGGCCACCGCCAGCCCCAACAGCACGATGCCGAGGATGAGCTTTTCGTAATGTCGCTTGAGAAACTCCATATTACTTAGTAGGCAGAAGTTTCACGACGTTGACACCGAGAGTGACGATTAACTGACGCTCATCCAACACGGTTTGCAAGCCGCCCTTGCTCGGTGCCGGCTGCGCGACGGGCACCGATGCCACCGGCTGAGGCAGAGGCTGCGGGGCAGCCGTCGGCGGACGCTTACCCGGGCCCAGGCCATAGCGCGCGCGGAAGCGGTCTTCCACGTTTTTGGATGACGGTGGAGGGATCGGTGGCGCTATTGGCTGCACGTAACTCGGCGCTGGAGTGGGTTCGGGCGCATTTTCGGGAGCCGGGGCCAGCCCGACATTGATCGTTTTGATCACCAGCCCGTAAGGCGAACTGGAAATACCGCCCAAGGCTGCCGCCAACTCGGGCGTGAAGCAGCGGAACTTGACTTCGTAAGGGGTTAGGATAGCGAGCTGATTGGTGACCGACTTTTCGTTGAGATAGTCCGAGAGCGGCCCGGTGAGGTCCTCGGGCGCGACGCGCTCACGGCGCACATAATCCAGCCCATTAATCCGTGCCTGGAACAACGCGTCACAGATGGCTTTGACCTCGCCCAATTGCGCCGCGAGCGGCTCGAGGCTCCCGGGGCTGAACTTCATCTGGAGCCGTTGGGACGCGAAGGAAAAACTGTAGTCGTTCGGCAACCCGATGCTCGAGTTCGTAGCGGTCTTTTGCAACTGGTCGATGGTGTGACGCAGGGCGCTGATGAAATCCTCCCCGGCAACTTTCGGTCCTTCGGGCAGGCTGGGGATCGCCTGGAAGCCTTTGCGGGCCTTCCCAATGACTTCTTTCAATTGCTCCTGCTGCTGCTTGGCCAGCGCGACATTGTCGCTGTGTGGAGGCCGGCCGGGATGCGGATTCTGGTGGTTCAACGAATCCATCTTGGAGTATTGTTCGTTGAGCTTGTCCACGATTTCCGTGTTGCTTTTCAAGGCCGAGTAAAAATACCAGCCTGCTCCACCGAGCAACGCCAGCGCCACCAGGCTCCCAATGACGAAGTACAAATTGCGCTTAATCCAGTCCATACTACAGCTTGAGAGGCCGTTTCAGCTTGACCAGCATGCGGAAACTAAACACTCCGGGCGGCTCGTCAGTCGAGATGCCCGCGGCGAAATCGGTTTCCTCGTCAAACATCGGATCGCCCCGCAGCTCAGAGCGGACGGCGAAGGCCAATTCACTGTTGGCCGAGGGCGAGACGGAGGTCAAACTCACCGCCTTGAAGGTGATATCAATGGTGGCCAGTTCATTCGTATCGCCCTTCTTCCTCGGTGAGACCGCCGTGGCGTCCGCGGCCGGGGCTTCCGGTGGCGGCGCCTCGGGCGCGGGCGGTCTCTTGTCCAATCCATAGCGCGCGCGGAATCTCGCCATTTCGGCGCTGACCGCGCCGCCGCCTGGCTGACCTGCCGGCGAAGCCGCATTCGGGTCGAAGGCAGGAGCTTCTCCTTCGGCGCCTTCGGGCGTCGTGATCATTCGCTCGATCCAGACGCCTGCATCAGTGCGGAACTTGCTCTTTGCCCCCGTCTCGACCCGAGTCAAAACGTTGCGCAATTCCGTCAGCACATCCGCCCAATAATACTGGGCGTTGATCCAGTCCACCACCTGATCGACGTCCTTCTGAGTCTTTTTGAGGTTGTTAAAGGCAGTCTTGAACAGTTCGGCGCGGGTCTCGTCTGGTCGCACCTCCTCAACGGTTTTGTCCAACTCCTTGCGCCGTACGTCAGCCAACTGGGCGAAAATGAAACCCATCGCCGCGACGACGGCCACCAGGCTGAAAACCGTGGCGATGAAGTATGGTTTCTTTTGGTTGAAGGCCTGCCATTTGAGCGTGCTCTCCGGCATCAGATTGAGCTCAACCGGGCAGTGCGCCAGGTTCCGCAGACCCAATCCGATGACTTCGCCCATCGAATGGGCCACGCGCGCGAGATCCTCCAGATTGATGGCGGGATCGATTTGGACGTTGCGCAGCGGGTTGAAAAACTCGACGGGCACATTGAGTTTCTCGGCGAAGAACTGCGCCGTGTACGGCATGATCGAAGCGCCACCCGACAAGAACAGGCGTTGCGGGGCGGAGCCGCCCTGCTGGCCGCGGTAAAACTGCATCGTCTGGTTGACCTGAATATGGAGGCGCGTCATGAACTGGCGCGCAATCTTCGAGATCGCCGCCTGGTGCGGATTCTCCGGCTCCTCGTAAGCGCCACCGAGGCTCACAAATCCCTCCTCGATCTTCAGCTTCTCGGCCGCGTCATACTTCAGCTTGGATTCATTGGCGAAATCCTGCGTGATCGAATTCGCGCCCAGGTTGATGCTGCGCGAGAAGACTTTGCCTTTCTCGAAAAAGAGCAGGTTGCTGGTCTTGGCGCCTATGTCGAGCAGAGCCGTGCAGTCATCCAGATCGCCGTAATTGTAGCGGAAAGCATTGCACAAGGCGGCCGGCGAAACATCTGCTACCTGGAGGGACAGCCCGGCGGATTCGGTGACACGGAAAAGGCCCTCAACGATATCCGCCTTGATGGCTACGAGGAGCACCTCCAATTCGCCTCCTGGGGTCGAGCCCAGGATTTGGTAATCCCATACGACTTCAGCCAGCGGGAAAGGGACGTTTTGTTGGGCTTCGTACTGGATGATCTGCGTGACTTTGCCCGCGTCCACTGGCGGCAATTTGACGAATTTTGAGAAGACATGGAATCCCGGCGCGCAGACATTGACGTGCTTGGATCTGACGCCTTTTTCGGCCAACATTCCCTGCAAGGCCTTGAGGATCGTGGCTTCACGCGTGGTTTCCTGTGCGCCTTCGGCCCCCAATGATTTGATGCCAAACTGTTTCAGGCGCAGGCCGCCTGCCTCGTTGACTTCAAACTCGGCCAGCTTGAGACTCCCCGCCCCAAAATCCACTGCCAGAAATGACTTCGTATTCAGCATTTACTCTCTTGGCACAGCCAGGAATGTTTCCGCCCGAATGCGGGTCCAGCATTGGCGTAGTACATCGTCGTTAATGGAATTCCTCCAACCCGTCAAATAAAAAACTGAAAAAGGTACGAAACGAGACCTCCTGACTGAAGAAAAAACAAGGTCTTGTCACCAGCGATCCGGAGTCCATTCAAATGCAGGAACCCGCTGGCGCTCGAGTTTTGAACGGAGTGCTCCCGTCCTCGGGCGCAGCGACGAACGCTACCTCGAGAGCCCTGGATCGCTCGGCGCGGAACGGAGTATGCTGAGTTTGCTGCGCCCGAGAACAGCCGCGCTCCGCCACGAAAGACTGAGGCCTCACATTTCCCGGGAGCTTTGGCTTGCGCAGACCGCCCGCTTCGGAGCATGGTGAGTCATGGGCCTGCCCAGCCAACCAGTCACTCTAAGCATCGAGCAGATCGCTGATCTCAACCGCAAACTCTCGACCATGCGCCACGACATTAACAACACCCTGTCGCTCGTCACCGCGGCGGTGGAGTTGCTCCGTCAGAAACCGCAGATGACCGAGCGCATGCTGACGGCTCTGCTGGAGCAGCCGCCCAAGATTACTGCCTCTCTCACCCGGTTCTCCGCCGAGTTGGAGCGCGCGGTCGGCGTCACCCGCGATTAGCTCCTGCGCCCTGGACCCGAACTGGGTGTTGGGGACCTGGGATTTTTGGGATTTGGAGTTTGGGTTTCGGGATTTCCATCTGACATACTCCGCGCGATGGACCCAAACGAAGCGGAGCTGATTGCTGCGGTGCTGCAAGGCGACACCGCCAGCTTCGAGCCTTTGGTCGAGAGATATTCTCCGCGCGTCTTCGCCACGGCCCGACGCTATGCACGGCGCGAGAGCGAGGTCGAGGACATCGTCCAGGAAGTCTGGCTCAAGGCCTTTCAGAAGCTCGGCAGCTTTCGCGCCGAGGCCCCGTTCGAGCATTGGCTGATGCGCCTGGCCGTGAGGACTTGCTATGACTTTCTCCGGGCTCACCAGCGAAATCGCGAATCCGCTTTTTCAGAACTGACCGAACCGGAAAATGACTGGCTGGAGCGGTTTGTGCAGGAGCCGGACGCGGCCGCCGCCGACACCGAGGCAGCCCGGGCGTTGATCGAGCGCCTGCTGGCGCAGCTCTCGCCCCCGGCACGGCTGATTATCACGCTGCTGGAAATCGAAGACCGCTCGGTGAAAGAAATCTCGAAGCTGACCGGCTGGTCGGTGCCGCTGGTCAAAGTGCGCGCGTTTCGCGCCCGGGCCGAGATGCGAAAGCTGCTGGCCAGAGTAGCGAAGGAGAAGTATCTTTGAACAAACCCGAAATCCGAATCCCGAAGGCCGAAAGAAATCCAAAACCCGAACAGCACTTTCTGGTTTTTTCGGCCAACAGATTTCGGATTTCGTCATTCGCCAGCCGTGCCGAAGCCTCCGCGCGAAGGCAGGTTATTCGTCATTGGTCATTAATTCCCGTAACCCTCCTGGCTCCTCAAACGTCTGAAACAAGGCGGGCTTTATGAATCTCGCCGATTTGGAACAAAAACTCCTCGCTGCGGCGCGCTCTCGCCCTGTCAGCGAGGCAATGCCGTACGCATTTGCGCAGCGTATTATGGCCCAGTTGAAAGCACGGCCGGCGCTGGATGCCTGCTCGTTGTGGGCGCGGGCACTTTGGCGTGCCGCGGGGCCGTGCATCGGCATCATGTTGCTGCTGGCCACATGGTCTTTCTTTGCGCCGGCCGGCAGTGCGCCCGCTACGGATTTGTCCCAGGAATTTGAAAACACCCTCCTGGCCGTTGTGGACCAGGAGCAGCCCGCCGACTCGGCCTGGTGAACACCTGGAAGGTCATTTTAGCCACCGTGGTGATTTTCGGCGCCGGCGTGGTGACGGGCGCGCTGGTGGCGCGGCATTCGGAGCGCGGCCAGGCTCCAGCCCACTTACGCAACGCGGTTGCGCCTCGGATTTCGCCCTCTCTCTCAGCCGGCGGTTTGCGGCTTGAATTCCTCCGTCGCGCAGAGCGCGAGTTGCGCCTGAATCCGGAACAACGCGAGCGCATCGACAAAATCATCCAGGCGAGCCAGGAGCGCACACGCAAACTTATGGAACCGGTGGCGCCCGATTTGCGCGCCGAATTGGAGCGAACGAAGGATGAATTCCTCGAAGTGCTCACGCCGGAGCAGCGGACTCGCTTTGAGGAGTTGATGAAAAAGCAGCAGCAACGACCGCATGAGCCGCGGCATTTCCCGACCGCGCGCGGGACCTCGCCGCCGCCAGCAAGTCTCCGGCAATAGTGGGCGTAAAACGTAAAACGTAAGGAGTCACGAAGGTAGTCTTCTCTTCTTACGTTTTACGTTCACGCATCACGTTTCACGCATCACGTTTCACGTTCCAACTCCTCAACCGCAGCGCGTTTCCAATCACCACCATGTCCGACAGACCCATCGCCGCCGCGCACAGAACTGGACTCAAAAACCCCAAAGCCGCCAGTGGCACGCTGACGGCATTATAAAAAAATGCCCAGAAAAGGTTTTGTTTGATGGTGCGCAAAGTCGCTCGCGCCAGCCCAAGACTTTCCGGTACTGTCTCGATTTCCGAGTTGAGAAGGATGATGTCCGCCGCTTCGCGGGCAATATCGCTGGCGCGACTGACCGCAATCCCCAGATCGGCCTGCTCAAGTGCCGGCGCGTCATTGATGCCGTCGCCGACAAAGGCAACACGTTCGCCCTGCTGCTGCAGCCTGCTGACCAAAGCCGCTTTTTGCTCTGGGCGCACTTCGGCAAAAACATTTTGTTCCGGAATCTCAGCCAGGCGGGCAACCGATCGGGCTGTCTGTAAATTGTCGCCGGTAACAAGGTAGATTTTCAATCCTTGCCGCCTAAGGTTCCTCACCACTTCTTGCGCTCCGCTTTTGACAGGATCACTGATTGTAATCAAACCACAAAGCCGCCCCTCGATAGCCAATCCCAGGATTGTGACGCCTGACGCTGACCGTCCGCTGGTGAACTGCTCCCCCGGGTTAACCGCAACGCCCAGCTCCTTCAGCCACCGCAATGAACCGAGGCGCACGACAGAGTCCCGGCGGCCGCTGGAGCCGCGTTCGAGCTCCCGGAGGTACTCTTGTGCAATGATTCCCTGGACCCCCGAGCCTCGAACTTCTTCCCAATTGGTCACGGGGATCGTTTCCTGGGCCCGCCTTGCCACGGCCTGGCTCAGCGGATGACTTGAATGCCGCGCCAGCGCCGCGGCGATGCGCAAGACATCGGGGGTCGCGGAGGATATGGTTTCGGAGTCGGTTTTATTTTCCGAATTCGGGGTTGTGGATTTCGCTTGGCCGTGCGGCGGTTCCCAGGCCTGGGCGACTGCCGGGTTGCCCGTGGTGAGAGTGCCGGTCTTGTCAAACAGCACGGCGGTGATGTTGCCAGCTTTTTCCAGAGATACTCCATCACGAATCAAGATGCCGCGCTGTGCCGCCGCATTGGTTCCCGCCATGATCGCGGCGGGCGTGGCCAGGCCCATGGCACATGGGCAAGCAATAATGAGGACACCCGCGGCAATGATGAAACCGGCTGCCAGTGAGGTTTCCGGTGCGTGGGCCGTCCAAAGAAATTGGGCCAACCAGCCATGAACTTGCCCAGCCGACTGAGGCGACAATCCCCACCACAGGCCGGCCGCCACCGCGACGGCCACCACCAGTGGAACAAACACTGCGCTAACGCGGTCTCCCAGCCGTTGGATGTTCGCTCGGCTGTTTTGCGCGCGCTGGACCGCGGCAATGATCTGCGCTAACGCCGTCTCCTCTCCGATGGCCATTACACGCATCATCAGTATGCCATTGAGATTCGCAGTCCCGGCGTACAGTGGGCTTCCTGTCTTCTTATCCGCCGGCACTGATTCTCCCGTGAGCATCGATTCGTCCACTGCTGACTCGCCCTCCGCCACCTCGCCATCCGTCGGCACGTGGTCGCCGGGACGTACTACCACGAAATCCCCGGCCCGCAGCTCCGCCACCGGCACCTCGGTCTCAGTCGCGTCGGCGTTGCGCCGCCGGGCCCGCGGAGGAGCCAGCTCGAGCAATTGACGCAACGCACCCGATGCTCGCGCGCTAACGCGCGACTCAAGCCAGTGGCCGAGGCTGATTACCGTGATAATGGCGGCGGCCTCCATGAAGTAGAGATGGCCGCCACGGCCGCTCAGCAATGCCCACAGGCTATAACCGAAGGCAGTGCTGGAACCCAGCGCTACCAACGCGTCCATGTTGGCGCTTCCTGCTTTGAGCTGTTTCCACGCGCCCTGATAAAACGGGGCGCCGCCCAGCACCTGCACAACGGCCGCCACGGCAAAGGAAAACCACTGGAAGCCGCGAGCCGTTCCCAGTCGGAAGACCCATTCGCCGAGCATCAACGGGGCCGTGGCGAGCACGCCAATCCACAAGTTAAGCTGCCACCCGGCCAATTTGCCCTCGGCGTGAACGTTCGCCTGGGCCTCGATTATTTTTGCGCCATAACCAGCCGCTTCGATCGCGTGAAGCACGCGCGCCACATCGTGCTCCGCGCCCGCCTCCCAGTGAACCGACGCTGTGCGGGTATCGAGCGCCACCAGGGCGCTGCGCACGCCCGGTACGCTCTGAATCGCCTCAGTCACGTGCCGCGCGCAGTTGCCACAGGTCATCCCACTCACCGCAAGTTGCGTGAGATGCGGCGCGCTCGCGGGCGCTCCGGGCTTCAGCTCTATGGTCTGTTCAGCCATCATCACTCAACAAAGTCTAACCATCTTCCATTACCGCCGCAAATCGCAGCCCGCGCGTGCTGACACGGAGTTCGGAAAAGTCCAACCGGGTCATTGCCGCCTCGTAAATAATCGCACCCGCCAAAATCACATCGGCGCGGTTTTTGGGCAGGCCAACGATCTGTTTGCGTTGCTCCAACGACAGGCTCCAGAGATGCTCCAGGTGCCACCGCACGCGCGCCCGGCTCAGGCGCGTCGCCTCGATCCGCTCCCGGTCAAAATTTTCCATTGGGGCTTCCATGCGGGCGAGGATTGTTGCCGTGCCGCCGGTACCAACAAGTCGAAGAGCAGAACTCTGTCTCTGCGCAGCGTCCCCGTGAGCTTCGCGGTGAGCTAGAGATTCGCCGCTCGCTCGTTTCGGCAATTCCCGGAGCATCGCCGGGCGCAGACTTGGTTCCACTTCGCGTTCCAGGAAGTCCGCCACCCATTTGTGGCTGGCGGTAAATTCCCCGGTCCGCGGGGGATCGCTGTGGGGAATAGTTTCGATCAGGCGCACGCTGCCCAATGGAAAACTGGCGCGAAAATGCTTCTGTTCGCCCTGGCCGAGAATAAACTCCGTGCTACCCCCGCCGACATCCAACAGCAACAGTTGCTCTCGCGCCAGCGCCGGATCAGTCGTGACTCCCTGAAAGACCAAATCGGCCTCCCGTTCGCCGGAAATAATTTCGACCGGCAAGCCTGCGGCGTGCTGGATTGCCGTAACAAGTTCCCCCCCATTGACAGCGTCACGAGCGGCGCTGGTGGCGATCACGCGAATCGAGCGAGCCTGGCGCGCGCGCGCCGCCGCTGCGAACTCAGCCACCGCGCTGGCTGTGTGCACCATCGCCGCCGGCTGCAGCCGATGGTTCTGATAGAAACCATGGCCCAATCGAGTTTGCTTGCTCGCCTCCCACACAGGCAGGACCTGATGACCCTGGACGTCGGCCACCAACAATTTAATCGAGTTGGTGCCAACGTCGATCACCGCTCGCCGGTTCGCTTCCATGTGGCATGGAGAGTAGGCACGGAACCTTGTGCCGTCAAAGGCGGGTAGCTAAAGGCTGTTTGTCACTTCGTTGTCACTTTGCAAAATCAGCCAGCGCAAGCTAGGCTGATTGCTTTGGTGCACTCAAAAGGCAAAACCGTCACTTTCGACCCCGCTCATTTCATCAATCGCGAGCTGAGCTGGTTAGAGTTCAATCAGCGCGTTCTCGAGGAGGCGCTGGACCCGCAAAATCCGCTGCTCGAAAGGCTGAAATTCTTTTGCATCTTCAGCTCGAACCTCGACGAGTTCTTCGAGGTCCGCGTCGCCGGCCTCAAGCAACAGATCGAGAGCGAGGCCGTCGAGCGCACGATGGACGGCCTGACTGCCAGCGAAACATTCCGCGCGGTAGTCGAGCGCGTGCGGGGGCTGGTCACGCGGCAATATGCCTGCTGGGGCAAGGAGCTCATGCCGGCGCTGGCCGCCAGTGGTATTCGCATTCTCGACCTTCCTGAACTGGAACTGCCCGACCGCGCCTGGTTATCGCAATACTTTCGCTCGCAGGTCCGTCCAGTCCTGACGCCGCTGGCCATCGATCCGGCGCATCCCTTTCCGCAGTTACTCAACAAGTCGCTCAATCTCATCGTGCGGCTCGAGCTGCGCAAGGGACGCGAGACGCACAAACATCTGGCCGTCGTCCAGATCCCGCGTCTGTTGCCGCGCCTGCTCAAGCTGCCGAGGGAGGACGCGTGCCAGGATTACGTTTACTTGAGTCGCCTTATCGGCCATCACCTGGCCGAGTTGTTTCCCGGCACGCAAATCCTCGGTTACTGGCCCTTTCGCGTCACGAGGAACAGCGAGCTTTACATCGACGAAGAGGAAAGTGCCAACTTGCTCAAGGCGGTCGAAAATGAACTCCACAACCGGCGCAAAGGCGACGCGGTGCGGCTGGAGATTGACCAGGATTGCCCCACGTTCATTCGCGAGGCGCTGCTCAAGACCTTGCGCTTGACCGAGGACGACCTCTATCTGATCGACGGACCGCTCAACCCGACGCGGCTGATGGCCCTGTATGAGGGCGATCATTCACCCGAACTGCGCGATCCGCCATTCGTCGCGCCCGTGGCGCCGTCCCTGCGCCAGCAAGTTGATTTGTTTGCGGCGATTCGAGAGCGCGACATTCTCCTGCACCATCCCTACGAAAATTTCAGCAGCGTCGTGGCCTTTCTCGAGCAGGCGGCTGCCGACCCGGACGTGCTGGCCATCAAACAAACGCTTTATCGCACGGGCGCTGACCCGCACATCATCGGCGCGCTGGAAAATGCGGTAAAGAACGGCAAACAAGTGACGGCTGTCGTGGAATTGCGGGCGCGGTTTGATGAAGCCAACAACATCCTTTGGGCGCGGCAACTCGAAGAAGCGGGAGTCCATGTGGTTTATGGACTGGTCGGTTACAAAATCCACGCCAAGAGCTGCCTGGTGGTCCGGCGCGAGGGTCACCACATCCGGCGTTATGCGCATCTGGCCACTGGCAATTACAATCCACTCACGGCCCGCGTCTATACTGATCTGGGGTTGTTCACCTGCCGGCCGGAATGGTGCGAGGACGTGACCAATTTTTTCAATCTACTGACGGGGATTTGCCAGTTCCAGGGGCTGCGCAAGCTGGTTGTCGCCCCTTTCGAGTTGCACGAGCGTCTGCTGCAACTGATCGAGCGCGAAATCGAAAATGCCCGCCGCGGTCTGCCGGCGCGTATTATCGCCAAGATCAACGCCCTGGCAGAACGACAGACCATCGAGGCTCTCTATCGGGCTTCGCAGGCCGAAGTGACCGTTGATTTGATCGTGCGCGGAATCTGCTGCCTGCGGCCGGGTGTCAAGGGCATCAGCGAGAACATCGCGGTGCGAAGCGTCGTGGACCGTTTCCTCGAGCACAGTCGCGTGTATTATTTTGAGAACGCCTGCCAGCCTCTGCTTTTCCTCAGCAGCGCCGATTGGATGCCGCGCAATTTTTTCCGGCGCATCGAGCTGGCTATCCCCATCGAGGATGGCGTGCTGCGTGAGCGGCTCATCCGCGAGGTGCTGGGGACTTCGCTGGCGGACAACGTTAAAGTCCGCATTATGCAGCCCGATGGCACCTATCATCGGCCGCCCTTACCGCCGGCAGAGGAACGAAATCGCAGTCAGTTCGAATTCCTGGAGCTGGCACAATCAGACGACGACACACGCCGGAAACCTGCTCCGGGAAAAAGCAGATTTTCCCCGGTGAAACTCGCTCCATCGCCTTTTGCCGCGCGGAAATCAAAGAAGTGAGCACGGGCGACTTTCGGAGGCCGAGACACTCCTGCTTGCGTTGGACAAATTGAATAGCAAGTAGAATATTAAGTCCGAAGTCAGCCGAGAGTTGAGCGTTCAACTCCTGTCCCGGCGGCAACTGTTGATCGAGGCGTATCTTGAATACGCCGATCAAATGAAGAATTTTTGGCCCGTGACCAGCGTCGCGGACCGAAGCAGTTGAACCATGAAAATTTATCTATTGCGCCATGGCCTGGCCGGCGAGCCGGGCGCGCCCGGCTACGCCTCCGACGCCGAGCGCCCGCTGACCGGCGAAGGCGAACACAAAATGCGCGAAATCGCTCAGGCCATGCGAAAGCTTGAGCTTTCCTTTGACCTGGTCTTGTCCAGCCCCTACCGGCGCGCGCGGCAGACCGCCGAGATCGTCGCGGACGGCCTTCGAGCGCGCAAGCAACTACAGTTCTCCGATGCTCTCACTCCTCACGGCAGCACCGAGGAATTGATCGATTTCCTGAAGCGCTTCCGTCCGAAACCGGACAATGTGCTGTTAGTGGGCCATGAGCCCCATTTGAGCGAGTTGATTTCCTTGCTTGTTTCCAGCGGGCGCGGACTGCAAATCGTTATGAAAAAAGGCGGCCTGGCCAGGCTGGAGGTTGACTCGCTGGCGCATGGTTGCTGCGCCGCTCTGGAGTGGCTGCTGACGCCGGGTCAACTGCGTTTAATAGCATAGACGCGGAGCTCAGTTGAGAGTGACTTGTTCGACAGCACGCACAACCACCGGGCCCAATAAGCCCGACTCTAACAGCGGCGAATCCCGAGTCCAATGTTTCCAGGTCGTGAAGGTAAAGCGGCCGGTGGGACGGGGTTGTCGTGCTACCAGCCAGGATGGCCATTCTGCCAGCGGTTGACCTCCGCCACCCTCGGCGCGACGCCATTGGCAGTCGTCAGCAAGCTGTTCGTCGCCAATAAGGCGGTTGGGCCACAGATTAACGACTCGGATTTCGAGCGCGTTGTCACCGGCCTTGACCACCTCGGAGATGTCGGTCTCGAAGGGTGGCTTCCAAAGGATGCCGAGATCGAGGCCATTCAACATCACCTCGGCGATTACTTGCACCCGGCCAAGATCGAGATACAACCGTTGATCCTCGCGGATAAAATGCGCAGGGACGTTGAAGGTTTTGTAATAAGTAGCCGTGCCAGAGAAATACTTCACACCAGGTTCCGGGTGCTTCGTCCAGGAGGCAAGATGCTCGAGCGTCACACGCTCCGGAGCACCACCCTTGGACGGGAAATGCACTTCCCATGGACCGCCGACCGTGATCGGTCGCGGCAAGACCTGCCTTCTGGCCTGAAAGAATTTTCCTGAGGCAGTTTTGAATTCGTACTTGCCCGTTTTGGCCGCCAGCAATCGGATATGGCTGTTCGCGGAAATGGTGGCATCCAGCCAGACCTCCGGTAGGCCATCGCGCGTAGCGGTCTGAATCGGGTCCAATCCGCTCGCACTGTTGCGGAAGACAACGAATTGCGAACCGGCTGGCCCAAACTTGAGCGGCAGGGTTGTCTGGACCTGCTGCTCGCGCCAGAGCGCCGGCTTCTCGATTTGCCCCGTGTCGGGATGCCAAATCTCCGGCTGCCTGCCAGCGACCCGGAAACTGCATTCGGCCACTAGACCTTCACTGCCGGAGGATGAGCTGTTCGGGTTGGCGACGAAATAGGTATCGACGCCAGCAATCCTTCGGTGCAAATAGCGCAAGGCATAACCTCGAGAAACGGTGAGTTGTTGAAAATCGGGAGGTCCAGCAAGCTCCGCAAGGACTTCACCCAGTGGCTTGCCCCAAATGACTTTGCCTCTGCCGATTGCATGTTCTCTTACCGCCTGGCCATCGCAAGGGCCCCAGAGTTCACGCGCCTGCCTGGAAACTGCGGCATCGCACTCGGGATAACCGGTCAAACTGGGCGACTTGGATGGGCACGGACCGAGAACGGTGGCTCCGGCCTCGACTAACTCCCTAATCTTGACAAGAAGCGCTGGCGTCATCCGATCGGTAGGCGGTAGAACCATCACCCGATAAGTCATGCCGCCGGGAAGCCACAGTCGGCAGTCCTTCACCGACATGCGACTGAGCACGACTTCCGGCGATGCCAGATCATAATCGTAGCCCGGCGGCGGGCGAGGCTCAAGTTGGTCGCGTGACGGTGCTTTCGTGTATGCGCCCTCTTCCGTGAGATAGCAAATGTCGGCCACGAACAATCCCTGTTGTAGCATGAACTGGCATCGCGCGAGATACTGGTGCCAAGCACGTGATTGCTCCCACCAGGTTTCGGTGTGTTCATACTCCACTCCCCATGGTCCCATCGTGATCCCGGGGCGGCGATCGAGCCATGGCTGGTGAGCGTAGCGATGGAACACCAGTCGATTGATCCCTTCGCAAAAGGCGGCGTCACCCAGCGGCTTGAGAGAGAAGGGATGATTCTGCCATTTGGCGAATGCCGGGTAAGAGGTAAAAGCCTCGGCCGCAACGACAGGTTTGCCTCCCGTGTGCGCGGCTGAAGGCGTGGATTTGAGGCCCAACTGGCGCAGGTCGTGGTCTTCCAACCAAAACTCGGCCATTGGAATGTCCGCACGGCCGGCGTAGGTCAGCTCGTTAAATGGACCCGATCCGGCAGAGCCATAGCCCTCAATCGAAAGTTGCAGTCCGTGCCGATGGGCCAACTCGGCAAGATATCCGGCGTAATTGTCAGCCACAAGATCGGCAATGGTACGGCGCAGGTCCCAGAGAAATCGTTCGGAGAGCTCGCGGCTGCCGACGATCCGACCACTGGTTGCAGGCAAATAAGGGAGGAGATCGTAACCACGGCGCCTTTCGAATTCCTCGCGCAAGAGTGGAGTCCAGTTCTGGTAGCCGATTTCCCAACTATCAACATGGATTCCAGTCCAGGCACGGCGCGTAACACTATCAAGACTGCCGAGGAGCGGAGCAAGGAAGGCATCGAAGTGCGCTTGAATCGCTTCTTTGCTGAGCTTGTCGCATTCCAGGCCGAGACCGCCTGCACGGGCGGGATGGTTGAGCTGCCCGTTTGCCCTTCCCGCGAAGCGCATCAACGTCCATTGACCGGGTGGCACGTCCCACTCGAGCAAGCCCTCCGAGTCGGTCTTCGCGGTCAGGTCCAGTACGTTGGCTAGTGAAATCGTGCCGCAAGAGGGCACTTCGGGTATGGGCCTCTGGCGCAGGGCAGAAGCGGGAAGCGGGCCCAGCCCTGACTTCGCGCGAGCCAGATCGATGCGAAAGACAGGCGTCAGCTCCAGCTCAGAAAATCTCAGGCTTCCGGTTTGCGGGTCGGACTGTGTGAAGAGCAGTCGGAAGTAGCGAGCGGTCGTTGGTTCGAATTCAAGCGTCAGGGCGGCGCGGCTGCTGATGAATTGGCGGACATCGCGGAATCGGCGGCCGTCATCAGAGACTTGCATCACGCCCTGGATCGATTGGACGCTGCCCACGCCAGTCAATTTCAGGAGACTGGCGGTGAACGGTTTGCTGAATTCCATTTGGAGAAATTGCGGCGCACGGGCAGTGGGCCCGGGCAGTGTGATGAAGGTGTCGGGATTGTGGTCGAGCAGGTTGGCACCCTGAAAGCCGCTTATCACGCTGGCTGTCAACTTGGGTGCAAAGCCTGGCACTGGCGCGCCTTCGCCCACCAGCGTCGGAAACGCCAGAGTGGCAACGTCCGGACCGGAGCTGCTCGGACCGGGAAGCTTGGGCAGGAGCCCACGGAAGTGAATCGGGCCGGTGAGATTAGTTCTCGAGCTCACAAGCATCTGCATGCCCATCTCGGGCGTGATCCACGGGCCGCCGCTCCCGCACCATCCAGGAGCATTGTGAAGATCCACTTCGAGGCCAAGTCGATGGGCCTCGGCAATCGTGTGTTGGAACAGGACGCGCCACTCCGCGCTGCCGAAACGGACCGACCCTTCGGGAATCTCGACCGCTGCATCAAACAAGACTACTCCGCCCAGGCCGACACGTTGCATCGCTTCGAGGTCAGCGGTCAGCCCGTCGCGGCTGATATTGCCGTTGAGCCAAAACCAATACGCCCAGGGCCGGGCCGAAGTCGGCGGGCGCAGGAACCCTTGCTCGAGTCCGTCTGGAGCGCTGCTCGCCAGTTCCGCCTGCGCGTCCCAGGTCAAACACCAAAGCAGAACCACTAGGCGGCGCACCTTGGATTTTTCCTCGCTAAAGTTGCCGAGGCGAATAGGGCAACCCATGCGCCTCGGCGACGGCTTGATGAGTGATCTGGCCGTTCATCACGTTGATGCCGCTCACCAGCGCTGGCTGGCGCTGGGAGGCCTCCGCCAGACCGGAATCAGCGATTAGTTCAATGTAGCGATAGGTCACATTGGTCAGCGCCTGCGTCGCTGTGCGCGCGTACGCGCCAGGCATGTTCGCCACGCAATAATGGATAACGCCCTCCTCGACGAAAACCGGGTTATCGTGTGTCGTTGGGCGTGAGGTTTCGGCACAGCCGCCCTGGTCGATAGCAATGTCCACCAGGACGCTGCCGGGCCGCATGCGCCGCAACATGTCTGGTCGAATCAATTTGGGCGCCCTGGCTCCAGGCACCAGGACGGCGCCGATCAAAAGGTCCACCGAGGGAAGCAACTCCAACAGGTGCGCCTCGTTGGAGTACAATGTATGGGCGGTGTGAAGTGTGATATCCAAAAATCGCATGCGCTCGAGGTCCACTTCCAGGATCGTCACATCAGCGCCGAGCCCTTGTGCCATGCGCGCGGCGTTGATGCCGGAGGCACCTCCGCCCAGCACGACGACTTTGCCGGGCAACACGCCAGGCACACCCCCGAGGAGCACGCCACTGCCTCCGCAGTGTTTCGCCAGGAAATAGCCGCCGACCAGAATCGACATGCGGCCGGCGATTTCGCTCATCGGCT
>CAYUPI010000033.1:0-64386 GCA_964446585.1 uncultured Verrucomicrobiota bacterium
CTTTTGCGGGCACTCCTCGGTGGCGGCTGAATAACTGTGGGAAGCGTATCAGGTAACGAGGCTCTGATCTGTCGCAAAACCGTCGATGTACAAAGGAAATTTGAGCCTGGTTACCTCGGCTCCTACAATGCAAACCGATTTTCCAAACGCGCTCTGAGTCGCCAAGGTTACCAAGGACCGGCACAACACCTGAATCGATTCTCCGAACACGCTCTTAGCCTGCCGTCTCGAGGGCGAAATCGCGGCCCTCCCATCGATCCGGCCATCGGAAGGTGAACCGGATCTTCGTGCCGGACGGAAGTGCCGCCGTGGCCAGATCGGCATAATGACAACTCAAGCTACTGGCTTGGGATTCGGAATCGTGGACACTTTGCCAGTCGTCTGCACTCCATCGGACCATAGCTGGTGAGGCAACGATGATCCGCAGTACTTTGCCTTTGCGAATGAACGGCGGCTGATGAGCAAAAGTCCAGATTTCGAGTCGGCTTTCGGCTTTCGACAGGGCATAGCGCTCGCGTACCGGTGGAATGGATTCGAAACCGATGCCGTCCTTGCGGCTGCGCACAAGCGTCAGATATTCCGCATGGGTCCAGCAGAGCGGCATGGCGGAGCCGGTAGGAGCGCCACGGCTCATCCGCGCTTCGGGCAAGTTATCGGCGTCCCACACTTGCTCGGGCAACATCCCGCCTTCATTGGTCAACTTTTCCATTGCATGAATGAACGGGAGGGGATCGTGCCCGGCGGCCAGCTCGTAGTGTCCACGCTCCCCGGTCAACAGCGGCCAGCAACGGCCCGTCCCCGTGCCGTCGTAGGCGCTCCCATCCTCCTTTTGGCCGTAGCCATCGTGATTGTACCGTCGCCAGCATGGACCTTGAGCCAATTCGAATTTCAACACCCGATCAATCACGCTGATGGAATCGAGGATTAGAGGGTCATGAGCGTCGCGGACGCCCAGACGGACCAGTTCGAGAAAATCAGTGCTGACGATGTTGCGGGCTGGATGCAGTCCACCGCCATTCGCAATCTGGATCATTGCCCCGTCGGGATCCGGCGCCTGCTCCGGCCTGGCAGGATTCGCCGGAGTGATTCGGATATAATGCCGCGGCTTGGTGGGGACTAATTCGCCGCGACTCGTCACCAGCCACTCCTCCAGGTGCGCCGAGAGCCAGTCGGCATAGTCCAACATAAGTACTGCGGCGAGTTCATCGGCGCGGGCCAAGGCAAACTCTGCCGCGCAGACCAAAGCGGCGATAATCGAGGCCAGCGTCGAGGGCGAATAGCCTGAGTTCTCCTCCCACCGCTCCTGGCCGGTTACAGGCCCGTTCAGGAGCAGATAGCCGGCAGCGCGAGAGATCAATGTCCATGGATCGAATCGTTCTAGTGCTTTGGCCCGGTGGAGGCGCCAGGCCAGCAGGACTGGCGCCGCGACCTCGTCGAGTTGCTTGCCGTGCCAGTAGGCTTCGCCATTGATCCAGCTATTTTGAGGCATGGAGCCGTCGGCGCGTTGCATGCCGGCGAGCCAAATCAACGAGCGCAAGGGCGTGGCGGTTTGGCCGGTCGCCAGTAGAGCGGAGGCGCTCTTGACCATGTCGCGGGTCCAGACAAGGTGATAGCCACCCAGATCATCGTCGCCCTTGGTTTCACCCCACGGAATGCTCATCGAAGCGACCAGCGCGCCGGGGTAGATTTTGTCCTCGTGAGCCAGCAGGATCAGGCGGCTCAAGCGATAGATGCTGCCCTGGTCTCCCGTGTGCGCGCTCAGGTCAATTTCAGGTGTCGGCAGCGTCCGTTTCCATTGGCGCACATATTGGGTCCGATGTTCTTGAAACGGCGTGGCCAGCGATTGCAACAACTTGGTCGCGGAGCTCTGCGAGCTGTGTCCAAAAGCCACGCCGAGCACAACTTCACCCCCCTGCGTCAGATCGAGCTCCGCCGTCAAGGCTACGTTCCCGTCGATGGCCTGGCGAAATTCCCAGCTCATCCGGAAATCGCCGGTTAAATCCTGCCAACCGTCGCTGGCGCCAACGTAGCCAACCGAACGGCGCTTGAAATCAGGCATGCCGCCAAAAACCATGTGAATATCCTCGCGCTGTGCATGGAGGAAGGCGCGCCCTCCAACGTCGTCCCAGGCCGCTGAATTATGCCACCCGAGTCCTTTCATGTGAGGCGACAGCAGAGCGTAAACTTGCAGCTTCTGGCGCAAGCTCTCGTCCATCACTTCCACACGCGCAGACATCAGAAATACTGACAAATGGGGATCTGTGATCACCTCCTTGATGATGCGATAGCGACCATCGGGATCGGAGTTGGTGAGCCGATAATAGAGAGTGCTTTTTTCCGGATAGTCGATTTGGTGGACTAAGTCCCGCCGTTCCTCGTGGCAAAAGGTTTCACCATCCGTGATCAGAAACTGCAAATCGCGTGTGTTCGGGCAATCCACGTTCGGATAGTAAATCTCGTTGATGATGCCGTGGCTGAGCGTGAACCAGACGCGGCAACTGGTATGGTAGGCGGTGCCAATGCCCTCCTTGGCGCTTCGCGTCCACCGCGGTTCGATGCCCGGCGCGCCGAACGCCACGGCCTGGTTGGCTGGATTCACTCGCCAACCATAAAGTGGTTCGTCTGCTTTGGGAAGCGTGTGCTAAATGGGCGCAGTGTGAGCTGCGCCGCTCAGAACTTCCGCTGCGGGAAGTCCATCACCGAGGGCGGTCGCGCCACTTTGGGCGTCGGTGGAGCGGCCGGGGGGCTCAAAGGCTCCAGTCCTTTGACGCTGAAATCCGGCAGCCCGCCCGCGCCCGCCGAGGGATTGATTGTTCCCAGGGTGGCTTCGAAGCCGCTCAGGCGGCTGGCTCCAGGAAGGTTCTCCAAACCGCTGCTCAGTGGTAAGTTCCGCGCACCAGTGAGACCGCTGAGCGAGTTGGGCAGCTCAGCCCCCGACAGAGGATTCGGACTGGAACTGAAAAACTGCTCAAATTGCTTCATGATGAGCTTGTGGGCTTCCAGCTGGTCTGGCGTCTGCACAGTGTTCCCCAGACCGAAGACATCGGAAAAACTGTTTCGGCTCGAACCCGGGGCAACGGTAGCGTCGCGGGGCTGCAAATCAAACCGGCGCCGTAATTCGCGTTCCTGTTCAGTCATTTCACTCGGCAAGGTGGAATCATCCTCCTTCTTCAGATCGTCCAGTGAATCGGCGCGCTTGTAGGAGTCGAGCAGCTCTTCTTTTGTTGGCTTCTGGCCATCGGTTCGGCGTTCCCGGTCCAGGCGCTCGTAATACCTTTCGATTGAGGACTTCTCTTTCTTTTCTTTGCCGTCCTTTTCATACTCCGGCAGGTTGAAAATATCTTCCGCAGTCGGGCCCGTTGTGAGATCTTCGGGACTATTCAAAAACCAGTTGCGGTTCCGTTCGAGGAGTTCTCGAGCCTTTTTGCTCTGAATCCTGGGCGGAGGCGACGTGCGCACTGGCGGCGCCACAACGCCGTCGAGTGAACTACTGGGCGAGAAATTTAGCAGCGGCTTGTAAAGATCCTCTTCCAACTCGCGCAGACCTCCGCGCTTGATGCTGAGCTGGTTCAGGTTTGTGACAATCTGCTTGCTGCCGGGATCGGAGAATTCGATCGGACGACCGCGTTGCGGTTCGGCCGCGCGGCCGCTGCACCACCACACCAACGTCATCCCCAGAACCGCCCGGGTCGAAACGCTGTACAAGCTCGAAAACCGACCGCTCATCTCAGCCGGAACAGTATCTGAAGCGGGCCAATTAGTCAAAGCTGTTATTTGCCCTGCGACCTGCGTGGACTGGCCTCAGTCCACTGGCGCGGACTCCTCGATCTCATCCGCCCCCGTGTCGGCGCATACCCCGCGGCGGGCGGTTGCCACGAACTCGAGCATGGCTCTGGCCGGCGCGCTGGAAAATTCCTGCTGTGCCTCTGCCAGCGCCATTCGGAGATTCACCCCACTCCGGAACAGCGCGTGGTAGAGACGCTTCAGTTCCATTCGTTCGGAGGCGGTGATCCCCGCGCGTCGCAAACCGACGGTGTTCAACCCGCAGATGCTGTTCGTGCGGCCCGCGACCGTGTAGGGTGGAAGGTCTTTGCTGATGGCCGAACCGCCTTGCATCATCGACAGCGTCCCCACCCGCACGAACTGGTGAACGAGGCAGTTGCCAGAAATGAAAGCTCGCTCCGCAATTGCAGCATGCCCGGCGAGCAGAGAGCCCCCTGCCAAAATCACATTATTTTCCAGGACCACGTTGTGAGCGATGTGGCTATGTTGCATCAAGAAATTATGCGACCCGATAATCGTGTCCTCCGAGGCTCTATTCGAACGGTGCACCGTCACATGTTCGCGAAATACGTTATCATCGCCGATCCGCAACCGCGTCGGCTCGTTCCTGTATTTCAAATCCTGCGGCGCTTCTCCGATCACGCAGCCCGCGAAAAAACGATTGCGGGCGCCGATGGTCGTAAGGCCCGTCAGATAGACATGCGGACCAATGATGCACTCCGGCCCAAGCTCGACGCCTTCATCAATGACAGCATAGGGTCCGACCTGGACGTTTGAGTCGAGTCGGGCCTTCGTGTGAACGATGGCACTCGGGTGAATCATGAGTAGAAATAACCCAACTCTCTCAAGGACACATAGTCCTTCGGCCGTTCCGGGGTCGCGCGGCCGATAATGACGTGGTCGAGAATCTCGATCTTCAACAGTTGCCCGGCGCGGATCAAGTCGCGCGTTACTTTGATATCTGCTTCCGAGGGTGTCGGGTCGCCGCTGGGGTGATTGTGGACCAGGACGATGGCGGCGGCATTGGCGGCGATAGCGGACTGGAACACTTCTCGCGGATGGACCAGAATCGTGTCCAGGGTCCCGTCCGAAATCTTCACTGGTTTTCCGATCAGGCGCCGGCGGGTGTTCAGCAAGAGCACCTGGAAGACCTCCGCTTTGCGGAGCCGGGCATCTTCGCGCAGCAAATTTCCTACTGCGTCCGGGGTGTCGAGCAGCGGTGATTCGCCGTGCAGCTCCTCGACGAGACGCCGCGCCAGACTGAATGCGGCCACGAGCGTCACGGCTTTATCAGGCCCGATGCCGTTCTCTTTTGCCAACTGTTCCCACGACGCGCCTGCCAGGGCGTGTAGCGAGCCATATCGCTGAACCAGGTTTCTCCCGATCTCAAGGACATTCGTTCCTTTCAAACCGGTCCTCAACAGGATAGCGACCAATTCTCCATGACTCAGCGAGTCGGGTCCTTTCTCTCTGAGACGCTCGCGCGGTCGCTCGCTGGCGGGCTGGTCCTTCAGCTTCATGCCTTGCACGCTGCGACATTAGCCGCAAACCCGGCTCCGGCGACAGAAAAACCTTGCCAGGAAAAGACCCGTTCAACACGCCATGAACGGCTGGGAAAGGGGACGCGCCAATCAACCGCCTGCGTCAGCGATTACCGAACCGCAATTATGCCGTCTGCAATTCGCGCACCAGGAAGGGCGCGAACTCATCATGGAAGTGGGGCGGGATGCGGGCTTTGAATCGGGCTGTGTCGCCAGCATAATTGCGTTCGATCACCTGGCCGGCTTCGTGGAGGCGCGCGATGACGTCCGTGCGTTCATGAGGCACGGACAGCTCCATGAACTCCCGCAATGGCCGCACTTGGCTGCTTAATTCTGCCAGCATCGCTGGGATGCCTTCGCCCGTTTCGGCGGAAATTGCCACGCCGTGAGGATGACGCTCCAGAAAACGAGTCAAACCGTCCCGGCTGCCATTAAGTCTGTCAATCTTGTTGAACACCATCAGTGTCGGCTTGCCTTCGGCCCCGATTTCCCGCAGGACGGCATCCACGGAATGAATCTGCTCCTCGGCTTGTGGATGGCTCACATCAACCACGTGCACCAGTAAGTCAGCCTGGACGACCTCTTCCAAAGTCGCCTTGAAGGCTTCGACAAGGCCGTGCGGCAGCTTGCGGATAAACCCCACCGTGTCGGTCAGCAATACCTGTTGGTTCGTCGGCAGGCGCAAGCGGCGCGTCGTCGGATCGAGCGTGGCGAACAATTTGTCTTCGGCCAGAACATTGGCACCCGTGAGCACGTTGAGCAAAGTGGATTTGCCCGCGTTGGTGTAACCGACGATCGAAGCCAGCGCCCAATGATTGCGCTGGCGGCCGTTGCGTTGGATGGCGCGCTGACGGCGCACGACCTCCAGGTCGCGCGTGATGCGGGCGATGCGGTCCTGCACGCGCCGGCGGTCGGTTTCCAACTGTGTTTCGCCTTCGCCGCCTCTCATGCCAATGCCGCCCTTCTGCCGGGACAAGTGGCCCCAAAAACGCGTCAGACGCGGCAGCAAATGCTGCAGCTGCGCCAGTTCGATCTGGAGCTTTCCTTCCCGCGTGCGCGCCCGCTGGGCAAAAATATCGAGGATGAGGGACGTGCGATCGAGGATCTTGCAATTGAAGACACGCTCGAGATTCCGGCTCTGGGCGGGGGAAAGTTCATCGTCGAAAATGACCGTATCAACATCTGCCTGCCTGCAGCGAAAGGCAAATTCATCCGCCTTGCCCTTGCCGATGAAAGTGCTGGCGCAGCGTCCTGCCATTTTTTGAACGCCATCGCCTACTACCTGGCCACCGGCCGTTGTCGCCAATTCCGCAAGCTCCTCCAATGAGCCGTCTGAATCCTGATGGTTGCGGGACTTGAGCTCCACGCCGATTAGAAAAACCCGCTCCGTCCTTCGGTCCCTCGTCTCGATGAGTGCTTTCAATTCTGTGCGTCAGGCGTTCTCTCTATCTCTAAGTCACCGTAGAAGATACCACGCTTTGACCACCCAAAAAAGAAGATTTTCCGCTGGTTGTCATTCGTGCACACCAATTGCCACTGCCAGATATCTGGTCAATCGTTCGGCGATATCCACCGCCGTTTCGGCGGGTTCGATCTTAATCCACATCAACCGCAACTGCCGCCGAAACCAGGTCAATTGCCGCTTCGCGAATTGGCGTGTGCGAATTTTTACCAGCTCGATCGTCTCGGCCAGCGTCCGCTGCCCGCGCAAATGTTCCACCACCTGACGATAGCCCAGCGCCTGCATCGCCGTCTTGTTTTCGGCCAAACCGCGCGCCAGCAACGCCTCTGTCTCCGCGACCAGACCCGCCTGAAACATCTGCTCGACCCGCGCGTCGATGCGCCGGTGCAAATCCGCCGAAGCACGTGTCAAACCGAATCCCACGGGCTGATGAGGACTGCTGGCGGGCATTTGCCAGGTGGCACGCTGGTCGGAAAACGGTTTACCAGTCAGGCGAATCACCTCCACCGCACGGATGATTCGTCGCGGATTTCGTCGATCAATTCTTTCGTAGGTTACTGGATCTCGTGCGGCCAATTCACGAAGCAGGTCAGGGAGTGGGGTGGCCTCTAACTCCGAGCGCAAGGAAACATCGCTGGACGGAGCTTCTCCCAATCCTTCGAGGAAGGCTTTGAAATAAAGCCCTGTCCCCCCGCAGAGGATCGGCACTCGGTTCCGTTCCTGAATTTCGGCCACTGCGCGGCGAGCGAGGCGCGTGAACTGCGCGGCATCGAACGGCGCCGTCAGCTCCACCACATCCACCAGGTGATGCCGCACGCGGGCCCGCTCGGCCGGCGAAGGCTTGGCAGTGCCAATATCCAGCCCGCGATACACCTGCATCGAATCCACGCAGAGGATTTCGCCGTCCAGCGCCTCGGCCAGCCTCAAGGCGACATCCGATTTGCCAACTGCCGTCGGCCCAGCCAGGACAAAAGGACGACGCAGCACCGGGGACGAGAAAAGTTCCTTTTGCGGAGCGGCGGCCAATTCACACCTTCCTCTTACCCAGTGCTATCCTCGCTGCCGCGGCGGACGCGGCAACACCAGTAGCAGCACCGCACCTGCTGCCAGCGTGGCAATACTGACCAGATGCGCGGGCGTGGCCCATCCTCCGAGGTAATGCTGATACGAGGGATAATCTCCACGAAACATTTCCACGAACGATCGAAGCACCGCGTAGCTCACCAAGTAGGTGGCGAAAACCTGCCCATCAAATTTCTTCCGCCGATACAGCCACGCCAACACAGCATAAAGGACGAGGTTCAGGAGCGCCTCATAGACTTGGGTCGGATGCACCGGAAGGGAGGGTTCGGAAGTGCCCACGAGTCCAAGCGCATTTTGTTGCTTCCAGGCGAAGGACTGGTTGGGGAAACGCACTGCCCAGGGCAGCTCACACGTACGCCCAAAGCAGCAGCCGTTCATCAAACATCCGATCCGTCCGAAAACGTAACCCAAAGCAATACTGGGCGTAAGAATGTCAGCGCCTTTCCAAAGCGGCAGCTTTTTCAACCGCGCATAGAGAATAAAAGCCAGCGATGCGCCAATGAGCCCGCCGTAATAGACCAGTCCACCACGCCAGACCATGAGCATCTCCAGTGGAGGCCGGCCCGAAAATTCTTCGCGCCAGAACGTGATGACGTAGAGAATGCGGGCGCCGAGGATGGCGCCCAGGATCAGCCACGGACCGAGGTCGAGGATGCGTTCGGACGGAACTCCCTCGCGCCGGCCGCGCCGGCTCGCCGTCCACAGTCCCGCCAAGAAACCCAGCGCGACGAACACCCCATACCAATGGATGGAGAGCGAGCCGAGTTGAAAGGCGATCGGATGCACAAGTTAGAGTTTGAATCGAGCCTCGATTCAGGCATGGAAACTGCCCTAATTCGCCAGGGCAGTCAAAGAGTTAGGGGACCACCGCGGCAGACTAATATGTGGCACGACAGTTCCCGTCCGGGGTTCAAGGCTTCGCAGATTGAAAAGGAAAGTGGCTCTAGGGCGGCAACGGCGGCAGGTTAAGGTCCGGTGGCATCGGAGGCATGTTCTCGAGATTTTCGATAAGGCTCCTCCACTCCTGCCTCTCGGCGGGAGTCATCACTTTCCAGCGTTCGGCATTTTTCAGAAATTGGTAGCGCTCCCCGGGGTTCAGAATTTCGAATTTACCGAACCACTGGACGCATTGGCCGCGCTGTGCGGGAGAAAACTGCTCGAACCGTTTGAGGGTTTTGTCTATCTGCAGGCGCTCCGGCTCGGAGAGCGTGTGCAAAATCCTCTCCCGCTCGGCGGTCGTAAACTCGAAAAAGCGGTGGAAGCTGGCCAGCATTTTCTGTCGCTGCTCCTCTGGCATGAGCCACAATGGATCCGTGGGCATCGGAGGAGCGTCCAGATTCTTTTGGTCCGCCGGCAGGCTGAAGTATCTGCGCGCCGCTTCGTTGGTCTGCAACTGCCTCTGTACGTCAACCGGCAAACTCTCCAAATAGTGCAGTCGAACCTCAACCAGCTTGCGATCCTTTTCCGGCACGCTGGCCAGCACCGCCGGCCGGTCGGCGGCAGGAGTCTCCATCAGTCGCTGAAGGTACCAGCGCAATTCTGTAGCCTCGAGCCTGAGCTGGCCCTGATTCGGTTCGAGGCCACGATACTCGGCAATTTTTGCCATCAGCTCCGTCCGGTTAGTGCGGCCGGCGAGGAACTGCTCCAGCTTCTCGGGTTCCATCGACAGCATCTCGCGGAACAGGTCCACGGGGCACCTTAGTGTAACGGGCCGGGAAGAGCTTTCCGCCACGGGCGCACGATTCGTTGGGCTCTGTCCCAGAGCAGGTGGCTTCAACGAGAGCAACTGTCCAATGCCAAGGACAAGGGCTAAACCAAATCGTCCATTCAGCACCACACTCATTGCAATAATGCCAGCAAATCCTCGTCGGCGTATAGCTGGGGCATAATCCGAATCACGTTGAAATCCTCGAAATCCTCGGGAGCAGGCGGCAGTTCGGCCTTCGAGACGAACACCAGCCCCTTCGCCACCTCTGACCGTATCCGCGCGGCCTGAATCTGCTGGTACGAAAAAACACCGACCACCAGAAGTACTGCAGCAAAGGCGATTTTGGTCACCAGCCGCCGCCACCACGTCACTTGCAGCCTTCGCCCGCGTCGCAGTTCTGCGGCCTCATCAAGCTTGACCGCCCGCAAAACCCGGGCGGTGAAATTGCTCGGCACGACCGCCTCGGGAAGCAAGCCCAACGCGTCGTTCAGCGAAGCCTCCGCGTCCCAATCCAATTGCGCTTCGGGATGTGCGGCCAGCCATGCGCGCAGCTCAGCCTCCTCACCCTCAGTTAATTTGCGCCGCCAGATTAGCTCTCGGAGGCGGCGGTATGTCGAGTCGTCGATCATAGCAAATCAGATAATTAAAAACCGGTTCCGGGACAAAGTTTCGCTCAATTCGGGCCCTCCCAAACGCCCGTCCGTAGATAAGGCTTCAGCTTCTGTTTTAGAGTCTCTCGCCCCCGGTGGATGAGCGATTTGGTAGCGGAAAGTGAGCAGCCAAGTACCTTGGCAATTTCCTCATAACTCAACTCATCCTGGCGACACAAAAGTATAGCAACCCGTTGGTTTTCGGGCAGTTGCATCAATGCCATCTGAATTCTTTCCTCCAGTTCTACCTGGAGCAACTGCTCTGGCGGGGAAGCTGTCCTTGTATCCTGGAATTGGCGTAAGGCCTGGTCATCATGTTCAGGATGAGGCAAGTCCATGGATTCGGATTGGTGCCGTGAGCGGCGGCGGATTTCATTGAGACTCAGATTTCGGGCGATGGTAAACAGCCAGGTCGAGAATTTCGACGCGACCTCGTAGCGATGGGCGGAGCGGTGGACTTGGACGAATACATTTTGCGCCACATCTTCGGCTTCTGTCGCGTCACGCAACATACGATAAACCAGGTTCATGACCGGCCGCTTATATTTGTCCACAAGCTCCACAAAGGCGTCGGTGTCACCCTCTTTGACACGCAGCATCAGGGCGGCATCCGGGTCGTGCTCGGCGGCCATATCGGTCACCAATCTAATCAACACCGCACTGGCCAAAAAGCTTCAAGTTACCCTCTGCCACGGTGAGGAGCATCGATCTCCGCGAAAATATGCGCTTGGCGGGCCGAGTTCCGCCCGTTCAACCGCTTTGCTCATCAGCGCATTTTTGCATTGACAGATGATTTCAATGTAATATCATACTGATAGCGTCACAGTTGACGCCTAAGAAAGCGAAATTCTATATGAACACTGAACCACTCACTTTGAGTCGTGAACGACTCGTGAAAGCCCGCAACGGCTGGATCATGTTGCCCATCGTCCTTGCCTTGTTCTTTGGCGGCCTGGCCCTATTCATCTATTCGATTGTGGCCGGCGTCAGGGGCGAGGGACACCCAGTCTGGGGTCTTTTCGTGGTTGCGATATTGTCCGTGATCCTGAGCGTAATCCTCCTGGCCGGCTTCTTCACGTTGCAGCCCAATGAAGCGCGCGTTTTGATACTGTTCGGCGCCTACCGAGGAACGGTGCGCGACGCGGGGTTCCACTGGGGCAATCCCTTTTACTCAAACGGACCGGGCCAAGTCAGTGCTGTGTCCCGGGGGACTGAATTGGAACGGAGCGCCGTCACTGGCAAGCAGGCCGTAAACATCGGCTTTAAGAAGCCCTCACGTCACAAGCTCTCCCTGAGGGCGCGGAACTTCAATAGCGACAAACTAAAAGTGAACGACAAACGAGGCAACCCCATCGAGATCGGGGCCGTTGTGGTGTGGCGGGTGCAGGACACCGCCCAGGCCACTTTCGACGTTGACGATTTCGAAAACTATGTCCGTGTCCAGAGTGAATCGGCGCTTCGGCACCTGGCCAGCGCATACGCCTATGATCACGGTGAAGAAAACGAGGTCACCTTGCGCAGCAGCATGGAAGAGGTTGCGCAAGCCTTGAAACAGGAGTTGCAGGCGCGGCTGGACAAAGCAGGCGTGCTGATCGAAGAAGCGCGTTTGACGCATTTGGCGTATGCACCGGAGATTGCGCAGGCGATGCTGCGCCGGCAACAGGCTGAGGCGGTTATCGCGGCGCGTCAGAAGATCGTGCACGGCGCGGTGAGCATGGTGGACATGGCGCTGAAGGAACTGGCCGAGAAGCACGTGGTTCAACTGGACGACGAGCGGCGGGCCGCAATGGTCAGCAATCTGATGGTCGTCCTATGTGGCGAAGCCGAGGTGCATCCGGTGGTCAACACCGGCACGCTCTACACGTAAGCTGCCGGCATGGCGTCGCGGAAACCGTTCTTGCTGCGGATCGATTCTGAGCTTTGGACCGAGCTCGAAAGTTGGGCCATGGACGAGCTTCGCAGCGTCAACGGTCAGATTGAATACCTCCTCAAGCAAGCGGTTACAAAGCGCAAAGGCCTTCGCGCCAAGCCGATGACACCGGGTTCGGAGAAGACTCGCTAAAGCCTGTTTGAAGGCTTCAAACTGCGGGATGTTTCCAAGGCTTGCGGTATTCGCGGCGGAGGCGCTTCGTCGCCTCTGTGTCGCCCACGACTACGCGCTTTTTCGGGTCATAGACAACCGGCCGGCCGATGTCCATGGCGATGTTTGCCAGGATGCAACTCGCCGTCGAGATGTGGCCCTCCTCGATGTCAGCTACGGGCTGGCCGCGTTTCTCGATGGCGGCCAGAAAATCGAGCATGTGCCGCCGCGTGGCGGGCGCAGCGTTTAGCTCGATATCTTTTTCGGTCAAGTCCTCCGGGTAATGCTCGCGTTCATAGACACATTCGAAGTGCAGCGGTTTGGCGTTGCTATCGAGCGGGATGAACTCGGCGCGCATGGTACTGGCTTTAAGCGTGCCCTTCTCGCCGTAAATAAAAAGCGCCCAGGGGTAATCCGGATCACTCGGGGTTCCCCAAGTGCGGTGCTGCCACACGGCATTGAAATTGTCGAATTCGAACGTTGCCGTCTGCGTGTCGGCAATGTTCGATTTGCCCTCTTTCTGGACGTAAATGCCGCCAGCTGAGGTGATGCGTTTGGGCCAACCGAGCCTGAGCATCCATCGGACGGTGTCGAGCATGTGCACGCACATGTCGCCCATGATGCCGTTGCCATATTCCATAAACGTCCGCCACCAGCGCACGTGCGGCAGGCCGTCGTACGGCCGCAGTGGCGCCGGCCCGGTCCACATCTCGTAATCGAGGAAATCCGGCACCGGCTCCAGCGGCGGGTTGCCGTTGGCGCGCATATGGAAGTAACAACACATCTCGACGGCGCCGACTTTCCCAAGCAGGCCGCCCTCCACCACTTGCTTTTTGACATCGATGAGATGCGGCGTGCTCTTGCGCTGCGTGCCGATTTGCACCACGCGCTTGAGTTTTCGCGCGGCATCCAGCATCGCCTCGCCCTCGCGCACGTCCCGGCTGATGGGTTTCTGGCAATAGACATCGGCCCCCGACTCCATTGCGGCGATAGCATGCAGCGCGTGCCAATGGTCCGGCGAGCCGACCAAGACCATATCGAGATCCTTTTCCTTGAGCATCGCGCGATAGTCGTTGTAAGCGCGCGGTTGCTTCCTGGACGTTTGGCGCTGGCTGGCAATTTCCACCGCCTCGGCGAGCATATGTTTGTCCGGGTCGCAGATGGACACGATTTCGACCGGGGCTACCTGGACGAGTCGCCACAAGTCGCTCTTGCCATACCAACCCGCGCCGATCAGGCCAACGCCTCTGATTTTTTCGGCCGCGAACGTGGTCGGCACATAGCCGGCGGTGGACAAGGCGAACAAGGCGGCGGAACTCTTTTTGAGGAATTGGCGACGATTCATACTCTCGAATGTTTGATGGTTGACGTCTGCAAGGTGACGCCGCAAAGCGTAAGACGTAAAGCCCAAAACGTAAGAATTCCAGCCCCGTGGCTGGGAATTCCGAGACTCGAGGTCTGCGGCCCGGACGCTTGCGTTCGATTTGGTTTGCAACCAAAGTGAGCGGCAGATGCAGAGTTTGTTGGCGAAGATCGAATCAGACGCGGCAGCGCGCTTGACGTTGCCCCAAGGCCGGCAGCCGGCGCAAGAACTGGCCCGCTACAAAGCCTTTCTGAAAGTCGAAACCCACCGACTCAAAATGTTGCATCGCGCCGGGGCCGGCGGAGTGGAGACCTGCCGCACACGGGCGGCTATCCTGGATCTGCTGCTGCGCTATTTGTGGGAAGCGGCCAAAAAGAGCCTGAGCGAGCAGGCACAAAAGGAGTTTCCAGCCATCGCGCTCGTGGCCATCGGCGGATATGGCCGGGCCGAACTCAACCCGCACAGCGACATCGATTTCATGTTCCTGCACAATCGCCAGATCGCCGCCGGCATCCGGCCATTGCCGCACCTCGCCAAAATCCTGGATGGCCTGCTCTATCCGCTGTGGGACATCGGGTTGAAGATCGGACACTCGGTCCGCAGCATCGACGATTGCGTCCGCGTCGCCAACAGTGACATGCAGTCCAAGACATCCCTGATTGAGTCGCGGCGAATCACCGGGGACGAGACTCTGCTGGCAAAGTTTCAGAAAGCCCTGCTGAGCAAGTGCGTCGAGGGTCACGAGGAGGAATACATTGCCATGCGCGTGCGGGATCAGGAAGCGCGCCGGGCCAAGTTCGGCAACTCCGCCTGTATGCAGGAGCCGAATATCAAGAACGGCTGCGGCGGCTTGCGGGATTTTCAAAATCTGCTGTGGATGGCTTATTTCAAGTACCGCACCCGCTCACTCGAGGATTTGAAAGCCCACGACCTCATTGGCGAACCTGAGCGCAAGCAACTGGAGGCGGCCTATGATTTTCTGCTGCGCGTGAGGACCGAGATGCATTATCACGCCGGCCGGGCAGCGGATGTGCTCAGCAAGAACCTGCAGCCGGCCGTCGCCTACAACCTCGGTTATCATGAGCGCTCGCCCAGCAAGCGCATCGAGGAGTTTATGCGGGATGTGTACTCGCATTCGCGGAACATCTTTCTGATCACCCGCATGCTCGAGCAGCGGCTGGCTTTGCTGCCCGCTCCTCAGCCGCGCTTTTCCTTGCGCTCGTTCCTGCCCAAGGGACGCAAGCTCCCTGACGACCCCTTCGACGGCCTGAAATTCGTGAACGGAGAGATCCGCGCCACTTCCAACCGCGTTTTCCGCGATCAACCTCGCCGGCTCATGCGAGTGTTTCTCTACGCACAACAACGCGGCCTGCGGCTTCAGGCGGACCTGGCGCAGCTCATCCGCAATCAATTGTCACTGATAGACCGCTCTTTTCTGACCGATGGGCACGTCCGCGAAACCTTTCTGACGATCCTCAATCAGCGTGGAAATGTTTCGCCGATTTTGCGCGCGATGCACGAAGCGGACCTTCTCGGCAAATATGTTCCCGAGTTTGGGAAGCTGACTTGCCTGGTGCAACACGAGTTTTATCATCAATACACCGCCGACGAGCATACCTTGGTCTGCCTGGAGCAGCTTGACCGGATTTGGGAAGCGAAAGGCCCGCCTTACGATGCGTACTCGCCGCTGTTCCAGGGTCTGGACCGGCCTTTCGTTCTCTACCTGGCGTTGCTGCTTCACGACGTCGGCAAATATCAAGGCTACGGCAATCATAGCGA
This sequence comes from uncultured Verrucomicrobiota bacterium, assembly GCA_964446585.1. GTDB lineage: Bacteria > Verrucomicrobiota > Verrucomicrobiia > Limisphaerales > UBA8199 > CAYUPI01. The sequence goes on from CAYUPI010000033.1 coordinate 15,450, forward strand.
GGTCAGCAGCGGGCTGGCCCAGCGCGTCGCCCGCCGGCTGGCTCTGGACGGCGCCACCACGCACCGGCTCCGGCTGGTGATTGAAAACCATTTATTGATGGCCAGCACCTCGCAGCGGCGCGACCTGGATGACTCGGCCGTCATCCGCCAGTTCGCCAAGCGGGTGCAAGACTCCGAAACGTTGTCGTTGTTAACGCTCCACACGTTCGCCGATGCTCTAGCCACCAGCGATAAGCTGTGGAACGGCTTCAAAGATTCGTTGCTCTGGACACTGCACCATAAAGCGATGCGCTTGCTGACCGGCGGGGTTGAATTTGTCCGAGCGGAAGAAAAGCAACGCGAACTGCTGGTGCAGGAGGTGGAGCGACTGATGCCGAAGGAGTTATCAACCGAGGAATTGCACGCTCACTTCAACACGTTGCCGAGCCGCTACTTTCAGCTTCATTCGGCGCACGAGGTGCTGGATGACCTGCTCCTGGCGCACCGCTTCATGCGCCTGCAAATTCTGGAGGAAGACAACGCTCTCGCCCCTGTCATCGACTGGCACAATGAGCCGGATCGCGGGTGCAATGCCGTGAAAGTCTGCACGTGGGACCGGGCCGGGCTGTTCAGCAAGATCGCTGGCTCACTCAGCGCGGCGGGGCTGAACATTCTCAGCGCCCAGATCTTCACACGATCGGATGGCATCGTTCTCGACACGTTTTTTGTCCAGGACGCGCGGACCGGTAATCTGGCCGGCGCCGAGGCGCGGGACAAGTTCGCAAACGTGCTGCTCAGGGCGCTGACGGGAGAAGAGGTGGATTTTCAGGCGCAGATTGCCAGGCAGAAGATAACGCGGCCGGTGTACCAGGCCTACACCGGCGAGCGGATGCCCATGCGGATTCATTTCGACAACGAAGCTTCAGAAACGCGCACCCTGCTCGAAGTCGAAACGGAGGACCGCATCGGGTTGCTCTACGCTATTTCGCAAACTTTGAGCGAATTGGACATGGATATTGCCGCCGCGAGAATTTCGACAGAAAAGGGTGCGGCTATCGATGCACTTTATGTGCGCGAGTTGGACGGGAGCAAAGTGACTGCCGCCGAGCGACAACACGCCATCGAACGACGGTTGCGCCACGCGATTCACACGCTCGATGACGCGTGAACGCTAATGAAGCCGGCAGCCTTCCTCATTTCGAACCTGATTCTCTGGCTTGCCAGTTCTGGCGAGGGGCAAATCACCGCCAAGGCGGTGAATGCAATCTTGCAGATTCCGCTCGAAAGACCCGAGGTCGTGCGCTCCCAACTTCTCAACCACCTGCTCAGACGCACCACACCCGTGCGAGTTCCTTTGGGTCCGAAAGAATGGGCCGCGCAATCCAAACGCTTTCAGCAGGAATTCGAGGCGGTCATCTTCCACGGCTGGCCCAGGGAATGGATCACTTCTTTGCCCAGGTTCGAAGAGATAGGCACCGTCGCCGCCACCGAAGGTTACCGGATTCGCAAGCTGCGATACGAGGTTGTTCCTGGATTCTGGTCGGCGGCGCTACTTTATGAACCAATACAACTTCGCGGCAAGGCCCCGGCGATCTTGAATTTGCTGGGACACTATCGGGACGGGAAGGCGATGGCCTTCGAGCAGAAGCGCTGCATCAACTACGCGCTGCAGGGCATGTTTGCCCTCGACCTTGAGTGGCTCGGCTACGGCGAACTGCGGCACGCCGAGAACAGCCATTGGTTTGCCGCAGACCTCGATCTTGTGGGCGCCAACGGTGTCGGCCTCTTCTATCTCGCCATGCGGCGAGGTCTGGATTACCTGGAGCAACAGCGAGGCGTTGACCCAACACGTCTTGGCGTCACCGGCTTATCGGGCGGCGGATGGCAAACGATCCTGCTGGCAGGACTTGATTCAAGGGTGACTGCGGCTGTTCCCGTCGCTGGCACGTGCTCGCTCATCTCAAAACTCGACCGCCCCGAGCCTTCAAACATCGGCGACCTGGAGGAAGTACCCACCGACCTGCTCGAAGGTCGCGATTATGCCCACTTGCTGGCCTTGCGATCTCCGCGACCGACCTTGCTAATCTATAACGCCAACGACAGTTGCTGCTATCAGGCACCGCTGACCAGGCCGTACCTTTATGACAACGTGCTCCCCATCTTTTCGCTTGGTGGCCGGCCGACACAACTCCGTTGGTATGAAAACATCGATCCCGGCACGCATAACTACGAACAGGATAACCGCCAGCAGTCGTACCGTTTTTTCGCTGAGCAATTTGGCTTGCCGACTGTCGAACATGAAGTTGAGGTCGAATCGCGACTCAGAACCGCGGAACAACTGACGGTGGGCCTGCCGCAGGACAATCTGACCATCGTGGGTCTCGCCAGGAAGCTCGCCGCAGGCATCCAGCGTGAACCCGCGCCGTCGGCTCCCAAAGCTCGAAGAGGCTGGGCCGCCGGGCAGCGGACTAAGCTCAAAGCACTCTTGCGCTACAGCCCGGTCTCGATGGCGCACCCTTGGATGCTGGCCAGCACGCGCGAGCACGGATTGGAATCGATTTCCTATCGCCTGGAATTTGAGGATGGATTGAGCGCGACTGGCGTACGGCTCAAGCCGACGGCGGCCACGAACACCAGACTCGCTCCGGTGACCTTTGTGCTGATGGATGACGGAAAGCGCTCCGCAGGCGCAGCGGTTTCGGACGCGCTGAACCGCGGACAACAAGTCTTTGCTCTCGACCTGCTTTTGACAGGCGATGCCGCCCCGGACTCACGCTGGGAATACGCCGCCTTGCTGGCCACAACCGGCGAGCGCCCGCTCAGCCTCGAAGCGGCTCAACTTATCGCCACCGCAAAATGGCTGCGCCAGGCGGCATCGACCGCACAGCCGATTCACCTGGAAGCCACCGGCCCTCGCAGCCAGATGGTCGCGCTGGCAGCAGCGGCACTGGAACCGTCGTTATTTTCGCAAGTAACCGTCCGGAATGGTTTCCAAAGTTTGCGGGACTTGCTGGACCAGGCCATCCCCTACAAGCAGGCGCCGGAGTTGTTTTGCCTCGACTTACTTAAGGATTTCGATCTCGACATCCTCCAAGCCATCGCAGGAGAGTCGAAGCCAGAGTAATAAGCTTCCGTGCCAGGCGGGGTTTACCACGGGCCGGGACCGAGGTCGCCGGGTTTCAGGTAATATTTGTATGTACCATTATCGGCGCCGACGGCGATGGTGTTGGTATTGCCAAACTTGAACTTGCGCCACGTGACATGGCCGTCTTCATGGAGGAAGTTGCCGCCGGTTGGCACATTGGCTTTTCCGCGATGCGAGGAAGTCGGATAGGCCTTGCCATGGAGCGGGTCATCCATCCACGAACCATTCTTCAATTGAATCATATCCACCATGACCGGCGCGTTGCGATAGGGGCCGCCCATCTTCTTACGATAAAACCACTCCTTGACCCCGTTGCCGATGTACATCGAGTCCACCGCCCGGCCAGGCAGGTAGTGGTACCCGATTAACGTGACTACTGCCATGTCGTACTCGGCATAGTGGTGCCAAAGGTCGGTCGGGCAATAAATGACATCGTTGGGCCCGCGCTGGCCCGCGGCTTTGGTGCCTGGGCGGTTTTTGTAGAGATAGACCGGGTAAAAGTTCGTGTTCAAGGCTGGGTCCATCCACGCCAGGTCGTCCCCGTGTGTGTTGTCCGGAAAACGATCGCGGTTGTCACTGGCGTACATTTGTAGCGCCAGTCCCCATTGTTTGAGGTTACTTGCACATTGTGCTTTCAGGGCGCTGGCCTTGGCCCGAGAAAGCGCTGGCAGCAACAGCGACGCCAAAATAGCGATAATGGCAATCACGACGAGCAATTCAATCAACGTGAACGCCCGGCCGGGCTGACGTCGAGGTGAAGAAAAAATAACGCTCATCGGGTTACTAGCTGTGCGCCAACTCGCATCCGGTTGCGCCGACACGGCTGTAGTATTTTTCCGCCATCGCGCGAGTATTGTCGAGCCTCAAAGTTCGCGGCGTTTTTGGATATGGCGCTGCTCGCCTACAGCGTATGCTTCGGCCAGCCATTTGCGAAACTGTGCGTCCACTTCACGCGCTCTGGTCAGCCTGAAGGTGTGGACATGATTGCGCGGTGAGATGGTCTGGATCGCGCGGAATCGGTGATGCCCAAGCCTCCGTGCCAGCACCACGTGGCCATCGAGCCAGTTCGCCCGCGGTGTGACCTGGGCAAACGACATGCGCACCTGGAATGCAATTCGAGTCTTTTCTGGAAGGATGCGCACCGGCCCCAGCGCGCGAATGGTGGATACCACCCGATCGAAAAGAGCTCGAATCTCCGGACGCTTGCCACGGAAGTGGTGTTCGAGATCGTGCCGGCCGCATGCGTGCGATTGATTGCGGTTTGCGAAATAACGCCCGCATTTCTTGCACTGCCACAGGGGAGTCTGCTTCATATCTATGAAATCTGGAGTGGCTGCTTGAGTATAATCATTGCTCGATAGCGGTTGCAAACAAATCGGCCCTTGCATTCACTCCCGGTCTGTCTTAATGGGAGTCGCTCATGAGCATTCATTCCGCGTTTGTTCTGATCGCGTTGACCTTCGCAACTTTTGCACCGGCCGCCGATCTGGCCACTGTGCGTGGCAAGACCGTCATGGTGGTCCAGGCGCATCCTGACGATGCGGAGTCGCGCTGCGCCGGCACGGTCGCATTGCTGAAAAAGAACGGCAACAAAATCGTTTACGTCGTCTGCAGCAACGACGACAAGGGCACCTACGACCCAAAGGCGACGCTCAAGAGCCACGCCGCCGTGCGCAAGCGGGAAGAGGAGGCCGCGGTCAAGTTCCTCGGCATCGATGCGCTGGAATGGCTCGGCTATGAAGATGGCTGGGTCGATATGGTGCCCAAGGACCAATTGCGCGGTGACATCGTGCGCATGATCCGCAAGTATCATCCGGACATTCTGTTCGCCTTCGACCCGCGCAACACCGATGAACACATGGACCACCGCGCGTCGGCCTTCGCCGCCATGGACGCCGTGACCGCCGCGCCTTTTCCACTCTATTTTCCGGACCATTTCCACAAGGAAAAGCTTACCCCCTGGCAGGTATCGGAAGTCTATTACTATGATTCTTTGGACCCTAACACGTGGGTGGATATCAGCAACAACATCGAGACCAAGATCGACGCGCTGGCGAAACACGCCAGCCAAAAGGGAACCGATCGCGAAGCAATCGCGCAGGGCATGAAAGAAAAGGCCGCACGCGAAGGTAAAGAGCACGGAATGAAGTACGCCGAAACGCTGCGCCAGGCCGATGGCTACATCGGCGTCACACCCACAAAAAAATAGTGGTTTATGGCGGTGGTCCATTCCATTCCGGAGCGGTTTGCCAATCTGCCGGACTTTCCTTATGCGCCGCGGTTCGTGGAAATTAACGGCCTTAAGGTCCATTACGTTGACGAAGGAGCTGGCGAAACACTTCTTTGTCTGCACGGCGAACCAACCTGGGCTTTTCTTTATCGCAAGATGATTCCACGTTTTGTGGGTGCCGGTAAGCGTGTGGTCGCCCCGGATTTCATTGGCTTCGGCCGCTCGGATAAATTCACCGAAATCACCGATTACAGTTTCAAGCTCCACTATGAAACCATCGAATCGCATATCGAAAAGCTCGACCTTCGAGGCATCACCCTGGTTTGCCAGGATTGGGGCGGATTGATCGGATTGACCGTGGCGGCGCAGCATCCTGAGCGCTTTTCCCGCCTCGTGATTATGAATACCGGCTTGCCTACGGGTGAGGAGAAAATGACCTACGGGTTCATGGCGTGGCGCGCTTTTGCGCTGCGCACTCCGGAACTCATCGCCGGCATGGTCGTGCGCAAGGCCTGCGCGACCGGCGAAAATCTCTCGCCCGAAATCCTGGCAGCGTATGATGCGCCGTTCCCCGATCTGCAGCACAAAGCCGGCATGCACGCATTTCCGCGGCTCGTGCCCATTTCAACTGATATGGCGGGGGCGGCGGAAATGAAAGAAGCACGCCGTCGCCTGGCCACATGGACCAAGCCAGCGCTGGTCCTGTTCTCCGATGGTGATCCGGTCACGCGCGGCGGGGATCGCTTTTTCCGGCGGTTGATACCCTCGGCCAGGGAACAGCCGGAGATAACCATTCACGGCGCGGGCCATTTTCTGCAGGAAGACAAAGGCGAAGAAATCGCTCAGCACATTCTGGACTTCCTGGGCAGAACCACGACAAAAGATTAGTTGGCCTCCTAAGCTGACCATGAAAACAAATCTGGCTGGACTTGTTGAAGAACCGAATCCTGCTATTTCCTCGATCCGGTCCCCCTCACCCCTGCCCTCTCCCTTAGGGAGAGGGAGAATCATTGCCAGTCTAGCCCATAGCAGCGGTGCCACGGCATACCGAGGAAGCGGTCGACAGTGCTCCCTCTCCTTAAGGGAGAGGGCAGGGGTGAGGGGGAAGAATGTAAAGGGATACCCATGGCGCTCCCACAGGAAGTACGTGGCCAGCGCAAAGCTGTTTATCCTGATCCTCGCTTCAATGCTGCTCTTCCTTACCAGCGCCCCAGCTTCTCTCGCCTCTGAATTTAAAGCGGCAGTCGGGAAAACAGACATCACGCCGCCGCTCGATTACGCACTGTGGGGATATTCGGATCGCAAAGGCGGTGCCACCAGCGTGCTCGACCCGCTCTGGGCTAGAATTCTCGTGCTGGATGACGGGAGCAACCGCTTGGCCCTGGTCACGCTGGATTTGGGCAGGTCCTTCGGCCCGCCCTTCATGGATGCCCTCCGTCGGGTCGTCCGGAAATCTGCCGGCGTCCATCAGGTCTTTTTCATGGCCTCGCACACTCACTCCGGGCCAGTCATCGATGATGCCTATCCGGAAGGAAAAATCCCGCCTTGGGAAACCGAAGCGCAGAATAAAATTGCCAGCGCAATCGAAAAAACCAGCGGTCATCTGGTGCCTGCGCGCCTCGGCACCGGCTATGGTGAAACGTATATCGGCCACAATCGCCGCTTTGTTCAACCGGACGGCACAGTGAAGATGCTCTGGCGCAACGCGACCAAAATTCCCACCCATCCCGTGGATCCGACCGTCGGCATCATCCGCGTGGACGACGCCTCAGGCAAGCCCCTGGCGATTCTCGTCAACTATTCATGTCACCCGGTTGTGTTCGGCCAGGACAATTTGCGCTATTCCGCGGACTACCCCGGCGCCATGGCCAAATTTGTCGAAGAGCATTTCGACAAAACTCCCATTTGCTTTTTCCTCCAAGCAGCTCCCGGCGATATTAATCCGTACTTCGACAAGACGCCGTTGTCGGAAGATGCCGATCGGCTGATGAAGGAGACCGGCGAACAACTGGGCCAGGAAGCCGTGCGGGTCGCTCGCGGCATCACCACGCGTGCGCCTGAGAAGCCCTCCTTGAAGTATTCTTTGGACACGATGAACTTCGACCTGCGCTGGGACGCAGCGCAAATAATGCCGATCCTCGAAAAGCGCGTAAGCGCGACCGTCGCCGGTTATTATCGGCGCTCGCTGGTTTCACCAATCCCTTGCCCGGTGATGACGCTCTTGATCAACGACGAGCTCGCCTTGATGGGAATGCCCGGCGAGCCGTTCGTGGAGTTCGCAATCGATTTCCGCGAGCGCGCGCCGGTATCCGACGCGTTCTTTGTCGGTTATGCCAACGGGTATTACGGGTATTTCCCGACGATGCGCGCCGCTGTGGAAGGCGGTTATGGCGCCAACAGCCTGACCACGCGAACGGAGGTCGGCGCGGGCGAAGCCATGGAGAACCATGCCCTGGTGAAACTGAACCAGATGCTCGGCAAACTCAAATCGGTGCCGGCGCCGTAAGCTTGAGTTTGAAATGGCGAATCGCTCTAATCTGTCGAGCTCTTTGGGTATGGATCCGGCGTTGAGTCCGATGCGACCAGGATGCGTAGCAAGCACGGTTACTTCCCCCTCACCCCAACCCTCTCCCCCAGGGAGAGGGCGTCCGCACGCCCGACTCTCGAATGCTTCAATGGTCCTCGATTCGCTGGCCGACTGGCGACGATTCTCCCTCTCCCCAAGGGAGAGGGTTGGGGTGAGGGGGAACAGGACGCAGTACAACCCCGGTCGTCAAACTACTCGCGGAAGCTTCGAACTCAGGCGTTTTCTCCGGCAGACCCGGAAGCTTTTAGAACGACCGAATTAACAAAATCCACAAAACCGACTATCACATGAAAACCAAAGTCCTTCTCTTGACGTTGCTCTCGCTTTCCCTGGTTTCCACCGCCGGGGCAGCCGAGAGACTCGAGAACTACACCAACAAAACCGTCCTGATTTTTACGCCGCATCCGGACGACGACACTTTCGCCGTCGGCGGCACCATGGCCTTGCTCGCCAAAAACAAGAACCGCGTCTTCGTCGTCATCTACACCAACGACAACAAAGGCAGTTACGATCAGGATATGACCTCTGAGCGCCTGGCGCGCATCCGCAAGGCCGAGGAGGAGGCCTCCTGCGAGGTCCTGGGTATCCCCAGGGACCACGTCATCTGGCTGGGACACGACGACGGGGAGTTGGAGTATGTTCCACCCAAAATGCTATGTGGGCAGGCGACGAAAATTATCCGGCAATACCGGCCGGATGCGGTTCTAGCGGTCGATCCCGGCGAATGGTACGAGCGCTGGCACAAGACCGATCATCGCATGGCCGCGTTCAACACTATCGACGCGGTGCGCGCGGCGGAGTTTCATCTCTATTATCCGGAGCATCTGCTCGTGGATAAGCTCCAGCCATACATCGTTCCCAACCTTTATTTCTTCTATACCACCACCAACGAAGCCAATTATTTCGTCAACATCGATTCGACCTTCGATCTCAAAGTAGAAGCCGTTTCCAAACAAGTCAGCCAATTCGAGCCTGCCATGACGAAATATCGCCCCGATTGGGAACCGCAGCACCTGGCGATGCTCAAGGAATACTATCACAAAAAGCACGAGAAGAAGGACGGTCATTACGTCGAGTCCTTCCGCTTCGCCACCGGCTTCAATCAGAAATAAGCTCTGTAGCCGCCGAGAGAGTTAATGGTTGACCCCGAAAGCTTTCGGGGTTGACTGTTGATAGTTGATGGTGCCCATAGTGGCACTCGGGGGTTTTGACCCGTCAGGGGTTTCCACGCTGCTTTCTGTGGAATGACAGGCTGGCGACGGCTCCGCGGCGATGGTGGTGGAGGAAGGATGGTAAGGCCAAGAGTATCCCCCACCGCCGGAACAAGTGTGCAAGTGTGCGCAAACGCGATAAAGACGGAGGTTCTATGTCTGTTTTTGGCGTGCAAACAAGTGAGCCACGCACTTGCGCTTCCCAACCTCCCGTGTCGCTCCGTCCGACCACAATCAGAATGGAAGAATTGTGGAAATTGATCTTTTTGCTGGCAGCGAGGGCTTTGCGGTAGTTTGCCAGAGTGTCTAAGTCGATCGTGTAAGTATCAGTCGTCTTAACTTCGAGGATGATCGCTGCATCGTCTTCAGACCGCCACAGCCTGTCGTGGCCGACGTCGTTGACTTTGCCGCAATAAAGACCGTTCTCGACGGCAAATCCAAGGCGGCGACAGACTTCATTAATCACGTCCTGCAGGGCAGAACTCGCTTCACCAAACTTTTCTGCTCCAAGGCATTCGCTCGCGTAGCGCGCCAAAATCTCAGAAGGAACGTGCGACAAAAACTCACGGAACTCCTTCGAAGCATTGCTTGCGTCCCGCAGCTTCCCGTCGCCGGCAAGACCGACCATCGCTTGACCATGTTTAACCGAAAGTTCAGCCTGTTGTGATTTCCAAAGTGAACTAAGTGACATGCGATTCAGTTTCTCAGCTCCGCCACTTCTCCCTCAAAATTCACAATCTCCTTAATCTGCGTCAGGAACAGCGGCCGATTTTCGTAATGATAGGACATTGGTTTTCGTGTCCAGATTTGCTGAGCGCTACGCGGGTGGCCGAAATAAAAGAGGTTTTAGTTTGCGGCCAGTTTGCGGGCCGCTTCGCCGGCTTTTGACGCAAGGAACGCACCCAATCCCGGTCCGTAATACGAGCGCTGGTCCACCTCGTAGCCACCGTGGGGGTATTCCTTCTCGTTGACGATGTAGCCGACGTAATCGTTCGCCAGCCCTATCGTCAGGGCGTTCTTGAAGCCTGCCGCGGCGACGTGCTTCTGCGTCTCCATGCCGACTTCGCATATCGGTTCGCCGGGCAACCCCGCCAGGGCCACGTCGCCAATTCGCATCACCTGTATCTCCGCCTGTTTGGGCAGAGCCTCCTTGGCCGCAGGCTCGTAGGACTTGTAGGGACCGTTTTGGGCGCCGGGACTGAATCCAATGGAAGGCAGGTCCGGCATAATCCGGACGATGCCGATGGGTTGGTCCGGTTCGGTCCCGATCCGCTGCGCCAGCGCCTGCGCGCGCTCCGCCACTCGCTTTCCATAATTCCTGACACGCTCAAACTGGTCGTCCCCCTGGGCGCCTTCGGGCGACTGATCGCCCTCCGCCCCGTTGCAGTAGAGCGCCACGCTGCCCGGGAACGCCGTCTCCAGTTCCTTTTGCATCGCACCGGGCCATTCAGCCGAGATCTGCATATTGGTCGCGCCCAGGAGCGTCGGATGCGTCGCAAAATGGACCATCAAAGCCCGGCACTTGCCATCGCTGCCGTCAACTCGCAGCACTGACAAGATGGGGTTGACGGCCGGCGTCTCACCCGCGGCTTTGCGCGCATCATTGTCGTAATGCCAGCGGCGGTTATGCGTGAAGCCTTCCAGCCGTTCCGAGCCGAAACCGACTCGGGCCGGGGCCAGATTCTTGGCGGCGGCTCGCAATCCCTCCGCGATGGCGCTGCTCATGGCGTCAATCACCTCGGGCTCGCACGCTCCGAACTGCAACTGCCAGAATTTCTCGGGATAGATCGAAGGGCCGTCATGCGTGTGCGAGCCACAAAAGAACAATGTGTCCGCGGTGAGACCGAGCTCGGTTGTCTTCTCGAGGGCCTGCTTCTTGAGCAACGGTGAGACCGAGCGCAGGTCGCACGTGACCAGTGCCATCAATTTCTTGCCGTCGCGCAGCATCAGTACCTTCGCATGCAACGGGTCGTGCACGCCCGTCGCCGGCTGGTTTTTGCGCGCGCCGTAACCGGCCATCGGCACTTTGTGATTCTTGAGGTCCGGAGTGATGTCGCACGAGGCTGCGCCTGCATCGAGCGCTGAAGCCCGGAACGAAGCGAGCGAGCAAACGAAACAGAGAATGGCGATCAGAGAGCGGAAGCGATACATGGCGATAGTCCTTTCCAAATTGACTGCATATCACTGAGCTTTTAACGCTCTCGGCGCCCTGCGGCAAGTGGGAAGCGCGTGCGCAAATCCTCGCCCAAGAAATTCTAACCACGAATTAACACCAATCGATCCAGCGCGAAGAGGATCAACCACGGATGGGACCAGATGAACACGGATTTCTAATAGGAGGAGAGAAGATCAGAACGACAGTTGAATGTAGAGGGCCTGCGACACCACAGCCGTTCTCTGCCATTTTTAGAGATTGGTGTTCACGTGGTGACATTGGCTCGCCCTTGTAATTATTAGGTTCATTTTCCATTCGTGGTTCCGGAGCGTCTAGCCAAGGATCCACATAGTTCGCAAAATGTTTCGACAGAGGTGCTAGCGTTTGGTATAATCGGCGCCAGTCCTTTGGCTTTAGCCCCTGGCAGGGGCAACATGCCATGCCCTATGAAAAAGGGATTCACCCTGATTGAATTGCTCGTCGTAGTCGCAGTGATCGCAATACTGGCCGCGCTTCTTCTGCCGGCGCTCAACAAGGCCAAGCTCAGGGCTTTCGGGGTTCACTGCATGAACAATAACCGGCAGCTTGCGTTGGGGTGGATCATGTACGCCCACGACAATAGTGACCGCATCGTTTACGCAAGCGACGATGGCAGCGGAGCGCAAATCCGAAAAACCAATACTCCTGGACCCAGCAACATCTAGATTTTACAACCAATCCACAAAACTGGGACATAAACGCAGACATCACCCTTGGTCCATTATGGCCCTACTACAGAAACGCCAGCATCTACAAATGCTGCGCAGACCGTTCTTACGTTACGGTTAGCGGTGCACGGAAGCCCCGCGTGCGCAGCATCTCCATGAATCTCTATTTGGGCGGCTTCGCCGGCCAGATGTTGAACGTCTGGCTGGCAAATGGCTCACAATACAGCCAACAGCTCTTTCTTAAGCTCCATCAGGTTTCCTCACCCGGCGCCCCCGGCGCCGCCAAGACCTTTCTCTTCCTGGATGAGCGGGAGGATGTGATCAATTGGGGCAATTACTACACTGAGATGCTTGGCTTCTCACCCCGCAATCCTGCCCAGTATGAGTTCGTGGTGGATCTGCCTGGCTTCTATCATCATCGCGCCTGCGGCTTCTCCTTTTGCGATGGCCACTCGGAGATTCATCGGTGGCGCGATGACCGCACGATGCCCCAGCAGCAATACCAGGTTTATCTGATACAACGCTATGTGACGCCGAAGGATCAGGATGTCGCCTGGCTCCAGGATCACGCGACGCGGCCCGAGGGCTGGACCGGGGATTAGCCTCCACGCGATGCAGCGGGCTGGGAAGAGTGAGCATGGCAGCGCCGGACCGCGGCTGTCTCAGCCGCAGCGGATGGAGTCGGAAGACGACGCCTGGCTCAATACAGGCTGGGTTGCGCATGTTGGTGCAGCGGCTGAGACAGCCGCGCTCCGGGCGACAAGTTGAAATTAACCGTTGGCAATTCGCCTATGCCGTGTTACATACAGCGCCCGCTTTGTTTCGGGAGCGGCACACAAGCAAACCAAAACTGTAATTTGATTTATGTCACAGCATCGCAGTCTGCGCGCGGCGGCCACCCTGGGCGGCAAACGAAATGTCCTCAAGCGCTTCGAGAGAGTCGAACTGCTCAAGAAACGTGGCCAGTGGAAGGACGGCGACCGGATTACCGGTTTGCGCAAGACCAAAGGGGAAGCGTGAACTGAGGGACGAGGGACGATGGGCGAGGGCAGAGGGACGAGGGCCGAGGTGAGAGGTGACAGGGCCGAGGGGCGAAGGTCGAGGGACGAGGTGAGAGGGACGAAGTGCGAAGTTCGATGGTTCGTCTGCAAAAATTTCTGGCCGAGGCCGGAGTCGCATCACGCCGGGCGAGCGAGCAGATTATTCGGAACGGCCGGGTGGAGGTGAACGGGCAAACCGTGGTCGAGTTGGGGGTCAAAGTGGACCCGCGGCGCGATGAAGTGACCGTTGATGGCAAGCCGGTTCGGGTCCGGCGCAAGATTTATGTGGCGCTCAACAAGCCGCCGCGGCTCGTGTGCTCGCGCCAGGACGAATTGGGTCGCCCAACAATTTACGATCTGTTGCCGAGTGAATGGCGGCAGCTGCATTCGGTCGGACGCCTGGACTATAACAGCGAGGGCCTGATTTTTCTGACCAACGACGGCGAGTTAAGCTTGCGCCTGACGCATCCAAGGTATGGAATCCACAAGAAGTATCTCGCCACGGTGGAAGGCAGTGTTGACGGAGAGATGCTGCGCCGGTTCATCCAGGGCGTTTGGTTTCAGGGCGAGCAGTTCAAGGCCGAGAAAGCGCGGCTCGTGGCCGGCAGTCATTCGCAAACAGTCGTGGAATTGGAATTGGCCGAGGGCAAACATCACGAGGTGCGGCGGCTGTTTGAATCGCAGGCGCGCACGGTCAGGCGGCTGCAGCGCATCCAGATTGGCAGGATCAAGCTGGGCGAGCTTCGCCCGGGCAGATGGCGGACATTGACAGAACCCGAGATTAAATCTCTACTGGACTGACTTATGAAAAAGAATTTTCCGATGGTGCTCTTTGCAATTTTGCTTTCCACCGGCTTGCTGGCCCAGCAAGCGACGAATCCCGCTCAGCCGGCGGCGGTTCAAACTCCTGCGGCCGCGTCGGCCCTGACCAATGCCGCGCCTTCCGCGGCCGCTAATACCAATGCGCCCACCGCCAAACCGGCGCAGAAGAAATCCAAGAAGAAAAAATCAGCCTCACCGGCCGCCACGGCGAAGCGCGACGCGGGCGCGGAGTTGAAAACCGTGCCGCTGGTCGCAGGGCCGGCGGTGGTCATCGCCAGCAATGTCAACGTGCGCGGCCTGGCCGGACTCAAGGGAGAAGTCCTCGGCCGCGTGACCAAGGGCCAGCCCGTGACCGTGCTGAGCGAAGTCACTCTCAGGAAATCGGGCCCCGAGGAGCCGTCGGCGTGGGCAAAGATTCTGCTGCCGACCAACATCCATGTTTGGGTCAACTCTTCGCTCGTTGATGACACGACTAAAACTGTGACGGCGCGGAAGCTGAATGTGCGAGGCGGTCCCGGTGAAAACTTCAGCGTGTTGGGCCTGCTCAAAAAGGGCGATGTCGTTAAAGAACTCAACACGAAGGGCGAGTGGACGGAGATCGAGGCGCCGGCGGATGCGTTCGCGTTCGTCGCTGCACAGTATCTGAAACAGGAGCCTGCAGCCGCTCCTTCTCCTGCGCCAACTGAACCGGCGCCCGCGCCCGCTACTGTCACGGAGGCCCCGCCAGTGGCCGCGGCTCCAACGGAAGCGCCGACGGCACCCGCGCCGGCCCCGGCCGAAGTCCCCGCTGCCACCAATGCGCCACCCGCGACGGCACCGGCTCCAGCGGCAGCCGTGGAAGAGCCGCCGCCCAAACGCGTCGTGCAACGGGAGGGAATCGTACGCGGCACGGCCAGCATCCAAGCGCCAACGCCGTTCGAGCTCGTCAGCCCCGACAACCGCAGGGCCATCGATTATCTTTACACGACGGCGCACGATCTGGATCTGCGCCGCTACAAGGGATTGCGGATTATCGTCACCGGCGAAGAAGCGCTGGACGAGCGCTGGCCAAACACTCCGGTTATTACGATTCAGCGGATTCAGGTGCTGGAGTAATGGCGCCGGCCCAGCTCATTGACGGCCGCGCCATCGCGAGGCAACTACTCGAGGAATTGTCCGGACGTATCGCCGGGTTGAAAGCGCGCGGCATACAACCTGGTCTGGCCTTCGTTCGCGTCGGTGAGGACCCGGCCTCGAAGGTTTACGTTGGCCGGAAGGAAAAAGTGTGCGCCGAGCTGGGAATCTTTTCCGAGACGCAGGTCTTCCCGGAAACGATCACGGAAAGCGAATTGCTGGCGGTACTGGCGCGTTTGAATGCCGACTATCGATTGCACGGCATCCTGGTCCAGTCGCCGCTGCCCTCTCATATCCGCCAGGCAGTCGTCTATTCGAGCGTGCAGCCGGAAAAAGACGTGGACGGCTTCCATCCGATTAATGTCGGTAAACTGATGCTCGGAGATCCTAGTGGTTTTTTGCCCTGCACGCCCGCGGGTATTCGCGAGCTGTTGATCCGCTCGCAAATCAAAACCTACGGCGTGGAAGTGGTCATGCTGGGCCGCGGCAACATTGTCGGCAAGCCCATGGCGGCAATGCTGTGCCAGAAAGACAAACACGCCAACGCCACGGTCACGATTTGCCACTCGGCCACGCGTGACATCCGCGCCCACTGCCGGCGCGCCGGCATCCTGATCGCGGCGATGGGCGTGCCCGAATTCGTCAAGGCCGACATGGTTAAACCAGGCGCGGTCGTCGTAGATGTAGGCGTCAATCGAGTCCATGATGCGAATTCCAAGACCGGTTCGCGCCTCGTGGGCGACGTTGATTTCGCGGCCGTGCAGGCCATCGCCGGCAAGATCACCCCAAACCCGGGCGGGGTCGGTCCGATGACCATCGCCATGCTGATGCAAAACACCGTGCGCGCCGCAGAAATGAGCGTGATGCGACGGACGTGAAACGTGATGCGTGATGTGTGAAACGTAAATCGTGCAAATAAATTTATGACGAACACGCTTCCCACCCATTACGTTTCACGTTTCACGTTTCACGCTTTGCTCGACCCTCGACCCTCGACCCTCGTCACTCCGTAAGCATGCAACCCACTCGCATTCTGCCCGACCTGCAATGTTCGCTCTTGTGCGAAGAAATTCGCCAGGAAGTGACCGGGAACTTTTTTCTGGTTGGCGTCATCAATTTTATCCGCGTGCCGCAAGTGCCCGTGGTAGCGCTGAAATTGAGCGTGTTTAACCGCTGGACCGCGGGCGTTGGCCAGTTCACCGAGACGGTGCGTCTCGTCGCGCCGGACCAGACGACGGTGTTGCGCAAAGGCGAGGTGAAATTCGCTTTGCAGGACGCCGCGCTACACGCGACCAATGTCACCGTTTTTGGCCAGGTAGAATTCAAATTGGCGGGAACTTATTATGTCGAAGTGTCTGTGGATGATGTGATGAAGCTCCGGTATCCGGTGCCGGTAGTCGTCGCCCCGCCGCCCGGCGCTCCGCCGGCATCGCAAGCCCCGCCCGCGCCGAGCGCGTGAGCAGCCCGGACCATCCCCCTCGCTACGGTTGCGCTCGGGATCAGGATAGTAATCTCTTGGTTGGTCTCAGGAACAAAGCCGGTTTAGGCTCAGGCTTTGGATTGTGAAATGGATGCGCCGGCCAAGCAATCGCAAGCCGCCTGGCAGCCGCTCACGCCGCGAGGTGTGGCCGCGTTCGCGCACGGGTCGTGGCGGCGACTGCTGGTGGTGCAGTCGGTGTTTGCGGTGTTAGCGGCAGTAACAACCGTTTGGTCATTGCGCCACGGCTGGGTTCCGGTCATCGAACAAGGGATTAGCCAGTTGCCGTTGGAAGGGGAGATACGCTCCAGCAAGCTTGATTGGCGGGGCGACTCGCCGGCTCGGCTGGCTGAGAACCCGTTGCTGGCGTTCTCAGTGGATTTAGCTCATTCCCGACAAGCGCTATCTCCAGCGCACATCCAGGTGGAGTTCGGCAGGAATGAAGTTCGAATTTATTCTTTGTTCGGATTTCTACAGTGGAAGTATCCGGCGGGATGGCGGATCGCCTTCAACCAGGTCGAATTGAAACCGTGGTGGGGCGCCTGGGGCCCGGAGTTCCTGGCCTGCGCGGCAGTCTCCGTTTTGGTCGCGCTGATGTTGATTTGGGCGGTTTTGGCGACGCTTTATTCACTGCCCGTATGGTTGATCGGATTTTTCGCCAATCGAGATCTGAACCTCAGCGGAAGCTGGCGCCTGGCAGGCGCGGCGTTAATGCCCGGAGCTTTGTTTGTCACGACGTCGGTTTTTTTCTACAGCCTTGGATTGCTCGACCTGGTCAAATTCGCGGCGGCGGCCGGAACGCACCTGGCGATCGGCTGGGTGTACCTGGCAGTCAGTCCTTTTAGACTGCCGCGGTTACCGGGAAACTCAGGGGGAAGGCGAAACCCGTTCTTGCGCGAGGAACGCCGGCCGGCGCCGCCAACCGCTGAGCCGCCCCGGTCTGGCGCCGGGGAAGAGGGGTCTTGAACAGTGTTGGCCGTTACCGTAGGATGCGGACTATGCGGTTCCTGGTCCATCCGGCTCACTTTGCGCTCCTCCTGCTCGTGGGGTTGGGAGCGAGTGGCTGCCTGCCATCAGGCCGCAGCTCGCTGGATGAGGAAAAAGAACCGCATTTTTTGGCCGGCAAAAGCCGCGCCAATGCGCTGGATTACCAGGGAGCACTGGGATGTTTCGAAAAGGCCGTGGAAGCGAATCCGCAGTCTTCGGTGGCGCATTTTGAAGCCGGCTTGCTTTATGAAAAATGCCAACAGGACTATGCGGCGGCGATTTATCATTTTGATCGGTTCCTGAAATTGCGTCCTCACTCCGAGTATGCAGAAGTGGTCAAACAGCGCATCATGGCTTGTAAACAGGAACTGGCGCGCACGGTTTCGCTGGGGCCTGTGACGCAATCCTTGCAGCGCGGGTACGAACACCTCTCCGAGCAAAACAAGCGCTTGCAAGAGGAAGTCGAGCGCTGGCGTGCCTACGCCGCCCATCTTCAGACGCTGACGAATTCGGCCGGCCAGAACCCGTCGGCGGCGCGCCCCGCACCCGTGCCACGACCAATGCCGAGCACGACCTCGACCGAGTCCACCGCTTCGAGCTCGCCTGCAGAGGTCCCGCGCACGAGCTCGGCGGCAACGACGGCGCGAACGCACACGGTGAAATCGGGTGAAACTCCGTCCGTAATTGCCCGGAAGTATGGAATCAAGGTGGCGGCGTTGATGGCCGCCAACCCGCGCGTGGACGCTCGGCGGTTGCAGGTGGGACAGTCCCTAAATCTCCCCTCGCAATAAAGATTGAACAGATGCCGGACTGGCGGGGTCAATGGTGCAGGTTTCGTGTGCAGTGGGCGCGCAGGCAATTGCCTGGCCGGCGAGCAGCCGGCGCTGACCACGGGATCGGTTCGCAGTTTTTGCCACGCAAAGGCCTGAAAAGAGCCGGCGTACAGGGGTATTGGGGGGCCGGATAAAACTTGAAGATTTATTTGACACTGGTTGAGCGATCCCGGTAAAAGTTCGGTGGTGATGAGCTGGCCCTGCTTCTAATGGGTGCGAAGACAAGCAAATATTAATCTATGAAAAGAATCGTTGCCTCTGTCGGTTTGGTTGCAGTCGGCGCGTCGGGCATTCATGCGGCTTCAATCGCTGCTTTGACTTCAGAAGGAACTAAACCGTGGAGCGTGTCAGCGACGCTTCGGAGCTTTTATGACGACAATGTCGGCACCGTTTCCAGTGGGCAGACAAAGTCGTTCGGATTCGAGATCAGCCCGGCTTTCAATCTGAATTGGGCGGTCGAGCAAACCACCATGAGCCTGGGCTACGTTTATTCGTTCATCTACTACGAAAAGAAACCACCGGGGTTCGCAGATAAAGAGGATCAAACCCACTCCTTCAAGGCGATGCTCAATCATGCATTCAGCGAGCGTTATGCTCTCAATGTGCAGGATTCCTTCGTCGTGGGCCAGGAGGCGGATTTGCTGCGGGCGGGCAGTACGTTCACCACGTTCCAGCGCATACCCGGGAACAATATTCGCAATTACGGCGCGATCACCTTGAATGCGGAGATGACCCGCTTGTTCGGCGTGGAACTGGGCTACGATAACACTTTTTTCGATTACGACGATGAGGGTGGGACCGTTTTCTCGCCCAGCCGCTCCGGCCTCCTCGACCGGATTGAGCACAAGTTTCACATCGACGGCCGCTGGAAAGTCCAGCCGCAGACCGTCGGGGTCCTGGGCTATGCTTATCGGCAGGTGGACTACACTGCCAACGAGCCGATCGGCCTGGGATTTGACCCCGCAACGGGTTTTGTGGTCTTTCGGAGCGACTCCCGGAACAGTCGCTCGCACTACGGTTATCTGGGGGCCGACCATTCGTTTCGCCCGGACCTGACCGGCTCGGTGCGGATCGGCGCGCGCTATACGGAGTACCCCAATGAACCTGGTAATTCGACAGATATCGGCCCGTCGGTAAGCGCCAACCTGGTGTACACTTATATGCTGGAAAGCACGGCCCAAATCGGAATTTCACACGATATCAACACATCCGACCTGTTCAGCGCCCAAGGCAACAGCATCACCACCGACGCTGAAAGCACGGTAATTTATGGCTCCATCAATCACCGCATCATGCCCGGCCTGTTCGGCAACGTGACCGCCCAGTTCCAGAATTCGACGCTCAACGGCGGCACGTTCAACAACGACAGCGAGCGTTATTACCTGATCGGGTTAAACCTGGAGTATCGATTTAATCCTAATCTTTCGGCGCATGTCGGCTATAATTACGACAAACTGGATTCTGAGGTAAATAACCGAAGCTTTGATCGAAACAGGGTTTATTTGGGAGTCACCGCCAGTTATTAACAAACCGCGACAAAATGTCCGGGGGGCTGGGCTGTTCGACTAGCCCCTCTTTTTTTCTGACTTATGGATCCACTCAAAGTTCCCCCGCCACAGGAAACCAAACTCCATTTCCTGGATTATTGGCGCATCATTCGCATCCGCAAGACTGTCATCCTGGCGGTCTTTTTGCTCGTCGTGATCACCGCGACACTGGTGACCTTTATTTTGCCGGAATCATTTTCCAGCACCGCCCGGATTAAAATTGAACGCGATCAAAGCGATATTTCCGGGATGCTGGGCGATCGCTCCTGGGCGGGCAGCTATGACCCGTACTTCATTCAAACCGAATTCGAGGTCATCCAATCCGAGGTTATTCTCGGCAAGGTTATTGCGGCCCTGGACCTGAACAAAACATGGGGAAAGAAGTACGCCAATGGCGAGCCGCTCAAGACCTCCGAGACGATGCTCTTGCTCAAAGGCCGGATGGACTTGCGCCCCGTCCGGAATACCAGCCTTATTGAGATCCGCGTCTTCAGTGAACGACCCGAGGAGGCCGCGCAAATCGCTAACGCGGTCGCCGTCGCCTACAAAGACCATCGGCTGGAGCAACGACTCCAGATGAGCCGGGGCGGCATCAAAGCGCTCGAAGAACGCTGGGACGAGCAGGAACGGAAGATTCGCGAGGCGCAGAAGAAGGTGGACGATTTGCGCGAGCAATTGCAAATCCCGGACGCGGTCGTGAATAATGATGCGCCCACGGTACTGCTGTCAGCAGAAACGCTCCGGAAGGTTTTGGCTTTGCGCATCGAAAGCACCGCCCAGTTGGCGAAGGAAGAAACGATGCTGACCCTGCTGAAGAACTCATCCCCGGAAGACCTGGCGCAGATCCTGCCGCGGACGACTCCGGACTCGTTGCTCAGCTCGCGGCTCGAGCAGTTGATTATCGCCGACCAGAGCCTGCTCGTCAAAAGCAAGGATTATGGCCCCGACCATTCCGAGGTCGTCAAGGCCAAGGCCCAGGTCGCAGACTTGCGCGCGGACATCGAGAAACAGGTGGCGGGAATTATGAAGGCCCTCGAGGACAAAGTGGCTGGTTCGAGAAAGTATCTCGAAAAACTCGAAGCGGAAGAAAGACAGGCCACCACCAATGACATTACTAAAGCGGCTCAAAGCCGGCCTTACTTCGATGCCAAACGAGCCCTGGACGAACTGACGCGCTTTCGCCAGATCCTCAATATGAAGATCGCTTCCGAGAAAATTGACGTGGACCTGCCTAAGACAGCGATGGTGGAAATCATCGATCAGGCCCGGCCGGGGTTGCGACCGGTGCGTCCGAACAAACCGCTCAACATTGCGCTGGGGATCATCATCGGCTTGGTCGTAGGCGTTGGCCTTGCTTTCTTCATCGAATACCTGGACACGAGCGTCAAGACCATCGATGACGTCGAGCGTTCGTTGCAGACGGCTGTGCTTGGAGTTATTCCGCAAAATGTCAGCCTGTTGTTGGAGGAAGGGGCTGAGAGCCCGCATGCCGAGGCTTACCGTGTGTTGCGCACCAACCTGTTGTTTTCACGCAAGGATGACAAACTGAACACGGTAGCTGTCGTCAGCGCCGGAGCCGGCGAAGGCAAATCCACCACCGTCTTCAACCTGGCGTCGGTGTTTGCCCAGAGTGGCCAGCGCACGCTGATGGTGGACTCAGACTTGCGACGGCCGACACTGCACAAGATGCTGCGCGTGAGCAACAATGTGGGGTTGACCAATTACCTCTTGAAGCAAAACACGCTCGAAGAGGTCATTCAAACTACCAAGCTTCCGAACCTCGATTTCCTGGCCAGCGGCAAACTGCCCAGCAGTTCCCTGGGCATACTCAGTTCCTCCCAAATGAAGGCGCTCATCAGTGAGTTGAAGCAGCGCTATGATTTTGTGTTCTTCGACTCCCCGCCGATTATGGGCGTGAGCGACGCCTCGATTCTCGCCAGCGAAGTGGACATGACGCTCCAGATCATCCAGTATCGGCGATATCCACAGCCGATGAATATTCGTGCCAAGCAGTTGATCGAAAAAGTCGGCGGCAACCTGGTGGGCATCGTGCTGAACAACATCAATATGTCGCAGGACGAAAGCTACTACTATTACAGCGGGTATTACCATGATTACTACTCGCGCAATGACGAGCCGGAGCCGGCGCCGCGTGCCGAGTCTGCGACCGGAGGCAAGACCAGGTTGGACATCAAGCAGAAATATTGAGACTGCGAGCTGATCCATTTACATGATCCATACGAAATTCTGCGGGTTATTCGGGATTGGGAGCACGGTCGGCGGGATGGTGCTCGTGGGGTTCCTTCTGGCGGGTTGCGAATCATTGTCTCCGGATCCGACTTTCACCGAGGCGCAATCGGCGGCAACGAACACCTCGGGCGCGAACCTGGCGGGAGCGGCACTGGCGGCCAATGGAGGGACCGCAGCCTCGACGACTAATCCAAACCCAACAGCCCCGACGGTTAAGCCAGGCACGGTCGCCCGTGCCGCAAACCCACCGGTAGAAAGCCCTGTGGCCACCCCGACGCCCGCGCAGGGTGACAAAACTGAGATCATCAATATCGGGGATACCTTGACCATCACATTCTCGGATTTGCCTATCGGTCTACAGCCGATTGAACAGCAGGTCAGGGGCGATGGCAGCATCACACTTATCGAAAATCAGACGTTTACCGCAGCAGGAAAGTCCCGAGGAGAACTGGAGAAAGAAATCAGAGCGCGCTATGTGCCTCGGATCTACACCAAGATGACTGTTACCATCAAGCCCTTGGAGAGATTTTTTTTCATCGGCGGCGAAGTCCGCGTGCCAGGAAAGCAGACATATACCGGGCCCATTACGGTCCTCAAAGCCATTCAGTCCGCAGGCGACTTCACCGATTTTGCCAAGAGGACGCGAGTAAGATTAAGGCGGCTTAACGGCAAGCAGGAGACAATCGACTGCATCAAAGCCCGGGAAAACCCAGCTCTGGATCTACCCGTCTTCCCGGGCGACACGATCCACGTGCCTCGGCGCCTCTTTTGATGGTGCACCTTCGCATTGTTTCCGGCAAAACGGCGGGGACCGGCCTGGTCACCCGCCGTTTTCCTGTACGGATTGGCCGCGCATCTGATGCGGACCTGCGCCTCGAAGAACAAGGCGTTTGGGACGAACATCTGCGGCTGGAATTCGATGCCGTCGAGGGCTTCGTGGTGCAAACGGCGCCGCATGCTTTAGCAGCCGTCAACGGCCACTCGATTCAACGCGCCGTGCTGCGGAATGGCGACCTGCTTGAAGTCGGCTCCGCTCGAATCCAGTTTTGGCTGAGCGAAACGCGCCAAGCGGGCCTGCGGCTGCGCGAAGGGCTCATCTGGGCGGCGATAGCGGCGATCTCACTCGGCCAGGTCGTTCTCATCTATTGGCTGCTGCAATAATCCGGTGGATGAGCCGTTGAATCGTTAAATTAGATCGTCATGTCGTTGACACGTCGGACGGACCTCTCTCCGGTTCAACTGTAAAACGACACGACGGTTCAAGGAGTCAATGGCGAAAATGCCTCACGCCGGTAAACGCCATGGACATTTGACGTTCGTCGGCGGTGGCAATGACTTCACCATCGCGCACGGAGCCGCCGGGCTGGATGGCCGCAGTCGCCCCCGCCTCGGCCGCTGCTTTCAGGCCGTCTGCAAAAGGAAAAAAGGCGTCACTGCACACTACGCTGCCCTTCAGAGACAGGCCGGCTTCGCCGGCTTTCCAAACCGCCAGGCGACTCGCGTCCACACGACTCATCTGGCCGGCACCTATTCCTAGAGTTCGATCGGCCGCAACATAGACGATTGCGTTGGACTTCACATGCTTGACTACGCGCCAGCCGAAAAGCATCGCGCTGAGTTCGTGGGGGGTCGGGCCGCGGCGCGTCACCACTTTCAGGTCCTCTGCTTTCGTGCTCTGCGTGTCGCGCTGCTGCAACAAGAACGAATCGGCCCCCACACTGCGCAGGTCCCAGGGTCGCACGCTGAGCGGCGATTTCAAGGTTCTGAGCAGTCGCAGGTTCTTCTTTTTGTGCAGGGTTTCCAGCGCGTCGGGCGCAAAATCGGGCGCGACGATCACCTCACTGAAGATTTCGGCGATCGCCGCGGCGGCGGGACCATCGAGCGGCTGATTGACTGCGATGATGCCGCCGAAGGGCGCCTGTCGATCCGTGGCGAACGCTTTGTTCCAGGCCTCGCGCAAAGTCGCTCCCTGCCCGACGCCACAAGGGTTGGTGTGCTTGAGGATGGCCAGTGTGGGCGGCCCGGCTTCAAACTCGGCAATGAGCGCCGCCGCGGCAGTCAGATCCAGAATATTGTTGTAGGAAAGCTCCTTACCATGGAGTTGCTGGAAATAATCGCCGAAATTGCCATAGAGTGCCGCCGATTGATGTGGATTTTCCCCGTACCGCAGCGTCTGGACCAGAGGAGCGTGGACAAACAACGAACCTGGCAACAACTGCGGTGACGCCGCGAGAAGAATTTTTTCCAGGTAAGCGGCGATGGCCGCATCGTAGGCGGCTGTGCGTGCGAAAGCTTTCGCCGCCAGCCTGCGCCGCAATTCGAGCGTCGTCTGCCCCGTTTCCTGGATCTGTTGCGCGACCGCAGAATAATCAGCGGGGTCAACAACGACCGTGACGCTCTCGTGGTTCTTCCCGGCGCTCCGTAACATCGAAGGTCCACCGATATCAATATTCTCAATCGATTCCGTCAGGAAGACATCGGCCTTGGCGACTGTTTGCTCAAAGGGGTACAAGTTTACGACGACCAGGTCGATCGGCAGAATGTTTTGCGCGAGAGCCGCCGCTTCGTGGCTTTCGTTGCCTCGGATGAACAGCAGGCCCCCATGGACTCTCGGGTGCAAAGTCTTTACCCGACCGTCGAGCATCTCGGGAAAACCCGTGTAGGCGCTGAGATCAGTCACCGTCAGCCCGGCTTCCCGCAGTGTCTTTGCTGTGCCGCCGGTGGAAATTAATTCGATACTTGATGCTGCGAGAGTTTTTGCGAGAGGAAGCAGGCCGGTTTTGTCGGAAACTGAGAGCAGGGCGCGTCGAATTTTCTCCATAGCCGGCGAAAAGCTTCCTCAAACCTATCGAGCCAGTCAATTGGCAAAGAATTTTCCCGCGCGATTGATGGAGTCCGCGCGTCCCCGGGCGCACTCCGCCACTTTAGTCGAGGAGTCGCCTTCGTCGCTTGGCCGGTTCGACAAATTTCTCAACGTACTTGCCAATCAGGTCTGCCTCGAGGTTGACCAGGTCACCCACTCTGCGCTCGCGCAACGCAGTGACTTCGCGAGTGCGAGGGATTATCCAGACGCGAAAGCTTCGCGGTCGGACGCCCGCCACCGTCAGACTGATGCCATCAGCAGCGATCGAGCCTTTGAAGACCACGCAGCGCATGACCTCGGCTGGCGCGGCAATGTCCAGCATGTAGTCCTGTCCAGCTCGTTCCCAACGGACGATTTTGCCAACGCCATCGATGTGGCCAGTTACAAAATGGCCGCCAAGCCGGCCATCGGCCCGCAGAGGGCGCTCGAGGTTGACGAGCGAGCCGCGTCGGACGGACCGCAAGTTGGTGCGTCGCCAGGTTTCCATGAGCAAATCGAACTGGGCGAGCTTGTGAGTGCCGCGCGCGGCCAATTTAACGACCGTCAAGCAGCAACCGTTCACGGCCAGACTGTCGCCAACTTTCAAGCCTCGAGCGCAGCGGGTGGTTCGAACAACCAACTTGATGGATTTTTTAGCTGGCTGGACTCGCTCGACTACTCCGGTTTCTTCGACCAGGCCTGTAAACATGACGCCGAAAGAGTAAGGCACGGCTGGCCAGATCCCAAAAGGATTCTGCCGCAAGGCCTTAAAAAGGCCGGCGGAGGATCCGCGCTCGCAAGAGGAGATCTGGGCCAAGTCTGCGCCATTCGATGTCCGTCAGCCGAATCGCTTCATCCAAGGCAGACACCCCTTTCCCGCCCACGGCCGGGATCGAGTCTCGCCCTCCGAGGACTTTCGGGGCATAGAAAAATTCCACGCGATGGGCCAGGCCTTGCAGCAGGAAGGAGGCATTAACTTCGCCGCCGCCCTCGACCAACAGGCTCGTGACATTTTCGGAGCCGAGCTTCTTCAAGAGCCACCGAAGGTCGAGCGCGGGAAAAGAAGAAAGCTTTGAACTCGAGGCCTTTGAAGTTCGAACTGGTGCCACTAGCACTCGAACGCGTTTTGCCAGTGCTGCGACGCGGGATTTCGAAGCCAAGTCACTAACGACTATGGTCGTCAGCGCAGCTTGCTCGTCGGTCACCACCCTGGTGTTCAAAGGCGTTCGCGCCCGGGCGTCGAGAATAATGCGCCGCAGTTCCTTGCCGCCCCGATTCCGACGCTTAGCCGCCGTCCCACGAACCGTCAGGCTCGGGTTGTCAGCGAGTATCGTCCCAATCCCAACCAGAATGGAGTCAGCGCCCCGCCGCAGATTCATGGCGTAAGCGCGGGCCGGTGCGCAGGTAATCCATTTCGACTCACCTGTGGCCGTAGCAATTTTGCCGTCAAGAGTCATGGCCGCTTTCACCGTGACGAATGGCGTGCGCTTGACTATCCAATGGTTAAAAGCAGGGTTGAGTTGCTCGCAGAGGCTGCCCAGCATGCCGTAGTCAACCTCCAGACCTCCGCGCTCCAAAATCGGCCATGCCCGGCCGCGATGCCGCGGATTGGGATCGACCGCGCCCGCGACCAGTCGGGTGATTCCCGCCGCCAGTATCGCCGAGGTGCAGGGGAGCGTGCGGCCCCGCGTGCTGCATGGTTCGAGCGTTACATAAAGCGTCGTGGCCTGCGTGCTGTTGCCACGCTTCTGCGCGTCGAGAATGGCTTCGATCTCAGCGTGTGGCTCCCCCGCCCGGTGGTGCCAGCCGCGGCCCACGACGCGCCCGCATTTCACGAGGATGGCACCGACCATCGGGTTGGGGGAAGTTGCGCCATAGCCGCGCCGGGCCAGGCGCAAGGCCTCCCGCATATAGTCCTCGTCAGTGGTCATGGGAAGCCTCGACATGCTGCGGTTGGGGACAGCCGCGCTCCAGTTCTTGGTAAGGCGAACGTCTCACTTCTTGAAATAGAGCTCCTCGAGATTCCAGGTCAGATGATAGGGTGTAAAGACGGACGGGCGGATGTTTCCCATTCTCGAGCGGAGCGCCGCACAGGAAAAAGGAGAAACCGTGTAAATCATCGGCAACTCTTCGGAAAGGATCGCTTGCACTTCGTCAAAGGCCTTCTTGCGCTGGGCAAAATCCAGCGTTCGCATTTGCGCGTCCATCAGCGCATCGATGCGGGCCTCCCAATCGGTGGCCGGCGATCGTTGGGAGGGAAACCATTGATGAAGATCCTCGCTCGAGCGAAGCACATTTATCTGGGTAGCAGGATCGGCTCCACCTCCGCCCAACCCCATCAACGCGCACTCGTAATCGAACGTCACATCCACTTTTTGCCGCAGCACCTCGAAAGCGACGGGCAGGTAGATCAGCTTGATTCCGATTTTCTTAAGGTCCTCCTGGATCATGACGGCCGCTTTCTCGCGCGCGGGGTTGCCAAAATTTGAATGGAACAGGATTTCGAGAGAATGCCCTTCGGCGTCGGTCAGCAGGCCATCGTTGTCGCGCCGGGTAATTCCGATTTCCTCCAACAACGCGCGCGCGCGCGCCGGGTCAAACCCGTAACGGGGAACATTGGGGTTGTTCCATCTGGGATTTTCATTTGAGATGAAACCGTACGTCGTTTGGGCCCTGCCACCGTACACTTCCCTCACCAGTCGCTCGCGATCGATGGCGCAGGAAACCGCCTGCCGGAATTTCCTGTTCCGAAACCATTTCAGCTTCGCCGGTTCAACCAGCGGCTGGCCTCCGGCACTGGTGCCAGTATTCTGGTTAAACCAGAGGAAATCCCGCTCGACGCCGGTCCTCAGTTCGATGAGCTGGAACCGTCCTTTGGCGGCGGCCTGGTTGAACTCGGCGAATTGTTCGGGCCGCACGGATTCGCAGACGTCGCATTGGCCGTCCAGGAACAGGCGTGCGGCCGTCTTCGGAGCGCTACTGACGGTGATCATGACCTCATCAAAATAAGGCAGTCGGCGGCCTTGCTTGTCGGCCATCCAAAACTCGCGGTTGCGCTGCAGCAGCGTGAACTTGCCCGGCCGGCACTCTTTGAGGCAATAGGGCCCGCACCCGACGATACGGCTGGGAGGTGCGTTGAGACTGTAAGCGGAAAGAAAGGTGTTCTGCTTCGCTACTGTTTCCAGCACATGTTTGGGCAGAATCGGCACGCCGCCGAAAAACTCCAGGAAGGGAGCATAAGCCTCCGGCGTAACAACGCGTACGGTCAGCGAATCCAGGTTCGTCACCGCGAAATTTCTTCCGCCAACCTGGAACAACCCAAAACTGAGCCGGTTGAACTGCGGGTTGTACATGATGTCGTTCCAGGTAAATGCGACATCCTCGGCTGTAAGGGGATGGCCATCGCTCCAGTACAGACCTCGCCGGAGTTTGAAGGTCCAGATCTTTTGGTCCGGTTCGACGGACCACGATTCGGCCAGACCCGGTTCCGGCTCGAGAGTGCTCTGGTCGAAGCGCACCAGCGAGCCAAACAGCAGGCGCACCACACTGTCGGACGCATTGTCGAGGGCCAGCAGCGGGTTGAAGGTTTTCGGACCGGTTGGCGAGGCCAGCACAACTCGGGAGCCGAATTGACCGGGTTCGCCATGGGCAATCAGCGGCGGTGAAGGGAGCGGGTGCGCAGCGGTAGCGCGCCGGGAATCAGTTTTGCCGCAACCTGTCAGGCACAAAATGAGGGCGAAGCAGACTGCGCGAAGGAACGAAGGTGCGATCATTGTGATCGGTTCTTGATACGGAAATCGATCCACCAACGCAAGGCGCTTCCTGGCCAAACACGGGGCCGGGGCACCTCTTGGGGGATTCCCCGCTCGAATTGCGTCGATTCATACGGATTCTGCTCTTAACGAATTCTTAGCGGCTTCAGGGCATCTCTTAATTTTTGGTTAGCGGCGGCCGTGTGCCAGTGTGTCGGTATGGCTGATTTTATATTCGTTGCTGTGGTGGTGGGCTTCTTCGGGTTGTGCGGGCTATACGTCCGCTTCTGCGAGAAACTGTAGGAGGTTCGAGCCGACCAGCCTTCGTTTCATATGGAAAACATCATTGTCGGTGTCATTGCCGTGTTGCTGTTCATCTATTTGTTCGGGGCGATGATTCGGCCCGAGAAGTTCTGAGGGAGACTTATGCGCTCGATCGATTGGCTACAGCTTGGTGTGTTCGTGGCGGCATTGGCGCTCATCACAAAGCCGATGGGGCTGTACCTGATGCGTGTCCTAGACGCCAATGGGAGGACATGGCTCGATCCTTTGTTGAAACCGCTCGAGAGATTGACTTACCGTTTGATTGGGGTCAGCCCAGGTCGGGAGCAGGATTGGAAGCAGTACACGCTGGCGATGCTGGTGTTCAGCCTGGTGAGCTGCCTGTTTACGTACTTGATTCTGCGCTTGCAGCATCTGGCGCCTTTGAATCCGCAAGCCTTCGGCAGCGTCAGCCCGGCCCTCGCGTTCAATACAGCCGTCAGCTTCACGACGAACACCAATTGGCAGAACTACAGTGGCGAATCGACGCTGTCCTATCTCTCGCAGATGGTGGGTTTAACGATCCACAATTTTGTGTCGGCGGCGGTTGGCATTGGGTTGGCGGCGGCACTCGTGAGGGGGGTTGCGCGGCATTCGACAAAGACATTGGGCAATTTCTGGGTGGACCTCGTGCGGACCACCTATTTCCTCCTGGTGCCGATTTGCGTGGTTTTCGCGGCGTTCCTCGTATCGCGAGGGATGATTCAGAATTTTAAGCCTTACACCAAGGCGAAACTGATTGAGGAGATGAAGATCAGCGTGGAAAAGAAGAATGACAAAGGTGAGACGCTCAAGGGGCCGGATGGCAAGCTGGTGATGGAAGAGCAGACCGTGACCGAGCAGGCGATTGTCCAGGGGCCGATGGCGTCGCAGGTGGCGATCAAGATGTTGGGAACGAACGGAGGCGGTTATGTGAATGCGAACGCAGCGCATCCGTTTGAGAACCCAACGCCGCTTTCGAATTTCATTCAGATGCTGTCCATTTTCTCGATTGGGAGCGGGCTGACTTATTACCTCGGACGAATGGTAAAGAACCAGGCGCACGGGTGGTCGGTGTGGTCGGCGATGATGCTGCTGTTCCTGGCGGGGGTGTTGTTGTGCTGGTGGTCGGAAGCGCGGGGCAATCCGCTTCATCAGCAGCTCGGAATCGCGATGGTCGGCGGGAACATGGAGGGGAAAGAGGTCCGGTTTGGCATCTTCAACTCGGCCTTGTTTGCGACGATTACAACAGACGCGTCATGCGGAGCGGTGAATTCGATGCACGATTCGTTCACGGCGCTGGGTGGTTTTGCGCCGCTGTTCAATATTCAGCTCGGCGAAATCATTTTCGGCGGGGTGGGCGCCGGGCTCTACGGGATGCTGGTGTTTGTGGTGCTGGCGGTCTTTATCGCGGGGTTGATGGTAGGGCGGACACCGGAATATTTGGGGAAAAAGATCCAGGCGTACGAAGTGAAGACGGCGATGCTGGCGCTTCTTGTGCTGGCGATTTCCATCCTCGGATTTGCGGCGTGGGCGTCCGTGAGCAAGTGGGGTCTGGCGGGATTGAACAACAACGGCCCGCACGGGTTGAGCGAAATTCTGTATGCGTTCAGCTCGACCAATGGCAACAACGGGAGCGCCTTTGCGGGCCTGAGCGGGAACACGCCGTGGTACAACACTACACTTGGGCTGGCGATGCTGATCGGGCGGTTTCTGATGATTGTGCCGATTATGGCGCTGGCCGGGTCGCTGGGGCTGAAACAGGTGTCGCCGCCGAGCGCAGGGACGTTTCCCGTTGCCGGCGGGACATTCGTGGTGTTGCTGCTTGGGACAATTCTACTCGTGGGGGCATTGAATTTCCTGCCGGCCCTGACGCTGGGGCCAATCGTGGAGCATTTTTTGATGGGGCAAGGGAAATTGTTTTGAGCCAAACGGAGGGATGGAGCGTTGGAATGATGGAGTAATGGAGAAGTGGAAAACGAATGAGAGCTGAATCGAGAGCGAGGACCTGCCTGCGCTCAGAAGCTACGGCAAGGCAAGCGAGGACGAGGACGAGGAAAATATGACTGAGAAAGGTAATCCTAAAGCGCCTTCATTGTTCGACTGGAAGATCGTGGGTCCGGCGATTGGAGATTCGTTCCGGAAGCTCGATCCGCGGCTGATGGTGAAGAACCCGGTGATGTTCGTGACGATGTTCGGCGCGGCGCTGACAACGGTGGGCATATTTACTTCCCCGAGCGAGCGCGCATTTATCGCGCAACTAGCGATCTGGTTGTGGTTCACGGTTTTGTTCGCGAATTTCGCCGAGGCGGTGGCGGAAGGCCGGGGCAAAGCCCAGGCCCACAGTTTGCGGAAAGCGCGCAAAGACACGATCGCGCGACGGCTGCGCAATGGGAAAGAGGAGCGGGTGCCTGCGCCGGAATTGCAGAAAGGGGACCTTGTTGTGTGCGAGGCGGGCGACCTGATCCCGGCCGATGGGGACGTGGTCGAGGGAATTGCCAGTGTGGATGAATCGGCGATCACTGGTGAATCCGCGCCGGTGATCCGGGAGAGCGGCGGAGACCGCAGCGCGGTCACGGGCGGCACGCGAGTGATAAGTGACCGGATTGTGATCCAGGTCACGTCCGAAAAGGGCCACGCGTTCCTGGACCGGATGATTGCGATGGTAGAAGGGGCGAAGCGGCAAAAAACACCGAACGAGATTGCGCTGACGATTTTGCTGGCTGCACTGACGTTTATTTTTCTGTTGGTGTGCGTGACGTTGAAACCCTTCGGGATTTATTCGGGCGCGGTTTTTTCCGTGCCGGTGCTGACAGCCCTGCTGGTGTGTTTGATACCTACAACCATTGGTGGGCTGCTGAGCGCGATTGGCATCAGCGGCATTGACCGACTGATCCGGCGCAACGTGATGGCGACGAGCGGACGGGCGGTGGAAGCGGCGGGGGACGTAGATGTATTGTTGCTGGATAAGACTGGCACAATCACGCTGGGAAACCGGCTGGCGACAACTTTCGTAACCGCGCCGAACGTCGCGGTGGAGCGGTTAGCCGACGCGGCCCAGCTAGCGTCTTTGGCTGATGAGACGCCTGAAGGGAGGTCGGTCGTCGTGCTCGCGAAGCAGCAGTTCAACCTGAGGGCCCGCGAGGTGGCGGAACCGCACGCGAAATTCGTTGCATTCACGGCGCAGACGCGGATGAGCGGAGTGGATTTTCCGCAGCGGGACGGGCAACCGGCGCGTTGCATCCGGAAGGGTGCGGCTGAGGCGATGCGTGTCTATGTGGACCAGTTGGGTGGAAGCTTTCCAGAAGGAGTGAGCCAGTCTATCGATCAGATTTCGCGCTCGGGCGGTACTCCCTTGGTGGTAGCAGAGGGGCGCGATGTTCTCGGAGTCGTGCAGCTCAAGGACGTGGTCAAGGGCGGCATCAAGGAGCGATTCCTGCAATTGCGTAAGATGGGGATCCGGACAGTGATGATCACAGGGGACAATCCTTTGACGGCGGCGGCCATCGCGGCGGAAGCGGGCGTGGATGACTTCATCGCGCAGGCAACGCCCGAAGCGAAGTTGAAACGCATCCGGCAGGAGCAGACGGACGGGCATCTTGTGGCGATGACAGGCGACGGGACGAATGACGCGCCGGCGCTGGCTCAGGCAGACGTCGGCGTGGCAATGAACACGGGAACCCAGGCGGCGCGCGAGGCTGGGAACATGGTGGACCTGGACAGCAATCCGACGAAGCTGATTGAAATCGTTGAAATCGGCAAACAGATGCTGATCACGCGAGGCTCGCTGACAACCTTCAGCATTGCCAATGACGTGGCGAAATACTTTGCCATCGTTCCTGCCATGCTCATGGCGACCTTCCCGGCAATTGCTCCATTAAACATCATGCGACTGCACAGCCCTGCGAGCGCGATTCTCAGCGCGGTCATTTTTAACGCGCTCATCATCATTGCCCTGATTCCGCTGGCGTTGCGCGGTGTTGCGTACAAGCCGATTGGGGCGCTGGCGATTCTGCAGCGCAACCTGCTGATTTATGGACTCGGCGGCGTCATCATTCCCTTTGTCGGCATAAAGCTGATTGATGTGATTATCACGGCGCTGCGGGTTGTTTAGTTAGAGCCTCCTCACGTCGTCTCCTGCAATTATGAAAAATCTGCTTTCGGATTTTCGCAGCGCAATTGTGGTCACGCTGGTGCTGGCGGTCGCTTGCTGCGGCCTTTATCCGCTCGTGGTCTTCGGGATTTCACAGGTGCTTTTTCACGACAAGGCGAACGGCAGCCTGATAACTGACGCGAACGGCGCAGTGCGCGGCTCACGGTTGATTGGCCAACAGTTCACTGCCGAAAAATATTTCCATCCGCGACCATCGGCGGCGGGCAATGGATACGATGCGTCCAACTCCGGAGCGAGCAATCTGGGACCGACTTCGCAAAAGTTGCGTGATTCCATAGCCCAAAATATTACCGATTATCGCACTCAAAATGGTCTGGCGACGAATGCGCCGGTGCCCGCCGACGCCGTGACCGCTTCGGGCAGCGGCTTGGATCCTCACATCAGTGTCGAGAACGCGAGGCTTCAGGCGCCGAGAGTCGCCAAAGCCCGAGCGCTAAGTGTGGAAAAGGTGCAGGAAATGATTCGGGTGAACACGGACACGCCGGACCTTGGTTTTCTGGGCGATTCTGGAGTGAACGTGCTGGCTCTCAATCTGGCGCTCGACGCCTCAGCCAATGCCAAGGCGTTCCCGAAATAGGTTTCGCGCATCACGAGTTGAGTCGTCTCGGGCCGCGTCACTCGCCGGGGTAAGCTGGAATTGCCGGGTCGGAGCCGGGCTCCCGAAAATTGCGAACACCCAAATTGGCTGGTTTCAACGTCTCAGCGTGGCTGTCGTAGAAAAGGCCGTTTAGGCGTCCGTTATGACGCGGCGGATAATGCGTCTCGCTGGAAGTGCCATCGAAAGGCAAGAACGGCGGGCGTGGTGGAGTAGCAATGCGCGAGTCGGAGCAGCCAGGGGTGCGGCGATGATCCCAAGCGACCAGGCGGGTGCTGGACTGCGTCACGAAACCGTCCCGTTGCCCCGCGGGACTGCCGGTGCTGTAATTCATGGCGTAGCCGCATTGCCATTGTCTCTCAACAGGGCAGGTGAAAATACTTCCAAGCTTGTTGGTCGTACCCAAGAAGGGCGATAGCAGGCCATTTTTGAACCCGGCCCCGGGCGCTCCGTCCGGAACCTGCGTCGGATCGTAAGGAGACCACCAGATTTCATTCGGGCCGGTTGGCGGCGGACTATTCGGGCCGGTGCCGCTAGGAACTGGAGAGGAAAGACCATAAAGATCGCCCGGCGTATCGGGACAAAGCCGCTGCGGACAATTCACGTCATTATTGTCGCTGCGATACATGGCGTAAGCCAACCCGGTCTGTTTCAGATTGTTGAGGCATGTGGTTTGTTGAGCTCTTGCCTTCGCCCTGGCGAGCGCAGGCAACAGCATGGCGGCAAGGATGGCAATAATGGAGATCACCACAAGCAACTCAATGAGGGTAAATGCGTGAGACGAAGGGTGCTGAGAACCTGAACCTGGTGGCATGGGCGGCAATTTCAGCCAACCGATATATTTTGTCAAATAGAACGGAAACAAACCAGCCATAAGCTCAAAAGCGGCCGTCAATCCGCCAGCAGTTTGCTGAGTTGTCGCCAGGTGCCTGCGCAGGCTTTCAGGCTTTGTGCTTCCAAACCACGATAGAGTTTCAGCGCGGTTCGACCTGTCACTGTAAGCACGGCTCCGCCTCGCTTTTTTCCGCCCCGCGAAGCGACCACCAGTGGCTCACGGAAGCAGGCATTCATCGTTTTGATGAGGGTCCACGCTCGCATGTAAGACATACCCATGCGCTCGGCGGCCTCTCTAATCGACCCTGTTTTCCTGACTAATGTCAGCAAGTCCGATTTGCCCGGCCCAAGAGCAACGTCTTCGCCGCATAACACGCGCATCCGGGGAATGAGTCGGTGCCCATGCAGTGGATTCGGTTTCAATGTTGGGACTGAAGTGTAAGCATCAATCGTCGTCCTGCCAACCCTGGACAATCCAAGAAGAGTGATTCTGATGGGCTAGCAACGGGTTAAGAAAGTGCTAAGATTTGCATTCCGGAAGGTATTGGGCTGGCGAAAATGGGAGTGGAAACTAGACTGTACGTGATGATCGAACCAGCCCGCCCCGATCCTGATAAGCTTCTGGAGACCGTACAGAGGCAGGAGGCCAAACAGAAGCGCGGCAAGCTGAAAGTCTTTTTGGGAATGTGCCCGGGCGTGGGAAAGACCTATGCGATGCTGGAGGCGACCCGGCGCGAGTTGGCTGCGGGGCGAGATGTGGTCGTTGGATACGTGGAAACTCACGGTCGCAAGGAAACTGACGCGCTCGCCGAGGGTTTGCCGGTGGTTGCGCGCAAGCAGAGCGAGTACCGGGGGATAAGACTTGAGGAGATGGACCTGGATGCGGTGCTGGCGAGGCGGCCACAATTGGCGCTGGTGGACGAATTCGCGCACACCAATGCGCCCGGCTCAAGGCATCCAAAGCGTTATCAAGATGTGATGGAACTGCTGGATGCCGGGGTTGACGTGTTTACGACACTCAATATCCAGCACGTCGAGAGCCGCGCCGAGGCGGTGCGGCAGATTACGGGTGTGACAATCCACGAGACGGTGCCCGACACAGCGTTGGAAGGCGTGGAGTTGGAACTCGTGGATCTGCCGCCCGATGAGCTGCGGAGCCGGCTCGCTGCGGGGAAAGTGTACCTCTCCGAACGAATCCGCGCTGCGCAGGATAATTTCTTTCGCCCCGGCAATCTGGCGGCGCTGCGAGAGTTGGCATTGAGGTTCGCCGCGGAGCACGTTGGCGGGGACGTGCTGGAGTACCGGCAGTCGCTGGGCATCACTGATCCATGGAAGTCAGGGCAGCGCCTGCTGGTGGCGTTGAGTCCGAGTCCGACCTCGGCGTCGCTGCTACGCTGGACCAGACGGCTGGCCGGCGAACTGCACGCGCCATGGATGGCCGTTTATGTCGAGCTGCCTTCGCCCCTTGGGGAGGAGGATCGCAACCGGCTGGACCGGCATCTTGCATTGGCGCGGGAATTGGGAGCGCAGGTCCTCACCACGACTGACGATGATGTGGTGCGCGGTCTGCTTCGGGTAGCCCGTGAGCAGAACGCGACTCAATTGGTCGTGGGCAAGCCTGCGGGATGGAGGGTAATCGAGGTTCTGCGCGTCGGATCGTTCCTTAATCGGCTAATCCGGGAAAGCGGTCAGGTGGATGTGCATGTCGTGCGAGCGGAGGGTGAGGAAGCTCACTTGCGGCGACCCCAAGCGCTGCGATTGGAAACCCGGGATGTGCGGGGTTACGTCGTCGCGGCGGCAGTCGTCGCGGTAGTAACGGCGGTGAACCTTATCCTCCAACGCTGGATCGGATATCAGCCGGTGTCGCTGGTGTATCTGGTGAGCGTGATTGTGCTGGGATTGTTTGTTGGACGCGGCCCCACGCTGGTGGCGGCGACCCTTACGGCACTGTCGTGGAACTTTTTCTTTACAGAGCCTCGGTTCACGCTGCGAATCGGCAGCGCCAGTGACACGATGATGTTTCTGACGTATTTCGTGGTGGCCCTGGCGATGGGCCATTTAACGGCGAGATTGCGGGCACAGCAAGAGGCGGAACGCCACCGCGAGCGGCGCGCCACAGCGCTTTATTTGCTCACGCGGGAGCTGGCGAAGGGAACTGACCTGGCGGACCTTTTGGCAATTGTGATCCGAGAGGTCGGCAAGACGTTCAATGCGGATGTGGCGCTCTCGCTGCCTGAGGAGACAAAAGAGGCTCCGCCCACGCCGTATTTCTCCAGCACGTGGCAACTGCTGGAGAAAGAGCAGAGCGTGGCAACCTGGGCATACCTGCACAAGCAGCGGGCCGGCGAAGGAACCGACACGTTGCCTTCGGCGGAAGGATTGCATATTCCGTTGCTGGCTGGAGACCGAGTGACGGGCGTGCTGAGTCTGCGGTTCCGCGAGGCGGGGTCGCTTTCGCCGGCGCAGCGGGATTTACTGGAAGCGTTCGTGCCGCAGATTGGGCTGGTGCTTGACCGTCAACGGCTGCGGGACGAGGAACGAGCTGCGGAGCTGATTGCCGAGTCGGAGCGACTCAGCAAGACGTTGCTAAGTTCCGTGTCGCATGAATTGAAGACTCCGCTGGCGGCGTTGCAAGCTGTGGCTGACGGTTTGGAAGGAGATTCTCGGGAGAGGGCTGCAGCACTGGCAGAATTTCGGACGGCTTTGGAGCGGCTCAAGCGAGTCGTCAATAACCTGCTTAACATGACGCGGCTGGAGGCCGGGTCGGTGCGGCCCCGGCTGGACTGGTGCGATGTGACGGAATTATGCTCGGCTGCGCTGGAGCTTAGCGGCAACGCTCTGGCCGGTCACAAGCTGGTGCGGGAAATCGCTCCGGACCTGCCGCTGGTGGAACTCGATCAGGCGCTGATCGAGCAGGCGTTCGCAAATCTGCTGCTGAACGCGGCCATGCACACACCTCCAGGTACCGAGGTCGTACTCCGTGTGCGGCTCAGTAATCGGCGGCTCGAAATGTCGGTTCTTGACCGAGGTCCCGGACTGCCTGAAGGGGATGTTGAAACGTTGTTCGCGAAGTTTGCGCGCGGGTCGTCAGCTCCTACAGGTGGATCGGGTCTTGGGCTTGCGATCGCGCGTGGGTTCGCGCGCGCACATGGTGGCGATGCAACGGGCCGCGATCGGTATGGAGGCGGGGCGGAATTCAGTCTTGTGTTGCCTGTGGAAGTTCTGGATGCAGACCCTCATGAAATCGGCACAGCCCACAGCGCTCATCATTGACGATGAGACCCAGATTCGCCGGCTGCTTCGGGCCGCTCTGGAAGGCGTCGGGTATCGGGTAGTGGAAGCGGACAAAGGGCAGCTTGGGATTTCGGAAACGGCGTTGCGTCGGCCTGATGTGGTGATCCTTGATCTGGGACTTCCCGACCTGGATGGGCTTGAGGTCTTGAAGCGGATTCGGGAGTGGAGCCGGGTGCCAGTGCTGATCGCGAGTGTGAGGGATGGTCCTGAAGACAAGGTTGCCGCGCTTGACAGTGGAGCGGATGATTACGTTACCAAGCCTTTCGACTCAACGGAATTGCTGGCCCGGTTGCGGGCGATCCAGCGCCGTGCCGATCCCACGCGTGAGTCGCCTGATTTCGCTGCGGGGCCGTTGCAGATCGATTTCGTCGCGCGAATTGTGAGGGTCGGGGAGAAAGAGATTCATTTGACACCAATTGAATACGC
Organism: uncultured Verrucomicrobiota bacterium; assembly: GCA_964446585.1. Taxonomy (GTDB): domain Bacteria; phylum Verrucomicrobiota; class Verrucomicrobiia; order Limisphaerales; family UBA8199; genus CAYUPI01. Next base: position 53,750 of record CAYUPI010000033.1, read on the forward strand.
GCTGCTCCGGGTGCTGGCGCTGAATGCAGGAAAAGTGGTCACGCACCGACATCTGCTCCGGGAGGTGTGGGGGCCGAATGCCGAGGAGCAATCTCAGTACTTACGTGTTCACCTGACGCATGTGCGTCAGAAGCTGGCTGAAGCGGGATTGAATGCGCGCAGCCTGAGGACGGAGCCGGGAGTGGGTTATCGGCTGTGCGTTGTGGAGTGAACCAATTCCTTTACAACTCCGTAGCTTTGCTTCTGCACGATCCGACTCAGAGAGCTCCACAACCAGCCAGTGACCGTTTACGCCGCTCGGTTTTACGCTTTGACGGCGGCACCCAGACGCGCTACAGAGAAGAAGGCTTTTCCGTGCAAGCTGGCGTGGCGTTGGCGGGTAGTCGCGGAAACGGCCAGGCGAGTTGATGCCGAATGAATCCGAGCGAAAAGTCACTCAAGATGGTCACGTGCGGAGGGTGCGACTCCAAGGTCTTTATCCCTGGAGACTTGCCGCCTTTGGCCACCGAGCCGTGCAAGCGCTGCGGTTACCCGATCATGATGCCGATGCAGTTGCGGCAGTTCGAGCTGCGCAGCAAGATCGCTTCGGGCGGCCATGGAAAGGTGTACCGCGCATTCGACACCGTCCTGGAGCGGATGGTGGCCGTCAAACTGATGCACAAGGAACTGGAAAACGATCCCGTGGCGCTCGAGAGCTTCTACCGCGAGGCCCGCGCTTGTGCCCGGCTGAACCACACCAACATCGTCCAGCTCTATTCATTCGATGAATTGGAAGCCCAACGATACCTGGTGATGGAACTGGCGGACCGTGGCAGTCTCGACACCCGCATCGAAAAGCAGCAGCGGCTCTCGGAGCTCGACGTGCTGGATATCGGCACCAAGGTTGCCTCGGCGCTCGACCTGGTGCTCAAGCATGATCTGCTGCACCGGGACATCAAGCCCGGCAATATTCTGTTCAATGCCGACCACGAACCGAAGCTGGTGGACTTCGGCCTCGCGCGCAGCCCGGACGCCGAACCGGAATCGATGTCGGTGACAGAGGGGACTCCTTACTACGTTGCGCCGGAGAAGATCAAACGCGAACGCGAAACTTTTCTATCGGACATGTACAGTTTGGGCTGCACTCTCTACCATGCCCTGACCGGCCATGTCCCTTTCGAAGCTCCGACGGTCGAAGAACTGGTGTCCGCGCACGTGCACACCCCGCTAACCCCGCCGATACTGGTCGTGCCGGAGATTACACAAATGACCAGCGACGTGCTGGTCAAAGTGCTGGCCAAGAATCCCTCTGACCGATACTTGAGCTACGACGAATTTACTATGGCTCTCTGGCAGGCCCGCGCCCAACTGCTCATCCTGCAGACAACACAGGGGCCGCCTGGAAAAAGCGGAAAGAGCAAAACCAGTTGGTGGCGGCGGTAAGGGCCGGGGACCCTTCAGGTCACTTCTCCTTCTTTTTCTCGGTGCCTTTGGCACCTCCGGGCGCGGCTTTCGGACCAAAATTGACTTTCGTGGCGATCAGCTTCCCATCCTCGGTCGGCTTCACGTAACCACTGATTTCCTCCCCGACCACGCCCTCGTCGAGAGTGGCCGGTTTTCCAGCCTTGTTGATCTTTGTCTCGGACGTGATATGAAAGGTCCGCTTCCCGACTGTGATCGTCTTGGCGGTCTTGTCCAACGCAGCCAGCTTACCGTGGAACGGACCGGCGCTGGGCTTCTTCTCAACCTTTTCCTTTTTTTCCGTCGCGGGCTTTGCGGGTTTTTCCTGGGTTTGACCCAGCGTTGAAGCCGGCACGGCGGCAACCGCAACACCCAGCAAGATTAAGGAAGCGGCTTTGAGTATCGGTTTAATCATAGTCGTCAGGAGTTGGGTTTCGCAGCCAGGGAGCGCTATCAGATTGGAGCCCGCCGGCAAGACCTTTATTTTTCGACTTTCTTGCCCGCCTTTTCCCAGGCTCGAAACCCCGGCGCCAGATCGACCAGATGCTGGAATCCGAGCCCGCTCATCTTTTCGCAAGCGCGCGCGCTCCGCACTCCGGCGGCACAATGGACGAGGTAGGTTTTCTGCTTGTCGAGCGCGGAAAGCTTGCTCGCGAAATCCGGCGAATTCACATCCAGATTCACAGCGCCGGGAATGTGGCCCGCCTCAAATTCCTTTTTGGTGCGCACGTCCAGCACCGGATGCTTGTCCTTCCACAACTTCTCAAACTCATCCACACCAACCCTGCGCACGACGCCCGAGGTCGGCCTGTCCTTCGCCGCCTTTGAACTCGATTCATTGGTTCCGACTGCGGCCGCAGCCGGTTGAAGCAGGGCGAAACTAATTCCGAGGCAATAGCAGCCGTGGAAAAAATTGGATTTCATAAGATTGTTTTCAGACTCCGCCAGGTCAAACCTCACCAACTCCCCTCCACCAGGAGTGCCGCTACGTTTTTGGCGAGGTCTCCTGCCAGCAAAGGCAGCGCCTGCCGTTCCGTGCTGGTCAGGTCCGATTCCACACGGATGATCGTCGTGCCGGTCACAGGTTGATCCAAGATCACTTTTCCGGTTCCGCGCTCGCGCGCCGACACTTGCGCCGTCAGGTTTAGCCGGTAATCGTGGACGGTAAGAATGTCCGTCGGCAGGAAACTCACTTCCTGGCGCCGATAGTGCGTGACTACGCCGCTGACAACAATGTCACCATCGTCATGGGTAGCGAGCCGATAGGTGCCGTCGCGCTGCAATTGTTTGCGGATTTGACTGGTCACGGCGTCCCCCAGTCGTGGTTCGAGAGTCTGATTTGAAAACGGGATGATCTGTACGGATTTCTCCTGTGCCGCGAGGCCGTTGGCGGGCCCCAGTTTGTAGCCGGCGCAACCGCCGACGAGGAAGGCAAGTGGCATGACCATCAAGAAGTTACCCACCTCCATTTGCCAGGGATGCCCCCGCCGTGCGAAATCCGAAATCCGAAATCCGAAATCCAAGGTTGGCCGAGCTCGCGCCCATGTAACCGACAGCGCCTCAGGTTCCGCGACCGATACTATGCCGCCATCTCCAGCCTTTCGCGCGCATGAACTCGGTTCGGAATTCGAGCATTGTGATTCTCTCGCCATTCGTCATTCGGATTTCGCCTGGACCGCAGGCTGAGTTCGCTTCTTCAGCTCGAAAATGCGGCGTTGTGCCTCGGCAGCATAGGGCGAGTCTGGATCCTGCATCTGGACTTCGTTGTAATAAACCATGGCCCCGCTCCACTTCTTGCGCTTCTCGTAAAATTTCGCAATTTGGAAATTCCCGCGCGCCTGCTCGTCCTTGAGCGAGGCAATGATTTTGTCCGTCTGGCCAACGCGAGAATCGTCCGGATACAGCGTTCTGAAGTCCGTGAACGTGGCGATCGCCTGGCCGGCCGTGCTCTGATCGTACTCCGCGGTTTGGGCCTGTTTTTTGTAGGCCAGGCCGGCGCGGTACAGGGCCTCGGCCGCGACCTTTGGACGGTCGTGATAGCGATCGGCGGCCAATTCGTAAGCCTTCACGGCCAACGGATAATTGCGCTGCTTTTCCCTCGCCGTGCCGATCTTCAACTGCGCTTGCGGCGCCACATCGCTATACGGGCCGTTCTTGACGATTTTGTCGTACATGTCAGCCGTGCGTTCCATTGAAGGGAAAAAGGGGATGTAACCCCATAACCGGAACCATTTCCCCGCCAGGAACCGATCGGTGATCGTGACCTGCCGTTGCAGAATCTCCGGGTAGTTCGCGATCTTCGGCTGCTTCTCGAGAACCTTTTGATATTCGGCAAAGGCCTTTTCGTCTTTGCCGGTTTCCTCATAGCAGCGCCCGACCAAATACTGCGCTTGCGGCGCATAATCCGACAAAGGCCAAACGCTCACCACGCGCCGAGCCGATTTCAGCGCCAAATCATAGACCTTCTTGTTGAATGCGGCTTGCGCGACCTCGAATTGATCCTTGGCGCGGGGCATCTGCCATTTGCCCTGGCCGCCCACCGGCTCATAGGTCCAACCTTCCCCCGGCCGATAGATGAACGGCGCCGGAGCTCGAAACGGCAATGCCAGCAAAAAGAGCGCTGTCAGGCTAGCGAGGACAAACCCACGATTCATTCCGGAACGCTAGCGGCCACTCACCGGCAAGTCAAGGGGGGTGAGGAGCGAGGCGAGAGGGCAACGCGGCTTCAGGAATGTAGCCGATGACGTAAGGAGCCGGTGATCAATTTTGGATTTTGGATTTTGGATTTCTAGGTCGGCGGGCTACCCCTTGTAAACGATCAGCACGCCAAAATCCGTCAGGAGCTTTTGCGAACCGATGTCCAGATGGGTGTAGGTCAAAGTTGTGATGCTGATGATGTTGGGTTCGCCGACTTTGCCCAGGAAATTTGTCACCACTTCGTCGAACCGATCGTGGCCCACCTCGATGCAATCGGTGTGCTTGATGGTTTTGACCTTTATCTTTTTGTCCAGGTCCTTGGCGGTGACCTCCAGCGGCGCGAGCGGCTTTTCAATCAGGCTGGCCGCCGGCGTTTTGTGCACCGGTACTTTCAGGTGCATCTCGACCTTGGCGGCGGCCGAGGAGGCGATGGGGTTGATGGGCGCGCTTTCCAGGCGCGGCGCCCCGGCCCGAGCCTCGATGCCTTGTGGAACCACGCTGCGCTCGGGCCCCGGAATGACAATTGGATTCCCGCAGGATGGACAGTTGATCTCGGAGCCCGCGCCCGAGCTATCGACTGCCAGCTCCTGCTCGCATTTGGGGCAATTAAAAATGACATCCATGCGCGATCCTTTCGTTTGCCAAGCTGGGCCGACGCTAAACCCCAAGCGCCGCCAAGGGAAGCGAAAAGTTTTTCGAGATTATGGATTGGGTTTCGGAGCCGAGAGATGCTCGTGGGCAATTTTCCATGAGCCCTGGTCGTTGACAAAAACCAATGTTGAATGCGCCTGCCTCTCGACGGTGTTCGTTCCGGCTTTGAAACTGTATTTGAGGAGAAAGGTGGCAATCCCCACATCGCTGAAGACGTCGATCTGCACCTGTTCAGCGCGCATGGACAAGCCAGTGGCGGCGCCCAGACCGTCATGCTCGCCTTTGCGGCCCGCCTCCGCGTCGAGTCTGGTGGGAGACTCTGTCGCAAACTTGGTGAATTTCGGACCGTAGAGGTGATAACTGTCCAGCCGGACGAAATCCTTCTTTTCGGCAGCATCCATGATCTCGTCCAGCCGCTGGCGGATTTCTGCCTGCGCCTGTGGATTTTCCGCAGTCAACTTCGATGTCGGCGTTGATGTACATCCTGCAAACACCAACAGAGAGACCATTGGCAGGATGTGACTTAAGTGGCGCATAGCGAGATTATCCAGGAGGCCCATCAAGCTTCGCAAGCCTGAAGCACTGTGAGCAACCACGGATCGGTTCGAGGTCCCTAATTCCGGCGGCTATAAGTTTCGCAGCTCCCGGCGGAGATATTTTCCCACGCCGGATTTCGGCAGCGAATCGCGGAATACGACCTGGCGAGGCACTTTGTATGGCGCCATCCTCTCACGGCAGAAGGCAATGATCTCATCGGCCGTGACGACGGCACCGTCTTTCAGGACGACGAACGCTTTAACGGTTTCACCGCGATAGGAGTCGGGCACGCCGATCACCACCGCTTCTTTGATGTGCGGATGCTCGAAGAGCACTTCTTCAACTTCGCGCGGATAGATGTTGTAGCCGCCGGCAATGATCATGTCTTTCTTTCGGTCAACAATGTAGAAATATCCATCGCTGTCTTTCCTGGCGATATCGCCGGTGTAGAGCCAGGCGTCGCGCAACACCTGGGCGGTTTCCTGCGGCCGATTCCAATAGCCTTTCATGACCTGAGGGCCACGAATTGCGACCTCGCCGACCTCGCCGACAGGCATCTCGCGGGTCCCGGTTTCGAGGTCCATGATTCGAACCTCGGTGTCGGGAACGGGCTGGCCGATGCTACGTGATTTGATCAGGCCGTTGGGCCGGTTGAAATGCGTCACCGGCGAAGCTTCGGTCAGCCCATAGCCTTCGACCAGCTTGCCGCCCGTCAGAGCTTCGAATTTCTGGCGGACCTCGAGCGGCAGGGGCGCGCCGCCGCTGGTGCATAACTTGAGAGAATGCACGCCATATCGCTTGAGGTTCGGCACGCTATTGTAGGCGACGTACATAGTCGGCACCCCGTGGATGACGGTCGGGTGGTGCTTGCGAATCAGGTTCAAGACCGCGCGCAGTTCGAAGCGTGGCACAAGGATCATCGCCCCGCCGATCATCATCGAGGTGATCATTGCGCAGAGCATGGCGTAGATGTGGAACAGCGGCAGCGCCACCACCACCGACTCCTGCTGGTCGGTCCTTTCGCCGATGGTCCTGAGGAATTGACCAGCGTTGGTGATCAGGTTGGCATGGGTGAGCATCGCTCCTTTCGAGACTCCAGTGGTGCCGCCCGTGTATTGGAGACAGGCAATGTCCAACGGTTCTGAGCCGTCGGGACTGGGAGTCCGAGAAATGTGCAAAAGATCCTCCCAGTCGTAGCGCGGCAGACTCGTGGCCTCCGCAGCGCGGGAATTTCGCTGCCCACTCCTGGGAGTTGTGCCCGCTTGAGCTCCCAGCGAAACACATAGTTGCTCGAAGCGACGTGGATAATACTGCCGCATCCCGGTCAGTACGACTTGCCGAACTGACGAGAGTTGCGACCGCGCAGATTTAATCACGGGAAAGAGCCTCCGGTCCGCGATCACCACCTTCGCTCCGGCATCATTCCATTGGTGAATTACCTCGCGGGGGGTGTACATTGCACTCGTCGCGGTGACGATCGCCCCGGCGCGCAGCGCGCCGAAGTAGCCGATCACAAACTGCGGGCAGTTAGGCATCATCAACGCCACCCGGTCGCCTTTCTCGATCCCAAGGGCCTGCAGCCCGGCCGCGACGCGGTTGACCTGCTCCAACAGTTGGCCATAAGTGATCCGCGAGCCGAAATAGAGCAGCGCCGTCCGATCGGGGTACGCAGCCACGGTCTGCTCCAACATCCGGGGCAAGGTCGTCGTCGTCGGCGTTATGTTGTTAGCCATGGACACGTGAGTTAGCTGGACTAAAGCGCTGGCCAACCTGCAGGGTTAAACCCTCTATTGTCAAAACATTTTGCCTTCCGGATTGGTTTCGACGGTAAGGCCAAAGTGACGAAGGCCGCAATAGATCATTCACTTCTTTTTTCCTTTAGCTCAATACAGATCTGGCTGATAACTGGGCAGTGATGAGCCCTTTTACCGCGCTTATTGCGCCTTGGCTGGTGCTGCTGGAGCTTGCATCGGCCGCGCGCGGCCAGAATACGGCAACCCTGCCCGGCACACAGCCGCTAACCCTCAGCGGGGATCTCTCCTCTCAGATGGTCGCGGGCATCGACAAGTTCCTGCTGCGGGAAATCGAGCGCTGCGCCGGCGAGCGGCAGAAATTCTGGCAGCGCGATTTTTCCTCGGCGGCTGCCTACGACAAATCGGTCGAGCCAAACCGCGAGCATCTGCGCAAGATCATCGGAGCAGTGGATGCTCGCCTAGCGGTGAGGGGACTGGATTTGGTGGCGAGCACGGCCGCTCAAACTCGAAGCTCGGAAACGGATTCGTTCACCATTCAACCTGTGCGCTGGACGATTTTTGACGTGGTCTGGGCCGAAGGCCTTTGGCTCCGGCCAAAAACTGCGCCGGTCGCCCGGTTGGTCGTGGTTCCGGACGCCGACCAAACTCCGGAAATGGTCGCCGGACTGGGGGCGGGTTTGGTACCGGAGCGCCAATATGCACGGCGATTGGCTGAAAACGGTTGCGAAGTGCTGGTGCCCGTGTTGATCGACCGGCGAGACACCTGGTCGGGCAACCCGCGGATCCATAGGCTTACCAACCAACCGCACCGGGAGTGGATCTATCGCCAGGCCTACGAGATGGGCCGGCACATCATCGGCTATGAAGTGCAAAAGGTTCTGGCGGCAGTGGATTTTCTCGATAGCCAACGCTCGAGCCCGACGGGCCAACGTCCCAACATTGGCGTGATGGGGTACGCCGAAGGCGGCTTAATTGCTTTCTACGCTGCGGCACTGGACACACGCATCGCGGCGGCGCTGGTCAGTGGTTACTTCGACTCGCGCGACCGCGTCTGGGAGGAGCCGATTTACCGAAATGTTTTCGGGCAGATGAAGGAATTTGGCGATGCGGACATCGCCACCTTGATTGCGCCGCGCAGCCTGATTGTCGAGCACAGCCCTGCTCCGAAAATCGAGGGACCGCCGCCGCCGCGTCAGGGTCGTTGGGGGGCCGCGCCTGGGAAATTGCAGATGGCGGATTACGCCTCGGTGGAGGCAGAGTTCGAGCGGGCGCGGGCACTGCTCAAAGCGGGCGAGCGGAAACAGTTTGACCGGCTCACATTGATTAGCGGCACCGAGGGCATGACCACCGGCCCTGGTTCGGATCGGGCGCTTGACGCGCTGCTCAAAGCATTGGGGGTAGCCCTTAAGGACATTCGACAGCCCGGCAAGGCACCGGCCGAGTTTCGAACCGGATTTGATCCCGGCGAACGCCAGCAGCGGCAGGTCAAAGAACTGGAAGATTTCACGCAGAAACTCTGCCGCGAATCGGAACAGGCGCGCTCCGAGTTTTTCTGGAGCAAAGTCAAAGCCCGGTCGCCGAAGGAATGGCCAGCCGCGTGCGCACCGTTCAGGACGACTTTCTGGGAAGATGTCATCGGGCGGTTTCCGCTCTCCGCCCAGCCGGCAAATCCTCGCTCTCGGCTGATTCGACAAGCAGCGTCCAGCCCAGCCGGCAATACGAACTGGACAGGTTATGAAGTCGTGCTCGACATTTTCCCTGACGTTTTCGCGTGGGGCTATCTGCTGGTGCCGAAGGACCTCAAGCCCGGCGAGCGCCGGCCGGTCGTGGTGTGTCAGCATGGCCTGGAAGGAGTGCCCGCCGATGTCATCAATCCCGATCCGGGCACCGAAGCATTCCGTTACTACAAAGCCTTTGCCGCGCGTTTGGCCGAGCGGGGCTTCGTCGTCTTCGCGCCGCATAATCCTTACCGAGGCGGGGACAAGTTCCGCCAACTGCAACGTAAAGCAAATCCCATCGGAAAATCACTCTTCTCGGTGATCATTGCGCAGCACGAGCGCATTCTGGACTGGCTGTCAGGCCTGCCATTCGTCGATGCCAGGCGCATCGGATTTTACGGCCTGTCTTACGGTGGCAAGACGGCCATGCGCGTGCCGGCGGTGCTGGAGCGTTACGCGCTTTCCATCTGCTCTGGCGACTTCAACGATTGGGTCCGAAAGAACGTGTCGGTCGATTTTCCGGCGAGCTACATGTTTACCGGCGAGAATGAAATGGCGGAGTTTGATCTCGGGCACACGTTCAACTATGCCGAGATGGCAGCGCTCATTGCTCCGCGCCCGTTCATGGTCGAGCGTGGCCATAACGATGGAGTCGGGATAGATGAATGGGTCGCTTATGAATATGCCAAGGTGCGGCGCTTTTACGATGAAGCCGGCCTGGGTGACCGCACGAAGATCGAGTTCTTCGACGGCCCGCACACAATCAATGGGAAAGGGACCTTTGAGTTTCTCCACCAGCATCTTCATTGGCCTCGCTAATCATGATTCCATCTGAGCGACCAATCCCTGTAACATCAGTAAATCAGTGAGGTCTCTTGACATTATAGCCTTCGTGATATAATGACTCGGATAGCATTTGTGAAACCAACCTTGGAATCAACCGGTCGGAGGAGCGCCAACCGCCGCGGCTGAGCGCCGTGGCCAGGCTCGTATGAAGATCTGCCGAATCCCGAAACGCACGCGGGGCTTCACTCTAATCGAACTCCTCGTCGTCATCGCGATCATTGCGATTTTGGCGGCGATGCTGCTGCCCGCGCTAGGCCGCGCCAAACTCAAAGCGCAGGCGGTTCAGTGCATGAACAACAGCAAACAGTTAATGCTGGCCTGGAGATACTACGTCGAGGACAACGCAGACAAAGTGCCCTCGGCGTGGGTGAACCCCGGTGATTGGAACCCTGTGGGTGAAATGAGCTTCACTGGAAATCCGAAGACCGATGGCTCGAACCGGAGAAATTGGGATGTGGAGGATCTGAAGAAAAGTCCGCTGTGGCCATACGCTGCGAATAATCCAGGCATCTGGAGATGTCCGGGGGACAGCAAGTACCCGTGCATCCCCTCAGCGGGAGAATTCGCCGGCCAATCCCTTCCGCGGGTGCGGAGCATGTCCATGCTCAGTTGGTTTAACGGCGCGGACGCCCAACAAGTCGGCGGCCCGGGCACTGTCTACAAGAAGATGGGCGAAGTCCTGAGGCCGGGACCGTCCATGACGATCGTATTCGTTGATGAACGTGCCGACAGCATCAATGATGGCGAGTGGTGCAGTACCTTGCGCGGCTGGCCCGATCAACCGTCGCAGTGGTATATTGTCGATGTTCCGGGAAGTTATCATGGCGGGGCCTGCGGGTTTGCGTTTTGCGATGGCCATTCCGAAATTCACATGTGGAAGGACCCGAGGACGACACCACCTATGGGCAGAGGCCAGCCCAATATTTCCGAGCCAAAAAGTCCCGATGCTTATTGGATCATGGAACATTCCACGCGCGACCCGAAGAAACCATAA
>CAYUPI010000034.1:0-61407 GCA_964446585.1 uncultured Verrucomicrobiota bacterium
GGTCAGGCTGCTGCCCAGATCGTCGTGGAGATCGCGCGCGATGCGGGCGCGCTCCAGGGCCAGCGAGCGTTGCTGCTCAGCCAGCTCGCGCTCGCGCATCTCATTTTGCAGTTGTGCCGTGCGGGCCTGGACCCTGTGGTGGAGCAGCCGGATCCAAACCAATGCCGCTGCCAGCACGCCGAGGAGAGCCCCCACCAGAACCATCAGACGCTGCAGAGTCCAGAAGGGCGGTTGCGATAGCACGCGGAGGTCCGAAGGCGAGTTCAACAGCAACTCGAATGAGTCGGTTTCCGTTTCAGTGGTCCTGTTGCCGCCGTGCCCGGCGTAAACGCCGGTCAGTTCCAGTCGGCTTCCGAGCGGGACGCTGATGCGTGCCATACTCGACGCCGCGTGCGCAGTCGTTCGCGGCGCGGATTGGCTCTGACCAACCGAAACGCGCACCAGAAAACGGCGCAGGCCCGCTTGCATTTCCAGCGTTTGGTGGTCGGCGCTCAATCCCACCAACAGTCCCTCCACTGACACACGCGTAGCGTCATACTCGGCGCGAAAAAGACTCTCGACCGCAAGCGGTCTGGCAGCGGACAACCTCGCCGTTCCGGTTTTCCGGGCGACCGCTTCCTGCAGAACTGGCGATGGACCGGTCAGGTTGGGAAAACCGACAACCTCCACCAGGTCCCCGACTTGAAAGTGGGTAGGCTCTTTGGGGATGAAACGCAGGCCATTCGTTCCATCCATCATGAAACACTCGCCCTCGCGTTCATGAACCACTTGCCCGGCTATCCTGACCCGCCTCAGTGCACTGGCCCGCGGATCAAACAACAGCAGCTCGGGAAGGCGCTTCAGTCCAGTGGCGAACGCGTCCACCGGCGCAGGCTCCTCCACTGTGATCGAGGCCGAAAAAACACGAATCTCGCCCACTCGAACCTGATGCGTCGTCGCATCCCAGGACGCGAACAGGCAGCCTCGGACCAGGACGAGCGAGCTCTCATATTGCGTTAATGCGCCCAGGTTCGGGCCCACCAAAGTGGCCTTCAGACGCCCGCCATGCGTCAGCAGGGTCACCTGGTCCGCTCGCGACATGGTGACAATTCCTTCAATTTCCACATACTGAGTGTCCAGGCTCCCATTGATTAATTGATCCCAGGTTGAACGCACTGGTTGCGGAAGCACTCCGACCCCTAGGCGCTTAATGCGGCGCGCCTGGAGGTGCGGCGCAAATTGTCCCGGGTCAGTCACGCCTTCAATCTCCACCAGTTCGCCGAGGCTCGGCGGTTCACCGAGGCTCGCTCCGACGTTCGAAACATAAACGCCCCGCGTCGAGTCCTGGATGACGACGGCCTCAAACTGCGGCAAGGGGCAAGTGATCACGCCTCGAATCACTGCCTCATATGGCTTTGCCGCTTCCTCCCGCGTCAGTCGATGCACTTGTTCCGCTGTGGTCAGAACTGGAAGGGTAGTGTCTGATGGCCCATTCGTGGCCGCGGCTAACAGCACGCCGGCTTGGCAAAACTCCGGAATCGCCCAATAGCAACAGAGCAGAAACGCTGTTGCCCAGCAGCAGGTAACCAAGGCATTCCTTTTCATTGATTGCGCTCTGTCGTCTTGACCAGGTCCAACTCAGAGGATAGAAGGTCCACAAAGAGAGTATCAAGTGAGCCACATCTCGCAAGCTTCGCAGGGTAAGTGGAGGATTGCTTGCCCGGCAGCGCTGCTGGTCGCAGGCATCGTTGCCGGCCTGCCGCTTCCCGGTGTCGCGCATGACATTCTCACCAATTTCGTTCAACACAGCGTCCACCTGACGCTCGGCGCGCACAACCTCGACGTCACTGTGGACATCACCTTTTTCGAAGAATGGTCCGCGCGCGAGCGACAGACCATGGATGCGGATGCCAACGGACGCATCACGAGAGCGGAATTGGAAGTCTATCTCAAAAAGTTATTGCCCGAACTTTCCCAACAAGTTGCTGTTCGCATTGCTGGCCACGAGTTTCCGCCCGTTCTGCTGTATGATCCGGAGATCGACTTGCTGGGCTGTGGGAATACTGGTCCGGGGCACCACCGCTTGCGCCTGTTTTTCTTCGTCTCGACGCCGGGATCTTTGCGCCCCGGCGAAGAGATCGTAGTTGAAGATCGTCTCTGGACTGCAGCGAAAGCTCTAGTGACTTTGCAGGCCGAAGGCCGTGACGGTTGCGTGGTTCAAACCGAAACCCCAGACGATCCCGATTTCGTCTCCAGCCGGTCCGGCGAGGCGCGGCTCTGCAAGTTCCGCTGCTTGAAGCCGTCACAAGAGCAAGTGGCTGCCCAGATCAAGTGAATGTCTTTCAACTCCATGAATACTTCTACTTCGGCCCGCCGACTCCTGACATGGCTGGCAACGACTGCGACAGTCATTCTCCATGTGCGTCTGGGGCTCTGTGCCGACGCCCCGCCCACGCCGCCGGGCGTGGCTGAGTTCGCCGGTCGCGTCGCGCATAACTATTGGTATCTCTTCGGTGCTGACAAACGCACAGATCTGGAATCGATAAATCGAAACCTGCGCGAAGGTCAGCAGCGGTTGCAGCGGCCTTCGGCGTCCGAGGAATCCAAGCAGGCAGCCACTGAGCGCATTGCCTCTGCCGCAGCGCGCTTGCTGCCTTTGGTCGAAGCTTGCCCGCAGCTCATCCACGTGGACCTGACTGCCAAGCCTCCGCAACTGAGGCCCAACACGCCAGTGCAACTGCCTGGCGACTCGGGTGCGCTGTTGTTCGAACTCGTAGTCAGAGGCGAAGGATTGAGCTACGCCAACAGCGTGGCCGACTTTTCGGAGCCTCCCGGGGAAGCCAATCTCGTCAGCCTGGACGTGTCGGCGAGCGGTCGGACCTATGCCATCGCGGGCCTGGAGAATGTTCCGTTCGGCCGCACGACCGCAACGCTCGAATTCAATCGTGCGGGCCAGCCCGCCGTACGATTGCCGCTCGAACTCCGAACGCCGGTGCCGGGGCGACTCAAACTTACTGTGCTCTCGGGTGACACCGGCAAAGCCGTGCCCGCCATGGTGCGTTTGATGTGGCGCACGGACGGCTTGCAGCGCCAGCCTGGCAATGGCATCGAGCTCGGCCCTCAATTCGACAAGCAAGGCCGGGCCAGCGGCGCTCGTCCAGCCAACCTGCCCGGACTGCAAGGCGAACCTTTCTGGTGCGTCCCCGGGCCGTTCGATACGACACTGGCGCCGGGTGATTGGCAAATCGGCGTGCGGAGCGGCGTCGAGCACGAGATCGTTTTCCAGGATGTCACTGTCCGCTCGGGCGAAACTCTGGAGCGAACGATTCGCCCCAGGCGATGGGTGGACATGCGCCGTCACGGCTGGTGGTCCGGCGATGATCATGTGCACTGCCGGATACTTACCGACGAAGATGCTCGGAATTTGATGGCGTGGACGAAAGCCGAAGACATCCACCTGGCGAACATCGTCAAGATGGGCGACATCTACCGCACCTATTTCGAGCAGCGCGGTTTCGGCCCGAATTATCGCGTGGTGGACGGTGAATACATTCTGTCGCCGGGCCAGGAATGCCCGCGCACGCACGATCAGATCGGCCACACACTGGCTATGAACACCACCAGCATGGTCCGTGACACCGACCATTATTTCCTCTACGACGAGGTCTTCGACGCCGTTCATGCTCAGGGCGGTCTGAGCGGCTACGCCCACGTCAACTCGGGCGCATTTCACGTCCATCGGGACATGAGCATGAATGTCCCGCGACAGAAAGTAGATTTCGTCGAGATCCTTCAGTTCAACAATCTGGGAACACGCCTCTATTACGATTTTCTGAATTTCGGCTGCAAGCTGACGGCATCCGCGGGCTCGGATGTGCCCTGGGGCGGCACCGTGGGTGAAGTACGCGCGTATGCGTACCTCGGTAAAAAATCTTTTTCGGCGGAAGCATGGTTTGAGGCATTCCGGCGCGGGCGCACTTTTACGACCAGCGGGCCAATGCTCGAATTGCAGGTGGACGACGCGCTACCCGGCGATGAACTGCGCCTCAAGACCGACCGCAAACTCCGCGTTCGGGCCCGCGCCTGGCGTGACCCCAAAAGGATGGCGCCAGTGAAACTTGAAGTGGTCAAGCACGGTGAAGTCATTCGCGAAGCGGAGTCGCAGGATCCGAACAAGCCCGAAGCAAGACTCGATTTCAACGTGGATGCTGGCTGCGGTTGCTGGATCGCCGCCCGCGCAAGGGCCGGCGATGGCACCAGCGCACACACGACGCCCGTGTACGTGGTGCGCGAAGGGTTGCGCTTCTGGAAATTCGAAGATCTCCCGAATCTCTTCGAGAAACGACAAGCCAGTCTTGCCGAACTCGAACGAATCATCGCCGAGGCCCGCCGGCTCGACGCTGAAGGCCAGTTGACGACCGATCGCTATCGCAAACAACTCGCGCTGCAGGGAGATGCTTTGCTGGAGCGCGTAGAGAACGCTCGCCAGCTTTACGCCGACTTGCAGCGCGTCGCCGATTCCGAGCGGGTCATAAGAACTCAAGCAAGACCTTGAGATAGTGTTTCGCGGCAGCTAACGAAATGTTTTGAAGAATCGCTTTGATCGTGGGATACGCGTATGAGACACGCTTCCTCAAGAAAGGCAGCGACTGCATTTACTCTCGTAGAAGCGCTGGTTATGATCGCGATTATCGGCCTCTTGCTGATTCTCGCCGTGCCTACGGGCGACCATCGTCCCAGGCGAGCGACGGTTCTCCTATGCACCAGCAACCTGAGACAAATCGGCTTGCGCCTTCAACTGTTTGCCGAAGATCATGGCGGCCAATACCCGCCGCGAACCTCCATCACTAATGGCGGTTCAATGGAATTTGTTGGCCGAGGCAGCCCAGCCGCCCACTTCCTCACTCTTTCCAACCAAATGGCGAAGTCGTCTCTCAAGATGTGGATTTGTCCGACCGATAGAATCAAAAAGCCGGCTACGAATTACGCGACGTTCGACGACCGCAACGTCAGCTACTTTCTCAGCGTGGATGCCGCACCCCGCACCACGAACGCGCGGTTCATCATCCTCGCGGGAGATCGCCACCTGGAATTCGCCCGATACCCGGTAAAACCGGGCCTGTTCCCTCTCACCACCAATGGCTCAATCGGGTGGACTCGTGAGTTGCACGGTGACAACAAACTATCTCCGGCCGGGAACATGGTGTTCAGTGATGGTCACGTTGAATTCCTCAAGCGCGACCGTGTCGTCACGTGGATCCGGAGTCAGCGACTAGCGACGAATCTCCTGGCAGTCCCGTAGGCCGGCGCGCTCAACGGGTTTCTGAGCTGACCGAACGCCAAGACCTCTTAACTCGGAAGCAGCAATGAAACCACGAATGGACCCGAATGGACCTAATCAGGACAAGGCAGTTGAGCGACTTGTGGACGATCAGTTCGCGTCAGCGAATGGCGATTTCCCTGAGTGGTTTGCGTTCCGGCGCAACTGCGCGTGAATTTGTGTCCATTGGCATTCGTGGTTTTTCCACTTCATAGGAACCGACTAGTCGTTCGGCTCACCCAGGATCGCGTTTCTGATTTCGTTCCACAGCGGCTGCAGGTCAGAATCTTCCAGGGCTTCTCGCCTGCGACGCTTGAGCCTGCCGGTGCGCGCGGCGGCGGCCATAGCTTTGGCCAACCAATCGCGCGCTTCTTCCAACCGGCCGAGTTGGCAGGCATAACAGGCCAAATTGAAGGTCACCTGTTCCAGGTCATCGAGGCGATCAGCGGCCGGCCGCAGCGCGTCATAAGCCGCCTGGACACTGCCGCCAGGCGCCCGGCGAATCGCGTACGACCGATTCACCCATCCAAAGGATTGTTTCGGCTCCAGCTCAACCAGTTTCCGGGCGATCTCAACGCAAGCATCCCATTCTTTCGTGGCGGCATACACGCAATAGCGGGTCGCCAACACTTCTGGATGAGATTGAAATTCCGCCTGGATTTTCTCCAGTTCCGTGCTGGCCGACTCAGGGTCGCCGAGGCCGAGCCAACCCTCGGCGGCCCGAAGGTGGAGGCTATCAGGAGGTCCGAGTGGTTCCATTTTCTTAATTGTAGGTCATGTACTGCCTATTGATCCAAGCCACGTCGCCGCCCGTTCGGCGCGGAAGTCTGAATTCAGCCTCGCCAGGAGTCCGGAGTAACGGCTCTCCGTCTTGTTGTTCCGGACCGCCATTGCCAGCGCCTTTTTCTGACCGATGAGCACGACCAGCCGTTTACCCCGGGTGATACCCGTGTAAATGAGGTTGCGCTGGAGCAGCAAATAATGCTGCGTGGCCAGGGGAATTACGACGGCCGGGAACTCGGAACCTTGCGACTTGTGGATCGTGATCGCATAGGCCAAAGCGATTTCATCCAACTCGCCGAAGTCGTAAACGACTTCGCGCTGGTCGAACCGGATCGTGACTTCCCGCTCCACGAGATCAATCCTTGCTATTTGTCCAATGTCGCCGTTGAAGACATCCTTGTAGTAATCGTTCTGCGTCTGGAGGACTTTGTCTCCGGCTCGAAACTGCCAGCCAAACTTCTCAACGACCGGCTCCTCCGGCCTGGCAGGATTCAACTCCCTCTGCAAGCGCGCATTCAGCTCACGGATTCCCAGCGTACCACGGTTCATCGGGCTCAACACCTGGATGTCGCGGCTCGGATCCAACCCGAATTTCGCCGGTATCCGGTTCTTCACCAGATCGACCAATGTGTCGGCGATGTGCTGCGGCTCATCTCGCTCCACGAAGAAAAAATCCGAGGGATCGTCCCTGCCCGCAAGCTCCGGCATTTGTCCCTCGTTGATGAGGTGCGCGTTGGTGATGATCTGGCTGTGCGCCGCCTGGCGGAAGACCTCGGTCAGCCGCACAACCGGCACTGTGCCGCTGTCGATGATGTTCTTGAGCACCAGCCCAGGTCCGACCGAAGGCAACTGGTCCGCGTCGCCGACGAGAAGGAGGCTGCTGCTGTGCGGCAGGGCGCGGAGCAGGTGACTCATTAGCGGTGCATCCAGCATCGAGCATTCGTCCACGACCAGCAGGTCGCACTCCAAAGGCCGGGCCTCGTTTCTGGCGAACTTGCCTGCGCCCGGCCGCACTTCCAGCAGGCGATGGATCGTTTTGGCTTCCAGCGAATTCGCTTCGGAGAGACGCTTGGCCGCCCGTCCCGTCGGCGCGCACAGCAGGCACCGCACTTTCTTGGCGCGCAGGATTTTCAGAATGGCGTTCACCAGCGTCGTTTTGCCGACTCCTGGCCCGCCCGTAATGACGAGCACCCTGCTGGAGAGCGCCTGCTGCAGTGCCGATCGTTGGCTGGGAGCGAGTTCCATTCCGGTCTTCGCCTGGAACCACTCGACCGCTTTTGCAAAATCAATCGGTGGATAGCCGGGGCCGGAGGCACAGAGACTTTTCACCCGCGCGGCGATCAATTCCTCTGCTCTTTGGAGATTGGGCAGGAACACGAGCTCCTGGCCGTTCATCGTCTCCGTCACGAGCTCGCCGTCGGCGCGCGTTTTCGCCAGGGCAGCGCGCACAATCTTTTCGTCCACGAGCAAAAGCTTGCCCGTCTCTTCCTCGAGCAATTCGAGCGGCAACGCACAGTGCCCTTGGTCGGTCGCCTCCAGCAAAACGTGGCTCAATCCCGCGCACGCGCGGATAATGGAATCCCGCGGAATGCCGATGTTCTGGGCGATCTGGTCGGCGCTCTGGAAACCGGTGCCGGGGATGTCTCTGGCCAGCGCATATGGGTTGGCCCGGACGGTTTCGATCGCATTTTCGCCGTAAGTCTTATAGATGCGCACAGCGCGGCTGGTGCTGACTCCCTGCGAGTGCAGGAACACCATGATGTCGCGGATGACCTTTTGCTCAGTCCAGGCGTCCTTGATCCGGCGGCGGCGCATCGGGCCGATGCCTTCGACCTCCTCCAGTCGCGCGGATTGGTGTTCGATGATGTCGAGGATTCTTTCGTCGAACCTGGTTACGAGCTTCTTCGCGTAGATTGGACCGATGCCTTTGACCAGGCCGCTCCCAAGATATTTTTCGATGCCCTCGCGCGTGGTGGGTGCCGTGCTGTTGAGCAGGTCCGCCTTGAACTGGAGGCCGAACTCACGGTCCTGGACCCAACGGCCTTCAGCGGTCACCCATTCACCCGCACTGACCGCTGGGAGCGAGCCGACGATAGTCACCTGGTCGCGGTGGCCCTTCGCCTTGACTTTGAGCACGGCATAACCGTTTTCCTCGTTAAAAAACGTGACCCGCTCGATCAAGCCCGACAGGCTCTCGGTTTGTGCTGATCGTTGTTGGTTTCGCAAACCACGGATTTTGTGCGGCTGCTGCCGGCGTGGCAAGCGAGGCTTGTCAGGCCGTGGTGCCAAGCGCATGTGGTGAAATGGCCTCCTCTCTCCGATCCTCTCCTCCAAAGGAGAGGGAGAAGCCTTCGGCTGCGATCACCCTGGTCGCAGCAACGTTCACCGGGCCGATGCAGGCTATGCGAATCCCGTACCTTGCCACTATCCCAGGTCGTCCCAGCCACGTGTCAGTTCGAGAGAACTCATCGCGCCTGGCGTCGTGAGGTCCAAACCGAGCAGCTCGGCCAGAGCTTGCTTTTGTGCGAGGGTCCATTCGCGGTAGCTGGCTTCCTGCGAGACGGTTTCACCTCGCTCATGAGGGGCGGGAGCTGTCGATCCCACCCCGAGAATCGGAATCCATCCTACTCGAGGCGGAGGCCTGAGTCCTGCCGCGCTTCCCGAAGCTGCCGAGGCTTCCAGCGAGCCGACGCCCGCGAGCAAATCGCCCGCGGGGGACTTAGCGACACTAGGTGTTGAAGCGGGGCGGGGCGCCCATGATGGCACCCTGGCAAATTCCACGGTCCGATCCTCTGACACAGTTTCGTGCGGCGTCGTTGCCCGGCCAGAAACTGCAACCGGCACCCACTGCCTGCTGGCAAGATAATATCCGAGTTCAACCACGTAGGAGACGCCGGCGTTCGGGACGCTCAGAAATCCATGCCGCATTCCGGCCGGCATTGGGAACTCAGCCGCGAGCGGCCCGGCGGCCTCGTCGCGATGGCACCGGACGACTAAATGCGCATCGGCCGAACGCTCTTCGTACTGTCTCAACTGCGCCGATGTCAGGTCCCAATGCGCGTACAGGCAATGAGGGTCGCGGGCCAGAAGCAGCATGCGACCCGTTCCATGGGCTTCCGGCAGTTCTCGCGGCTCGCCGGGCGGCTGCGCGGAGACAGTGCTCGACTCGAGGTGGTGCTTCTGTTCCGGCACGCCGGCGGGGGCTGGCTCGCTCTCGTCGCCTTCCAGGAGAATTGACGGGATCTTGAGGCTTCCGGCAAATGTGCCAGGCGGCTGAGAAGGGCGGCGAGCTCCTCTTCGGGGTTTCGCAACTCGCGGTTTGCTTCTCTTCATTGTCGATGGTTCCGTCCCGAAAGCTGCTTTCTGATGCCGGCGAGAGTAGGGTGGCCAGAGGGCGCAGGCAATCGGGAATTTCAGCCACCTGAAACCCCGCCTTGCCAGCCTTTGC
Source organism: uncultured Verrucomicrobiota bacterium (assembly GCA_964446585.1). GTDB lineage: Bacteria > Verrucomicrobiota > Verrucomicrobiia > Limisphaerales > UBA8199 > CAYUPI01. Next base: position 9,531 of record CAYUPI010000034.1, read on the forward strand.
GCGAAGGTGTTTACTGATTATGGAAGTCTTACGATGAACCAGCCGGTGGCCGCCAACTCCAAAGCCCGGGCGCAGGAAAAAGCGTTGATTTACGTCGTGGACGACGAGCCAATGCTGTTGGAGTTGGCCACCGTCGTGCTCGAACCGATCGGTTATCAAGTCAAGACCTTTCGGGACCCCGACACGGCCATCCGCTCCTTCGCGGCGGAGCGGCGTCACCCGGCGCTGGTGATCACGGATTATGCGATGCACACGATGAACGGCATGGAATTGATTGCCGCCTGCCGCAAGCTGGAGTCGCGCCAAAAAATTCTGTTGCTCAGCGGCACCGTCGATGAACAAATCTACAACGATATGCCGGTAAAACCTGACCGGTTTCTCGCCAAGCCGTACCAGGCAAAGCAACTGGTTGAGGCAGTCAAGGCATTGCTTCCCGATTAACTCATTATGAAAAAAATCCTCGTTCGACTACTCATAGCATTCGTGGTGTTGATTATTCTGGCCGCGGTCGCGGTCCATCTGTTTCTGGATAGCGCCGTGAAGCGAGCCGTGGAAATCGTCGGGCCCGAGCTGATGAAAGTGCAGGTCAAGCTGGATTCGGTGAATCTTTCTCTGCTCTCGGGCTCAGGCAAGGTCCGAGGCCTGGTCGTGGGCAATCCGGAGGGGTTCAAAACGCCCTCGGCGATCAACGTTGGCGCGGCGGGCCTTGCCCTCCAGCCCCGCTCGCTGCTCTCAGACAAGATCATCATTGAATCAATTCAGGTGCAAGCTCCGGAAATCACGTTTGAGACTGACTTGCGCCAAAACAATTTGGGCAAGATCCTTTCAAACATGGAAGGCGAACCGGGCGCCGCAAAGGAACCCGCCCAGCCCAAAGAAGCCAAGCCCGGCAAGAAACTGGAAGTGGACGATTTCCTGATCCAGGGAGGAAAGATCCAGGTTAGCGTCACCACGCTAGGGGGGAAATCGGCGACCGTACCGCTACCCGAGATTCATCTAAAGGACCTGGGCAAAGGGGGCGATGGGATTACCTCAGCAGAGCTCGCCAAGCAGGTGTTGCGAGCGATCGAGTCAAGCGCCAGCAAAGCCGCGGCCTCCGCGATCGCCGATCTCAGCAAAGGCGGAGTGTACTTGGGCAATGAGGCGGGCAAGACAGCGACCAATGTCCTGGACAAGGCTACTCACAGCGTCAGCGACCTATTCAAAAAGAAGAAGTAGCTGCGAATACGACGCACACCGGGGACTCCACCTCGAGAGTGTTTGCAGTCGCGCTCAGTTTTCCGTTCCGCGAATCAACGCGGAAAACCACGATCTCGTTCGAATCCTGGTTCTCCGCCAGGAGCCACCTTCCGTCAGGCGCGAGCGCAAAATGTCGCGGGGTCTTGCCGCCAGTCGGCTCGTGGCCAATCCGCGAGAGCTTGCCGCTGCGAGGCTCGACGGCGAAGATGGCAATGCTGTCGTGACCGCGGTTTGAGGCATACACAAACTTGCCCGAGGGGTGCACTTGGACCTCGGCGCAAGTGCTATCGCTCTTGAAAGTTTCCGGCAGGGTCGGGACCGTTTGCAACTCGGTCAAATGTCCGCGTTTTGCGTCGTAGGCAAAGGCTGTCAGTGTGCAACCCATTTCGTTGATGACATAGACGAAACGGCCGCCGGGAGCAAAAGCGAGGTGCCTTGGACCGGCGCCACCCTTGAGAGAAACTGAAGGCGGGTCATTGGGCGCCAGCCCTGCTCTGCCAGAGTCCAAACGATAAACCAAAACTTTATCTAGACCGAGATCGCAGACAAGGGCGAAACGATCTGCAGGATCGGGCGTGATGAAATGGGCGTGCGGCCCGGCCTGGCGCTGCAGATTGATACTGGAGCCGTGATGCTGGATGACGGTGGTGGCCATTCCGAGCGCGCCGTCGGGCCGGAGAGGCAAAAAAGCAATCGTGCCGTCTCCATAGTTGGCCACGAGCAAGCATCTGCCCGCGGGATCGACCGCCAAATGGCATGGCGAAGTACCGCCTGAAGATTGCTGGTTTAGCAGGGTGAGCTTGCCCGATTTCGCGTCGAAACTAAATGCGCTGACACTGCCTGCTCCTTTGCCGCCGAAATCTTCAACTTCCCCCACGGTATAGAGAACGCGCCGGCTCGGATGCAATGCCAGGAAGCTCGGGTTTTTTGTTTCTGCCGCCAGCTCCGCGGGACTCAAGCGGCCGGTTTTGACATCGAAGCGCGAGGTATAGATTCCATGACTCTTACCTCCGGTGTAAGTGCCGATGAAGACGAATGTTTGCTCATACGAAGCAGCCGAGACAGCGGTTGCGGCCAGGCCGGCCAAAGCGCAAAGCACTATCAATGACGCAAGGCGAATCAGATGCAAAAACCTCATGGCGACGGACAGTAACACCAACTAGACGCTTATCTCATGCTATGTAGCCGCCGATGTCAGTCGGCGCTGATTGACGCTTCAACGAGATCCGCCGACTGACGTCGGCGGCTACTCCGCTCCGGCGAGTCATGCATGTCGAAAAAGTCCGGCTCAGGGCTGGAGGGCGCGCTCACTTTCCCCGACCTGCCGGCTGGTGCGCCTGCTCGATCTATTTTACTTCCGCCAGTCTTCCTTCCCGGTAACTGTCGAGCGTCTTTTGCAGGCCGTCCCTCTGGTCGGTATCTGCCAGCTTCACAGCCTTGGCTTGCAGCTCGATGGCCTGCTCTTTCTGGCCTAGCATGAACAGGGCTCGAGCGAGCGTATCAAGAATGCCGGCATCCTTGCCTTTGGCGGCGTCGTTGGCGCGCGTCGCGATCGTCTCGGCAAGTTTCAGATCACGTTGCTCGATGCGCTGATCCGTCAGGATCTGCCACGCCAATTCATTTTGCTGCAGGGCATTCTCCTTTTCTGCATCACTGATTTTCGTCACCAGCTTGTAGAATGCCGGATAGTCCTTTTGGCCGAGAGCAATCTCCATGCGCGCTCGATCGATGCCGCCGCGCTGCTCCTCCGGCAAAATTTTCTCCGCCTCCACAACCTTCGCCGTAGCGGCATCCCAATCCTTGTTTTGCATGGCCTTGCCGATAGCCGCCCAGACGGTGCGCATCTTGGCGTCGATCTCCAGCTGCCTTGCGTAATCCTCCGCCGCCCGTTTGATGTCGAAATTTCCCTTTAGAACATCCTCGATAAGTTTGTCTTTCAGTTCCATTGGATGTCCAATCCAGGCAACGAGGCCTTTGGTGTCCACCAGAAACGCGCTGGGGATACCGTTGCGGCCTGCCGCCGCCATCCAGGTCTCAGCCATCTTGCCCTTTTCGCCGCCGGCTTTGTCATCGAGCGCGACGCAGTACGTCATTTTCTCACCCATTTTTCCGACGAAGGGCGCCACCAGTCCATCGTCCCTCTCCCAACAATCCTGCCCGATAACCACCAGCCCCTGGTCCTTGTATTTCTTTTGGATTTCGTTCAGGTGGGGAATGGAAACGCGGCATGGGCCGCACCACGTGGCCCAAAACTCCACCAGGTAAGCCTTGCCCGGCTTGAAATCTTTCACCGGCTCGCCCTGGACCCACTTGCCATTCTGCAATTTCGGCGCTGCGTCGCCGACTTTGAGGGTTGGCTCAGCCGCCAGGGACAGGGCGGTACTCACGGCCAGTGCCAGCCCGCAAATCATCCATTTCTGTTTCCTGCTGTTCATAACGTTTCCTCGCGGGTCTGGTTTGTGGCGCGCCGCCGTTGGCCCGATAAGCGGGGCGCGTTGCGTTCGCATCGGACTTGCATAGGTCGATGTTTCGGCCGGCCGAACTGCTGCGATACACTTGATCCTCCCTTGCGAATCTCAATGCAAGCGGAAAGTTGCGACTTTGATTTACCAGATGACGCGCAGCTTCCTTGTGCTAATCTTAACATGAACCTGATGGTCTCCCGGAAGCGAGTGTTCGAAAGTCGGGAAGCATGAGTGAGCCTGCGCACGACTGATATATGAAAACGCGGTATGGCAGAAAAGGTATTATTGAGAACCGCACGTCCGGCTCGCACGGCGGGCGAGCGCAGACCTGTCGCTCCGACGGTTGTGGCTTCACGCTCATCGAGCTGTTGGTAGTCATTGCGATCATCGCAATTCTGGCAGCGCTGCTCCTTCCGGCCTTGAGCAGGGCCAAGCTTAAAGCAACGACCACGACTTGCCTGAATAACCACAAGCAACTGGCGCTTTCCTGGATCATGTACTCCGAAGATAACCAGGAACAACTCATCAACATGAACAACTCCGAGGCTGTCAACGCGGACGGAGTCCGCCAGCGTCCCTGGCGCTATCAACCGCCCGATTCGCCAGGCTCAAGCTTGCCGACCCCGCTCCCGGTAACCACGGGCATGGACGCCAGGAGTAAGGACATTTTGCTGATGCAGGAATGCGTCAAGCGGGGCGCCATTGGGCCTTATCTCCGAACGGCTGATGCTATCCACTGCCCGTCTGACCCGCGCTACGGCCGGCCTTCAGGCAAAGGATTTGCCTATGGCAGCGTCGGCGGCATGACAGGGATGAACGGCCAGGACTGGCCAGACTTATCACTCAAAATGCTGCTGACAAGGCGTCCGCAGCTCCTGCACCCCACCGAGCGGATCTTGTGGGTGGAGGAAAACGATCCCCGGGGGGAGAATTGGGGCACCTGGGTTTTGAACTTTTCTGGAACATTGGCCAATGATTTCGCGGGCACTACTTTCGTCGATTCCCCGGCCGTATTCCATGGGACCTCCAGCACCTTTAGCTGGGCAGATGGCCATTCCACCAGCCGCCGATGGATCGACCCCGCAACGATCAAATACGCGGCTGACAGCGATCCCTCGGGCAGCAAGTACGGCAACCCGCCCTCGGCAGCTTCGAGCGCGCATGACATTGCCTTCGTCAAACGCGCCTACGCCTCCAAAATCAATCCGTGATCCTTTCTCCTGCGAGTCGTGAAGCTCTCGATCGATGGTGTGAGCGCGGAATCCTGGGCCTGATCCTCGCTATCCTGACGCTGACACCCCTGGCGTTTGGCGGGCGGCCGCAACCTCCGGCAGGCTGTTTTCTAGACTTTCTGCTGGTGGACCCCTTCCAGCTGGCCCAGTGGCTGATGGTGGCGGTCCTGGTGCTCTGGGGTGTTCGGCTCTGGATTAGCCCGAGCCCGCAATGGCTCTGGCCACCGATTTGCTGGGCCGTTCTTGCTTTCGCGGTTTATGCTGTTGCGCGATACCGCTTCGCCGACATCGAGTACGTCGCGCGTCAGGAAATGATCCAGGTCCTCGTCTATGCGTTTCTCTTTTTCGTCATCCTGAATAATCTATATCGGCAGGAATCGATCCAGGTCGTCACCTTAACGCTGGTGTTTCTGTCGATGGCTATCTCGCTTTACGCCGTCTTCCAATTCCTCACCGACTCGACCCGCGTCTGGCACGTCTTCACGTCCTATGAGCATCGCGCGTCGGGCACTTACATCTGCCCAAATCACCTGGGAGGCTTACTCGAAATGCTGGTGCCGCTGAGCCTGGCGTACACCGTGGCCAGCCGGTTCAAGCCCCTGCCCAAGGTGTTCCTGGGATATGCGACGCTGGCGATGCTGGCAGGGATCGCGGCGACCGTTTCGCGCGGAACGTTTGTCGGGGCGGCGGTGGCCCTGCTCTTCTGCTTGGGCGCGTTCCTGTTCAATCGCAATCATCGCCTGCCGGCACTGTTTTTGGTACTGGCCCTGGTGGTCGGCGGGCTGCTGTTTCTGCCCAGGAATTATTCGCTGCAAACCCGCTACCATCGATGGGTGATGCAAGGCAAACTCGAGGATGACTTGCGATTTTTCATGTGGGAACCGGCGTGGGACGTTTGGAAGGAGAATGTCTGGTGGGGTGCCGGTCCGGACCACTTCGACCATCGCTTCCGACAGCATCGTCCGGAAATAGTCCAGAAGTCGCCGGACCGGGTGCACAACGATTTTCTCAATGCTCTGGCTGACTGGGGGCTGGTCGGAGCGGCTCTGATTTGCGCCGCCTGGGGACTGCTGGTGATAGGCGTGATCAAGACGTGGCGAGCGGTGCGCAACTCCGGAGAGGAACTTCGGACCAGGCGAACGAGCAATAAGTTTGCCTTCCTCCTCGGCGCCTCGGCGGGTTTACTGGCAATCCTGTTCCACTCGGTAGTGGATTTCAACATGCACATTCCGGCCAATGCCATGGTAGCCGTGGCCTTGATGGCGTTGTTGAGCAGCCATCTGCGCTTCGCTTCAGAGCGGTATTGGATGCGGGCCATGGCCTGGACCAGAATTGTGGCGAGCACAGTTCTCCTGGCCGGCATTTTTTTTCTCGTGCAACAAGGAGTGCATCGCGCCACCCACAACTACTGGATGGCGCGAGCCGCGCGAGCGCCCGACTATTCTCCCGTGCAAGCTGCCCTGTACGAAAAAGCCTTTGAGATTGAGCCGACGGATTCCGATGCCGCGTATGGGGTAGGCGAGGCTTATCGCGTCCAAAGCCACGAAGGGGGCGAAAACTACAGGGAACTGGCGGCCAGGGCGATGAAGTGGTTTGCGCGCGGCATGAAGCTTAACCCATGGGACGGCTACAACTATATGCGCTATGGGCAATGTTTGGACTGGGTCGGGCGGCAGACCGAGTCGGGGAGCTATTTCGACCGCGCGGAACAGCTCGATCCGAACGGCTACCTCACGGTAGCCATGATCGGTTGGCATTTTGTGCAATTGAATGACTACGCAGCGGCCAAACCCTGGTTCGAACGCTCGCTGTCGCTCGAATGGAACGACAATCGCATCGCTTCAAGTTACCTGGAGCTCGCCAACCGAGAACTGGCGGAAGCCGCTACGAACAGCATCAGCGCGAAAATCCATGTTCCGCGCAGCCTGGAACGGTAGGGCACTCTGGGACGAGTGCCTGACATCACCACCGCGTGCGTGTTGGAACGGAGTGGGAGCGGCCTTGTCCCCACGCTGTGGCACCATGAGGGGACGAGGGCCGTCCCCGCTTCTATTGGTCGTAAAGTTAAGATGCACTCCGCTGGGACCACGCTCCCGCCCCAGGGCTCGCAAAATGTGCTTGCTGGGTTTTCCTTTGGCCCGATCTATGCGGCATGCTCAAGGCTGTGGCCGACAAGAGACGCCAGTTTTATCTGGCGAATATGGGTTGACAACCCCAGGACCGGCCTTAAAATTGGCTGCGAAGTGATGCAGTCAACTGACCAGGAACCTATATGAATCGAATTCACAATGTAGTTCAGAGGTTGGTCGTAAGCGGGCTGGTTTTGGCGATGGTGACGACCCTCGCGGCCCAGAGCGCAACTCAAGGCGCGGCGAAGGTGGTACGCATCAAAGGCGCCGCGCGTTTTACCACCGGCAACAATGTCTGGCAGCCGGTCAAAGTCGGCGCTCTGCTTCGCGCCGGCACGGTCATTCAGACCGCCAGCGAAGGTTCCTATGTGGACCTTGTGTTGGGCGATGAAGGTGCGGCCGTTCCCCGCCCGGTCGTAGGCGACTCGCGCCTGTACACGCCTACGGCGGCGGATCAGAACATCGTGCGCGTCTTCGAAAACAGCACCCTCGCCGTTGACAAACTGACAACCATGGACACGGGCGCCGATACCGTGAGTGAGATCCAACTCGATTTGCAGCGAGGCCGCATTTTCGGAAACGTGAAGAAGATGTCGGCTGCATCGAAGTACGAGGTTAAGCTGCCGAACGGCGTCGCTGGTATCCGCGGCACGATTTACACCCTCAGTGCCGTGGGCGTGGTTCAGGTCCTGGTTGGCTCCGTCGTGATTGCTTACGTCGGCGCCGATGGCAACGTCGTGACGCAAGTGGTCATGGGCGGCCAGCAGTTCGACGCCCGAACCGGGCAAATCACGCCGATCCCGAATTTCAATCAAAAGGAGATGGTGAAGCTTGCGAAAGAGACGCGTGTAGGGCCGAACACGCCGCCCACCACGTTTACCGTGGATCACACGATTTACTACGTCTCGCCGACCATTGGCCACAATGGCAACGCGGGCGGGAACGGCCCGCCGCCCGGGGGCGGTTAATTTCCGGCGACATTCGTTTTCGCGAACCAGAGCAGCCTTGTGTTGCTCTGGTTTTTTGTTTAGTTCCAGCCAGTGAAGCTAAAACCGGTCAAGCGCGTCCCGGCCTGGATCGCGATGGGCGTGATCGTCGTCGTTTGCGCCCTCGACTGCCTGCGGTTGGACTTCCTCGAGCGCGTCGAGCGAATCACCTATGATCAGCGCGCCCGCCAGGCTCTCAGGTTCTCTGCTATCGTCGCGACCAATTTAGGCTTCGTTTTTATCGACGAGAGCAGCATCGCCTTTGTGCGGACGAACAGCGTGCTTGGCTATCGGTTCGGATTGTATTGGCCGCGCCAGGTGTACGGGCGGCTGGTACACGAGCTCGCGGCCCAGGGCGCCAAAGCCGTTGCGTTCGATGTCATTTTTGGCGAACTTCGGCCCGATCACGCGCCGGTGAACATGGCCGATGGCAGCTTCCCGGAGTCGGACGATTTTTTTGCCAGCCAGGTCCAGAGAGCGAGCAACGTGATCCTGGCCGTCACGAGCGACTTGAGGCTGCCGGATCTGTTCCGGACCAACGCACTGGCCCTCGGCGACATCTCGACCCAAAAAGATCCTGACGGCGTCTTACGTCGTGCCAAGGCTTTCACCATCTATCGCCGCTGGCATCCTCTCTTTGAGCAAGCTCAGCGGGAATTCGGGTTCGATTTGGACCAGGCAAGCATTGACCGGTGGAGCATCCTCCTGGCGCGCTCTGACGGCGAACGAGTCAAAGTGCCATTGGACAAAGAAGGCAATTTTGACATGAAGGAATTTATCGGAAAGCAACTTCCCGCAGGCATGACCCCGAAAGCCAGGCCATTCACCGAAGAGCGGATCTGGAATATGGGGGTGATTTTGGCGGCGCAGCAACTGCAGCTCGATTTGAATCGCGCGGAAGTCGATTTGGCACGCGGCCGAATCACCTTCCGCGGAACTGGCGGTCTGGAACGGTTCCTGCCAGTGGATGCCGCAGGCTACTTTTACATTGATTGGTGCTTAGCCCCAAATCACCCGAGCCTGACGCAGGAGGCGATTCAAGACCTGTTGGTGCAGAATGCAGCGCGAGTCCCAGCGAACACAAACGAACTGGCGGCGCGATGGGCCGGCAAATTGGTCGTTGTGGGCTCCAGCGCAACGGGAAGCGACCTGACCGACCGCGGGGCGACGCCGCTGGCTGCGGATACACTATTGGTCAGCAAGCACTGGAATGTCGCGAATTCAATACTCACGGGCCGTTTCGTCCGGCGCGCGCCCTTGTGGGAGGAATTAGCTTTGATCGTTGTGCTCGGGATCATCAGCGCGGTGTTGACCTTGGAGCTGCGCGTGCTGGTGGCCTCGGGCCTGGTGCTCCTGACTGGCCTCGCTTATGCCGCATTCGCCGTGGTCTTGTATGGCCGGACGCGCCACTGGGTTCCACTGGTATTGCCTATCGGCGGCGCATTGCTGATGAACTACGTCTGCCTCGTGGCCTGGCGCGTCATTTTCGAACAAGCCGAAGTGCGGCGCGTGAAGGCAGTCTTTTCGAAAGTGGTCGCGCCCAAAATCATGAAAGAATTGCTCCATGCCGAATCCCTCTCCTTGAGCGGCGAGCGGCGCGAGGTGAGCGTGCTGTTCGCGGACATTCGTGGCTTCACCGAGCTGACCGACGTCACCCAGGAGCAGGCGGCGGCATACGTACGCGAGCATAACCTGCGTGGCGCGGCGGCGGAGGCCTGTATTGATGAGCAAGCGCGTGAGACCCTGGACACGGTCAACCTATACTTGGGATTGGTGGCCGACATTATAATCAAGCAGGACGGCACACTGGACAAGTTCATCGGGGATTGCGTGATGGCGTTTTGGGGCGCGCCAACCCCAAATCCGAGGCACGCGGTGGCCTGCGTCCGCGCCGCGATTGAGGCTCAGCGCGCAGTCGAGCAGTTGAACCGGCAGCGCGCCGCCGAAAACTTGCAGCGGGTCTTGGAAAATAAAGCCCGGCTTTCCGCCGGCTTGAAACCAATACAAATTCTGCCGCTGCTGCTGCTTGGCAGTGGAATCAACACCGGCATGGCGACTGCCGGTCTGATGGGATCGAAAGCCGAGCAGAAGAACTACACCGTGTTCGGCCGCGAGGTCAACCTGGCCAGCCGCCTCGAGGGTCTCTCCGGCCACGGCCGCATCTTCATCAGCGAGCGCACTTTTGAACACTTGCGGCGTGATGATCCGGCGCTGGCGACAACGTGCGCCCTCCAGCCCCCGCAAAAAATCAAAGGCATCAGCGGCGCCGTCAAGGTCTATGAAGTGCCTTGGCAACCGGCCAGCGGGCGAACGGAGGGCATGCTCGTGGCAGCGAGTCTTGAAGCGATGTCTGCTCGTTCTTGATCTCCCTTAGTCCCGGAAGAGATTTGAATTGGTAGGAGCCGACGTCAGGAGGCTCTGATCGAAAAATCCAAAATGCGAAACCCAAAATTGAACAGAGCCTTGTGACGGCGGCTCCTACATTGCCCTGTTGCACTAGACAGAGTTACTACCGCTTCCTGTCTGCATGGTAGCGCCTGATCTGTCCAGGCTCACCCGACGCGTTCATGAGCACAGTGAAGGAGTCAGAACTAACCTCGCCAAGCGCCAGGACCGGCTTCAAGGTCATCGCAAAATACCAGACCTCTCCGGCGAGTCCGCGGAGGCGGCTCATCGAAAGCTCAGAAAACACCCATCGGATTTCATCACGGGTGAGCTTTCGCAGCTCCTTGCGCGCGGTTTCTTCCGCCCGCTCCAGGTTGAACGGGAGAGGCAAAGTCGGTTCCCATGCGCCGCCTCCCTCAGCGTCTTCAAAAGTCAGCGAGCTCAGGTACTGCTCGCCCTTCAATTCGAAAACGCGTGTCGCCATTTCCGGTCGAGGCACACTGACAATGCCTCCTTGAGGTTTCGACGGAAGGTCGCGCGGAGGCGTTTGGGCGAAGATAATTGCGGCACAGGAGAGGGCCGCACCGAGAGTCAGGAGCTTCAGATTACGCATATTCAGTTTGGGTTAGGCAAATTGACGGGGAGCGCCAACCAGAGGTACGCGCGCTACTGCCACCATGAAAAAGACGGGTCAACGAATGTGGTGTCCTTGTTGAGTGGCGCGCGCTAAGTCCAGCTTGGCAAGCTCGCACTTGCCCCTTCTCTTGACCCGAGCAACAGAAGCGTCGGCACCAACTGGCGACAGGCGGTCATAAAACCGGAGGACCGCGGTCGTTCCGCAGAACCGCCCTGGCTTGTTCAACTGACATGTCCTTGAGACTCCGCATTACGAAAAAACTCACCGGTGCCGAGCCTAAGGGCTCCGGAATGCAAACAGGATGGACTCGCGGCATCCGGTGCAGCTGCCTCGCTAGCTCTCATCTAAAGCTCCTGCTGAATAAACTAACTCTGTCCCCTCAGAAAAACCGCACCCACGGCTTAACAGAGCCGCCACGGCCGCCGCGGTCCGATCGGGGTCGGAGGGGATACAGAAGGTCAGTGCATGGATACCCTGAACCACCTCGTCCTGCAGGGGTTGATAGCCGAATTCAGCAGCGATGCTCCGAATCGCCTGCAGCCGCTTTCGCCAGCCAGCGCCCTTGAAGTTGAAACAGATCATTTCTGGAGCCACCCCCATGCCATAGTGCTGCGAAAACTCGATATGCAGGAGAAGCTCATCCTTCGGGCGCGGTATCATGAGGAACCTCCGAACAAGTTGCTCAAATTCTCCTGCGAATCCTTGCCGCTTCTTGAGCGGCGGCCCCCCAGGGCCGATGAAAACGCAACCCCCATCTGCCGGTGGCATGCGTAGCATATCGAGAGAATGGTAGTCTGAGACTCGGTGAGGCTTGCACGTAACCCAATGCGAGGACATGAATTCGACGTCGGCGTCGGTGAGGATTCCCTCGCGCACCAACTCGTTCATCTCAACCTGCCGACCATCGGCCAACGAGCGCTGATACCCTGTGATTCTCATCAGGATCTCGTGCAATCTTCCTAGATCTCCTGAGAAAATGTCCTCTGAGTCTGGCATGGTTCGCGGGACGAAAGCTAACTTAACTCTCAGCGACCACCGCAGAAGGCGACCTGCGCCGAAGCCACTGATCGCAAGATTACCCCCCGGAGCCCGAAAACGGCAAGCGTGGCGGCTCGCTGGAGCAGAAGTCAGGCGACTAGGTCATATCAACCTCCGGATTCTCGCTCCATCCGACGCCGAGACCACCAAACAGCCTCAAACGGTGAAAAGGCGACATCTCCTGGGATGGTCAGCGGCATCAAGAAATAATAGCCAGGGTGGGACTTATCATCATGGCCGTAACTACTCTGTCCCATCCGCACAGCTTTATCGTGACGCCCATTGGCCTCCTGGACCGCGCTATATGTCATGCAACCATTCGAGCTGACAAGAAGCGCAATCAACAAAAGGCTGATGTTAGTTTTCATGATGGTACGCTGCGGCCTGACGACAGAGCTCACGCAAGCCGGGCTGACGGCGTGATCCACGGAGGCGGAGTTGAGGTGGCCGTCCGGCATAAATTGTCGGTCTTTGCTGAGCGAAGGCAGCGATGGCGTCCTTGCAATTAATCCTTCAAAAACTTGATGAGGCCGGTAAACCAAGTCGCCTGGTCGTCATACATGCACAAGTGACTGCCGTTCGCACAATACAGATACCGGCCGTGTGGAAATTGTTTCGACATCCATTCCATGTGGGCGGGGTCCATCGTGTCGTAGCGCGCGCCGATGACCAACGTGGACACGGTAATCTTCGACAAATCTTTTGAGCGATCCCAATTCTCCAGCTTGCATCCTCCGGTCGAGCCCATCTCGCTCGGCCCTTGCATCGGGACGTAAACTTTCTTGTTGAGCCGCGCGAATGCCCGGTTCACGGGATCAGGCCATTGGTCAGGCGGCATGCGCAAGATGTGCTCGACATAGTAACTGCCCATCAACAACTCCATGTAGTGCGGGTTCTCGTAATCTTTCGCGGCTTCCAGCCGGAGAATCTCTTCCCTCACTTCCGACTTGATCGCTGGCATCAGTTTCTCTTTGGCGTAAGCGTTGTAGGCCGGGATGCTCGACATCATGTCAGCGATAATCAAGCCCTTGAGATTTTTCTGATATTTGAGCGCGTATTCTATCGCGAGGATACCCCCCCATGAATGGCCGAGCAGATAGAAGTTGCCGTGGTTGAGTCCGAGGGCCTGGCGGACCTGTTCCACTTCTTCGACGAAGCGCGGCAGGTCCCAAAGCGAAGGTTCATCCGGCTGGTCGCTGTAAGCCGAGCCGAGCTGGTCGTAGTAATAATACTCAATGCCCGCCCCCGGAAAATAGCTGTCGCAGGACTCGAAGTATTCATGCGTAGCACCCGGCCCGCCATGCAGCAGCACCAGCTTGATCTTCGGATTGTTGCCCGCCCGTTTGGTCCAGACCTTGAACTTGCCCTTCGGCGTCTGAATCTCAATCTGCCGGACCCCGCCGCTCAACACATCCTTGCGGCCGGTGTTATCGAAATAAGCGGCTACGTTCGTCGATGGCGCGGACATCGCAGCCGTACCAAAACAAAGCGAAGCAATGATTGTCAGGAAGGTCGAAGTCATTGTTCAGGAGTTATGATCAAGTGAAAATAGCGACACGCCAATTTTCGGTCTATTCATCGCGTCCTCCCATCCTGTTCATCCTGTTCATCCTGTCAATGCTTTCGTCCCCGCTGTGATCTCTCCGTTCCCTGTGATTGACGTGCTTTCTACTTTCTGCTCGCTGCTTTCCGCTTCGCGTGTAATTGATTGTCGGCCCGAGTCTGCTCTGTTACGTTCACCTCCCATGCGCACGGCGATTTACCCGGGAAGTTTCGATCCACTCACCAACGGCCACCTGGATGTGATCCAGCGTGCAACGAAATTGTTCGAGCGCGTGATTGTGGCCGTGGCCGCCAGCGAGAGCAAACAGCCGTTGTTCGGCCTGGAGGAGCGGGTGCAACTGGTAGCGCACGGGGTGCGGCATCTGCCGAGTGTGGAGGCGGATTCCTTTGACGGTTTGCTCGTCAGCTACGTGGAGCGGCGCGGCGCGCACGCGGTCGTGCGCGGGCTGCGCGCGATTTCCGACTTTGAATTTGAATTCCAGATGGCTTTGATGAATCGTAAATTGAACGAGCGCATCGAGACGATTTTTATGATGCCCAAGGACACTTACACTTTCCTCAGCTCGCGAATCGTAAAGGAAATCGCGCGCCTGGGAGGCGACGTCAGCGCGTTCGTGCCGGCGCACGTGCGGACGGCGCTGGTGGAGAAATTCAAACTGACGCCGGCTTAGTCGGGGGATTTATGTCATTAGCGGTTAATTTGCGCCACCTGGCGGCGCACAGTCTCCGGCTGCAAGGCGAATTGCCCGTGGCGGACCTGGACATTGATACAAGGGACGAGATGATCCAGCTCGACGGCCCCCTGCGGTATGATCTGGAAGTCGAGCAACTCGAAGGCGGTTTGCTGCTGCAGGGCGATTTGGGCTTGCGCCTGCAATGCTCCTGCGTCAGGTGTCTCAAACCGTTCGAGCATCGCCTCGAGTTGAAAGACTGGACGTGCCACGTGCCGTTGCGCGACGAGGAAGCCGCGCCGGTGGTGAACGATTGCGTGGACTTGACGCCGTTTCTGCGGGAAGATATTCTGCTCGCGTTTCCACAACATCCGTTGTGTGAACCGGAATGCCGGGGTCAGCCAGGGGTGGAATCCGGCCCAGCCAACAAAAGCGGCGGCGCCAATCAGTCCGAAGTGAGTTCGCACGCCTGGGCGGAGTTGAACAAACTGAAATTTTGAACATTTCGAATTAATATATGGGTGTTCCAAAGCGAAAACCGTCGAGAAGCCGACAACGCATGCGCCGGGCTTATAACAGCGTTCTGCGGCTGCCCCAATTAAGCACTTGCCCGCAGTGCGCCGCTCCGTACGTGCCGCATCGGGTGTGCCCGGCCTGCGGTTATTACAAGGGGCGCCAGGTGATTTCGGTGACCGCGGGCGGTTGATCCTCTCTTTCCAGGACGCAGAACAGGAGTCCGCCGCGCGCTGTCCATCTTTTATGCGAATTGCAGTGGATGTGATGGGTGGCGACCATGGCTGTGGCGTGGTCATCGAAGGCGCCCGTCGCGCCCTCCAGGCCGATCGCAGAATCGACGCGCTTTACCTGGTCGGCAATCAAACGGCGATTCATGCCGCCCTGCCGGCGCGCGGCTTCCGCGATCATCGGATGCGCGTCGTACACGCCAGCGAGGTGTTGACCATGGACGACAAACCCGCGACCGCCGTCCGGAAGAAGAAAGATTGCTCTATTGCGCGGGCGGTCGAGCTGGTTCACGAGGGCAAAGCCGACGCAGTCGTTTCACTGGGCAACACCGGAGGCATTTTCACGGCCGCAACCTTCAAGCTGGGCCGGATTCCCGGCGTGGACCGTGGCGGAATTGCGACGGTTATTCCAACGCCGGACAATGAATTTGTGCTGCTGGATTCAGGGGCAAACATCGAGTGCAAGCCGATGCACCTGGTCCATTATGCCGTCATGGGCAGCATTTATTCGCGCGAGATTCTGGGCTACAAGAATCCGCGCGTCGGCATCCTGAGCATCGGCACCGAGGACAACAAAGGCAACGATCTGACCCTCGAGGCGTTGAGACTCTGCAAACAGCTTGATCTGAATTTCGTCGGCAATGTGGAAGGTCACGATCTATTCAAGAGCAGAGTCGAGGTCGTGGTCTGTGACGGTTTCGTCGGCAATATCGTACTGAAGACCTGCGAGAGCCTGGCCGTCGGCATCTTCACCATGCTCCGGC
Source organism: uncultured Verrucomicrobiota bacterium (assembly GCA_964446585.1). Taxonomy (GTDB): domain Bacteria; phylum Verrucomicrobiota; class Verrucomicrobiia; order Limisphaerales; family UBA8199; genus CAYUPI01. The sequence goes on from CAYUPI010000034.1 coordinate 25,383, forward strand.
GCGAACTCAAAGCCAACCTGGGACGAAAGCTCGGCGCTTTGCTGGCGCAGAACGCGTTTCGCACCATTCGCCGACGAATGGACCCCGAGGCCTATGGCGGCGCGCTGCTGCTTGGCTTCAATGGCCCGGTGATGAAAGCCCACGGCGGCGCCCGCGAGCGGGCCATCGCCAGCGCAATGCGCGTCACGACTGAAACGCTCCAGCATCGACTTAACCAACTTATCGCCCAGGAGATCGCGCGCGCCAACGAACGCCTGGCCGCTGTCCAACGGCCCGACTCCACAACCGTGGCCGCATGAGCTCATCCCCCGCTGCCAGGTTCAAAAATCCTCGGGCGAAATACAATTTCCAGGGTCGAACCTGCTCGGTGACCGGCGTCGGTTCCTACGTCCCGGCCAAAATCCTGACCAACGCCGATCTGGAAAAAATGGTGGACACCACGGATGAATGGATCACCACGCGCACGGGGATCAAGGAACGCCGATTGGCCGCCAAGGACGAGTTTACCTCGGACCTCGCCACCCAGGCGGCGTTGCGCGCGATGCTCAAGGCCGATGTTACGGCTGAACAGATCGATCTCATCCTCGTCGCAACCATCACGCCCGACATGCCATTCCCCTCGACCTCGTGCATCGTGCAACAAAAGCTCGGCGCGCAACGCGCCGCCGCGTTCGACCTGCAGGCGGCTTGCTCGGGGTTCATATTTGGACTCGAAGTCGCGCAGCAATTCATTATGTCGCGCACGTACGACACTGTGCTGGTGGTAGGCGCGGAGAAACTTTCGTCAATCGTGGATTGGGAGGACCGAAGCACATGCGTGCTCTTTGGTGACGGCGCAGGTGCGGCGGTGCTGCAAAACCGGCCCAACGCGCACGGGCTGCTCACCGCGGTGATGGGGTCCGACGGCGAGAAAGCCGATTTGCTGTTTATGCCCGGGGGCGGCAGCCGGTGCCCAGCCACCGCCCAGTCAGTCGCCTCGCGCTTGCATTATTTGCGAATGGAAGGCAAAGGCACGTTCAAGAACGCGGTGCAAGCGATGCAGACCGCGGCGGAAGAATCCCTGCGCCGCTGTGAAATCGACATCTCCAAAATCAAGTGCGTCATTCCGCATCAGGCCAACCGCCGCATCATCGAGGCGGTGGGTGAGCGACTGGGCGCCCGGCCGGAACAGCTTTTCGTCAATGTCCATAAGTACGGGAACACCTCCGCCGCATCGGTGGCAATTGCGCTGGACGAGGCCGTCAGCTCGGGGCGTGTGCAGCGAGGCGATCTAATCCTGCTGGTTGTTTTTGGCGCGGGGCTGACATGGGGAGCTGCGGTAATTGAATGGTAAGAGCGACTGAAATCACGCGTCATGGCAGGTCGGGAATTTCGCGCTTTCAGGTCGGTATTAGTCCCGATTTGCGGTACAAATTCCCATTGACGGCATGGGCTATTGTGCTATCGTTTTGATGCTGTATGAGCGCAAGAAAAGCTGAAAATGCAGGTGGGTTGCAGCAACACGTCACGGTCGAAGCGCGGCAATCTCGTTTATCTCTCTCCCCGGACTCTGTTATCCTTTCCCAGCATGGAATCGAATTTCGCAGCCCGGCGCCATTCGCCGCCTGGACCGAAATGACCGTAGCTTTGCAATCCCCGCGCGGTGAAGGCCGCGTCAATTGCAACGGGGTCGTGATCGCGTGCAGTGGCAACCGGCACACCGGTTATCACGTTTCGATGGTGTTCACCAATCTGTCGAAACAGGCGCAGGCTCGGTTGAGCCTCTTGGCTTATTCGCAGCTCGGTTAACTGCGCCGCGCGGCACATTCCGGCTGGTGGGAAACCTGGGCTGGTGGCAGGCGTCCGTCACCTCTTGCATTCGTTTCCGCATGACTGAACCGATCGCCTTTCAAAAATCCCCAATCGTTCAAAAAGTCGAGCCTGGCACATACTGGTGGTGCGCGTGCGGGCGTTCCAAGAACCAGCCTTTTTGTGACGGCTCACACGCCGGCACCGGACTCGAGCCCAGAGAGGTTCACATTACTGAATTGAAGGTGATAGCCTGGTGTGCGTGCAAACATTCGGGCTCCAAGCCCTTTTGCGACGGGAGCCACAAGAAACTACTTTGAGGAGCCCGCCGTCGCGCCCGAGCCATTCCTACTGAGCCAAGCGTAAGAATTCGGTGAGGTCTTCTCCAGCCACGCGGCTGGAACCTTACGTTTTGCGTTTGAAGACTTCGCTCGGGTCGGCCAGGTTCAGCTCCGAGAGATCCAGGCCTCCGGAAGGTTCGCGTTCCTGCGCTGTCTTGAGCTGTTGGGCAATGCGCTCGGCAGCCGGGCCCGCAAAGTACTTCACCGCTCCGACGCTCAGGTTCGCTTTGAAGATGATCGTCAACAGGCAGGATTCATCCACGCAATTGACAAAGATACTGAATTTTTCGCCCTGCTGATAGACGCTGCTGAAATTGGTTTCGTGGACGAGATTGGCGATGGTTTGATTGGCCAGAAAGGCACCGGAGGCCAGCGCCGAGATTGTCGTCAGGTCGAACTGACGGGAGTCGCCTTGATGGGCGATGAGGAAACCACCCTGATCGATGATCAGCGCGGTGGTGGCGTCGCTCTGTTCCAACAATTCCTGGAGCACGGAGTCCAGTTGCCGGATGTCTTCCTCAAAGAGTTGGGGCAATGTGGCCATGTCATGCGTATTGAGGCGTGGACTGGCTGATGAATTTGTTGAGCAACAGGCGTGTAATCATATTGAGTGTTTCGAAAACCCCCTCACACAGGTGCGCGCTGGACGAGAACGAAGGCACCTGCACCTCGCGGTTATTCAGCAGGAACTCGAGATAATCAGTCGGCGCCGCATTGGGCAGGTCCCGCTTATTATACTGAAGCACGTAGGGAATATCGGCGAGATTCAGTTTCAAGGTCTTGAGATTTTCCTCCAGGTTGGAGAAACTCTCGACGTTCTCCGCCATCTTCTCAAATTGCGAATCGGCGACGAAGACGATGCCGTCCACGCCGCGCAAAACCAACTGGCGTGTCGTGTTGTAGATGACCTGCCCCGGAACCGTGTAAAGCTGAAATTTGGTTTTGAAGCCTTTGATGGACATGGCTTCGATCGGCAGGAAATCGAAAAAGAGGGTGCGATCGGAGCTGGTCGCCAGGGACACGAGCTTGCCCTTGTTGCCGCTGGCGGTTTGCACGTGGTCATGCACCTGGACCAGGTTGGTGGTTTTGCCGCCCATCGCCGGCCCGTAATAGACAATTTTGACCTGCAGTTCTTTCGTTGCTTGATTGATAATGGCCATAACTTACTTCGATTTGTGATCCAATTCGCCGGCCAGCGCTGCCAATTGCGCCGTGGGCAGCGGCTCGCCTGCGCGGCCGAAAGCGGCAAAGAAAATTGCATTCACGCGGAAGATCTTCCACGGCACATTCCCGACGGTGAAGTTGAGATTGTTCAATTCGCCCATGCGCAATTCTTTGGTGGACTGGCTGAGTTTGCCGAAGAGCTGGGGCACGAACGCCGCCAGGGTGTCGCCATTCAGATCCGGAGACAGCTTGCTGGCCACCATCAGGCCGTCGGGCAATGCGATCAGGGCGCCGGCAACGCCCTCCAACTCAGCCGCTCGGGAAACAACGTCGTTCGGGGTCGAATAGCGCGTGACGTGGCTGGTGCCGGGCGACGTGCTGCGTTTCACCTCGGATTCATGGACGCGAACGGTGTCGGAGGAGTCGTCCCACACGTAGTAATTGGTATCGACCAACTTGCCGACACCAGCGTTGGCGGCGGCAGCTTTGGCAGCCGGGCTCGGCTCAGGCTGTGGAAAGCCGAAGAAGAGATTCGGAATCTTTTCGTCGATGGCGACCTTCGGCTTGGATTTGGCCGCTTCGTCCTGGCGGGCCAGAAAAAGCGGTGCGACCGCTTTCAGCGGTAACTCCAGCACTGCGCCGTCATGTGCCGACAGGGTGAGCTGGGGGGCCGGCGTGATCCAGGAGCGCAACATTTTCCAGGTGAAGGCGATCCGGCCCTGCTTCAAGGCGCGTTCCACGGCCTCGCAAGGCATACCAACCTTGGCGTCCACCAGATTCAATTGCACAATCTCCTGGCGCACTGCTTCGGGCCAGCCTTCGGCCAATGCTGTCAGGCCCACCATCAACGGCGCGGCCTCCGTGGCCGGCTTGGCGGCCGGCGGGCTGGTCGGCATTTGAATCCGGGGAGCGGCAGGGGCGGCTGGCTGGAGCGCAGCCGGCATGGAAGGCGGCGTTGCCTCGGGCGGTCGCAACGCAGGCGTCGCACTGATTGTCTGCCGCGCGGGAGCGAGGCGCACCGGCTCCGGAGTGGCAGTTTGCTCGCCCGAGTCCGGCCCTGATTCGCCTTTGGCCGGGCCGACGGAAAAGACAAATCCCTGGCCGCGTGTATCGAACGGACTGCTGATTTCACTCGGCACGTTGATTTTCTTTTGAACGCGTTTGCGAGCGATCAAAGCAGGATTCAGCTGTGCAAGAATCTCCGCTAGCGGCAAGTGTACCTGCATGCGATCCCGGTCGGCGCCGCCTTCGAACAGATCCGGCGCTGCCTGACGCAAATCACCATAGGCAATTTTCACTACGCCGCGCGGGAGTTGAGAGAGTATCATTTCCAGCGGAATGCACATCGTGGCATCTCCTACGTCGATCTGCTTGACCCGTGGCTGCAGTTCCAATGGCAGCCCCTTAAGCACCAATTGCAGGGACAGCTCGATCCCTTTTCCGTTTGATTGCTGAGCGTTGGTGGAGCGGGAATGCCCGTTGGACGTGGGGGCGGGCGTGGCGGGGGTCATCGCGCTCTCCACCTCATCAAGGACGGGCATCGGCTGCGCGTCGGAGGACGTGCCAGCCATCTTTCGCAGAGTATTTCTCAAAAATCCGAACATCTTAATCCTCACGGAATGTGTTACTGCATTTCATCGGTCGTTTTATTACGGCATCAACAGCGGTCCATTCAGGGCGGCCCGAGTCTGAACTGACGGCCTTTGTGCAGGATTTGTGCCACCCGGGAACTTAAATCCTTCTATGCGAGGCTATCACGGCGCAGGCACGACCGAGGAAGCGGTCGCGCAACACAGGCGCGTCCTCCTGTGGTCCTTTCGGCCCGGTAACCCTCAAGCCTGCCTTGCCTGCCGCTAAGGATTGATTGTCCCATCGGTGGACTCCCGCTGTCCAAATGCTGCTTCCATGGGGCACAATTCCGGCGTGAAAAACCGTTGATCCAAGGGCCGTTTTCACGGTTTGCCCGAAGAGTCCGAAGCCGGAATGGCGCTTGCTACTGGGGAAGTCAAAGATACCTGGCTTTTCAGGCTTGAGTTTGAAAGAGCACGCAGCTAGCCATGGGTCTTGGAAGCAATGGCCGCGAATCAGAAAATTCTTCTGCTGGACGATGATCCGGACCTGCTGGACATGTACCGGGAAATCCTGGCCCAGCTTCCCAGCCGGCCGGAAATCCATACGACGAGTTCCGGGGGGCGCGCCATGGCGATGCTGGAAGCAGAACCGTTCCAGTTGCTGATCTGTGATTTGAAGATGCCGAAGATGGATGGCTTGCAAGTGTTATCCATCGTCCGGCGCAAATATCCACAACTGCGGACGGTGGTGCTGACCTCCGTTGTGGACGAGCAATTCCGATCGCGGGTTTATGCGCTGGGAGTGGATCTGTTCTGGCACAAGCCTGGCACCGAGCAGGAAATCAAACAATTTCTCGAATGCCTTGAATCGCTGCTCGACCGGGAGACTGAAGGTGGCTTTCGCGGCGTTCAAAGCAAGAGCCTGATGGACATTATCCAGTTGGAGTGCATTTCCCAGAGCTCCTCCCTGTTGCGCATCACCAACGGCCCGGTCACGGGAAAGATCTGGATTCAGAATGGTGAAGTCATCGATGCCGAGGGCGCTGGACTGACAGGCGAAGCCGCGTTTCAAAAAATCCTGGCTTGGCGCGCAGGAGTGTTTGAAAGCCTCCCGGCTGAACCCAACCGACCACGAACCATCACCAAATCCTACAACGCGCTCCTGCTGGAGGGCGCCCAAGCCCTCGACGAAGCCCTCAGTCCCGAAATCGTCGAAGGAGAAGCCAAGCCTGTAGCTTCGCCCTTAGCCGAAATGTCCCAGGTCGAGGGCGTGGAATTTGTCCTCGCTCTAAAACCGGACCCAGCCGCCCCACCCGAGGCGCGCGGACTTGAAAACCCGGAGCGGATGGCGGTCTGGTCGCGCCAGAGCCTGGAGCGGTTTCGCGCTCTCGGCGAACAGTTGCAAGCGGGCCCGTTGGAACAAATCGAGGGGCTTGGCCCGCAACGCCATGTGGCGCTGGCCTCACAGAGGGACACGGCCTTTTGTGTCGGCTGGCGGTCCTCCATGACCGGGCAACAAATTGGCGAAATGATGAAGCGAGTTCTAGCGCTATGGGCTTCTTGAGTCTATTTGCCAAACCACCTGGCGCGTTGCTGAAGCTTCCTTCGGGCAGCTTTACCGTGGACCGCGAAGGGTCCGTGGTCGTCGGCACATTGCCCTCCAGTTTCCCGCAGGCTTTGGTCCGAAGCATAGCCCGCGACGTGCTGGCTGCCTTCCGCGGCGCCGAGGCCGCTCAATTGCCGCTTTCGGAGTTGATCGTTGACTATCCGAGCTTGAAAATCACTGCCCGGGACCTGCGCGGCGGCGCGGTCATCTTTCTTTCTCCCCGGGCCATCTACGAGCCCGCCGCTTGAGTCTGACTCACCACCGTTATGCGCGACAAGAAATTGGACCACCTCGTTCATCAGATGGAGAACTACCTGGAGTGCTGGAAACAGTTCAATCGGTTTCTCAACCTGGCGCGCGCGAAGAAGTTCAGCCCGGAGGACGACGCGCAGTTCCTCGAGATCAAGAGTATCATCGTCCAGGAACTCGAGCTGATTCTTTCCTCCATCGAAGTCGGCTCTCCCACCAAAGAAGAAATCCATGCCCTGGTCGGCAACGCCCCTTCCCTGCGCTACTTGAGCGAAATGAGCGACGGCGCCTTGCGCAACCTGGAAAGCCAGTGGCACAAAGTTTACATCGGCTGGCACTCCATTCTTGGCCAGCTAAAAGTCCGCCAGCGCGATGAGCAATCCAAATCGATGCTCTCCTCGATTTTCGGCGGCGGACAGAAGAAGTAGCCGGCTGTTCCCTTTCTCTGGCGACCCTTCCTTCATAGCCCGAGCCAGTCGAGACTCGAGTGGCGGGAAGTGGGAGCGTTGACCAATCCCTCGTTGCTTGGCGCCCGCCGTTCGCCTACTCTGAACTTCGGATGTCACTTTGGATTGCCGTCCTGCTGCTCGGAATAGTTGAGGGGATTACAGAGTTTTTGCCTGTCTCGTCCACAGGCCACTTGCTAGTCGCGGAAAACTTGCTGCAGAAGGTCCATGCTCTTGGCCCAGCGGACTGGCTCGTTAAAGCAAGTCCCGCCAAGGACCTTTTCAACGTCGTCATCCAATGCGGCGCCGTGCTCGCGGTGCTGCCGCTTTTCCCCGAACGCCTGAAACAGTTCATCTTCCGATGGCGCGAACCGGCCACACAGGATTACTTGCTCAAGATTTTCGTGGCTTGCGCGATCACCGGCGGGCCGGGCTATCTGCTCGAAAAGAAACAATTCAAATTACCGGAAACAACTTTGCCAATCGCCGTGGCGCTGTTTGTTGGCGGCGTCTGTTTCGTCGTCGTCGAACGCTGGCTGCGTGGGCGTCCCTTGAACAGCGAAGTAACCTGGCCCGTGGTGGTTGCGGTCGGCATCGGCCAGCTCATAGCCGCCGTCTTCCCGGGCACGTCGCGTTCGGGGGCGACAATTCTGCTGGCGCTGGTGCTGGGCCTCAACCGCGTCGCCGCCACCGAATTCACTTTTCTGGTGGGCATCCCAACCATGCTGGCGGCCGGCGGGCTAAAAATCTTCAAGGCGCTGCGCCACTCCAGCAGTGTCCCGACGGAACAATGGGACATGGTTCTGCTCGGGTTCCTTGTGGCCGCGGTCGTTTCCTTTTTCGCGGTGAAATGGCTCCTGCGCTATGTGCAGACGCATACGTTCACCGCCTTCGGCTGGTACCGGGTCGCTTTGGCGGTCTTATTGTTGCTTCTGCTATTGATTTGAAAGGCGAACCCCGTTGAGCGCGGTCGGGTTCGGCCGCTCCATTCGCCGAGGCGCAAACAGGGCGTTGTGCGGCAAGAACCGGCTCGAATTGATCTTCTTCCGGCATCGGCTATGCTGAGGGCTCCATGAGCCGGTTGCTGTTAATCGATGACGAGGCGGACGTGCGTTACTCGTTCCAGCGAATCTTTGATTCGCCGGAAATCGAGGTGACCGCCGCATCCAGCGGGGAGGAGGGGTTGAAAATCATCCCAGGACTGAAGCCGGACCTCGTGATCCTGGACCGGCGTATGGGTGGCATGGATGGATTGGAGACGCTGCGGCGTATTCGGCAAATTGACGCCAAGGTGCTGGTCATCTTCATGACGGCTTACGGCACCACGCAGACCGCGATCGAAGCGATGAAACTGGGCGCATACGACTACCTGCTCAAACCGTTTGACGTTCCGAAGCTGAAGGAAATCGTATTCAATGCCCTCAAGGCCGCGCGGGAAATGCGCGAGGGGGCGCGCTACGATTTTGAGCCGAGGAAGACGCCCCCAGCCCTTACTGTGCCGACCGGAGAAAAGGCGCGGCCCGTTCTTCAGCCGGAGGACCTTGAGTCGGAGATTGTCGGTCACAGCGAGGCGATGCGCCAGGTCTTCAAGCTCATCGGGCAGTTCGCCCGGACCGACACCACGGTGCTCATCACGGGCGAAAGCGGCACCGGCAAGGAGTTGGTCGCCAAAGAAATTCACAAGCACAGCCAGCGCCACGACCAGCCGTTCCTGGCCGTGAACTGCGCCGCGATCCCCGAGCAACTCCTGGAGAGCGAGCTATTCGGCCACGAGCGCGGTGCGTTCACCGGCGCGGTTAATCAGCGCATCGGCAAATTCGAGCATTGCAAGGGTGGCGCCATTTTCCTGGACGAAATCGGCGACATGACGCCGGCCACGCAGACGAAAATCCTGCGCGTTTTGCAGTCCCGAACATTCGAGCGCGTAGGAGGGAATGCGTCCATCGATGCGGATGTTCGCGTGATTGCGGCTACCAACAAGCCGCTCGAGCAAACGGTGGCTGCCGGCCAGTTTCGGGAAGACCTGTTTTATCGCCTGCACGGCGTGCGGATTCACATGCCGCCTCTGCGCGAGCGGCAGGGCGACATTCCCCTCCTCACCAAATATATCCTCAACAAAGTCGCACGCGAACAACAGCGTGAGCCCAAATCCATCGCGTCCAACGCCGTGCGAGCTTTGGAGAAACATCATTGGCCTGGAAATGTGCGCGAGTTGGAGAGCGTTCTTCGTCACATGATGGTTGTGTCCCGTGGGGACGTGATCCTGTTCAAGGACCTGCCATCGGAAATTACCGGCGAAGGCGGCTCGACCGGGCCTGTGTTCTCCGCTTCGGCGGTCGTGGGTGAAGGCGCGGTGTCAGACATTGCTGCTCTGGCGCGGCAATTATTTCATTGGGCACGGCGCGATCCCAAGCTAAAGATTATCCCCGAAGTCGAGCGCGAGCTGGTCATTCAGGCTCTCAAGGAAACCGCGGGCAATCAGGTTCATGCGGCCAAGCTGCTCGGCATGACCCGCGCCACGTTGCGCAAACGCGTCGAAAAATTTGGGATTCAAAGGGAGTTGAGCATCAAGTAAGTGGCGAAGCTCAAGTAACGCATGACCAAAGAAACCCGAATAACGAAGTCTGAAAATGCCTTTGTCACCGAGGCCGGCTGGATTTGTGATTTCGGGGCATGTTGAAAGTTATCTCTCTTGCCGGCTATTTCAGCATGATGAGCAGTTTGGCAGGACTGCTCTATCTGCATAGTTTATTCTCCTCTTCCGCGGTGGTCTTCGCGGTACAAGTCGGCGCCGTGCTGCTGCTGCTGTGGGCACGAATTACCTTCGGTCGGCGCAGCTTTCATTTGGCCGCCAACCCGACTGCCGGCGGTTTGGTCACGACCGGGCCGTACCAATATATTCGACACCCGATCTACACCGCGCTCTGCTGGTTCGTCGCGGCCCCTGTGGCCGCTCGCTTATCGTGGCTAACGGCACTCTGTTTTCTGGCGATGCTTGGCGGCACGCTGCTTCGAATCTTCTGCGAAGAACGCCTCGTCTCGCTTCGCTATCCGGAGTACCGGGACTATGCGGCCAGGACCTGGCGGATGGTGCCGTACATCTTTTAGATAAGGTTTGGGATTTGGGATTTTCCTTTTACCGGGGCTCTGCTATCCCGTCGGCGTGACCGAGCCGAGCCTGTTGCTCCTGATCCCGGCATATAATGAAGAACGCCGCATCGAACCGGTGCTGCGTGAGTTTGGGCAGTATTTTCGAGACTCCTATCAGGGCAAATTTCAACTGGTCGTCGTGCTGAATGGTTGCCGGGACAATACCCTCGGCGTGGTGCAGCGCGTCGCCGCCGAATTTTCTTTCATCAGCCCGCTGGACTTTCCCGATCCGATCGGCAAGGGCGGAGCGCTCATTGAGGGACTGAAGTTAGCGCCCACCGCCGACTTGATCGGCTACGTGGATGCGGACGGCGCTTCGCCTCCGCGCGCTTTTCACGAATTGGCGAAGCTGGCGGACAAAGCCGACTGCGTGATCGGCTCGCGCTGGCTCCCCGGCGCGGTGCTGCATCAGGCCCAGCCCTGGTTGCGCCGGTTCACCAGTCGTTGCTTTCACGTGATAGTAGAAACGCTCTTTTGGATGCATATCAAGGACACACAATGTCCCTGCAAAGTGATGCACCGAGAGGCCGTGGAAAAAATCTATCCCTCCCTGCGAATCGCCGATCTGGCCTTCGATGTGAACCTGCTTTATTCGCTGAAGCGCGCCGGATTTTCCGTGCTCGAAGTGCCCACCGAGTGGACGGACAAAATCGGGTCGAAGGTCACATCGTCTCTGTTTCGTTCTGCGCTGACTATGTTCCTCTCCGTCGTGCGGATTCGATTAATCACCTTGCCCTGGCTTTATCGGTGGCTGCGACCATTGCGCCCATTGGAGGGTTGGATTTACAGGAAACTCCGTGCGCCACAACCGAGGCCAGGACCTGATCGAAATGACGAATAATCCCGGACGGCAGGAACGAAAGAATGACGAAACCCCAATCTCGAATCAGGTCTTCGTTGCCACGCTTCTCAGCGCACCGGCGACACGGTTTTGGTCATCAGTCATTCGGGTTTCTTTCGTCATTTGGCATTCGAGGCTCGGGCGCTCCAAGCAAACCAAGCGCACACCGCCAGCAGCAGCAGATTGCAGGTTCCCATGATCTGGAGAACGCTGACCAGGCTGGAATGGAATCGGATCAGAGTAAGGACGTAGCCGGCGGCCACAATGAAAACGCAAACAGCCAGCATTAACCTTGAAGCGGGCCTCGCGAGCAAGTCATTCAACAACACGTTGGCCAAAGCCAGCGGTACCATGGCCGAGGCGTACCATGGGAGAATGGCGGAAGCGACCTGCACGTAGCTTTGTTTGTACACCAATTTAACGACGAATGGGCCCAGCAATGATAAACCGGCCGCCCCGGCGACCGCCAGCAGCGCGGTGCCAAACCAAACCACGCCCATCAAGTTGGTCTTTTCGGATTTTGCGGCACTGTGCACCAGGCGTGGAAACATAACGGCGGCCAGAGGCAGGACCAGCCACATCAGCGCGCGCGACAACGTGCCCGCGCTCACGTAAAAGTCGGCGTCCGCCTCACTGAAATAGGTTTTGACCAGGAGCGTGTCCGCTGTGAACAGAACTTGGAAACCGCAGAACGCAAGTGTTAACGGGACTACCTGCGCAAGCAGGTCCCGCCATTCGAAGGCTTTCGGAGCCATAAGCCAAATCGACCGTGTCTTCCAGACGCCGAGGACGAGAGCGGCGGCGAGTCCGAGCAGCACTCCCGCCATCATGCCCGCGGCGCCGGCACTAAACGCCAACACACACAGCGTCGCGACCCCCAGCCGCCCGATGCCGTTGAGCATCATGCTCCAGCCCAGCCAAAAGAAATTTTGCTGACCCTGCAACACCCCCCAAAACATTGGCAGCCACAGCGAGCACAGCACAATGAACAGAGTGAACCATAAACCGAGCGGGCTGTTCATGTGCCAATGCTCCAGAATCGTTTTTTGAACCAGCAATACCACCGCTGACCCCACCAGCCACACGGCCGACGTGGCCAGCCACAAACTTCGGACGATCCCCGACAACTCGGTCTCGGCGCCAGTCGCAAGTGCCTTGGCCGTCTGTTGCGCCACGATCATTTGCAGCGGTAGCGTGGGCAGCAGCATCGCCACGGCCAGAAACGCGCCGAAGCTGCTATACTCGCCAGTGTTGATGAATTTGTTGAGAAAATGCACCGCCCACATGAAAACACCGCCGGCGACATTCGCCACCATAAGCCACCCGCTTTGGCGAAAGAATGCCGCCCGATGTTCGGCCTGGTTCATCGGTAGGTCTTCAACTTTGGCGGCTGGCATCGTGACTTGGACTGCACCGGATCGTTTTGGTTCAAGGAAGATTTTGCAGAAAGCGCACCAGCATCGCCTGTGCGCGGCGGAGTGAATGAAGCGAAATCCACTCCTTGGAGGTGTGAGCCTGGGCGATGTCGCCGGGCCCGAACACGACGCTGGGGATGCCTCCGGCCGCCAGCACGGATGCATCGCAAAAATAGTCCACCCCCACAGGCCGTGACTGGCTGGCGCTGCGGAGGAATCTTGAAACCAGAGGAAGCCTGGGATTCGTCTCGAGCGGCAAACACGGGGCGAGTTTGGCGCTGCCAACCAGGGCGTTCAAATGGCGTTGACGCAAAAGCGATTGGATTTCACGCCGCACCCCGCTTTCGGTTTCGCCCGGCAACGTGCGGCGATCGACGCTGATCACGCAGCGGTCCGGCACGATGTTGGCCTGGGCCCCGCCGTGGATGGTCCCGACGCTGACGGTTGCCCAACCTAGCAGCCGATGGCGGCGGCGGCGCAGCCTCGCGGCGTACTGAGTCTGCAGCACATCGACGATCCGCGCCATTTCGTGAACGGCATTGCGCCCCAACTCGGGCCGCGCGCCATGCGCGGACTTTCCGCGCGTCTGGAGTTCCAGCCACAAACTGCCTTTGTGCGCTGTGACGACTTGCAGGCGCGTCGGTTCGCCGACGATTGCCAGGTCCGCACGAAATCCACTCGCTGCGAGTGCGCGTGAACCGGCCTGGCCATTTTCCTCATCAATCAATCCCGCGAACGCAATCTCGGTCTCAACTGGCCGTTGTTTCGAGCCCGCCAATTCGCACAAGGCCGCGAGCATGGCCGCGACGGAGCCCTTGGTGTCGCACGCGCCGCGGCCGAAAAGCCGGCCGTTGCTCTCGCGAGGAGTGAATTGGGTTTCGTCGCCGTTGACAGTATCCAGGTGCGGCGCGAGCAGTATGCGACGGCACGGAGCTCGCCGTGGCAAAAGGCGGATCAGCAGGTTGGACCGACCGGGCAACACGCGCTGGGATTCAACGTCCAAACCGGCTCGCCTGGCTGTTTGCACCAGGAAGTCGCCCACTCGCTGTTCACCCGCGCGTGCTTCATTCTCCGGCAAGAAAGCCGGATTGACGCTGGGCAGCGCAATGAGTTCGCGCAAGAGTTTTTCCGTTTTGTCCATGCTTTGAAGGTCTCCGCCGTGCCGGCCGGCTGAAATTGACAAAGCCCGCCACCCCTCTGACGCTTGTTTTTCAAACGCACAGAACGGGTTTGAAAATCCATGTTCGCTGTAGGAGCCGACGTAAGGAGGCTCAAATTCACCATCGATCAGAACCTCCTAACGTCGGTTCCTACAATATTAGGACACGCTCTCAGCTTTCCGGTAATGATTCGATAAGCTGCCTGCTTCCGCTAACGCTTCTCCTCAACCCGCAGCCTGTATTCCGGCGAGAGTGCGCTATCCGACTTCGGATTGCCCATGGCGTTATATTGGAAGTCGAACTTGTAGCGATAGTGAACAAGGTTTGTGCCGGCGGCAACGGGCACCAGGCCTTCCCAGCGATTTGTCATTAACAACGTCGGGCGCATTGGGTAAAACTCGGTTCCGACGACGATTTGCGGCTTGATGCTGTTCCAGCGGAGAGTTTGCTGGCGGCTTTGGAGGGCGACCTCGACCGGGTAGAGATTGTTTGCGTTCCGCTCCTGGTGCTGCGGCGTGAGATTGGTGAAGACAGTGGTGCAGCCGCTCGCGAGGCACAACAGCGACAGCGACAAGGCCGTTAGACATTTCTTCCGCATAGAACGGCAGCGTGACAAGGGCCGGCAAGGTTGTAAAGTTGCATTTTTCAATTTGACCCATAGCGTGCTGGACGGCTAGGCTGCGCGTTGGCGGATGGACTGGAATTATGTTTGGAACAATTAGGCGGCATCAGACCTGGCTCTGGATGATAATCATTACGCTGACGATCGTCAGCTTTGTGATTTACTTCGGTCCGCAGTCCCGGGTGAACTCCGGCCGCGGCGGAGGCTCGGCCAACCTCGGCTCGATTAATGGCGCGCGCATTACTCCGGAGGAATACACCGAAGCGCAACGCGAGGTGATGCTCCGTTACTTCTTCATGAGCGGGAATTTCCCGGGCGAGGAAGCGCGCAAGATGGGATTTGATGAGCAGCGCGAGACCTACTACAGGCTGTTTTTGAACCAAAAGCAGGACGACCTGGGAATTCATCCCGGGAGCGAAGCCGTGGCACAGGTCGCCCGGAATATCCTTCGTCCCCCGCAGAAGTCCGGCTTGAATTCGCCGACGGCGTTTGTGAAGCAACTGCTCGAACCGCGCGGCTTCACCATGGACGACGTCGAGCGGTTCGTCCGCCACGAGTTGGGCATTCAGGAGCTGATTACGACCGTCGGCCTGAGTGGCAAGCTCGTCACGCCGCACGAGGCTAAAGGGCTCTATGAACGCGAGCACGAGGAATTGGCCTGCGAAGCAGTCTTCTATTCAGCCTCGAATTACCTGGCCAGCGTGGGTGACAGCCCGGAGTCCGTCTCGATGTTTTACTCCAATCATATTGCCACCTATCGCATCCCCGACCGCATCCAGGTCAGCTACGTCGAATTTCCGCTCAGCAATTCCGTGGCCGAAGCCAACGAGCAATTGGCCAAGATGACCAACGTGAATGAGATCCTCGAGGCCGAGTATCAGAAACGCGGCACTAATTTTTACCCCGACGCAAAAACCCCCGAAGCCGCCAAAGAAAAAATCCGCGGGGAAATGTTCAAGGAACTCATGACAATAGCGGCGCGCAAAAAGGCCGTGGCTTTTGCGAACGAATTATTCGTCGAACCAATGCGCCCGGAGAATCTTGCCACGCTCGCAAAGTCGAATAGTCTTCCGGTGAAGGTCACCGCCCCGTTCGATCGTGAGGAGGGACCCAAAGAGTTCAAGGTTAACGCCAACTTTGCCAAGGCCGCGTTTGCATTGTCGCCCACCAATGAACCGTTCGCCGGACCGCTGGTCGGCGACGACGCCGTTTATGTCATGGCATTCGATAAAAGGGTACCCAGCGAGATTCCGCCGCTGGACGCGATTCGCGAGCGGGTGACCGCCGACTACAAGTATGACCAGGCCAAAGTGCTGGCCCGCCAGGCCGGACAGGCGCTCTATTCGGCCGTCACCAATGGTATGGCCCAGGGTAATGCTTTCTCAAATATTTGCGTTGGGGCAAAAGCTCCGTGGTTTGAATTGCCCCGCTTTTCCATCAGCACGCGCTCCCTGACAAATGTGGAAGATCACATCCGCCTGGATCAGCTCAAGCAATTGGCTTTTTCCACCACTCCGGGCAAAGTCAGCAACTTTCTGCCGACCACCCCCGGCGGCGTGATTCTCTATGTGAAAGCCAAACTGCCTCCCGACCCGGCCAGGATGACCACGGAGCTGCCGGGCTTCGTGGAATCACTGCGTCAGACCCGGCAGAACGAAGCGTTTCAGGAGTGGTTCCGGAAACAAGCAGAACGAGGATTGAGGGACACGCCCATCATGTGGCCGAAGCCCACCCCGCCACTCGGTTCACGCACGGCCAAGTCCTGATCTTGGAAATCCGAAACCCGAATTCCGAAGTCCGAACGAAGCCCGAGTGACGAAATCCGAATTGCTGTTGCTTGGCTAATGAGAATCGCTGCCCTCGATTTGGGGGAACCCTAGTGGTTTCGGCCTTCGGATTTCTTTCGGTTTTCGGCCTTCGGAATTCGGATTTTCACCGTCCTCTCGCTCACCAGCAAGCTCAGAACCGCCTTCTGCGCATGCAGCCGGTTCTCGGCCTGGTCGAAAATCGTCTCGGCGTTAGCCTCAAAGGTTTCTTCATCGATCTCCATTCCGCGATAAGCGGGCAGACAGTGCATGACCAGCGCCCCCTGCCGCGCCAGGCGCACCAGGCCGGCGTTGACCTGAAAACCCTTTAACTGCCGGATGCGCTCGCTGGATTCGGCCTCTTTGCCCATCGAAATCCAAACGTCGGTGTAGAGCAAATCGGCGCCGGCGGCGGCGGTCTTGATGTCCTCGGTGCAACTGACTGCGCCGCCAGCTCGTTTCAGCAAAGCGGGCGCGGGCTGGAAGGCCTTGGGCGCGGCGATGCGCAGCTCGAAACCCAGCCTGGCGGCGGCGAATATCCAGGAGTTGGCGACATTGCACGCGCCGTCCCCAACGAAGGTCACGATCTTGCCCTGAATCGATCCGCGCTTCTCTTGGAAAGTGAAAATATCCGCCAGGATCTGGCACGGATGCTCTTCGTCCGTCAGCGCGTTGACGGTCGGAATGGCCGCATAACGCGCGAATTCCTCGACGTCTCTCTGGGCGTAGGTCCGGAACACTGCCCCGTGGACGATTCGCCCCAGCACCCGCGCCGTGTCTTTGATAGATTCGCCGCGTCCAAGCTGAATTTCCGTCGTGGGCAAAAAAATCACCTGCCCACCCAGCTCCCGGATGCCCACGTCGAACGAGACCCGCGTCCTCGTCGAGGATTTCGAGAACAGCATCGCCCAGATTTTCCCAGCCAAGGGACTGCGGGAATGTCGCCCCCGTTCCTTTTTCATCGTGACGGAGTCGGCCAGGATTTTTTCCATCTCGGCCCGCGTCAATTTCTCGATGCTCAGAAGATGCTTCATCGCCCAATCAGTTCTACCAAGAGTTCCATTAGTGTTGATTAGTGTGAATTAGTGGTTCAAATGCGTCGTTCCTGTTCGGATGCTTTGTCGCCGCCCGATTAGTTGGTTCACAGCTTTCCCAGTACTGACTCCACAATCTCCAATCCCTCCTTCGCCTCGGCCTCACGCAGGTTCAGCGCCGGCAGAAACCGGAGAATGTGCGTCCCCGCCGGGATCACCAGCAAGCCTGCTGCGTGCAGCAGGTTCGCGAACCGGACGGCCTGGCTCTTGGCGGGATCGCCTGGCAAAACGGGCAAGTTCGGCGCCAGCTCCATGCCAAGCATCAAGCCCAGTCCGCGCACGTTCGAGATGACACCTGCATATTTTTGCGCCAGCCGTTGCAGGCCGTTCTTGAGGAATTCCCCGACCTGCCGCGCGTTGTCGTCTAGCCGTTCGCGCCGGATCACCTCGAGGATCTTCGACGCCACCGCGCAGGCCAGCGGCGAGCCGCCGTAAGTTGTGCCGTGGCTACCCGCGCCCAGCAAATCCGCATACGGCGCGCGCACCCAGAATGCGCCGACCGGAAATCCGCCGCCCAGCGATTTGGCCATCGAGATCCCGTCGGGAAGGAAGCCGGCTGGGAACTGTGAGTTGCCACTCAGCGCAGGCGGCGGTACGTCCTCAAGGATTCTTTGGAAACTCTGGAACCTCCCGGTTCGGAAATGGCCATCCTGGACGCCGTCCATAAAGAGCAGCAGGTTATGCTCGTCGCACAATTGGCGCAGGCCCAACAGATAGTCTGGCGCGGCCGGCGTCACTCCGCCTTCACCCTGGATGCCTTCTACCAGGATCGCGACCGTCGCCGGAGAGATCAACGCCCGCATGGCCGCCAGATCATTATAGGGCGCATGGCGAAAACCCGGCACGCTGGGGCCGAACCCCTTCTTGATCTTCTCCTGTCCAGTGGCAGCGATGCCGGCCAGGGTCCGCCCATGAAACGAATTAACGGTGGTGAGAATCTCGAATCGGCCGTCCTCGTGGCCAAATCTGCGCGCCAGCTTGAACAACCCTTCGTTGGCTTCGCCCCCACTATTACAGAAAAAGCATTTGCCCGGCCCGAGCAGACCCACCAGCGCCTGGGCCAGCCGGCCTTGCTGTTCGTGATAATAAAAGTTCGACACGTGAACGAGCTTGCGCGATTGCTCGACCAGGGCTTCGGTGATGGCCGGGTGCGCGTGGCCGAGCGCGGTGACGGCGATGCCGCCGCCCAAATCGAGATAGCGCTTTCCTGTCACGTCATAAACGTAGCTGCCCGAGCCATGGCTCAACACCAGGTCAAACCGGCCGTAACTGGGTATGACGTTTTGCTGGAAGAGCGCTTGCACCGCGGCCACATCGTTGCGCACGATCGGCGGCGGCGCCGGGACAATATCTTTCATGGTTTGCATCGCCAAAGAAACAGGTGGAAACTCTAACCCGAAAAGGCGCAAATCCCAAATCACAAAATCCAAACCCCAATCAAGACCCAAGCTCCAAATTCCAAGGGGATGTCCCTGCGGTGGCCTCGGGGAAACATTTTTGGCTTGAACCCCTTTGAACTCCCTTGAATTGCCTTGAATTTCTGAGGCGGTCGGCGCCAGGTCGGCTGCCGTGCAGGGACGAGCCGTTCACACTCCGATCGAAAAGGGCCTCATTTTTTTATGCACGAATAACCGCGATTAGCCGCGATTAGCCGCGAACAAGGCCGAATTCGATATGGGAAAAAGGCGGAAACGTCTTCGCCAAAGCGTTAGGCCGAGTCAAGAACCTGGAATTGAGCAGCAGGCGGGCGGCTGCTGCTTGCTGTCGCGGAGCTGGAAATCGGAAGCTTTAATAGGCTTAATTTGGCTTTATTTGGCTTAACTTGGTTTGAATTGGCCGGGTTTTCGACGTTCCGCTCCGGGCGGTGTTCTGCGCGGGGGCCGTGCGGAGAAGTTCATTAACCACAGATGAACCGATGATGGACACGGATACTTGCCGAGCGCTTGACCTGCAGCGTTGCTCTGTGGAAAGTCGGAATATATGTGGATAGGGATGGAGGCGAGTGTCGGAATCGCAGTATGAACCTCGATTTCAGCGCTGAAAATACGCGGTTTCTGCAAACTAATCAAGCCTACTCTTTCACTACATACTCAGGCCTTTTCGCACTCGCCTGCTGACACTTTTGCTGACAATAGTTTCGCAGCGGTGACGGGCGTCCAAAGTCAACGGACTTCGGGGAGCGTGCCGTCCAAGTACCCATGTCATACCTAAACACAATCAGGAATCAAATTGGGCAAGTCCGCTTTGAGCGTCTCGAAAAGGAAGCCGACAAAGAACTTTCTCTGGCCCTCAGTACGCCACTAAAAAATCAGTATGGGGATAAACAATACTATCGAAAGCGCATCCTCATTGGGGAGCTGTTTGACGATTGCCATTTCTTTGACGAAAAGGGATTGCGCATTCTGCCAACGGACTTGGTGGACGCCATCTTCCGGGCCAAGCTTCTGTTTGCCAGTCAGGACGAAGCCTCTTTTTTGCAGCGTTCAGGCGAAGGCTCGTCTGCGTTGGGAATATGGAGGCACAAGCCACCAAAAATTAGCGAAGCCGTTGAAGCCTTTTTTGGGTGGATTAAGGACGAAATCAAAGAGAGAACCCTGCTGACTCAAATAAGTTCGTTCGTCGGGCTGGGCAAAAGTGATTCGAGGCGGGACGAAAAAGCCATTCAGACGTTTTTTGAGCAGCTTTTTAAAAAGTTAGGCGTCCCTTTTGTTGCTTTCGTAAATCAAGAAGCTTTGATGGACAAGTATAAGCGGATGCAGCCGGGACTCAGGGAATACACAAAAAAGCAGTGTCAGGAATATTTTTACGCTCCGTCCATCGGCTTCACGGTGACTGGCTCTGAATCATATTGTTATCTCCATGCCGCTTCTTGGCTGAGAGCCTTTTTGCAACTTTTGCGAATTGCGGGATTTGTTTATGCGCCTCAGATAGATTCGCATACTGACGTTTCATTTTTGCCCCCGAAAGGGTCTGTATGGCTAGGTTCTCATACTGAGGCAGCCTATTCTTGGCTTGAGGGAGCGTTTGAATCATGGCGCAAATCGCCTGATGGAAATCTATTTGTGTCCTTTGGTTATCGGCGACTCTCGAACATGTGGTTAGACAACAGGACGTTTCGGAGAATCGAATCTTTTGTTTTGGAGAACAGAAAGATTCTCGAAAGCATGGAGCATCCTTGGAAGCAAAAGACATTGAAGGACGTAATCCCCACTCTCGACCTGTTAAATTCGGTCACACAACTGCCCGACGACGGTGCCAAATTGCTTTTGCTATATTGCTGCCTTGAGCATCTGTTTGTCCCGCCAAATAAAGTGCACGGAAACAGAAAGCTTATCGAGGACGGCATAAAAGCTTTACGACCTGACCTTCTCAAGTGGTTTGACAAGTTATATGGCCACCGTTGCGCTTACGCCCACAAAGGCTTTCTTGATTCGGGGGAACAAACTCGGGGCGTAATGATAGAATCCTTGAGAAACGTTCTCGCCTTGATAATTGCCAAGTTGTAGCTGACCCGCGAAAGGCTCGGCTAAAAAAACAAGACGAATTAAGCCCGACTACTTGGCCGCGCCCTCCACGGTTTTGATTTCTTCCGGCGTGAGGCCGTAGAGCGCATACACCAATTCATCAAGCTCGCGCTCTAACTTGCTTACGTCCGCGTCCGAGTCTTTGGATTTGGCCGCGAGAATTCGGTCAGCATACGGGAACAAGAGGCCAGACTGAGGCAATGCGCGAAGCAGTCTTTCAAGTTCTGGTCCGATGGACATATGGACAGGCTCTTTTGTTTTCTGACGAATGAAGTTCAAGGTTCGATTCTTCCAATCGATATTATCGACATTCAGATTCGCGACATCTGACTGTGAAGCCCCGATATGCCAGCAAACCTCGTAAAACGCTCTCCGCTCGGGATTCCGCTCTCGCTCCACAATGCGCGTGTGCTCGTCCAAAGTAATTGCACGTTTTTCCTCGTGCTTAACTGCTGGCCATCGGTTCTTGGGAATCAAAGGCAGGAGAAGCCAGTTCATATCAACGGCGAAGTTGTGCCAGCGCCTTAGATACACGTTAGTGCAAACCGTTCCTTTGGCCATCACATCAAAAAGGGCTTCTGGTGCCGTCTCAATCAGGACCGCGTTTCGAATTGCATCGAGCGCCTTATCTTTCGCCGCTCTTTCGTATCGGATTTTAGTCCTGCCCATCTTGGTGCGTGCCAGCGCATCCATTACCTGCTGCCAAGTCCGATTGTTGATTTCGGGATTGCTCATCTGTAAGTGAGTCCGCGCCATTTGCAGATTGAACGCGGCAAAACGGTAAGGGTGGTTTTTAATGTCCAGAAGTCGGTTTGCTTCTGCGAGGTCTTTGGTTTTCAGACTCTCCTGTTTTCCCGTCTCATTATTCTGACAATACCAAACTTTGCCTTTTCCTTTGCGGAATTTGCGATACATGCTTTTCATTTTTATCATGCATCGAGGTTATGAAGAACTTGGCGTTCCGAGTTAATGTGCAGTGAGCGAGCGCAATCGAATTGTCCGAGAGTGCCCGAAAGTGCCATTTTCTGCTGACACTTTTGCTGACATTTTCACCCCTCAAACCTCCCAAATCGTTCAAGCCCAAGCGCTGAAGCTGGAGGCGAGTGTCGGAATCGAACCGACGCATAACGCTTTTGCAGAGCCCTGCCTTACCACTTGGCTACTCCCCCACCGGTGAGCTGGAACGACGAGACCGGGCCGGCCAGCGGCTTCAAGAGTTCCTTCCCCGGCACCATTTTTTTCCGACGATTTTTCGGGCTGGAACGTTTAACCTTAGAAAGAATGATGAAGGGCTTTGTGGATGCGACGATGTCGTTGCTACGTCCGCGCACGGACGAGGAAGCGATGTGCCTCGTCAAAACGCACGACGATCATCACGAATTCGCGCGGTTGATGAAACGCTGGGACGAACCCATCCGGCGGCTGTGCACCCGAATGACCGGGGACGCGCACCGCGGCGAGGACCTGAAACAAGACACTTTTTTGCGTTTGTTCGAAAAACGAAAGTCGTATGAGCCGACGGCGCGGTTTTCGACGTTCCTATGGCGCATCGCCCTCAATCTTTGTTACGACGAATTGAGGCGACAACAAAGGCGGCGCGCATTTTTCCAGGAACCTGAGCCGGGAGAAGACGAGGCCGAGTTGGGCGAGGAAGCTAGCGACCGGCCGGGGCCGGACTTGCGGGCGGCGCAACTGGAAGAGGGCGAGCTGGTGCGCCAGGCCTTGCTCCAGCTTCCCGAGATTTATCGCACCGTGCTGGTTCTCCGCCATTACGAAGACCTGAAACTGGCGAGAATCGCCGAGGTTCTTGAGATTCCGGAGGGCACGGTGAACTCGCGGATGGCAGAAGCCCTGGGGCGCTTGAGCCGGCTGCTGGAACCGAAGCTGAGAGCAAAACCACAACCACAACTTCGCGCAATGCCGGACGGCTCGGGACCGGCGCCGTCGGGACTTTCACGACAAGCCAGCCTTAATCACGCGTCGCGAATCACGGATCACGATTTAATAATGAGTTATTATGAACCATCCAAAGCATGATGAATGGGTGCCGTACCTTTTCGGGGAAGCAAAACCCGAGGTCCGGCGCGAGTTGAAGTCACATTTGCGCGATTGTGCGGATTGTCGCGCCGAAATCGAAAGCTGGCAGCGCAGCCTGGGACGGCTGAACGCGTGGAAGTTGCCGCCGGCTCCGAGGGCGGCCCCCACTTTCGCGCCCTTTTTGAACTGGGCGACGGCGGCAGCGGTGATCCTGTTGCTGGGATTTGGCGTCGGCCGCCTGACGGCGGCGAGAGCCGACGTGGCCAAAGTGCGAGCGGCCATCGCGCCCGAATTGCGGCGCGAGTTGAGCCAGGAACTGGCGCTATTCGTCCGCGCCGAATTGGACCGCAACGGGTCGGCCACTCTTGCGGCTGCCGGCCAGCAGACTGACCAGGCGGTGGCCCTTTTGGCAAAAGCGCTGCAAGACACTCGGGGGGAAGATAACCGCGCGATTTACGCCGCGCTGAACAAGCTCGAATCCCAAAGCTTCGAGCAGTTTGTCTCGCTGAAACAGGACCTGGATACAGTGGCCGTCAATGCCGACAACGGGTTGAAAGACACGGCGGAGGGATTGGCGCAGTTGGCGGGCTACACGCGGCTGGCCGATGCGAAGTGAGACGCTTTCCTCGTTCCTCGCCGTACCGAGAGGAAACCACGAACGAACACCAATAAACTCAAGGGTCTGCTAATGAGCCAAAGAAGGAGTCCGCGCTATACAAACTGGAGGCCACAGTTGGCATGTCACCGATGCCCCTGCCTCTGTCTGTTGATGTTCAATATCAGATCGATTCAATGAGTTAAACCCATCAATCAGTCAGGAAAGGACAATGAAAAACCTATGAAAAAAATGATTGCAATTGTTGTGATGAGCGCTGCGATGGCGCTGACTGGAACAGGGATACAACCGCGTGTAATACCGGTTAACAGCGACGCTGAGACCACGCCTGTGGAAGGTCCACCAAAGACCAAACCGCCGGCACCGGCGCTCGCGCCTGTGCCTGCCGCCCCGGAAACACCGGAGCCGGCCCTCGCGCCTCTCAATGAGCAGCTCGCGGAAGCCAATGCCCAGTTAAGCCTGGCGAATGCGCAAATTGCAGAAGCAGCAGCAGCAGGCGCGGCCAGCTCTGAAGAAGCGGCGTCAGCCATGTCCGGCTCAACGAGCACGTTTCATCCTTTCGCCCGTCATGGGTTCGGCAGCGGCAACGCATTGGTAGTTCGCTCGTCGGATTTCGATTCGAAGGCGCAATCGGCCCTGGAGGAGGATTTGCCTGTGATGTCGCATATTCTGGAAAAAGCCCTTGAGGACAAATTCAGCGGCCAACCGCACGCGCGCAAAGCGATGGGAATTGACGTCGTTTTTAGCTGGAGCTCGAACCCGATTCGCAGCCTTTACCTGGACGGCTACGGCGCGGTTTTCTTTCTCAACGTCAGTTTTCCTCTCGTCCAGCCGCCGAAAAGCGAGCCGCGCAAGGAGCCGGCAGAGACAAGCTCGACCTGGGAAGAGGCGCGGCAGGAGATTTACGGTCAACGGGTTGAAACCAAGCCGACCACGGCTCCCGCCGAGGAATATGACCAGGACAAGGTCAACAAATTGAAGGATGCGATCCTGGACGCGCTAAAGAACAGCTCCAACATTCGCGAACTGAAAGCGGATGATTCGGTGACCGTCTGCATTTTCGGCGGCGCGGGACGTTCGGCGAGAACCGCACCGGCTGCCAAACGTGGATCTGGTTTTACGACACTCCAGAACTACGTCTGGGTCTTGGGAGATTCGAGAACCGGGCGCGCGCGCGGCACCGTCCTGACGATTCGCGTCCGGAAGGCGGACGCTGACGCGTTCGCCAAGGGCAAACTCGATCTGGACGAGTTCCGCAAGAAAGCGAAGATGACCTCTTACGGCGGCACGGCCATGAGCGAGGGGGGCGTCATGAGCCTGGGCGGAACCGGCAGCGGCTACGAGTACTGGAGGCAGTGAACCGGAGAATTAGTGTTTATTAGTGTCGATTAGTGGTTTTCCTTGGCCTTGAGACAGCTAAGTCCTCCCTTTCGTATGCGGCGACTTGGATTGCATCGCCAATCTCAACCCGATCGGAAGACGCGTGCCGAGCGCGATCAACAGCTTGTATCGCCAGCCCGGTATGACGAATAGCTTGCCACGCTCCAGACCGCGTATCGATTCCTCGACTACAAACTCGGCGGGCAACCACATGCTTTTCGGAACCGCGCCACGGGAGACGCCCATCGTGTCGTGGAATTCGGTGTAGGTGAAACCCGGGCACAGCGCCTGCACCTTCACCGCCGAGCCCGTGGCCTTCAGCTCTAGGTACAGCGCCTCAGTGAAATCGTTCATCCAACCCTTGGTCGCGCAGTAGCTGGCATTGCCGCGGCTCCGGAAAAATGCCGCCACCGAGGAGACATTGATCACCGCTCCCGCATTGCGTTTCACCATGCCCGGCAGCGCCGCGCGGGTCAGCCGCAGGGGCGCCAGCACATGCAGTCGATGCATCTCGAGCTGCCGCCCGTAATCCGTTTCCCAGAACAGGCCCTTGGTGCCAAAACCCGCGTTATTGACCAGCAGTTGGAGAGCCGGCGCCGCCTCCAACCGGCGTGCCAGCAACTCAAGGTCGTCCTCCTTCGCCAGGTCCGCTGCCATCACTTCATGCTCCGGACCAAGAGCAGCCGCCAGCGTTCGCAACCTGTGCGCGCGCCGCGCCACCAGCAAAAGGCGATAACCTCGGACCGCCAGCTTACGCGCGAATACCTCGCCCAGCCCACTCGAAGCGCCCGTCACAACGGCGAGTTTGTCAGTGCGCTCCATTCGTTAATTGCTACCTTTTCCGGCGCATACCGGGCAGCATCTCAAATCCCATCTGCGCAAAATGTTCGTCGGTCGTGAGCGCCTGCCTCAGCCTAAGTTCTTTCATCACCACGAAACTGGTGCAGTGGGTAAACGAGTAACTTTTGTCCCGGAACCGGAAAAAGATCTCTCGGGCTTTCTCCGCCCGCTCGATCCCGATCCATTCCCATCGAAGGCGCCCGCTGCCTTCGATTTGCTTCCACCAAAGGTCGGCAGCCCTCAATCCCAGGCGAGCGCGAAGTAACGTCAAAGTTTCATCAACGATGTAATCGGTTGTCACAAGCGCCCCCGCGCTCTCCAGCCAAAGATCACGAGCCGCCACGGCTTGCTGGTGCGCCGGGTCTCCTTCGTCCGCGCAGGCCATCCAACCCGCCGTGTCGGCGAACAGCCCCTTCATCGGGGGTACAAAATGGCGTCATGCTCCGCTGCCGAGCGGCCATCGGACGCCCGACCAACTGCGTTGGCGCGATATAGGGTCTCGCTCCGCAGGTCGCTCGCCTCGGCGGCTGCCTCGTGCATGGGCACAATGCGGAAGGCCGGCCGGCTCCGGTACAACACAGTGAATCGGGCACCCTTGCGCACGCGCTCCACAACTTTCGGCAGCCGAGCCCGCAATTCCTTGGCATTAATGGTCGAATTCATACGGCACAAAGTTCATCTCAAGTTTAACTTGTGGACTCAAAGTGTCAAGGCCGATCCCCGCCACAACTAAGCTCTTGCCTATTCGGTCACGGTTTCAGGAAGGAGACTCGAGGCCTGAAAAATCGGAGCCGGCGGCGGGTTTCTGCTGGCCTGGCGGTTCAAAAGTTCGTCGAACTGATCGAGGGATTGATTGGCTACCATCTCGTAGTTCGAAAGAGTCGGCAGCGGATCGGCTTTGCGAACCACGGCCGGGGGAACAGATTGGGCATCGGTGATTGCCGACGGAGCAACTGCCGGTGGGTGCAGGAAGATGGCCAAGGCCAAGATCATCAATACTGCCGCAACAGCAGCCGGCAGAGCTAACCGCCAATTCGTGACCCATTGGGCAACAGGAACTGGCCAATTCAGCGAGGTGTCCTCCTCTTTCAGAGCGCTGAGCACACGCCGATGAAAGTATGCCGACGCCTGAATGTTCGCCTCGGGCTCCGGCGCCTGGAGTTTGTGGGCGACCTCAGAAATTTCCTCGAAATAGCGCCGGCAGCCGGCGCAGGTTTCAATATGCGCGCGGAGCCCCCTTTCCTGCGCGCTTTCCAGCGCGCCGACCGTCAGCCAGGCAATCAGTTTCCGGTTTTTGCGACATGGTTTCATAAATTTCCGCCTTTCGATTTCAATTCCTGACGTTGCTCGCTCATGACATTCATGGCTCGCAACTTCTCCAGGGCATGGAACAGCCGAGATTTCACAGTGCCGATGGAACAGCCCAGGGCGGCGGCGATCCCCTCGAGCGAATCGTCCACGAAGAAGCGCAAATAAATCACCTGCTGATGTTTTGCGGGCAAAGCTTCCAGGCAGGTTCGCACCAAGGCGGCTCGCTCGTGAACCTGGGCGACTTCGTCTGGCGCGCCACACGGGTCAGCCAACTCAGCGAGCTTGCTTCGAACTTCACTGTCGGCTTGTTGCTCAAACTGGGAAAAGGGAATGGCGCGCTTCGCCCGCAGACGATTGCGGTAACGATTGAGCAGAATTGCACAGAGCCAGGTGAAGAACTGGCAGCGGCCATTATAGCGACGGAGGCTTTTCCAGGCTTCCCCCAGCGTGTCCTGGGCCAAATCCTCCGCCACGCTTTCGTTGCCACAAAGCGCTAGCGCCTGACGCAGCAAACGGGTTTCGTAAACGCGGCAGATTTCGCCGAACGCCTCGAGATCACCCGCCCGGGCCTGCGCGAGGGAATCGCGCGTCTCTGAGGGAACGATGTCCACGAGCGTTGGGTTGAGGCTCAACACATGCTAACTATATTGCGAATAGATCGTCAGTCCAATCAAGGACTGCCTTGCGCCCCAGCGAAGGGCGGAGAGCGCCCGTCTCGGGCGCAGCAATTTCCGTACGGGCGAATCGCTCGAAACTTCCAAGGCGCTAATCTTATCGTCTCTTGCTGTGCCCGGGGACCGGCACACTCCCATTTCGGGGAACGCCTACTTGCGTTGGTCGAGGCCATATCGCTTGCGGAAAGCATCCTCTGCGGACTCCTTCGATAGGGGCGTCCCGATCTGCCGTCCGGATACCCGGAATGGAGGCCCTGCTTTCTCGACGAAAATGAGCGCCCCCGAGTCATCGCCGTCCACATAATAGGCTGATCTCAGTACGAATCCGCGGTCCATGCCTTCGAAAACAAAGCGCCGAAGGGAGAAAGGACCATTGCCACACGGGTCTTTCCACTTCAGTAACGCAGTTTCGCCATGCAATTTGTAGCCGATTGCGGCCCGAACCATGCTCATGGTCGCCAGTATCCTGAATTCCCTCGAACGGGCTCTTAGCAAGCTTGGAACGCTCGCGGAAACAAATGGATTGGACGAATCCTGGAACTCGGCACTAAAGGTCTTCAATTGATTTTCATACTCCGCATAGGGAAGGGTCAGGAGCGTGGAGAATTTTTGGTAAACTCGCTCGCGATCCTCCAGCAGTTTGAGCATTCCGTCGCTCGTTCCTCCCGCAGCTATTGTCAAGTGCCCCCAAAAATCAGTTTCCGCCAGCGCAACGTGGGGATCTTTTGGAGTCATGAATTCATGAATCCCTTCCATCACTCTCGCATCATCCCCAGGATTCTGCCGCTGCAGATCTTGGATCTTGCGCACCGTCCAATCACGGAGGAGGGATTTCTCCGAGACGATGGAGGCAGCAACTGTGCCGCGAGCCGGAGCAGCCTCAAAACCATCGGCCAACCGCTGCAATGTGTCGGGGGTAAATTGCCAGAAGTTCTCCGCCACTGCGCTACAGACAAGGGCTTCAATGGCCAGTTGGACCAGCACGGAAATCGTCGTGCCGTCACGGGAGATATTTTTTCCCAGCACAAATGCCGCCACCAGATCGTCGCAGGCATCGGTTGTGCGCCCCTGCTGGAATGCCCAAATGGCACGAAAACGTGCAGTCTGCACTACAGCCTTGGCGCGGGCGAGATGGGGCAGAAACGTGGAAGGGCCTGCGCTCCGGTCAATGCCCCAATCACACGGCGCCGTCGAGCGGGCTGCACTTCGCACCAAGGTGAACTGGCCATCGTATTTGGCCATGAGTTCACCGAACTTTTCAGGAAGAATCTCGCCCGGTGTTCCATGCGCCCAGAGGAAATCGCGATCGGCCGGTTCCAGGTCCGGGGCCAGCAGAAACGCCTGATAATACAACAGCGCTGGATTGATATCTGTGCGGAATTGCTCACCGCTGGCGCTAAAGATGACGCTGGCCGTGGTCAAACAGGCTATGCAGAGCGATTTCATAATCTCATGTGATCGGTTCACGAAACTTTGTCCACACGTTAATACCGCGAGCGTGTCAAAAGGTTCATTTTTCTGATGGAAATCGCGCTTCATTCAGTTCCTGGCTGGAACCGTCGGCTGGAGATGGGGCACCCAAACAGACCTGCGGTTTGACCAAGAACCCCGGGATCCGCTGCGGTTTAGGATCGCCTCCGGCTTCTTCAAACATAACCAGTTGTTGACTGGCTATTTAAGCGTACTGCCAAGTGGACGCTTCCGGAGCGAGCCCTGGCGGAAGGAGGCGTCCCAGTTGGTCAGGAAAATGCTGCAATTCTGGCAGTATGACGAGCACCCGAACCATTTTACTGGCAGTTCCCGACCCGCAGACGTCAATTGACATTGTCGAGGCTTTGGGCGCCGAGTGGGAAATAACCTCAACCACCAGCGAGGCCGAAGCCCTGGCACGACTGGAGAATTCCTCATTCGACGCGCTCCTGGCCGATTTCAATCTCGGCTCGCCCGATGCGAGCGAGTTGCTCAATCAGGCTATGGAAAAGTGCCCGTTGACTATCCGATTCCTTCTCGCCAATGAGGCCGATCTGGCGCTCGTCGCCGCGAAAGTGCTCGTCCCGCATGGCCTCCTGCCTAAACCCATCGAGCCGGCTTCATTGAAAAGCCGGATCGAGAGTGGGATGGTTCCGCAGGTTTCGAACTCCAGCCCGAACGGGAGCCTGCCCGCCGGCGCCGGGGCCTCGCCGACGGCTCCGTCAGTCTATGCCGAGGTTCTCAAGGCCCTGGAGGCTCCGAGCGTTACAAGCGAGGAGGTGGGAAGAATCGTCGCCCGCGACGCGGCGCTCATGGCTGAGATATTGAGACTAACCAATTCGTCTTGCGCTGGTGCACGCCGGAACATCACCGACCCGGTGGAGGCTGTCGAATTTCTAGGGTTGGAAACAATGAAAGCGCTGATGATGGCGCTGCGATATCTGGCCGAGCATGGTCAATTGAAACCGAGCTATTTGTCGCTCGAACAATTATGGCAACACAACATCAACGTGGCCAGCCTGGCGCGCGACCTGGTACTTTTCGAGCGCATGGATCGACGACTGGCACAGGAGGCGTTCATGGCGGGGCTGGTGCACGACCTCGGCAAGGTGGTGCTGGTCTTGAACTACGACGATTTGTACGGGCGCGTTCATTCGCTCGCGCGCAAACAGCCCGTTGCGCTCTGGGATATTGAAAAAGAGATGTTTGGCGCCAACCACGGCGAAATCGGGGGCTGCCTGGTGGGCATGTGGAACCTGCCCGCCTCGGTAGTCGAAGCCGTTGCTTTCCACCACGAGCCGCCCCTGGGCGAAAACCAGCAGCTCACTCCTCTCGCTGCTGTCCACATTGCGAACGTCCTCGAGCATGAACTCGGTACGGCTGACGACTTCCGGGTCGCCCCGATTATTCATACGCCATTCGTCAATGAACTAGGGCTACTCCACCGACTGCCGGTGTGGCACGCCGCGTTCGCAAACCGCCGAGCTGCAGACGCCGAGCTGGAGTCCGATGTGGCGAAAAGCAAGGAATCGGCCTCACCAATGCTTTCGAGCACGCCGCCACCGCGCACAGTGGAGCTGGTTCCGGGACCCGCCGACGCAAGCCGGACAGCTACGCCCGCGTGCCGAGGGCGGCGAGGCGGAATGCCGGCAGTTCGCGCTGCTGTTCATCGGCAGCGGCACTGGATTTATACGGGTGTCGCCACGGGAGTCCTGGCGTTGCTGGCTCTCTGGCAAGGGATCCGACCCGAGCTCAGCGAACCGGTCCCTGTTTACGCCCGCTCATCTGACTTCCAGCCGCCTGTGGTCGCCGCTTCGACGCCGGCACGCGGAACACCCACCACAACCGCGCCGGAAGCAGCACCGGCCGAGCCGGCTTCAGAGGAGACATCGACTGCCTTAAGCGTTCCCCAGCCAGAGGTTTCCGTCCCTGTCCCGGCGCCAGCTCCGGCGGCCGTGTCCCCGGCTGTTCCGACCAATATCCCGCATCCAGGCATTGCGCTCAAGGAAACCCCAAAGCCGCAGTTTCGGTTAAGCGCCATTTTTTATACTCCGTCCCGCCCTTGCGCGATATTGAACGGCGCCACGGTTTATGCCGGAGACAGCGTGGACGACGCCACGGTGATTAGCATCGTGCGAGACACTGTAACTGTGGAGATCGACGGCAAACGCAAGACATACTCGTTGCGCTAGGGCAGTGACAGTTGTTGTCAGGGCTGATCGAGTATGGCATCTAAGGCCACCGCCTGTTGGGACTTAGGGCGGTCCAAAGCGAAAGACTCTATAGAAGCGGTACGGCATGGTGGCGCGGGCGGACACGGTGGCCGGTGGCCCGACATCCATCCAATTGAGCGTAGGACCATTAGTGGCCTTGAGTTCGCCGGTTGGAGAAGCGAACCAGGAGAAAAGATCCGGCGAATATTCCACCTGGTACGTGCGGTTCGGAGTGGCGTCCCAGTAAAGGTTAAGAGCGCTCTGGTCGGGCAGGTTCTGAAGCGCGACCGGCACAAAGGGCAGCGAGACAAAGCCCGCAAGCTGCAAACCGCGCTGGACTTCAGGATTTTTCATGAAAAGCCGCCACACTCGCTGGGTGCGGTAGTTCTCGATCATGATGACGATGGGCCCTTGATCGATGCCCAGTTCATCAGGATCGTACCAATTGACACCAAGATTGAAAGCGTCCCTAAAGCCGTAGGCCGTCCAGATATTCGTCCGCAGTTGGGTATAGATGTAGCGCAACGCCGGCAAACAGTATTCGGGAGCGAAGGGCATCGAGCCGCCGGGGGCAGTCGGGGCGATGGTGCCGTCATCGTTTTGGGCCGGTGGAGCGCCATGGGCCGCGTAACCCGTGGGGGAGTCACACGCGGTCAATCCCCATAGGTTGCTGGAATACCCGACCTGATGAGACGGGTTGGCAATGCAGTAGGCGCGCTGGGCGAGGGTCGCCCGGCGTGAGTTTTCGAAATAGGAGCTGCTGCGGTTGGTCATATAACGGTCGGCGTTATGGCGAAAGTCGATCCAGCAGTGCGAATATTGATGCCCAAATAAGGGAGGAAAATAAACGTAGTTCTGGCCGTATAAGCCAGCCCAGTTGTAGCCGCTGGTCCAGGCGAACCAGGCATTGGCAGGCAGGGCATTTGTCCCCGCTCCCAAACCCAAACAGTAAAGAATCATGGCTTCGTTGTAGCCAATCCAGTCACCGAAACTTGAAAACCCTGAACCGTCCGGGAGCCACCCCATGGCGACAGCAGAGTAGATCCGGGACATCCAGTGCCAATTGATGCGGTTAAAGATGGCGTCTGCGGTGTTGCGGATGGCGGTCTCGTTGTTGTTGGTGCCGTCAAAATATTGCTTGGCGTACATGATCCCGGCCACCAGCAGTGCGGTATCAATGGAGGACAACTCGCAATTCCAGGTGCGGACGGCGCTATTCATGTCCAGAAAGTGGTAGAACCATCCGTTGTAGCCAATCACACCCGACACATTAGTGCCTTGGGGTCCCTGCAGAAAGGTGTTCAAGGTCGTCAGGACCCGCGCGGCACCATCGGCGCGTGAAATCCAACCATGGTCAATGCCGATGCCGAGTACGGTGAGCCCGAATCCAACGGCCGCGATACTGCAAGGCGAGCCGGCTGGGGTTCGATCGGGCACGAGCCCGTTGGTCGGATTAGACAGGTACCAAAAGTAATCGAAATGAACCTGCTGTATGTACTCGAGGAATTCGTCATCGCTGGCAAAGAGGTGCGGGACGGCGGCCAAGGTAGCCGAAGGCAGACTTTCCTGAGAACTGGTGGTTACTGCGGTGATCCGGTAGTAGTTGGTTTGGCCATTAGTAACATTGAGATCGCAGAAACCTAGAGAGGTGAGCAGGTTTGAATTCTGAAGAGTGAATGGACCCCCGCTGCCTGGCGAACGGTACACCCGATAGCCTGCAAGATTCGGCTCGGTGTTATTGTCCCAGTGCAAAACGATGCTGAGATCTCCGGCCCGGCTCACCAGTCCGGCTGGGGGACAGATATTTACCGCGGGATTCGTTTCGTTGCCCGTGATGGTCTGCGCGCACATCACAGTATTTCCACAAACATCCGTGACAGAATAGGTACGCGTGATGAAGAAACGGTTGGGGCAGGTCTGGTGATTGGTCGCATCGGTAGAGGTAACGAGCAGCGCGCCATCGCAGTTTTCCGAAATCGTCCCGCCCTGCGACAGGAAGCTCGCGGAATTGGTAGCCGGCGGCGGGACGGCCCAGTCACCATGCACCATTACATCGGGCGGGCAGCTAGCTGCGGGCGCAGTCGTGTCGTTGACGGTGATGGTCTGGTCGCACACCTGAACGTTGCCGCACAAATCGGCTACCGAATAAGTGCGCGTGATGGCGAATCGGTTGGGGCAAGTCTGGTGGTTTGTTGCGTCGCTGTGAGAGATGAGCACTTCGGCGGAGCAGTCTCCCGATATAGTCCCTCCTTGGGCAGTGAAACCAGCCGAATCGGTCGCGGCCGGAGGAACGGTAGAAGCGCATTGGACGGTCACGTTGGTCGGGCAGCTAATTGCGAGGGACACAGGAGGCGGGGCGCCGAGGGCGGCACCTTCAAATTGAGTTTGCCCAACCCAAACCAGCATCGAGAGAGGAATGCTTACCTCACCAAAAACCATGAAGAAAAAGTTCCGCCAACCGGAAGTCGAAATTTCCGCAACCAGCAATTTGAAGTGCTGATAGCGCGGGTCAACGAGTCTTGCTGGCATAGAAGCTCACCGAACCCGGGCTGGGACAACTGAATGGGCGCCTCGATGAAGGCTCTGCTCAGGCGTTGGCTGGGTGCTCACTGGTTCAGTCGCTCAAGTTCTCGGGCTAACAGTAGCCGGCTTGCCGCTACGTGCATGTCGCCTAAGTACGCGACAAGAGCCCTGGAAAATTCGGCGCTGAGGCGTTGCGGACTTCTGGCTTTGTGTGCATATGAGTGGCGTGAAAAGCCTGACTGAACATCTTTGGTTTGAAGTGCCGAACCGGCGCGGGTTCGTGAATATCACGCGAACGGTCGAGGAGTTGGTGCGCAAAAGCAGCGTGCAGGAGGGGATCTGTCTCGTGAATGCGATGCATATTACGGCCTCGGTCTTCATCAATGACGCAGAAGATGGGCTGCTGCACGACTACGATGTCTGGCTCGAGAAACTTGCCCCGCACGCGCCCACATCACAGTACCAGCACAATCGCACCGGCGAAGACAATGCCGACGCGCACATGAAACGGCAGGTGATGGGCCGCGAAGTCGTCGTCGCGATCACCAAGGGCAAACTCGATTTTGGCCCCTGGGAGCAGATTTTCTATGGTGAATTTGACGGTCGGCGACGGAAACGAGCGCTGGTGAAGATCATTGGCGACTGACCTGAGGTTTTGCTGATGGCAATCGCTGGATCTGATGAACGGCTGACCTGGGCGACCGCCCGAGCGGGTGAACACAAAGACCCTATATGGTCGAGAGAGCGGGCGAGATGGCACCACCCAGCGCCGCCCCATGTGAACCTTTGAGGTTAAATGGTCTCACTCTAGGCTCGCATCCAGTACCGGACAACAAAACTAAGGCCCAACCCTTACCCGGTAGAAGCGGTAAGGACTTGCGCCGGCGTTGGGGTCAATAATGTCCACGGCGCCGCCCGGACCGTCGAAGGTAAGCACGGAAATCCAATTGGTCAGGTTGCTTGAGTATTGGATCGTATATTTGACCCCGGAGGCGCTGATAAAGGAGAACCGGAACTGACCGTTTCCAAGCCAAGTCGGCTGGGTGAGGACAATGGCAGTGTTAACGATCACGGTGAAACTGTTGGTCGCGCTCAGATGGGGGTTGGTCGTGTCGTACGGATTGGAGTTGGTGACGATAGTGGTGACGAGGTTGGTGCTGGGCGCCTGCGCATGAGTCGGGGTCCACGTGATAATCCCGTTGGCGCTGATGGTCATGCCGGCGGGCGGGTTGACCAGAGTATAACCCACAGTCGAGTGAATGTTCGATTCGGTGGCGGTGTTGACAACCGTTAGCAACGTCTGCTCGGTGACCGTCTGCGTCGGAATGGCCGGTAAGACCGGCGCAACGTTTACTTCTTTGACGATGACGGTGAAGCTGTTGGTTGCCTTCAGGCTCAGGTTGACCAGGTCATAAGGGTTGGAGTTGGTGACCACGGTCGTAATGAGATTGGTGCTGGGGCTGTTGGTCTGTTGCGGCGTCCAGGTGATGATGCCGCTGGTGCTGATGCTCATGCCCGCGGGTGGGTTAATCAGCGCGTAGCCGGTTGTGACGGAGTGAATGTTGGGTTCTCCGGCTGTGTTGGTGACGGTGAGCAGTGTCAGTTCGTTGATAGTTTGGGTGGAGATGTTCGGTAAGCTCGGCGGCACATTCACTTCCCGGACGATGACCGTGAAGGTGTTGGTCGCCTTCAGACTCGGGTTGACCAGGTCATAAGGGTTGGAGTTGGTGACCACAGTTGTGATGAGATTGGTGCTGGGGCTGTTGGTCTGCTGTGGTGTCCAGGTGATGATGCCGTTGGTGCTGATGGTCATGCCGGGCGGCGGATTAACCAGCGCGTAACCCGTGGTAACGGAGTGGATGTTGGTCTCTGAGGCGCTGTTGGTCACCGTGAGCAGCGTGAGTTCGTTGACAGTTTGGGTGGCAATAGTCGGCAGGGTTGGCGGGACGTTCACTTCTTTCACAATAACGCTGAAGGTGTTCGTCGCCGTCAGGCGCGGGTTGACCGTATCGTAAGGATTGGAGTTGGTTACAACGGTGGTAATTAGATTGGTGCTGGGGCTGTTGGTCTGCTGTGGTGTCCACGTGATGATGCCGTTGGCGGTGATACTCATGCCCGCGGGTGGGCTAATCAGCGCGTAGCCGGTGGTGACGGAGTGAATGTTGGGTTCGCCGGCTGTGTTGGT